>CAZIOY010000023.1:36886-50013 GCA_964540915.1 uncultured Ohtaekwangia sp.
ACTTTGGGGATCCATACTACGATAAGTAAAAGTGGAATAAAAATATAAACCAACACTTCCGGACTTTCCGTGGCGGCAACTTTGATAAGATCCCATCTAAAATCAATAATGGAAAGAAGGTAGAAGGAAAATCCGAAAAACGAAATGATTGCGAGAATGCTCCCGACCAGTTGGCCAATCAAAATATTCTTTTCTGCTTTATTCATTTCAATGGTTTCCATACTGGTTATTTTTAGTTGGGTATGTGTAAAGCTACCAGAAATGAGGTGCCTGCAAAATGTGATTAAAGTAGTATTTGTTCTTTGACTTCATTTGGAGAATTAATTTGTAGTTTTATTGAGTTAAAATTTGTTTTGATGATCGTAATTTTATTCAGGTGAATGATATAAATAGTGTCAATAAGGATTTGATTTTAAGGGAAAAGCTGGCATTGCAACGAACCGTGCTTGCCAATCAGACAACCTTTCTGGCGTTTTTGAGATCTTCCATGTATTTCCTGATTGCCGGGTTGAGTGTTAAGAACGTTCTTTTAATAGAGAATGGACTGATGATCGAGATCATTTTGTTTGCAGGTTCTTTTATCCTGTTTGTATATGGCGTGGTCAATTACTTTTTCCACAAGAGAAAAATCAGAGATAGTGAAATACATATCGGGAACTACAAAGAAGAGTATGAGAAGTAATTCATTCTCCTGGTTTATTTCAATAAGTCCTTACGATAAAAGTGTTTTAATTTTTTTTGCCAATCTCCTTAGGCGAATTAAAGTGCGGAATCGATTGCTGAAGTGATTTATAATTAAATGCACAGATTCAATTTCGATTCACTACCAACCCTATCTTTGTAGCTTTTCATGACACGCCAGCGCTACATAGTACTGATTCTTATTCTTGGGTCACTCTCTACCATCAGTCCGTTTTCGATTGATATGTATCTGCCAGGGTTTCCTGCCATTGCCAATGAATTAGGAGTCAGCATATCGCAGGTGCAACTATCGCTTACCGCCTATTTATTGGGCATTGCTGTAGGTCAGCTTATGTATGGCCCTATGCTTGACCGCTTTGGAAGAAAGAAACCATTATATGTTGGATTGGTAATTTATATCATCAGTTCGATCATATGCGCCTTCTCAACTTCGTTGGAGTCACTGATCGCCATGCGTTTTCTTCAGGCCCTCGGTGGCTGCGTGGGCATGGTAGCCTCGCAGGCATTTGTCCGAGATTTGTTTCCGATTCGCAAAACTGCGCAGGCATTTTCATCGATCATTTTAGTAATTGCTGTTTCGCCCATGATCGCTCCTACGGTGGGTGGTTATATTACGGTTGCCTTTGGATGGGCTTCTGTATTTATCATGCTGGCTGTGTTAACTCTTTTAATTTTGTTGGCCACTTATTTTTTCTTACCAGATGGAAAAAAAGCAGACCCGGATATTTCGCTAAAGCCTACATCGATTCTCAGGAATTTCATTTTAGTGGTGAAGCAACCGCAGTTTAGTATTTATACAGTGGCGGGAGGCATTGCCATGTCTGCACCATTTGCCTACATCGCGGCATCAGCCGATGTTTTTCTGAATCTATACAAAGCTACAGAAAGGGAGTACGGTTGGATCTTTGCATTCGTGGCTTCGGGTATGATTGGCTCAGCACAGTTCAATCATTTCCTGTTGAAGAAATTCACCAGTCAGCAGTTGGTGAAATATGCGTTATCCTATCAAACTATCGTGGGTGCAGTGTTGGTGACAGGCGTGTGGCTTGATTGGTACAACATCGTAAGCTTAACCATCATGATTTTTTTATTTATACTCGGGCAAGGACTTACTGGACCAAATAGTTCTGCCCTGGCGCTGGCACCATTCTCAAAACATGTGGGAAGTGCGGCTTCATTGTTGGGCAGTTTCCGTATGATGATCGGTGGTATTATTACGGTATTGGTAAGCACCTGGCATGATGGCACAGCACTTCCTATGGTAGCAGTAATGTGGCTCTCAGTGGTGAGCGGTATTTTTATTTTGGGTGGTTCAAAAGTTGCGGTACGCTATCGTGCACGTAGAAGAGTGGTGCAAGACGAGCCTTCTGTGTTGTTGTAATCTCTCTGGTTAGCGATTGAATCGTTTATCTCAGATGCAGATTTCCTGGGACTTAGCCCTTTACCCTGGCCGATGAGAGCATTTATGATTTCTATTGCATTGATGTATGCACTGGTGGCAGAGCTAACAAAGCAATACTTTTTTAATAGAATAAAATTTTAGTAAGTGAATTCCTTCCAGCCACACTGCCGGTCAACTCATCACTGGCATAACTACCAATCGTACCGGAGTCAGGTTATCATTGAATTTAAAAATGTGGCATAGCGGTTGTTTCGCTATCATCAGAAAGTAAAAGCTTTCATGGTTAACTAAAACAAAAGGGTTATGAAAACAATTAAAAACTCTCTGAGTGTGTTGATGGTGGCGATTTTGTTAGCTGGAGCAACTGCCGACTTGCAAGCACAAGGCAAAGGTCGCGGTAATGGCAATGGTAATAGCAACGCGAGCCGTGGCCATAATAAGGAAAACAATCCGGGTAAGGGTCATGATAAGGATTATAATAAAGGTAATGGTCATGAGTGGGATGTTAACTCCGGAGATAATCGTAGCAGAGGTAACGATAACGACTATGACCGTGGAAGAGGTCATGAGCAACAGTATGGCGACCATGATCGTAACCATCACAACAACCGGATTCACAACTATCCGTCACGGGATAATTATCGTTACCAACTTTATGATGACCACCATCGCTATGTAGCCTACCGTCATCATCGTCATGGCCGTCCATCCTGGGCACCTGCTTATGGGTATCGTTACAATACCCGATACATTTACTATCAGGATTACAACGTGTATTATGATTGCCATCGTGACGTATTCGTAGTGTGGACAGGGCGAAGTTGGGCTGTAAGCAACCGTGTACCCGATGTGATGTTCCGCGTTGATTTTGGAAGAGCGAAAGTGTCAGGAGTAGATTATTGGGACGATGACTTTGATTTCTATCTTGAAAGACGCAGGCCCGCCTACATGAGTATCACGGCAGCCTGGTAAATGAAAAAATGCCCTCCCACGAGGGCATTTTTTTATTGTAGGTTTGATAAATAGCTTACTTTAGTTTCATGTCTTTTACCGATCTTTGTAAAATGAAGTGTGTACGATTAGAAGTGAAATGGTGTTTGATTATTATTATCTTTTTTGCCAGTGGCCAAATTGGTTGGGCGCAAACATTTACTTCTTCCAACCTGCCTATCATCGTGATCAACACAAATGGTATGGCTGTACCCAATGAACCCAAGATCATGGCTGACATGGGCATTATATACAATGGGGTAGGAGTTCGAAATAACCTTACCGATGCTTATAATAATTACAATGGAAAAATCGGCATTGAACTACGGGGATCATCTTCTCAATTATTTCCGAAAAAGCAATATAGCATTGAGTTGCGCGATGAGGTAGGTAATGGGATCAGTTCTTCCCTGTTAGGCATGCCTGCCGAAGAAGACTGGGTGCTGTTTGCTCCCTATAATGACAAGTCGCTCATGCGCGATGTGCTCGCTTACAAACTGGGTCGTGATTTGGGTCGGTATGCTCCGCGCACGCGCTTTTGTGAAGTAGTGATGAATGGTGCATACCTCGGCATCTATGTATTGATTGAAAAAATTAAGCGGGACAACAATCGAGTAAACATAGCCAAGTTGAATCCGGATGAGGTATCCGGTGATGATCTCACAGGTGGGTACATCATAAAAATTGATAAGGAATCTGGAAGTGGAAACGGTGGTTGGAGTTCCTCCTTTACTCCACCAAACAGAAGTAGTAGCCAGCAGATCTATTACCAATATGACTATCCTTCTGCTGCCGATATTGTTATCCAACAAAAAAATTACATCCGGCAGTTTATGAATAACTTTGAGTCAACCTTGATAGGCACAACCTTCAATGATCCGGTAAACGGTTATGCCAAATATATTGATGTGGATTCGTTCATTGATTTTTTCATCATGAATGAAGTAAGTAAAAATGTTGATGGTTATCGGCTCAGCACGTATTTACATAAGAAGAAGGATTCGGATGGAGGAAAGTTACACATGGGCCCCATTTGGGATTTTAATTTAGGTTTTGGCAACGCCAATTATTGTACACAAGGAAACCCGGAAGGGTGGGTGACTAATTTCAATAATTTATGCAGCAAGGATAACTGGCTCATTCCATTCTGGTGGGATCGACTCTATCAGGATGGGGCGTATCGAAATAAGTTAGCAGCACGGTGGGATTATTTGCGTTCAAATGAACTGGAGACCACCCGGATTATATCCTACATCGATTCAGTAGCCAACGTATTAAACATTGAATCGCAGCAGAGAAATTTTCAGCGTTGGCCTGTTTTAAATATGTATGTGTGGCCCAACTATTATGTGGGCCCAACTTTTGGATCGGAAGTAAATTGGTTGAAAAGCTGGGTAGTATCCCGCCTCAGTTGGATGGATGCGAATATGCCCAGGTTGATCACTGCTGTTGAAAGCAATCCTGCTGATTTTTCCATTGAACTGTTTCCGAATCCATTTTGTGAGCAAGTTCAGATAAACTATACCCTGACTAGGGCAGGTGCTATTTCACTAGAAATTTTTGATGTACTGGGACGATCGGTTAAGTCCATACACGAATCAAAAGAAGAACCGGGCACCTATCACACGCAAGTGCCAACACAAAATTTGGCCAGCGGCACCTATTATTACAAGGCAAGCGTTGGCAATGGTAAGTTAATTTCCGGAAAGATCATCAAGTGCGATTAGGCTTGATCCCACGCTAATAAAGTCTTTCAAAATTCCACCGCAGGTTATGATTATTGAATTATTGTAGGCAATTTAATAGCCCAATAATATAAAAGATCTATGACTACGCGCAGAGACTTTGTGAAGCAGTCGGCCCTGGCAGGTGCCGGACTTTTTCTTGCTTCTCCCTTATTCAGTTTCAATGGTTCGCAAAATGAGAAAGTAGTGCTCGGTGTTGTGGGCACTAATAGCCGCGGTTTGTACTTAGCAAAAATGTTTGCGCAGTTACCCGGAGTGGAAGTGGGCTTCATCTGCGATGTGGATGAAAATGTATTGAACAGGACCATTGCTGAAATTGAAAAGCAAACCGGCAAGAGGCCGCAAGGGTTCAAAGATGTTAGGAAACTTCTTGAAGTAAAAGAACTCGATGCCATCGCCATCGCTGCACCTGATCATTGGCATGCACCGGCCACTCTCATGGCATTGAAGGCAGGCAAACATGTATATGTTGAAAAGCCCTGCTCGCACAATCCTGCAGAAGGTGAAATACTGGTAGCCGCTGCAGCGAAATACAACCGGCTGGTTCAAATGGGCAACCAGCGCAGATCATTTCCACGTATGATCGAAGCCATGCAGGCATTGAAAGAAGGTGCGATCGGTCGTGTTTACTTTGCCAAAGGCTGGTATTCGAATGCAAGAAAATCGATGGGCATCGGTACGGTGACTCAGGTTCCTGCACATTTGGATTATGAACTATGGCAAGGCCCTGCGCCACGCAAGCCATACAAAGACAATCTTATTCATTACAACTGGCACTGGTTATGGAACTGGGGAACCGGTGAAGCACTCAACAACGGCACGCATGAAATCGATATGATGCGTTGGGGCTTGGGCGTGGAGCATCCCACCAAGGTGGTTTCAGCCGGAGGTCGCTTTGCATTTAAGGATGATTGGGAAACTCCTGATACACAAACGATCACCTATGAGTTTGCCAACAACACGGCCATGTTGTGGGAGGGAAGAAGTTGCAACGATTATGATGAAGTGAGAAGCGGTCGTGGTGTTATCTTTTATGGTGAAAAGGGCACGATGGTTATTCCGGGTGGCGATGATTACAAAATCTATGAGTTGGGCAACAAGTTGAAGCAGGAAGTGAAAACAAACATCCAGCAAGCCGATGCCACCAACACGATGGGCATGGGCGAAAAACTCGATAGTTTACACCTGGCAAACTTTGTTGATTCCATTCGCGGCCTCGCAAAGTTGAATTCACCTATTGCGGAAGGGCATACATCGACTATGCTCCCACAACTGGGTAACATCGCGTATCGTACAGGTCATACTTTGTATTGCGATCCGGCAACGGGTAAAATTAAAGATGATAAAGCAGCGCAGGCTTTATGGAGCAGAGAATATGAAAAAGGTTGGGAGATGAAACTGTAATCAGATTAGTATGAAACGATTGATAATAATTGCGATCTTCTGTTGTGTCATTGTACCCCTGTGGGCAATAGAACTTCAGGCAAAAGAAAAATGGATAAACCTGTTTAACGGAAAAGATTTATCGGGTTGGAAGCAGGTGAATGGAAAAGCAAAATATGCGGTGGCCGATGGCATGATCGTAGGCACCTGTGTAAAGGATTCACCCAATTCATTTCTGGCCACAGAAAAAGAGTATGGAGATTTTATTCTGGAGGTGCAGATCAAAATCGATGAAGGTATTAATTCAGGAATTCAGTTTCGCAGTCTTCAGAAAGAAGGTGATGGTCGTGTGTATGGTTATCAGATGGAAATGGATCATCGCAAAGACCGTGCATGGTCAGGTGGAATCTATGATGAAGCCCGAAGAGGATGGCTTTATCCGTTGGATTTAAATCCGGCCGCAAAAAAAGCATTCAAATGGGACGACTGGAATACTTACCGAATTGAATGTATCGGTTCTGTCATTCGCACCTGGGTGAATGATGTGCCGGTGGCTTATCTCGTAGATAATGCAAGTTTAAAAGGATTGATCGGCTTGCAGGTACATGCCGTTTACAAACCGGAAGATGAAGGCAAAAAGACCTACTGGAAAAATATTCGCATTCAAACGGAGAACCTGGTTGCAAGACCAGTAGAAACTATCACCGTAGTGAATCAGATTCCAAACACCTTAACACCGCTAGAAAAACAACAGGGATTTCGTTTGCTGTGGGATGGTGAAACGACCAAAGGCTGGCATGGTGCGTATACATCTACGTTTCCTGAAAAAGGTTGGGAGATAAAAAATGGAGAACTGTCAGTAGTTCCATCGGGTGGTGCAGAATCTGCCAATGGTGGAGACATCATCACCGATGAAAAATTCAGTGCCTTTGAACTTACCTTCGACTTTAAGTATAAGGAAGGAGCCAACAGCGGTGTGAAATATTTTGTGGACGAGAAACATTTGTCTAAGGGTTCAGCCATTGGGTTGGAGTACCAGATTTTAGACAATGAAAGACATCCCGATGCGAAGGAGGGGGTGGTGGGAAATCGCACGCTGTCATCGTTGTATGATTTGATTCCGGCCATCAAAATTTCTGATATACCCAGGGAATGGAATGAAGGCCGCATTGTAGTTTATCCGGACAACCGAATAGAACACTGGTACAATGGAAGAAAAGTAGTTGAATATCAGCGGGGCACACCGATCTATTACGCACTGGTGGCCCGCAGTAAATACAACGTGTGGGAAGGTTTTGGCATGGTGGAGAAAGGTCCGATTCTTTTGCAGGATCATGGCGATGCTGTTTCCTTCAGGAGTATAAAAATCAGGGAGATTAAGTAGTCATACTATGAACGAAAGGCGCACCTTCCTGGATAAGAATTTTCTGTTATACAGTGATGAGGCATCACGACTCTTTCATGAGTATGCACAACCTTGCGCGATTATCGACTATCACAATCACCTCTCACCAAAGGACATCGCGGAGAATCGCAGGTTCAACAACCTTACGGAAATCTGGTTGGAAGGTGATCACTACAAGTGGCGCGCCATGCGCATCAATGGAGTGGAAGAAAAGTTTATCACGGGCAGCGCTTCACCAAAAGATAAATTTATGGCGTGGGCAAAAACGGTACCCGCCACCCTGCGCAATCCGCTGTATCACTGGACACATCTTGAACTGAAGCGGTACTTTGACGTTCAGACTCCGTTGGATGAAAATTCTGCATCTGAAATTTATGAGCATTGTTCCAATTTATTGCAGCAGGAAAATTTTCGTGTGCAATCCCTTCTTTCAAAAATGAAGGTAGAGGTGGTGTGCACCACCGATGATCCTACGGATTCATTGGAATATCATACTCAGTTTGCTAAAGACTCGGTAGGTTTCAACATGTATCCAACGTTTCGTCCGGATAAGGCATTTGCTACTGCAGATCCAAACGTATATAACAGTTACCTGGAAAAGCTGGCGAATGCTGCTTCGATAGCTATTAATACGTTCGATGATTTGATTAGCGCCTTGCTTACCCGCATGGATTTTTTTCAATCATTAGGATGCCGTGTATCCGACCATGGCTTGGAATCTTTGTGGTATGATAAAGACATGACATCAAAAGCGCCTGGCATTTTTAAAAAAGTACGGTCGGGCAATGCCTTAGATGTGAATGAGCAACATATTTTTCAAGGAGCTGTATTGACTGAACTTTGTAAAGGTTATCATCAACGGGGATGGGTTCAGCAATTTCATGTTGGCTCAATTCGAAACAACAACAAGCGCTTGCTGAAACAACTTGGACCTGACACGGGTTTTGATTCCATTGGTGACTTTTCGCAGGCGGCAAACCTATCGCGTTTTTTAGATCATCTCGATCAAACTAACCAATTGACAAAAACCATTCTCTATAATATCAATCCTGCCGATAACGAAGTATTTGCTACGATGGCCGGTAATTTTTCGGATGGTTCTATAGCAGGAAAAATTCAGTGGGGTTCAGGGTGGTGGTTCCTCGATCAGAAGGATGGCATGGAAAAACAAATGAACACGCTCTCCAACATGGGGTTGCTGTCTCAGTTTGTCGGCATGGTTACCGACTCACGAAGTTTTCTTTCCTTCCCCCGTCACGAATATTTCAGGCGCATTCTCTGTAATTTAGCCGGGGGCGATATGTCCCGCGGTGAATTGCCTAATGACATCACGGCCGTGGGCAACATGATTCAAAATATTTGCTATCACAACGCAAAGAATTATTTTAAGTTTTAAACGATGATAAAAACTATTAATACCGCTTTACTTTCTTACGGAATGTCCGGTGAAGTGTTTCATGCTCCGCTGTTGATGGCACATCCCGGATTCAATTTATCCACCGTGGTTCAGCGAAAAACGGATTCAGCGCATCAGCATTATCCTTCTATCAAAGTTTGCCGCACCATAGAGGAAGTGATTCAGGATTCCACCATTGAGTTGGTGATAGTGAATACTCCTAATGAGACCCACTTTCCCTTTGCTATTAAGGCAATAGAAGCAGGCAAGCACGTGGTGGTGGAAAAACCATTTACCGTTACGGTGAAAGAGGCCAATGAACTGATTGATTTTGCGAAAAGTAAAAATAAAATCCTCACTGCTTTTCAAAACAGGCGGTGGGATGGCGACTTCCTCACCCTGAAGAAAGTGATTGATGAAAAGATGGTGGGCAAGATCGTGGAGTTTGAAGCGCATTACGATCGCTTCCGCAACTACATTGAATCAAATACCTGGAAAGAGGAAGCGGGTATCGGAAAAGGTATTCTCTATAACCTGGGTTCTCACATGCTGGACCAGGCGTTGTTTTTATTCGGCATGCCGGAAGAAGTAGATGCACGAATTGGTATCCAGCGCCCCGGTGGTAAGGTAGATGACTTTTATGACATCCGTCTTCAGTACAACGGCTTTCACGTGATCATCAAGTCAAGCTACCTGGTGCGTGAGCAGGGTCCGCGATACATCCTGCATGGAACCGAAGGATCATTTATCACCAGCAGCGGTGTAGATCCACAGGAGCAGGCATTAAAGGAAAAGAAAATTCCCGGTAGTGCAGGGTGGGGAACACATGATAAAGAATACTGGGGAAAACTTAACAGCACAGTAAATGGCCTTCATGTAGAAGGTAGAATTGAAACTATTCCCGGTAACTACATGGCCTTCTATCAAAACCTGTATGAAGTAATTCGGGAAGGCAAGCCGTTGGCAGTGCCGCCCGAGCAAGCACGTGATATCATAATCCTGATCGAAGCGGCCTATGAAAGCAATCGTCAGCGAAGAGCTATAAAACCATAATATATCGAGCATGTCATACGTCAATGATTTATTTACAGTAAAAGGAAAAGTGGCTGTCGTTACTGGTGGCACCGGAGTATTGGGAAGCGCCATGTGTAAAGCACTGGCAAAGGCAGGCGCCTCGGTGGTGATCCTGGGAAGAAGAAAAGAAGTGGCCGATGCATTGGCTACGGAGATTATTCAAGCAGGCGGAGATGCGATGGGAGTTTCTGCTGATGTATTGAATGAGCAGCAGTTAACAGAGGCAAAAAAAACAATCATCAATAAGTACGGCAAGATTGATATTCTTGTAAACGGTGCCGGGGGTAATATGCCGGGCGCTGTCATTACACCGGATAAAACTTTTTTGGATTTGAATATCGATGAATTCAAAAGGGTGGTTGATCTTAATTTAACAGGAACGGTTTTGCCATCGCAGATTTTTGGCGAAGCAATCATCAAGGCAAAGCAAGGCGTGATCATTAATATCTCCTCGATGACTGCGATCCGTCCGCTCACGAGGGTGGTGGGCTATGGTGCAGCAAAAGCATCGGTAAGTAATTTTACACAATGGCTGGCCGTGGAACTGGCGAAAAAGTTCGGTGAAGGTATTCGTGTAAACGCCATCGCTCCCGGATTTTTTCTCACCGAGCAAAACCGAACCTTGTTAACCAAACCCGATGGAAGTTTGACCGAGCGGGGCCAATTGATTATTACAGGAACTCCCTTCGCACGATTTGGTCATCCGGATGAATTATGTGGAACGTTGCTGTGGCTCTGTTCGGATGCATCAAAATTTGTGTCGGGTATTGTCGTGCCAGTGGATGGTGCTTTCAGTGCCTATGCGGGTGTATAACTAAAATCATTTTAACTGATCGTTGTATTGGAAAATCAACTTAAGTCATCCGGAAATTATCGATGGGTTATTTGTGCACTGATTTTTTTTGCCACCACGATTAACTATGTCGACCGGCAGGTGTTGAGTTTATTAAAGCCTGCACTTGAACTGGAGTTTCATTGGACGGAAATTGATTATGGAAACATTGTCATGGCGTTCAGTGCAGCGTATGCACTTGGGTATTTGGTGTTTGGAAAGGTAGTGGACAAGGTGGGCACCAAGATGGGTTATACCCTTTCCGTGTTTTTCTGGAGTGTGGCGGCCATGGGGCATGCACTGGTAAAATCAACGTTTGGATTTGGAGTCATGCGTGCTTTCCTGGGAATCAGTGAAGCAGGTAATTTCCCTACGGCTATCAAAGCAACAGCTGAGTGGTTCCCTAAAAAAGAACGCGCACTCGCTGCGGGTATTTTCAATTCAGGCACCAACATAGGAGCAGTGATTGCTCCGATTTTTATACCCTGGATACTCGGTGTGTATGGCTGGCAAGAGGCGTTTATATGGACCGGTGCACTGGGTTTCGTCTGGTTGATCTTCTGGTGGATTTTTTATGAGATACCCACGCGACAAAAACGATTATCAAAAACAGAATTTGATTACATCCACAGCGATGTGGATGAGCAAGCGGAAGTAAATACAAAACCCATTCCCTGGATTAAGTTATTGAGCATCCGGCAGACGTGGGTTTTCATTTGCGGAAAATTATTTACTGATCCCATCTGGTGGTTTTTACTTTTCTGGCTGCCATCTTATTTCACGGAAGTGTATGGCATTGACTTCAGAAAACCCAACATGCAGTTGGTGGTAATTTATACTGCTACTACGTTAGGAAGTATCGGTGGTGGTTATCTTTCTTCTTACCTCATTAGAAAGGGCTGGCAGGTTTTTCGTGCACGCAAAACGTCTATGCTTCTCTTTGCGGTAAGTGTGATGCCAATTATGACTGCCCGTTTCGTGGATAACGTATGGATTGCTGTTGCGCTCATGAGCCTGGCGGCTGCTGCTCATCAGGCATGGAGTGCGAATATGTTCACTACAGTGTCGGATATGTTCCCAAAAAAGGCAGTGAGTTCGGTAGTAGGTATTGGTGGTATGGCCGGCTCGGTGGGAGGTATCTTCTTTCCGCTGCTTGTAGGCAATTTGCTGAATCACTACAAACTGTTGGGAGATATTTCTGTTGGTTACAATATTTTATTTATCATCTGTGGTGTTGCCTATGTGTGGGCGTGGCTGCTGATGCACTGGTTGTCACCGAAGATGAAAAGGGTGGAGGTTTGATGAGGATTAAATAAATTTGATGAGGGTTAAGCATATATTGGACATGGAGTGCCTCATATGTATATGTTGGTGGCAATGTGGCCGGGACAATAATGTCATCTAACGGGCGACTATCTTCTAACACGGGTTTGCCACGTGGACAATTTACCGACTATGTTTACGTTTTTAATAACAGAATTTTAATAATAAGACTCAAGGGAGATATTAAAATTGACAATTACTAATGAAAACACTTTTGAAGATTAATATTAGTACGACTGTTATTTTTTTATTCATCTGCCAATTATGTTGTGCCCAAATATTGAACAGTGGTAATAATAACAAATTGAGATACACGAGAGCTCTAAGTGTAGCTCGTTCTACTTTTGAAGTGAACGGCTTTCCTTCTTCTCCTGATTATTCTTCACTTGAATTAAGAATAGGAGCAGGAATAGTAAAACCATTAGGGAAATATTTTGACTTTAAAACAGGTGTTTATTTAGGATTAAAAGTGAAGCGACAATCTTACTTTTTTGGGCCGTCAAAACAGTTCACGAAAGAACCATGTGTACTCCCAGCCTTAGATGAAGCTGCCAGCAGTCGTAACCACTTTCTTGTAGATATACCTTTTACATTACAATTCAATCCAGCCAAGACTAAGATAGGATTAAGAGCCGGACTAAATACTCGCTTTTGGGCACCCAATAATGATAACGTAGATGTTCTTTCTGCAAGACCAGAAGTAGGACTATTAGGAGGTATCTCACATAAATTAGTCAAATCTATAAACATAGGTTTCGACTACTATCAAGGGTTGACACATATATATGGAGGAAATAACTCACAATCCGGGGAGTTTCACGTTAGGAATCAATTCATTCAACTAACATTTGAACACTCTTTTTAACTCGTGCTCT
>CAZIOY010000024.1:0-48865 GCA_964540915.1 uncultured Ohtaekwangia sp.
CACTTTCGCTTATTGTGTGGCGTGGCAACACGTGGCACACACATGTGTTCGCATGCGTAATAATAAAGGCGCAATGCGTTTTTTCGCTTTGCGCTTCCTGCAAAAGTTTTGAGGCTTACTTTGCCGCTTCCAACTCAATTTGTTCGATGTCCGTGTCCTTTCGGTAAGGCTTTCTACCGAGGGCCACATTAGTTTGAGAGTCCGTAAGTAATGATGACCTGAGAAGTTCTGACAGGAAATAGATTGCTAACCGACAGCCTTCACTATCTGCGTTTTCGTTGTCGCCCAGGTGCTCTATGGCAAGGGATAGGGATTTTTGAAAGTTGACTAAACTTTCACCGTCATAACTTAGGTTTGTGTGAATAACCATGTCTTCCTTTTCATCTTGAGTGATCATAATTTTTTTTGTTTTAAGTGAGCAATAAGAACTAATTAAACCCTGCTAAATCTTGACCGTTACATTGACCAATTATACCTAAAATCGCTTAATTTGATCAAATTTAAAGGAAATTGGCCGTCCCGTCCGGACCGCAAAAAGGCTTAAATTAGCCTAAAAAAATAAAAACCACTTATTGTGGCAAGCACTGTGGCAAGTCCGCAGTGCTTTTTTGTTTTAATACTCCACTTAGCAACAAAGGTTGTCGATTAACCTTTTGTGTAAGCTTCACCGAAAACTGGACAGTTAGAGATTAGTACAACGGGATCTTTGGCATAACTATTTTATTGACTTCATCGGCACAACTCTGACTTCCATCATCAAAGAAGAAAAGTATCCTTAGCTGTGGGTTGCTTTCAAATTGCTCTGTTAATTTCTCTTTTAGATTCATATTAGCACTGCAGTAATTCCACTAAAGGTTTATTGATGTATAACTGATATTTTCCTACTTGCTGATTCTTCAAGAACCCTTCTTTGTCCAATTGCTTTAAGTAGTGCATGGCAGTGTTGTAGTGGATGCTCAACATGCTTCCTAACCGCACGGGTGTAACAATTGGGCATGGAAAATAATTGTTCTACCATATCTGCTGAGAGTAAATACTGCCACTTTTTTTTCTTTGATACCTGTTTTGTATTCATTCATTGAACAAATCCATCACTTTGCGACAGAACACTGGCTCACTTTTACCGGAATAACCAGTTTCGCTCAGGTGTAGCGAAAGCATCGTGCTTTACAGCTAAATAGTAAGGGATATCTTCAGGGAGCTTGGCAATGAGTAAATCACAATGTTGGGTTAAGCGCCTGTTTAACCTGAAACAAGCTTTTACATTCTTGCCACATAACTATACCTGTACTGCTATAAATTATAGGTATTATGTTGTAAATTATACCCGATAGGGTATAAAATTATAATAATTTATTTATTTATACCCGATAAGGTATAATAACGTAATATTTACTATTTTTATACCCGATAGGGTATAAAGCATGCAATTACACGAGTTCTTAAGAGAAAAGAGAAATGCCGCTGGGCTCACCCAACCAGAACTGGCCGAGAAGGCTGGGGTAGGCTTGAGGTTTGTCCGTGACCTGGAACAAGGCAAACAAACACTGCGGCTTGATAAGGTAAATCAGGTTTTGCAGCTTTTTGGTTATCAGGTTGGGCCAGTGGAGATACAGCGAGGCGATGTGGCAGAGACAGTCCATGCGAGTGATAAGACTGATGCCATGGTGAGTCGGAAAAAGAAAAAGTCATGAGAAAGGCTGAGATAAAAATGCATGACATCACAGCGGGCTGGCTCACCGAAGATGAGCACGGCTACCATTTCAGCTATGATGAGAACTATCTTAACCTGAAAGGAGCGAAGCCCGTAAGCCTTACTTTGCCCTTGCAGGAAAAACCTTTCGATAGCGCAGTATTCTTTTCCTTTTTTGATGGCCTCATACCTGAAGGCTGGTTGCTGGATATTGCCCAGCGCAACTGGAAGCTTGATCCACGCGATCGCATGGGGTTGTTACTTACTTGTTGTAAAGATTGCATTGGCGCTGCAAGTGTTCATCCTGTAAATATGGAAGCAGCATGAGGTGCTTATATTGCTATCAGACATTGACAGCGGATGAAGGGGACTTCCATGCTTCCTGTAGCAAGAAGTTTTTCGGACAACCTACACCACCGGAGTTGCCTTACACAGAAGAAGAAATGGAACAGTTGGCAGTGGAGGTAATCAAAAGTAATGTCACGATTACGGGCGTACAGCCAAAACTCTCACTCGAGTTGACAACTCCTACCAAAGATGAACCAAGAAGATTCACCATTGTAGGCTTATGGGGTGACTATATATTAAAGCCACCATCCAGACTTTATGCACATACACCGGAGGTGGAGGATTTAACCATGCATCTGGCATTTCTAGCAAAAATTGCAGTGGTGCCTCACTCCCTGATTCGCATGAAATCAGGTCAGTTGGCATACATAACCAAAAGAATAGATCGGGAGAAGAAAAATAAAATTCACATGGAAGACATGTGTCAGTTAACGAACCGACTTACGGAGCATAAATACCGTGGCTCCTACGAGCAGATTGCGAAAGTTATTGAACAATATTCTGCAGCACCGGGATTGGATGCGATAAATTTCTATGAGCAGCTATTATTTTGCTTCCTTACCGGTAATGCGGATATGCACCTGAAGAATTTTTCTATGATTTATTATCCGGAATTTGGCTCTTCGTTATCACCTGGCTATGACATGTTATCAACGGTGCTTGTTAATCCGGATGATACAGAAGAGCTGGCGTTAACCTTAAACGGAAAGAAGCGAAAAATTACGCGTAATGATTTTATGGCTGCGTTTAATTCTTCTACTCTTACGGAAAAGCAACAGGCCAATATTTTTAAGAAAATGGCGAAGGCCAGAACTGAATGGTTCGGGTTTATTGACATCAGTTTTTTGAATGAGGATTTAAAAAATTCCTATAAGGCCATCATACAGCAGAGATTTGAACGACTTACATAATTTTATAATGTTCTGGTGACCATGGAAAGGTTTCGCGATCAATACGTGACTTGCCTTTCAGGTTAATGGTTCAGTTATCATTGGCTATTAGGTAATTAGGTGTAGCTATCCACTACTTATTCGTTTGATATAATTTTCCGGAAGCATCCAATGGTTACATGAAAACAAAAACCCTAAAGTGAACGCCTTAGGGTTTTGATAAATAGCTATCAATCACCGATGCTGATGGCAGCATGGTTAGATGAAGAAACCTGCAATCAATCTTTATTTTCTTGCTTTTTGGTTGACTTGTTATAGTCGATATAACCCATGGCAGCTGCAAAGCCAATGATCACCGCTACGATGGTTACAAATATATTGGCTCCATCTCCTACATTTTGTTCGAACATAAATCAGTGTTTAACTGGTGGCAAATTTAGTATTTATACCAACAAAGCCAAGCCTCTTTTGCAATGGAATTAAATGGCGAGTTCCTCCCGGTTCTTTTTCAAAACCTCTACAATAAAGGCAATGTGTTCAGTTAGGTCAACAGCCAGAAGTTCCACTCCTTTATACACCTCATCGCGATCCACCTTGGCGGCAAAACCCTTGTCTTTCAATTTCTTAATTACTGATTTAGTTTCTAACGAAGTGATGCCATCCGGGCGCACCTGGCAGCAGGCAACAATAAAACCGGTAAGTTCATCGCAGGCCAACAGGGCCTTGTCAAGCAGACTATCGTACGAAACACCCCACCGGGTATAATGGGCGGATATGGCGTGGGCTATTTTATCTTCACCGAGGGCGATAAGCTTTTCAACAATAATATGTGGGTGCTTTTCTGGGTATACCTCGTAGTCGGCATCGTGTAATAATCCGGCAATCGCCCACTGGTCTTTGTCTTCGCCAAATTTTTCGGCATACGCTTCCATCACCAATTCAATGGTGCGCATGTGACGTAATAAACTTTGGCTTTGGGTTAATGAGGAGAGAATGTTCCTGGCGTCTTCGCGGGATGTCATTTTTTTCTGGAGGACCTCCGTTTTGAGTAGAACAAATTGAAACCACCGAGAATCACACCAATAGAAAGTATCACTACCGTGATAATCATTCTGGTGTTTTGTAATTCTAATGTTTGTATGTGACTTTCACTTTTTAGGGCTTCAAGTTCTTTTTCTTTTTCCTGCAAATCGAGGGCAATTTCCATCTGCGCTATTTTGCGCGAACTCTCTTCACCATACACTTTTTCTTTAGCAGCATCATAGCGCACCATCGTCTCATACGCTTCTTTCATTTTGCCTTGCTTGAAATAAATATAGGCCAGGCTTTTTAAAATATTGGGCTCATAGATATATGCCTGCATTGCATTGCTTAGGATAAGGGCACTGTCCAGGTAGATTTGTGCTCGTTTGTATTCTGAGCCGCGGCCATAGACTTCACCAAGGCTGGCAAATACATTCAACTTTATGAGCAGGTTATTTTCCTTTCTTGCCAGGTTCAGCGACTGCTCATAATATTCGGCCGCCTTTTGATAGTTTCCTTGCTTGAAGTATAAGTTTCCGATGTTGCTGATGGGATCGGCAAAAACTTTACCCATTTTCTGGCTTAGTTCGAAGGCATCAGTGTAATACTTGAGTGCCTGATCATACATCTGAAGATCGCTGTGGAGGTTACCCAGGTTATTCATGGATCCTATGATCTTCATCTGATCCCCCAGCTCCATGAATAGTGTATGCGATTCTTCAAAATACTTCATCGCCTGATCGAAGTCTTTTTTGAATGAATAGATATTACCGATGTTATTTTTTGAAGTAGCGATACCTTCTTTGTTATTGATGGCCTCATAGATATGAAGAGATTTTATATAGTATTCCAGGGCATTATCCAGCGCACCCTGATTTCGGTAGGCTACGCCCAGGTTGTTATAGGAAGCGGCCATGCCTTTCTTATCGTCAATCTCAATGGCAATCTCAAGTGCCTGTTTGGTATATTCAATGGCTTTTACAGGATCTGAATTAATGTGGGCTCTGAAAAGTTCGTTGAGAGTTTTCACCTTTAAGTCACCTTGTGCGGTAGTCAATGCATTTTCGAGGCTATCCGTTTTTGGTTGAGATTGGGTGTTTGTGAAGATCAGTATTAACACCAGAGGAAGTATGAGTTTCATCGTATAGACTTTTATAGGTGCTAAATTTAAGACTTTATCTGTGAACCGTAAATTTTAACTTTGACACTTCAGGGATGGTATTTTTAAAGAAAATGTTAAACTTTATGTAATTATGAAGACGATGAAGTTACTGCTTTTAGTTTTCCCGTTCTGGTCGTGCCTGGTTCAGGCGCAGACAGATGCGGAAGGACTGGCGATAATGCAGCCTTTAGCAAACTTATTCAAAGGTATGAACCTCGGTGATAGTGCGATGGTTCATAGTGCCTTTACGGCCGATGCAACAATGGCGAGCATTGGTAAAGACAAGACCGGAAAAGTCGTGTTGAGGAGAGAATCTTCGATAACCGGATTTTTAAAAGCAGTAGGGACGCCTCACAAAGAACCATGGAGTGAACCCATCTGGGATGCCCGTGTTGAAGTGGACGGTGATTTTGCACAAGTATGGACGAAATATGCCTTTTATGCAGGCAAAAAGTTCAGCCACTGTGGAGTCGATGCTTTCCATTTGGTGAAGCAAAACGGGATATGGAAAATTTTTCATTTGGCCGATACCCGACAAACAGAAAATTGCAATATGCCAACATCCATCAGTGATCAGTTCAAATGATGATTTCTCTTAACTAGTGCCAAATCAAGTTTCTGATATTGACTCCCACCAAACCCACATGAAATTTACTACTTTGGTTTTCTTTTTTTCAATCTTGCCGTTGCGCAATCTAAGCCGGTATCGTGACCGTGTTTGAGATGGGGAAAACCGCCACGGTGGTTCGACTGTCGTATTGAATTTTGACGAATAGTTTTTAAATTGGTTTACCGAATGAAGATCACATCTTATGCGACATTGGTTTATAGGTATTTGCATGTTCGTTGCCTTGCAGGCGTATTCACAGCACCCTGCTGATGAATTGCGCAAAAGCATTTATTTTGGAGGAGGCAGTTACGACATCGATGAAGAGCAGATGCTGATGCTTTCAAACTGGCTTGACTCCATTCCGAATTTGCTCGATAAATATCAGATTCAATTAATCAGTCACACCGATCCGATAGGAGGTCGTGAATTCAACGAATGGCTTTCTAAAATGAGAAGCATGTCGGTTTACGATCTCCTTCTTCAAAAAGATATTCCTGATCAATTTATCACCATCAAAGATTGGGGGCTCGATAATCCGGTTTATCCAAACCAATATTATGGGGGCATGCGCATGAACCGCAGGGTGGATGTGATCTTATATCCGCTCGTGTATTAATTTGATTCAAAATCATAAGTGAATTTGGCGCGAGCCCCAAGTCGTCAATTACTCCCAATTGTTTTGCAGAAAATATCCGCTTCCGGACACCTTTTTTCACTTCCGGACGATTACACTTGCAACTTATCCTGATTTTACCCGTCTAATTACGTATTGTGTCTTGGCATGCTATTAGCAAAACAGGAAAGCAAATTGTCAAGGCCCGTACTTTTTAAACCATTTTCATGATTCAGTTAAAAAATATTGACAAGTACATCGATTCAAGATTTCAACGAACTTTTATTTTGAAGGGGGTTGATCTTGAGGTTAAGCAAGGTGAGTTTCTTACTATCATGGGCCCAAGCGGTGCAGGCAAATCCACACTGATGAACATTATTGGTATGCTCGATGAACCCTCGGCAGGGGAGTACTACTTTTTTGATGAGCCGGTGCATAAGATAAAAGAGAGACAGAAGTCGGAGATGCACAAGAATTACATTGGCTTTATTTTTCAAGCCTATCACCTTATTGATGAACTCACAGTATATGAAAACATTGAGACGCCATTATTATATAAAGGTGTGAGCGGCAGTCAGCGAAAAAGCATGGTTGCCGAATTGCTGGATCGTTTTAACATGGTGGCCAAGAAGGATCTTTTTCCTGAGCAGCTCTCAGGTGGGCAACAGCAATTGGTGGGCATCGCTCGCGCTATCGTAGGGGAGCCTAAATTACTGCTTGCCGATGAGCCTACTGGAAATCTTCATTCCGACCAGGGAAAAAAAATCATGGACATCTTTCAAAAATTAAATGAAGAAGGAATAACCATTATTCAGGTGACCCACTCAGAAGAAAATGCAAGACGCAGTAAGAGAATTGTTAACGTAGTGGATGGCGTAGTTGATTCAGATGAAAAAGTATCTTAAAAAAATTATGAAGCGCAGTTTAACCCTATTGGTAATTATCATCACGATCAGTTTCGCAGGAGCACAAAACCCCGTTACCAAACTAACCTTTGAAGAAGCGGTTACCATTGGTCTTGAGAGAAACGTAATTCTCAATCAACAGAAAAATCAGATGGAAGCAAACCAGGCACAAAAGTTAAATGCCATGGGAAATTACATGCCCAACCTGAGCATCACTGGCGGAGCACAACGCCAGGAAGGTCAGCAGGCGAATACCACGAATGGTAACCTTGAAAATCTGACCACCGATTATGTTGGAGGTCAGTTCAATACGGCATTCACGGTGTTTAATGGATTAAGAAATTATAATACACTGGCCCAGTCGAACAATCAACTGATGGCACAGGGCTACCTGATCAAGCGAAGTTCACAGGACGCAGTATCGAATATAGCCACGCAATATTTACAAGTACTGCTAGATCAGGAACTGATGCGAATAGCCGTAGAAAATTACAAAACCCAAACCACCATCCTCGAACAGATACAGGGTTTCTTTGATGTGGGCTCAAGGGCTATTACCGATGTATATAACCAGGATGCACAGGCCAAGACCGCTCAGGTACTTTATATAAGAGCAAAGAATAACTTGCAAAATGACAGGTCCATTCTGGCGCAGACATTACAGCTCAATCCTTCGCAACATTTTGAGGTAACATACCCTACCTTAAGTGAGGATTTGAAAAAATATAACGCGGTGTCATTGGATAGCCTGATCGCAATTGCCGTAGCCAATCGGTCAGATTTGAAGCAACTGGATCATCAGGTGAAAGCGAACAAGTATGCCTATAAATCTGCTTTGTCACCCGCGTTGCCTTCAGTTTCACTTTTTGCCAACTACGGCTCATTTTACTATTCCTTGATACCTGAAGGTTTCAATGGGCAGTTCGGCACGATGAATCCTTCGCTTTCATATGGAGCCAACCTTACCATACCCATTTTCAGTCGCTTCCAAACCAAGTTTCAGCGCTCGACCTCTAAAGTCCAATTTGAAAACAGTGTTTTGAACTATCAGAACCTTGACAAGACCGTAAAACTGGATGTGCAGCGCGCCCAGAATAACATCATCAATGCCCTTGAAAATTATGAAGCCAGTCTCGCGCAGTTTCAGGCGGGTGAGCTTGCCTTGCGCACCCAGCAGGAGAGTTACCAGTTGGGAATTAGCACACAGGTAGCGCTTGCCCAAGCTAATCAAACCTATGTATTAAGTGCCGCAGCCAAAGTGCAGGCCGAGGTCACCCTTCTGTTCCAGAAAGTACTCCTGGAATATGCCTTGGGAACGCTTCAGCCTGAGCTAATAAAGCGTTGAGGCTGGGAATAGACTTTTTATAAAAAATACCTACATTTGCACCCCCGCTGTTTGGCGTGGCTTCTTTTTGTTGTTCAGAGAGAAGAATCATAAACCAAATTTGCAGCAGTAGCCCACCTGTTGCATGTAAAGTCGGGCAAATTTTTATGGCGAAAGCGCAAAAAGATCAAAAAGAGAAGTCAGAAGAGCCCAAATCAAAAGCTAACAAGCCAAGCATGGACGATGCTCCTGTAAAGAAAGCCGTGAAAGGCGCAGCAGCAGCAGATCTCTTTGAAAAAGACGAACTCACAGAATTCAAGCAAGAAAAGAAAGCGGAAGAAGAAGAAGGCATAAGCCGTATGATCCGCGATGTTTCCACCCGCATGGCGGCAACGGAATCAACCATCACTACCGAGAATTTCGATTGGGATGCGTATGACCGCAAAGGATTTGGTGAAGGATATTCTTCAAAAGACCGCGAGGCACTTTTGAAGCAATATGAAGGTACCGTTACTTCTGTGAATGAAAGCGAACTGGTAACCGGAACCGTAGTAGGTATCAACGACCGTGATGTAATCTTAAATATTGGTTTCAAGTCAGATGGTCTCGTGCCATTGGCTGAATTCAAAGACATGACCAACCTTAAAATTGGTGATGTAGTTGACCTGTTTATTGAAGAGCGTGAAAACGCGATGGGTCAGTTAGTGTTGTCACGCAGAAAAGCGAAGTTGTTGAAAGGCTGGGAACGTGTGCAAACTGCTCTTGACAAAGACGAAGTGATTGAAGGATTTGTGAAGCGCAGAACCAAAGGTGGTTTGATCGTTGATGTATTTGGCATCGAAGCATTCTTGCCAGGTTCGCAAATTGATGTGAAGCCAATCCGCGATTTCGATATCTATGTAAATAAGAACATCGAAGTGAAAGTAGTGAAAATCAACTACACGAACGATAACGTAGTGGTTTCTCATAAGGTGTTGATCGAGAAAGATCTTGAGCAGCAGAAGGCAGTGATCCTCACCAACCTTGAGAAAGGTCAGGTGTTGGAAGGTGTGATCAAGAACATGACCAACTTCGGTGTATTCATCGACCTGGGTGGTGTTGACGGATTACTCCACATCACTGATATTTCATGGGGTCGCATCAGCCATCCGGAAGAATTGTTGAAACTTGACCAGGTGGTGAAAGTGGTGGTTCTTGACTTTGATGAAGATAAGAAGAGAATTTCATTAGGCATGAAGCAATTGACTCCACATCCTTGGGAGTCGCTGACTGCTGATATCGCAATTGGTTCTAAAGTAAAAGGCAAGATTGTGAATGTAGCTGACTATGGCGCATTCCTTGAATTGCAACCTGGCGTAGAAGGGTTGATCCACGTTTCAGAAATGAGCTGGTCACAACACTTACGCAATCCACAAGACTTCTTAAAAGTGGGTGATGAGTTAGGGGCCGTTGTATTGACCATCGATCGCGATGAGCGCAAGATGTCATTAGGCATAAAACAACTCAGCGAAGATCCTTGGACAAGACAGGATGTATTGGCTAAGTATGCAGTAGGCACCCGTCATAAGGGTATCGTTCGCAATCTTACCAACTTCGGTTTGTTCATCGAATTGGAAGAAGGAATTGATGGCTTGGTACACGTTTCAGATTTGAGCTGGACCAAAAAGATCAAGCATCCATCAGAATTCATTAAAGTAGGTGAGTCATTGGATGTTCAGGTACTTGAGTTGGATGCTACCAACCGCAGGCTGGCGTTGAGCCACAAGCAATTGGAAGAAAATCCTTGGGATACATTTGAAACCATCTTCACGGTTGGCTCTGAGCATAAGTGTACCATTATCAGCAAGAATGATAAAGGCGCAGTGTTAGAGTTGCCTTACGGTATCGAAGGTTTCTGTGCTGCCAAGAATCTTGTTAAAGAAGACAACAGCAAAGCAGAGGTTGGAGAAGCCTACGAGTTTAAAGTTCTTGAATTCTCTAAAGATGACAGACGTATCGCATTAAGCCTGAAGGCTACATGGTCTGCTGAAGAAGAGAAGCCAACTGCACAGCTTCAGGCTGCTGCCGGTGTAGCCAAGAAGAAAGTGGCTCCTAAAGGCAAGAGCATCGATAAGATCAATCAGGAAGCAGAGAAATCTACACTGGGTGATATCGAAGCACTGAGCGCGCTGAAAGAGAAGATGAGTGCAGCAAAGGCAAAGCCTGCTGACGAATCTAAATCTGAAAATTTATAGTGAAGGTATTGGGCATTCCGAAGTTGACATTAACTTTGAGTGCCCGATACTTAATTGGTTCCGTGGCCGAGTGGCTAGGCTGAGCTCTGCAAAAGCTCCTACAGCGGTTCGAATCCGCTCGGAACCTCTCAGATAAACTAACCCTTTCCGATTTTCCGGAAAGGGTTTTTTATTTGATCTTGTGTGATCATTAATCAAAAAATAAAATCGCCAGGATTATCTATAGCCTGAAACACGAAGCATTCTATTCTCGCTTAGATTTTAAAAATGTGATGCAATCAACTTTATGATTGATGGAGAGGCAGACACCTGCATCATGATGAAAAACAAGGGAGTAATTATTGAGTTGTATTAAATGCCCGACAAACAATTGCATGAAATCAGAGCCCGGAAAAATGGACACATCAATCACATTGCATTTGATGTGGATGATATTGACAAAACCTTTTCAATAGTAAAGGAAGCATCCTTTACTATGGCAGAAAAGAGCCCGGTATACCTTGCTCCTTTTTGGAAGAATGGTTGTAAGTACTTTAATATTCTTGGTCCGGATAGCGAGCGATTAGAGTTTAATCAAATCCTGTAATAGGTAATAATTAAGCTACGTCCGGTGGAGGGAGTTTCCACTCGTGTGAAATCTTGCTATCAACCCGTATTTTTTTCTATATATTGATGCAATGAAAAAACTTTCATCGATAGTAATACTTAGCGCCCTTTTGGCGGCAGGTTGTTCCACTGAAAAAAAGCAAGAACCTATGCACGACAGTAATGCGAGTAGCGTATCCTCTCTGAGTGAAACCGTAGATACTCTCACAAATAAAAATGGAATGATGGTGACCATTAATCCATATGGTGGTAAAATTATTTCGTTGTTGGTTCCTGACATAAACGGGAATATGGAAGATGTGGTATTAGGTTACGATTCCGCGCGGCAATATCTTCAGGGCAATCCCTATTTTGGGGCTATGATAGGAAGGTATGGCAATCGCATAGCAAAGGGAAAATTTACCTTGGAAGGAAAAGAATACCAATTGAAAACTAATAATGGGGCCAATGCGCTCCATGGCGGGCCCGGTGGATTTCACAATGTGAACTGGCGAATGGAGAAATCTGCATCGCAGAACAAAACCGAACTCTATTATACAAGTAAAGATGGCGAGGAGGGATACCCCGGAAATCTGAAAGTCAGAGTCACCTATTCTCTGACCGATAACAATGAATTGATGATTGACTATGAGGCAACCACGGATCAGGCTACTGTAGTGAACCTAACCCATCATTCATTTTTTAATTTAGCCGGTGCAGGCAGCGGTACCATACTCGATCACTCTTTATATGTTAATGCCGATACGTTTACACCCGTGGATGAGGGCTTGATTCCCACGGGTGAATTAAAGGAAGTAAAAGGAACTCCCTTTGATTTTACAAAGGCTACAAAAATCGGTGAACGAATTGACGCGATTGATGCGCAATTGAAAAATGGCAAAGGATATGATCACAACTGGGTATTAAATCGTAAAGACACTGCGCTTTCATTGGCGGCTATTGTTTCTGAACCCACATCGGGCAGAGTAATGGAGGTGTGGACTACTGAACCAGGATTGCAATTTTATTCAGGAAATTTTCTGGATGGAAAAGACGTTGGAAAGGGAGGAAAGAAGTATGAATACCGCACCGCCTTTTGTCTGGAAACTCAGCATTTTCCGGATTCGCCTAATCAACCTGATTTCCCCAACACTATATTAAAACCGGGTGAAGTTTATAAGCAGAAGACGATCTATCGGTTCAAGGTTCAATAACATAGTTTCAACACAAAATATTTTGTAGATCTGATTCGATATTCAAATGAAGTCATACGGGTAGGGTCGCTAAGCTGGTTGAGTTGGCGTTGTGGTAGAATATATTATTTAAATTGATTCTAAATAAAATCATATCTTTAAAAGTGGGGAGTATGAACTATTAATACATTACTCAAACGATGATAAAATCGACCTTTTCAGGATTTTAGAATAACTATAAAATATTATCCACAGGGATTAAAATTAATTTGAAATAATGCATTCACAGTGTAGATTTGTGCGATTCCGTAAAAAAGCGGTAACCTAAACGCGTCATGATGAAGAAACGATTATCTGATTCCGTTAAACTCATAGCACTCGCATTATTATTCTCTCTTACCCAAAGTCTCAACTCATTCGCTCAGGAAATTCCAACCGACCCTGCTATTATCAGTGCCGGTGAGGCGTTGTTTAACGGCAACTGTAAGTCTTGCCATAGAGTTAAACAGAAGTTAGTGGGCCCGGCTTTGGCTGGCGTAGAGAAACGAGTTCCAAGTATCAATTGGATTTATTCATGGGTGCGCAATCCCGCCAAGGTGATTGCCAGTGGCGATGACTATGCTATCAAAATCTATAACGAGTATAACAAGAGCTCGATGACGGCTTTCAATAATTATACGGATGCCCAGATTCTTAGTATCCTTGCTTATGTGAAGGCAGAAGCTGAGAAACCAGATGCGCCTGCAGCCGGCACTACTGCTACAACGGCTGGCACTGGTGAAACAGGTGTTCCCGCTACCTACATGAATGTAATACTGGTGGGTATGATTGTTATCCTCCTATTATTATTGATCATCCTTGGCCTTATTATAAATGCACTCAAAAAATATCTTGACCAGAAAGATTTGAGTGATGAGGATAAAGAGATTGTTAATTCACCTTACACCATAGGTACTATTTTCAGAAGCACAGGTTTCGTTTTTCTTGTTGTGTTCATTGTGGCAGCCGTGTCGTTCAAAACAGTGATTGATGGTTTGTATTCGATTGGTATTCAGCAAAATTATCAGCCTAAGCAACCCATTGCTTTTTCTCATAAGATACACGCTGGGCAATATGAGATAGAATGTAATTATTGTCACACCGGTGCTCTTAAAGGAAAACAGGCGAATATTCCTTCTCCGAATATCTGTATGAATTGTCATACGCAAATCCGCACTGGTACCAACACCGGTGAAGGAGAGATAGCTAAAATTTATTCTGCCATTGGTTATGATGTGGCAACCGGTTCTTACACCGGCAAGCAAAAGCCAATTGAATGGGTGCGTATTCACAACCTTCCTGACCTGGCTTACTTCAATCACTCTCAACACGCAAACGTAGGTGGCATTGCTTGCCAGACTTGCCACGGACCTATTCAGGAAATGGATGTGGTGAAGCAGTACTCACTACTTACAATGGGATGGTGTATTGACTGCCATCGCAAGACCGATGTGAACACGAAAGGCAACGCATATTATGATAAGTTGCTGGAGTTGCACAATGGTAAAAAGGTTATGAAGGTAGAAGACATAGGTGGCCTTGAATGTGCTAAGTGTCACTATTAATATTTTTCATTTTGATCTCGACTGGATTTTGAATTTATGAGCAATACAAAAAAGACATACTGGAAAGGATTACCACAACTTAAGAACGATCCTGCTTTTGTTAAGCATGCCGACAAGGAGTTTGTGGATTTGGCCGTGCAGGAAGATCCCGGTCACTCGCGAAGAGACTTTTTGAAGATGATGGGTTTCAGCGTAGCCGCGGCCTCGTTGGCAGCGTGTGAAGCTCCTATCCGCAAGGCTATTCCTTATGTAAATAAACCCATGGATGCCGATGCGGGTATCCCTAATTACTATGCATCCACCTACATGAATGGTGGCGACTATTGCAGTATAGTAGTGAAGGTAAGAGACGGACGTCCTATTAAAATTGATGGCAACAGCCTCTCTAAAGTTACACTCGGAGGAACCAGTGCCCAGGTAGAAGCCTCTGTACTTTCGTTATATGATAATTATCGCTTGCGCGGACCGAAGGTAAAAGGCGAGGCCAGTGATTGGGAAAATGTTGATAAAGAAGTAATTGCAAAGCTGAATGAGATTACTGCCAAAGGCGGTCAAATCAGAATTGTAAGTAATACCATTCTAAGCCCCAGCACGAAGGCGGCTTTGGAAAAATTCAAGGCTAAGTATCCTACCACTAAGGTGGTTCAATACGATCCTGTTTCTACGTATGGCTTAGTGAAGGCCAATCAGGAATCATTGGGTGCAGCGATCATCCCTTCGTATGACTTCAGCAAAGCAAAAGTAATTGTAAGTATTGGAGCCGACTTTTTAGGAAACTGGATTTCCCCCATTGAATTCACGAAACAATTTGCGAAGACCCGTGAGATCAACGAAGAACATCGCGACATGTCGCGCCTATATTCATTCGAGTCAAACCTTTCTTTGACGGGTGCCAACGCAGACTATCGCTCCATGATCAAGCCTTCGCAGGAAGGTGCCGTGGCAACTCAATTATATAATTTATTATCCGGCAACGGTGGTAAGAGTGAGATTGCAAATCTTGCCAAGGCAGCGCAAGATCTGAAAGCAAGCCAGGGAGCATCGTTGGTGGTAGCCGGATCAAATGACAAGAATATTCAGATTGTGGTGAATGCCATCAATAATCTGCTGGGTAACTATGGTTCTACCATATTACCGAATGCTACCGTTAATTTCCGCCAGGGAAATGATGAGGAGATGAATGCCTTCATTGCGGAAGCTAAAGACGGAAAAGTAGACGGTGTGATTTTCTATAACTGTAATCCTGTATACGATCATCCCAATGGTGATGTATTAGGAGGTGCGTTAAAAAATATTTCCCTTTCGGTTTCAACATCAACAACACCGGATGAGACAGCGTCAGCTTCTGCTTATATGGCACCGGATCATCATTACCTGGAATCATGGAATGATGCAGAGCCAAAAGTAAACTCGTTCAGTCTGTCACAGCCTGCAATCACACCGTTATTCAAAACCCGTCAGGCACCGGAGAGTTTCCTCACATGGTCAGGTGAGACGGATGCTGAATATTTCAGCTTTGTAAAAGAGTATTGGAGAAGCCGCTTCTTTGCTGCTCAAAATACGATCACCGATTTTCAATCATTCTGGGATAAGTGTTTGTATGATGGCGTATATGAACTAACAAGTGAAGCAAGGGCAATTACATTCACAGGAAATGTGGAGGCTGCCTTGTCGGCCCTGACTTCTGTGAAGGCGGGTGGTGAATTTGAGTTAGTAATTTATGAAAGCCTGGGAGTAGGTAATGGCTCACATGCCAATAATCCGCTTCTTCAGGAATTGCCAGATCCTATCACGAAAGCGACCTGGGATCATTATGTCACCATTTCTGCAAAAGATGCAGCGGCCAAGGGCATTGATAACGATGCGGAAGGAAAAACTCAACTTGTTGATCTTACTGCCAACGGAAAAACGATTCGCGTGGCAGCTTTGGTTCAACCGGGTCAGGCTCCCGGCACATTGGGTGTGGCCATCGGTTACGGAAGAACCAATGTAGGCAAAGTAGGAGAGGGCATTGGCGCAAATGCGTATCCATTGGTTAGTGCCTTAGGTGAAAGCTTGTCATTCCGTGTTACCAGTGGAGTTACACTGGCCAAAACGGAAGTAGCATTTCAGGTTGCTCAAACACAAATACACCAGACGTACATGGGTCGCCATAGCGTGATTCAAGAGTCTGTGTTGAGTGAATTTAAGAAAGATGCTGCAGCCGGTCGTGAGAACCCGATGGTTACCGACTGGGATAAAAAAGTTGATGCAAGTACATTAAGCTTGTGGAAAGGCCACGAATACAATAATCATCATTGGGGAATGGCCATTGACCTGAACACATGCACAGGTTGTGGATCTTGCGTGGTGGCTTGTAATGTAGAGAACAACGTTGCCCTCGTTGGCAAGCAGGAAGTAATCAACAGAAGAGAAATGCATTGGTTGCGAATTGACCGCTATTATAGCAGCGATGCAGACCCTGAGGATTATAAGGCGGCAGAGATTGCATCAGAAAATCCTGAAGTAGTATTCCAGCCGATGATGTGCCAGCATTGCAATAATGCTCCTTGCGAAACAGTATGTCCGGTAGCGGCAACTACGCATAGCACCGAAGGTCTTAACATGATGACGTATAACCGTTGCATCGGAACACGTTATTGCGCCAACAACTGCCCATATAAAGTAAGAAGATTTAACTGGTTCAAGTATCACGATAATCAGCAGTTCTATCAATCTAACCCTGCCATGAATACGGATTTGGGTAGAATGGTTCTCAATCCTGATGTGACCGTTCGTTCACGCGGAGTGATGGAAAAATGTTCATTCTGTGTACAGCGTATTCAAAATGGAAAATTGACAGCGAAGAGAGAACGCAGACCTGTTCAGGATGGCGAAGTGGTAACGGCCTGCCAGGCAGCTTGTGCTTCCGGTGCCATTTTATTTGGCGATATGAATAACAAGGAAAGTAAAATCAGCAAGTTGTTGAAGATCGACCATTACATCGATGTAACAAAGGACGGCAAGACTGAAAAGGTTTTCAATTACGGTATAGATAAGAAAATCGGAAATCCAAGAGCTTATCGTGTGCTGGAAGATATTGGTGTGAAACCAAATATTTTCTATCTCACCAAGATCAGAAATAAGGATAAAGCAAAAGAGAACGCATAAAAGTTTATTAATAGAATTTGATCCGCAACTAAAGTATGCAAGCAACTTCATCGATACGCGAAACGCTCATAACAGGAGGAAAGACTGTACGGGATGTATCCGAGGACATCAGTCGTCAGGTAGAAGGAAAACCTACACGACTATGGTGGATAGCCTTCAGTATTTCACTGGTACTTTTAATGTTCGGTGTGTATTGTCTTGCCACCGTTTTATGGGAAGGCATAGGCATGTGGGGATTGAACAAAACTGTTGGCTGGGCCTGGGACATCACCAACTTCGTATGGTGGGTTGGTATTGGTCACGCAGGAACATTGATCTCAGCAATCCTTTTGTTGTTCCGTCAAAAGTGGAGAATGTCAATCAACCGCGCAGCGGAAGCGATGACCATCTTTGCGGTAATTTGTGCAGCTACCTTCCCGCTCGTTCACATGGGGCGTTTGTGGCTTGGTTTATACTGGGTGCTCCCCTTACCGAATACGTGGGGTTCTCTATGGGCAAACTTCAACTCACCGCTTCTTTGGGACGTTTTCGCAATCACTACGTATTTCATTGTTTCATTGGTGTTCTGGTATATCGGTTTGATCCCTGATTTTGCTGTAATACGTGACCGTGCAACTCGCATGGGAAATACCACACGCGCTACCATCTATAATGCATTAAGTTTTGGATGGGATGGTGCAGCTAAAACCTGGATGCGTTACGAGTCAGTAGCCTTGATCCTGGCGGGCCTTTCTACACCGTTGGTACTTTCTGTTCACACAATCGTATCCTTTGACTTTGCAACGTCTATCGTTCCAGGCTGGCACACAACCATTTTCCCGCCTTATTTCGTTGCGGGTGCTATCTTCTCTGGTTTTGCGATGGTGTTAACGCTCTTGATTGTTACCCGTAAAGTGTTCAAACTGGAAGATTACATCACCATCTACCATATCGAGTTGATGAACATCGTCATCATCATCACCGGTTCGATTGTGGGTATTGCTTACATCACTGAATTCTTTGTGGCCTGGTACGGACAAGTGCCTGCTGAATATTATGCATTCTACAATCGTGCAACGGGTCCTTACTGGTGGGCATATTGGTCGATGATGACGTGCAACGTGATTTCACCGCAGCTATTCTGGTTTAAGAAGTTGCGCACCAACATCGTGGCAACCTTTATATTGTCCATCATTGTTAATATCGGAATGTGGTTCGAGCGATTTGTAATCATCGTGACCTCTATTCACCGCGATTATCTCCCTTCAAGCTGGTCGATGTTCTACCCAACCATGTATGACGTGGGTGAATACATTTTAACCTTTGGATTTTTCTTCACGGCTTTCTTCCTGTTTGCAAAATTCTTCCCTGTGATTAACATGGCGGAAGTGAAAAGTATTATTAAATCATCTTCCGAAAAGAAGCATTAATAGATTATGAGTAACACAAGTGAAAAATTTCTAGTGGGCATTTTTGACGATGAAGACATTTTGCTTCATGGTGTGGAAGGCATCCGCGAAAAAGGAGTGAAGATTCATGAGGTTTACACTCCCTTTCCTGTTCACGGACTTGATGAAGTGCTTGGATACAAGCGCTCAAGACTACCCATCGCGGCTTTCCTTTTCGGAATGTTGGGTACCATTCTCGCATTGACCATGCAGATATGGATGCTTGGATTCGATTGGCCGATGATTATCGGTGGTAAAAACTTTGTGTCATTACCTCCCTTTATTCCGGTAACTTTTGAATTGACGGTTCTGCTCTCCGCCTTGGGCATGGTGGGCACTTTCTTTATCGTAAGTGACATGAAGCCCTACAAAACCCCTCGTCAGTTTGATATAAGAAGCACCGATGACAAGCATGTTATGGCAGTTAATCTGGCTTCAAATAAATTAAGCAAAGAGGAGATTAGCCGTATCCTGAAGGAAAACGGAGCATCTGAAGTAAATGAAAAGAACTTTTAATACCATGCAGAGTATGCGTTATATACTTTTACTAATTGTCGGAATATCAGCAGCGTCATTTCTGGCGGGTTGTAAAGCGGGTGGTGATAATCAGGGTCTGGAGTATGCTCCAAACATGTATCATTCGGTAGCGTATGAACCTCTGTCCCAAATTACCGATAAGGATGCCGGTGCATGGGTGAATTCGTTGGATAACGGAAGAGGAGAGTATTACAACTCCAATGAATACAATCCATTTAAAATGAATATGCGTCTTCCTGCCCCAAACACGGTAAGGAGAAATACTCATGGATGGTTGCCTTATCGTGGCACGAATGACACCACTGGATTGCGTTTGGCGAACAAACTGGTGAATCCGCTTGACGCGTCCCCTGCTATTCTGGCTCAGGGCAAGGTTTTATATGAGAGTAATTGCAAGCATTGCCACGGAGCAAAAGGTGCCGGTGACGGAAAAGTGGCTGATAAATATCCGGGTGTTGCTAACCTGAACAGTGACGCGATCAAAGGCGTTACCGAAGGCCATATTTTCCATGTGATCACCTATGGAAAGGGATTGATGGGATCTCATGGTTCTCAGGTAAGCGAGGAAGATCGCTGGAAGATTGCCCGGTATGTAAAGGAGTTACAGAAATAATTTATACGCATTAGATACAATTCGAAATGGTAGCAGACGAACAGTACATTTTTAAAGCCGCTTCAAAGAAGAATTTAACCATTCTGTTTGTAGCGGGTTTGGTTCTTTTTGTGATCGGTGTCTTTATGGCTATGAATGCTGGTCAGAAACATGAAGGTGGCCATGCCTCTTTAGAGGTTTCCAGAAATCTGGTTGCCAGCACAGAATCTGCAGCGGTGGCAGAAGAAGCAGCCGGTGAGCATCACGGAAGTCCTATCTGGTTGAAAAGAATTTACACTTCTTTGTGGCACAACAATATTTTCTTTGCTGGCCTCGGCCTCATAGGGTTGTTCTTTGTAGCCATTCAATATGCCGCGCAGGCTGGTTGGTCGGCACCGATTAAACGCATTCCCTTGGCGATCGGACACTGGATTCCAATTGCAGGTGTTCTTACTCTAATAATATGGTTTGTTGCCAATGGCGATCTGTTCCACTGGACGCACCACGATCTATATGATAAAGCATCAGCGGATTACGATAAAATACTAGATGCAAAGAGCGGCTATTTCTTCTGGTTGAGTACGCCCGGCAGTTTCCCTACATTTTATATCCTGAGAATGGTATTGTTCTTTGGCTTGTGGTATTGGTTTTTCACCGTGATCAAAAAGAAGATGCTTGCCGAGGATATTGAAGGTGGTACTTCCAATTGGTATGGAGCCAGAAAAGTGTCTGCTATATTTCTTGTTTTCTTTGGTTATAGTTCTTCCGTTGCCGCCTGGGATTGGGTAATGAGCATTGATCCTCATTGGTTTAGCACGATGATGGGTTGGTATGTATTTGCCAGCTGGTGGGTAGCAGGATTAGCCATGATCACATTGGTGGTTGCTAATTTGAAAGATGCGGGCTATTTGAAAATGGTGAATGCCAATCATTTGCATGACCTTGGTAAATTCATTTTCGCGTTCAGTATTTTCTGGACCTACATCTGGTTTAGTCAGTACATGCTGATTTACTACGCTAACATCCCCGAGGAAACGGTGTATTTTCTACAGCGCATTAAGAATGCACCTTACTCATGGATATTTTATACTAACATTATTTTAAACTTCGTGCTTCCTTTCTTGTTATTAATGACGAGAGATGCAAAAAGACATATGTCTATGTTGAAGGTGGTTTGTCCTATAGTCATTTTTGGTCATTGGTTGGATTTCTTCAACATGATCACCCCTGGCGTGATGAAATACAATGGTGGGTTAGGCCTGTTGGAGATTGGATTAGGGCTAATATTTCTCGCTGCCTTCTTGTATGTATCTTTCAATGCGTTGTCGAAAGTTCCATTAGTTGCTAAGAACCATCCTATGATGGCCGAAAGTTTAAATCATCACATTTAATTGAATCACGAATAAAGAATCTATTATGATGAGTTTGATAATCAGTTTAGGTGTTGTCTTGGTTCTGGCCATTTTATATATGATCTTCAGAATTGGCAACCTGGTTGGATTGGTGAAAGGAAAGAAAGACGAGTCAACTTCATGGAATGATATCAATGCATACTTGATGATGATATTCATGATCGCTGGCCTTGGTGCATTCTTCTGGTATTCATTTGCACATTTTGATAGCTATAAATTGCCTGTTGCCTCAGAGCACGGAGTCATAACAGATAATTTATTCTGGGTTACCATGTGGGTAACCGTGATTGCATTCGTGATTATTTTCATTGTGATGTTCTGGTTTGCTTATGCTTATCGTTATCAGGAGGGTAGAAGAGCCTCTTACATTGCCGATAATCATAAGTTGGAAATTATTTGGACAGTGATTCCTGCAATCGTTTTAGCGCTTCTGATTTTCAGTGGTTTAAAAGCGTGGAATGACATCACCGCACCGGCATCTAAAGATGCTGTAGTGATTGAATTAATCGGTCAGCAATTTTTGTGGACAGCCCGTTATCCAGGCGTGAAAGATAAACAGTTGGGAAATCATAATTATAAAATGATTGATGCTTCCAATGAGTTTGGTTTGGACCTTAGTGACAAAAATTCCTTTGATGATTTCAAATCATTGGAACTTCATTTACCTAAGGGCAAAGAGATACAATTGAAGATTAGGGCAAAAGATGTATTGCATTCTGTGTTTCTTCCTCACTTTCGTTTAAAAATGGATGCGGTTCCAGGAATGCAGACCACTTTTAAATTTGTTGCTACCAAATCTACAGCCGACATGCGTGAAGAAACCGGTAATCCGAATTTCAATTACGAAATGGCATGTACTGAAGTCTGCGGTAAGGGACATTTCTCGATGAAATTCCCTGTTTTCGTTCATGATACCGTAGAAGATTACGAGAAATGGATGGCTTCGCAAGAAGCATGGTTGAAACAGAATCCCGATTATTTACAGCGGGTTCCTGTTGAACTAAGAGAGGCGGCAATGATTAAGGCCGGTATTCCTGCAGATAGTAAAGAGGCAATAGCTGCATCTCCGGTAACAGTAACGTTAAACTAAGAATTTAAGCAACATGGCAACAGTTGATCTACAGACACTAACAGAAGCACATTCTCATACTGAACACGAGCATGAGGAACATCATCATGGAAATTTCTGGACCAATTATGTGTTCAGCGAAGACCATAAGGTAATCGCCAAGCAGTTCCTAATAACGGGTATGGCCTGGGCGCTTATTGGTGGCGTTCTTTCTGTTTTGTTCCGTCTTCAATTAGGCTTTCCTGAATCAAATTTATCGTGGTTGAAACCTCTTTTGGGTGGTTGGTTAACTCCTGAGGGAAAAATTGATCCTGAGTTTTATCTCGCTTTGGTAACGATGCATGGTACCATCATGGTGTTCTTCGTGTTGACAGCCGGATTGAGTGGTACATTTAGTAACTTCCTTATACCGTTACAGATTGGTGCGCGTGATATGGCGAGCGGATTTATGAATATGCTTTCATACTGGTTCTTTTTCTTATCCAGTGTGGTCATGTTTACCTCTTTATTTATTTCCACAGGCCCTGCTTCAGGAGGATGGGTTATTTATCCGCCACTCAGCGCGTTGCCACAAGCCATGCAAGGGTCCGGTTTGGGTATGACACTTTGGTTGGTAGCGATGGCTTTGTTCATTGTGAGTTCATTGTTGGGTGGTATCAACTACATCACTACCGTAATTAACCTTCGCACGAAGGGCATGTCATTCACCAAGTTACCACTCACGATATGGGCATTTTTCTTTACGGCTATCATCGGAGTTCTTTCATTCCCGGTTCTGTTTGCCGCTGCATTATTATTGATATTCGATCGTAGTTTTGGCACCAGTTTTTATCTTTCCGATATTTATATAGGAGGGGAGGCTCTCCCTAATCAGGGGGGAAGCCCAATTTTGTTCCAGCATTTATTCTGGTTCTTGGGTCACCCTGAAGTATATATCGTGTTATTGCCTGCATTAGGTATAACTTCTGAAATCATTGCCACCAATTCGCGGAAGCCAATCTTTGGTTATAAGGCGATGGTTGGGTCGATGTTGTTCATCGCTATTCTTTCTTTCGTAGTATGGGCCCACCATATGTTCGTGACGGGTATGAATCCTTTCCTCGGATCCATATTCACTTTATTAACATTAATTATTGCCGTGCCTTCTGCTGTTAAGATCTTCAACTATGTAACTACGCTGTGGAAAGGTAACATTCTGTTTACAACAGCCATGTTGTTTTCTATTGGTCTGGTTTCATTCTTCTTAACCGGTGGTATCACAGGTATATTCCTTGGCAACTCGGCCATCGATATTCAATTGCACGACACCTACTTCGTAGTGGCTCATTTTCACCTGGTAATGGGAAGTGCGTCTTTCTTTGGCATGGTGGCAGGTGTATATCATTGGTTCCCTAAGATGTTTGGCAGAATGCTGGATGAACGCCTGGGTTACCTCCACTTCTGGTTAACTATTGTTGGTGTGTATCTCGTGTTCTTCCCTATGCATTACATTGGTATTGCTGGTTTTCCAAGAAGATATTATAGCTGGACAAACTTTGAAACCTTCAGCGGATTTGCTGATCTGAATATGTTGGTAAGTATCGCTGCGATCATAACCCTATTCGCGCAGTTTATTTTCCTTTTCAATTTTATATACAGTATTTTCAGAGGTAAGGTTGCTTCCGCTAATCCATGGAATTCGAATACACTTGAGTGGACAACTCCTCGTAGCCCTGGTCATGGTAACTGGCCTGGTGAATTACCAACGGTGTATCGCTGGCCCTATGATTACAGTAAGCCAGGCGCCAAGGAAGATTTTATTCCTCAACATATTCCGTATTCAGAAACTCCGGAATCTAACTTGCGCCACGAGAATGAGCTCGTGAAGCTGGAGATGAATAACGGTTCAGCCATTGTTGTAGAAGACAAAAAGCACTAATAGAGATATTCCAAAAAATAAGTGAATTACTCAGCGACTAAAGGATACTATAAGCTATGCTTATCAACTTTGGTCGCTGTTTATTTTTTGATCATGGTAGGAGGCGTGGTGCGCACCACCGGATCGGGAATGGGTTGCCCGGATTGGCCCAGATGTTTTGGTCAGTGGGTCCCACCCACATCAGTGGACCAGTTGCCGGCTGATTACAAGGATCAATTTGCTTCCCTTCGTGAAAAGAAGAATCAAAAATTTGCCCGCTATCTCACCGCCATTGGTATGCAGGAAACGGCCGACAAGATTTTGAATGATAAGTCCATTTTAGTGGAGGCCGATTTCAATGCTCAGAAAACATGGATTGAATACTTGAACCGCCTGGTGGGTGTAGTAATTGGGTTTTTGATTATTGCAGTGTTCATTCGTTCCATTCCTCTATTGAAAGTAAATCCGCTCTTCTTCTGGCTTTCACTGGCTACGCTCATAGCGGTTATTATACAGGGCTGGTTTGGGTCTATTGTGGTATCCACTAATCTCACTTCATGGACGATTACCATCCACATGTTGCTGGCCTTAGTTATTGTGGCGATGTTAATTCTGCTGATGCATAAATCCTCGCTTGAGCAGATAATTTTTGTTCCCGGGCAGGTGAAAGTATTGTTAGTTGCCTGCATGATTTTATTATTAGTTCAGATAGTATTGGGTACTGAGGTGAGGGGCGCCATCGATCGTGTGGCAGACTTACAGGAAGGCAGGGCGAAATGGATTTCCTTAATTTGGACAGAGTTTATTGTTCACAGGTCATTTTCCTGGGTAGTAGTGGCGGTCCATGCGCTTTTTATTTTGAGACTTAGGAAAACTACCGGCAATAATCCTTTATCCCTAAGCCTTGTCCTGTTAATTTTGCTGACCATATTGTCGGGGGCAGGAATGGGATATTTTTCAGTGCCGGCATTCCTTCAGCCAATACATTTATTGGTTGCCACCGCAACGTTCGGACTTCAGTTTTTATTGTTTTTGCGATTGAACACTACTAGAGGGACTGTGTTAGGTAAATGAGTATGACGCCAGAGATTCAACAAATAGGTACCATTCAAATAATCGCTGTAAAGACCAGGGCTTTCATCGAATTGCTGAAGATGAGACTGTCAATGCTCGTGGCATTCTCGTGTGCTTTCGGTTATACGCTGGCCACCAAAGGAAGTGTTAATTGGGAAGTTCTGATTATGCTAACATTTGGTGGATTTTTATTGTCGGGTGCTTCGGTGGGGATAAATCAAATTCTGGAAAAGGATTTTGATAAGGTGATGACGCGAACTAAAAACCGTCCGCTTCCAACGGAAAGACTCAACATTCCTGAGACAATCATATTCATCGCATGTATCTTTTTAGTCAGCATGGGCATTCTGTGGATTTATACCAATCCACTTACCGTAATGCTTTCTTTGGTTTCCATGCTGCTATATAGTTTTGTTTACACTCCCCTGAAGAGAGTAGGACCGATTGCTGTATTTGTTGGTGCTATTCCGGGCGCATTGCCACCACTTTTAGGATGGGTTGCCGCCACGGGATCCATAACCTATGAGGCTTTAATCATTTTTGGAATTCAATTTATCTGGCAGTTTCCACATTTCTGGGCGATTGCCTGGGTGGCAGATGACGATTATAAGAAAGCCGGATTCAAGTTATTGCCTTCCGGTGGAGGAAAAGATATCAACACGGCCATACAGATTATGATCTATACCTTATTTCTGATTCCGCTGGGATTATTGCCCGCCAAATTTGGAATAACTGGTTTGGATTCAGCGATCGTTGCCACCGTTTGTGGTGTAGCATTTCTGGCCCAGACATTTTCACTCATGAAAACAGGAAGCAGGCAATCTGCTTTAAGAATCATGTTTGGTTCATTCCTGTATTTGCCGATTGTTCAGATCGCTTATTTGATGGATATAATTAAACTATAGATAGATATGGAGAAGTCGATTTCGAGTGAGTTTAAAATTGTAGAAGAGCCCAGGAGAACGCTGGCCATGAATCCAAAGAAATTTGCGATGTGGCTCTTCATTGGCAGCGTAGTCATGCTGTTCGCCTCGTTGACATCAGCATATATTGTACGGCAGGCAGAGGGTAACTGGTTGTACTTTGAACTGCCGGGTATATTGACCATCTCAACCGTGGTAATTCTATTAAGCAGCGTTACCATGCAATGGGCTTATTGGTCTGCAAAGAAGGACAATTTGCAAATGGTGAAAATGTTAGTTTCTGTTACCACGCTGCTCGGGGTGGTATTTCTTGTTCTCCAGTTCAATGGATGGAAAGAGCTGGTGGCAAATCAGGTGTACCTGGTTGGAAATCCATCCGGATCATTTCTCTATGTAATTACCGGTCTTCACGGGGTACATATCATCAGCGCCCTGGTCTTTTTACTAATTGTGCTGGTGTCTGTATTCCGGTTTCGGGTCCACTCCAAAAGCCTTCTTCAGATAGAAATGTGTACTACTTACTGGCATTTTTTAGGAGGTCTTTGGCTTTATTTGTTTGTATTCCTATTATTGTATCGATAAAATCTTAAACCTACACTATGTCGTCACACAGTTCAGCAGCAGCCGTATCTGAAAAAAGTGTTTGGGATGGCGGAGCGTCACCGATGGGAGCCAGTTATGGCAAACTCATGATGTGGTTCTTCCTGCTATCTGATGCATTTACTTTCTCAGGCCTATTAATTACATACGGGTTGGTTCGCGCGTCTCATCCGATTTTTGAAGGACTCCCGGCAGATTTCATATTCTCAACAGAGTACTGGCCCATCCCTGAAAAGGTTTTTGAAGCAGTGCCCTTCCTCCACGGGTATTCCTTGCCGTTGGTGTTTGTGGGAATCATGACTTTTATCCTGATCATGAGTAGTGTTACCATGGTACTTGCCGTTGAAGCGGGCCATCGTATGGACCGTAAGGCAGTTGAAAAGTGGATGCTGTGGACACTTGTGGGCGGTATTGCTTTTTTGAGCTGCCAGGCCTGGGAGTGGATACACTTTATTGTGGGAACTGATACTGCGACCATGAAGGATGTCTTCAATTTGAAGACAGGAATATGGGACCAGGTTAAAGTAACCGGAGCCAATCTTCATGTCAATCAATACGGACCTCAGCCATTTGCTGACTTCTTCTTTTTTATTACCGGGTTTCACGGCTTCCACGTTTTCAGTGGTGTGATGTTCAATTTCCTGATCTACTACAACACAGTTACAGGAGTATATGAGCGCAGAGGCCATTATGAAATGGTTGAGAAGGTTGGCTTGTACTGGCACTTTGTGGATTTAGTTTGGGTATTTGTATTCACATTCTTTTATCTCGTATAACAACGATTTTTATGGCACATCATTCAAACGAACCTCAGGTAACTGTTCTTCCTCCCGATAAGGAAAAGATAAAGAAGCTATGGACGGTAGCTGGCATTTTGGGTGCCGTTACGGCTGTTGAATTTGTTATTGCTTTTACCATGTCACACGGGCCTGCTAAGACAGCGATCTTTGTGATTCTCACTATCGTGAAAGCGGGATATATCGTGGGCGAGTTTATGCACCTGCGCTACGAAGTAAAGGTGTTATTTTGGGCGATATTAATACCTACTTTATTTATTATCTGGATGCTGGTTGCCTTTGTATACGAAGGCATGCAGATGCCGGTATTTTGATTCTGAAATTATTTAATTCATAAGAAGGCTAAGGTGAAGAACTTTAGCCTTCTTTTTATGTTGAAGGTTAGTGTATGAAGAAAATCATTTTGATCATTGGCCTTTTGTTTCCTATTGGGGTGTTCGTGTTTCTAAGGTTTTTTGGTAAAAATGAATTTACAATTCCGGTGTATTATGAAAGTGGAATTGAAGAAGTGCCCACGGATTGCATAAGGAATTACCAAGCACCTTACCAGGTGTCAGATTCCCTGCTCATAAACTTTGGATGGAGTGGAAAAGATGTATTAATCGTTACTGATTCTACACAATCCGTGCAAAAAGGATTACTGCGTCTGGATGAAGAACTGAGTTCAGAGATTCAAACTATTTTCCTGACCGGAGAAAATGACTACCTAAATGAAATTTTCACGTGTGATTTATTCCTGCAAAAACCATGGACCACTGTGCTGATGGATGATCAACGCAGAATTCGTGGATACTATGATCCTACATCCCGTGAGGAGGTTGATCGACTAATCGTTGAATTGAAGATTCTGTTAAAGAAGTATTAGGATGAGTGAGAAGAAGGAACCGTATCAGAAATTAATCATCGTACTTTCGATTGTTTTACCACTGGCAGTAGCTGCGTTATTTGGTATTAGAATTCCAGGTTATGATTTTAGTTTTTTGCCGCCCATTTATGCAACCATAAACGGGATCACGGCTGTACTTCTTATCGTTGCTGTTATTGCCATAAAAAATAAGAAGAAAAAGCTGCATGAAATGCTGATGAAGACGTGCATCGGTTTCTCCGCACTGTTTTTAGTGATGTATGTTGCCTATCACATGACCAGCGATTCAACTCCCTTTGGAGGTGAGGGTGCCATCAGGATTGTGTATTTTTTCATCCTGATAACGCATATTGTCTTATCGATTGCCGTGGTGCCCTTTGTTCTTTTTACCTTTTCGCGGGCGCTTTCGGGTAATTTTGAAAGGCACAAAGCATTGGCTAAATTTACTTTTCCAATATGGCTGTATGTAGCCGTTACGGGTGTGATCGTTTATTTAATGATTAGTCCTTATTACGTTTAACAATTTAAGAAAATGAATAAGTGGGTTGCGAAATTTTTGATTTTGTTTGTTGGGATTCTTGGATTCTCGATGGAGGGGATCGCTCAATGCGCCATGTGCCGTGCTACACTTGAAAATAATGTTAGCAATGGCGACATTGGAATTGCCGCTGGTATCAATTTTGGAATCTTGTATCTTTTTGCTGCACCTTACACGGTTATTGCCCTGATCGCTTTTTTCTGGTATAAGACAAGTAAACGAGCTTCACAGAATGAAAGCAAAGGCAGTTTGGCAAGGTAAGTGTCCCCGATGTGGTGAGGGTGACATCTTCGTTTATCCTGTTTCCAAGATCACAAAATTTTCTGAAATGAATGCTTATTGTTCTAAGTGCGGAGCGCCCTTCGAACCAGAGCCTGGTTTTTATTACGGTTCCTTATTCGTTAGCTATGCCTTTAATGTGGCCATTATGGTGGTGGTGTGGTTGATATTATATCTCACTGTAAGACCACCTGATTGGGTTTACGGGACTTTTCTTGTTGGTTTCTCCATATTGTCTATACCCTTTAGTTTTCGTTACTCGCGAATATTATTTCTTTATTGGTTTGGTGGCCTCGCCAATAAATAGAGCGCTTAGCAGGGAATTTCTTATTTTTAAGTAACCGCCCCAGTATGCTTAGAAATCCGTCTGTATTTTTTTTAAGCCTCTCTTTATTAATTGCGTTGGGATGTGCAATTCTTATCTACAATACCGATACTTCTGATGACCAAATAAATTCAATTGAGAGAAATCTCAACTCAATGGTTCAGGAAGTTAATAGGGAGGCTGAGATAATTCTTAGTGATCCTGGCTCTGTAGCATGGTCTTCTTTACATAATTCTTTCTTTTTAATGGACAGCACAGGGGTGCTGGCCTGGAGTAAAAACCAATTTTTTCCTGAAGCACGAAGTGCCGATAGCCTGTCGGGCTTTCAATTGGCGCAAAATAATTCTGGAGACTTTTTACTTCGACAATGGAAAATAGCCGATACCAAAATCTTGGTTTCTGTAATTCCACTGCTTAGAAAATACCCGATCTCAAACCGCTACCTTTTTCCCGAGTGGAATGAAGAGATTTTTGGCATAACTCAGGGTTCAATTTTGAATAGCGCCAATCGTGAAGGCTCCATTATTCATTTGAACAATCAAGAAGTGTTTCGATTTAAAATTGAAAGCAACAATGTAGAAAGTGGATATGGGTCGTTTGCGTTAGCCAGCGCCTCTTTATTGTGTTTCCTGTTGGGCGTTTATTTCCTGGTCCGTCTTGTTTATAGCAGCAAAAAATTTGAATTGGGATTCATTGTTTTGCTGGTAGCCTTCTTATTGCTGCGGACTATCATGCTCATCTATGATTATCCTGGCGGATGGTTTACTTCCTCTGTTTTTGATCCTCAGTATTTTGCTTCTTCAAGTTATAATTCTTCCATTGGCGATTTGTTTCTTAATTCAATCTGTATTCTTACTATTTGCGGCTATATCTTTTTCACCTATCACCACTGGAGATTGTTGAAATATGTGTTGAGTTTAACAGGATGGTTCCGGTACGCAACCGGATGTTTTTTTATACTCATCTCTTTCTTTTCTTTCTTGTATCCGTTTCTTTTTGTTGAAACAATTTTTCATAACTCAACCATTCCGCTGGACATCACAGAATCCATTCAATTTGATTGGCTGCGCTTGTTATCATGGTTATCGGTTTTATCGGGCGTCATCAGTGCTTTCTTTTTTTTACATGTCTTTATCAGGATTGCCAAATTAATTTTTTCTGATAGGCTGCACTTTTTGATTGCGTTGGTGCTATCAGGGCTACTTTTTACGATTTATTTTCTAAGCGCTTCTCGCGATTATTGGATTACGTTGCCAGTCGCAGCAATACTTTTCTTTATTTTATACCTAACGAATCTCACTTCGTCATTACGGAAACTGGAACCCAGTACCTTCATTTATTTTTTTGTGTTCATTTCTGCGCTCGGTATACAGCATGGATTGAGTGTAAGACAGTTTGTTCAAGAACGGAGGGCGGAATCGCAGATAAAGTTTGCCTCAAATTATCTAATTGGTCGCGATGTGTTGGGAGAATATCTTCTGAATGAAAGCACGAAAAGAATCAGAATGGACGCCTTTATTCAAAGCAGGCTGAATAACCCGTTCTTAACCAAGTCGGCCATACGACAAAAGATAAAGCAGGTTTACTTAAACTCATACTTTGATCGATATGAGGCGCAGATTTATTTATATAATTCAGCCGGAGAGCCCTTGGATAATAGTTCTCCAGAGACGCTATCCTCATTTTCAGATCGCTTTCAAAATGCTTCCAATGCCACCGAGTATGAAGGTATCTATTTTATTCAGCCCTCTGATATAGATTCAAATAAACGATATCTTTCAATCGTTCCTATTTATCGTGCTGACCAGATTATCGGATTTGTTTTGATTGACCTTTCACTAAAGAGAATAATTCCACAGAATGTATATCCCGAATTATTGGTGGATAGACGATTTGCTGAATTTTTTGAAAACTCAAATCGGAGTTTTTCCTTTATCAAAGAAGGTAAAATCCTTAGTAGTTTTGGTACTTTCAATTACGAACGGAATTTTGATTATTCTATTTTGAAGAACGCTGATTTTTATAAGTCAGGCATTAACACAGATGGATATTTTCATACAGGGGTGGAGGATATTAGTGGTCAGGTTGCTGTAATAACGTTTGCATCGTATCCGGTTTTTTATGTGCTCACTAATTTTTCATTCTTCTTTGTGTTAGGTGTTTTTCTCCTGGTTATCACCATGACAATGTACGGTCTGTTTTCAGTGATAAAAGGATATAAAATGAATTACGCTGCCCGGATACAATTATATATTTATCTGGCTTTTTCATTACCTCTTGTTGTGGCGACTATAACTACATTAAATCGGGTAAGTAGCTCTGCCGAGGATGAATTAAATCGCGATTTTGAATCGAAATCGCGAAACATGGGAGAGGGAATACTTTCTTCGGTAGAAGGTTATTTTAAAGGGACTATTACCAAAGACGATTTTGAAAATGTCCTTATTGACAGGGCTAAAATCACCAACTCAGACATTACTTTTTATGATCGCTCAGGAAAATATGTGGCGTCCAGCCAACCATTAATCGTAGAGAGTCAAATTATGTCAACGTTAATGAACCCTTTGGTGTGGGAAAAGATACTGCGAGACAGTCCCGGTTCTGTTATTGTGGATGAAAGAATTGGTTCGTTGCACTTCAATAATTGCTATGTTTCACTCAAGTCACCAGAGTCTGGTGATTTTCTTGGAATATTAAGTGTTCCATTTTTTGATTCTGCAAATTCATTAGAAGATACCCAGGTGAATGTGCTATCCAATTTCCTTACCGTATTCACCATCATTTTTATTTTGTTTTCTATTCTGTCTTTTTATGTGGTGAACTCACTCACCTTTCCATTGCGTTTCATCACCCGGATTTTATCCAGAACCACTTTGTCAGGAGCAAACAAACCACTGGAATGGAAATCAAATGATGAGATAGGGATGATGGTTTCAGAATATAATAAGATGGTAAATAATCTTGAACAGAGTAAAATTGAATTAGCCCGGAGTCAGAAAGAAAGTGCGTGGAGGGAAATTGCCAAACAAGTAGCGCATGAGATCAAGAATCCGCTCACGCCTATGAAGTTAACACTTCAGCAGATGGAACATCAATTGAAGTTGAATAAGTTAGATGATGAAAAAGCGCGGACATCCATAAATACCTTGCTCACTCAGGTGGATATATTAAACGAGATCGCATCGTCATTTAGCGCTTTCGCACGTATGCCCGCACCCATTCTGGCGAAGCTTGATCTTATTTCTTTATTGAAGAAGTGCGTCAATTTGTATTCTGATTTTGAAGGGGGAGAGGTGATACTTAAATCAACGCCCGGTTCGGCATTTGTCATGGGTGATGAACAGTTGTTTAGCCGGATCTTTTCAAATATTATTTTGAATGGATTGCAATCCGGCCAGGGTGAAAAGGTGCTGGTGCAGGTAGATTTGATTCGTGATGATAATTTTTGCCTGGTAAACATTCAGGATGATGGAAAAGGTATTGAGCCGGATATGATCAATAAGGTATTCCTTCCATACTTCAGCACGAAGCATTCTGGCTCCGGCCTGGGGCTTGCTATTTCTAAACAAGGTATTGAACAAAGTGGCGGTGAAATAGGATTCGATACAAAACCGGGTCTTGGAACAACCTTTTATATCAAGTTGCCACGCGTTGATTGATGACTGATTTTTTAAATGCTTCCATTCTTCAAATTCTTCATGATCTTATTGGTGAAGACAAATTCATCAAGCTCCTTTACACCTGAATTCATGATTTCGTGATTGGTTCCTTCCCACATTTTCTCCCCTTTGTAGAGGAACATAATTTTTTCTCCTATACCCATCACGGAATTCATATCGTGTGTTACCACTACTGTGGTGATGTCGAATTCGTGGGTGATTTCCATGATGAGCTCATCAATAACGATGGCTGTTTGAGGATCTAATCCAGAATTAGGCTCATCACAAAATAAGTAGTTTGGATTATTAACAATGGCACGTGCAATACCCACTCTTTTTTTCATACCACCACTAATCTCAGAAGGCATTTTTTTATTCACGCCTTCAAGGCCAACACGTTTAAGACAAAAATTTACCCTTTCAATTTTTTCACCCAATGGCATTTTGGTAAGAATGTCCAGTGGAAACATCACATTTTGCTCCACATTTTTTGAGTCAAAAAGTGCACCTCCCTGAAATAGCATTCCGATCTCTCTTCGGATTTCTGACTTCATGTCTTTATCGGCCTCCGTAAAATTGCGTAAATCGTAAAATACTTTGCCGGTGTCCGGATGAAGGAGACCCACAATACATTTTAGTAACACGCTTTTACCTGTACCACTGGACCCTATGATCAGGTTTGTTTTTCCTTTGTCAAATTCCCCATCGATCCCATTAAGAATAGTCTTATCAGCAAATGATTTGGAGATGTTTTTAATCTTGATCATATGACTTTACAAAAGGAGATAGGCTAAGAAATAATCAGCTAACAACACTGCGATGATGCTGGTGGTAACAGCCTGCGTACTGGATATACCCACCTCTAGTGCTCCGCCTTGTGTGTAATAACCTCTGAAGGAAGAAATGGAACTGATCAGGAAAGCAAACACAAACGACTTAATTAAAGCGAACGTGATAAAGTATTCATTAAATGAATACCGTATTCCATAAATATATTCCGTAGGGGTAAGTATTTCTGTGAGCGTTCCTGCCAGGTATCCGCCTACCATAGAACAGACAGCGGCTACAATTACCAGCAATGGGAACATCATCAGCGAAGCAACGATTTTAGGTAACACCAGGTAAGAGGCAGAGTTAATGCCCATGACTTCCAGGGCATCTATCTGCTCTGTTATTCTCATGGTTCCAAGGCCTCCTGCCATGCTTGATCCAACTTTGCCCGCATAGATCACCGCCATAATGGTAGGTGCTAATTCCAACACAGTCATTTCCCGCACCACTTGCGAAATCACAAAGCGGGGAACAAACGGGCTTACCAGGTTCGCGGCAGTTTGCAGGGTGGTCACGGCTCCCATAAATGTGGAGACCAGCATAAATAACAAAATTGATTTAATGCCGATTTGAATGCATTCCTCCAGGGTTAGATGATAATAAGTTTTGAATGTTTCGCGCCTGACCACCAGTGAGCCCAAAAAAATCATGTAACGTCCAAAACCCTTCATGTAGTTAAGTTCAAATGCTATATTGCTCAAAGATAAAATATTTTCTCATGAACAAATTAGTGGTTGTAACGGGTGGCACGAAAGGTATTGGCCGGGCCACCATAGAACGTTTTGCCAAAGAAGGATTTGATATAGCGACCTGCTCACGAAAGCAATCTGATTTGACAGAACTAAAAGATCATATTGAACATACCTATAAGGTTAATGCTTACACGTTTGTAGCCGATGTAACCGACAAAAAACAAGTGTTGGGCTTTACGGATTTTATCAACGCATTAAATCGTCCCGTGGATGTGCTGGTGAACAATGCCGGCTATTTTGAACCAGGTCAAATCACCGAAGAGCCAGAAGGTATTCTGGAAAGAATGATCCATAGTAATCTCTATAGTTCCTATAATACAACCCGCGGACTCATTGGCGGAATGAAATCGCGAAAGCACGGTCATGTATTTACGATTTGTTCAATCGCCAGTATCAAAGCGTATCCAAATGGAGGCTCATATGCAATATCCAAATTTGCGCTGCTTGGGTTTACCAAGGTGCTGAGAGAAGAACTCAAAGAGTTCGGTATTCGGGTTACAGCCGTTTTGCCGGGCGCTACCAAAACCAGTAGCTGGGATGAAACCGACCTGCCAGATAGCCGCTTTATGAAGCCCGAGGACGTGGCGGAATCGGTATATGGTGCCTATTCGCTTTCCAATCATGCGGTGGTGGAAGAAATCCTGATCAGGCCGCAGTTGGGCGATATTTAAGTTTTTAAACAGGTAGAACAAAAGCAGGTTCAAAGGGTTATTTTTGTATAAAATCAATAGAGTGGATAGTCAGATTATTCAAATACATCAATATTGTAATAGCCTGGTCAGCTATAGCCGAAGAAAGACGCGTGTTGTAAATATTGGAGGTGTGCCAATGGGAGGCAATAACCCTATCAGAATTCAATCCATGACCACCATTGACACCATGAACACCCAAGGGTCAGTGGATCAGGTTATTCGAATGGTGGAGGCCGGCTGCGAATACGTGCGCATTACAGCTCCTAGCCTGAAGGAAGCACAGAATCTGGAAGTAATAAAAAAGGAGTTGAGGGCCAAAGGGTATACCGTTCCTTTGATTGCCGATATCCATTTTACACCCAACGCAGCTGAGTTAGCGGCTCGCATCGTTGAAAAAGTACGCGTGAATCCGGGTAATTACGCAGACAAGAAAAGATTTGAAGAAATTGAATATACTACTGCTACCTACCAGGCAGAATTGGACCGCATACGGGATAAGTTTACTCCGCTGGTAAAGATTTGCAAAGAGTATGGCACCGCCATGCGGATAGGCACCAATCACGGTTCTCTTTCCGATCGAATCATGAGCCGCTATGGTGATACACCTCTGGGGATGGTGGAGTCCGCTTTAGAGTTTCTCCGGATATGCGAAGATCTGAATTACCACGATATCGTGCTCTCCATGAAGGCGAGCAATCCACAGGTGATGGTGCAAGCATATCGTTTGCTGGTTCAAAAGCTTGACGAGGAAGGATTTCAACCGTATCCATTGCACCTGGGTGTTACCGAGGCAGGTGATGGCGAAGATGGGCGTATCAAATCATCGGTTGGAATCGGCACTTTGCTCGAAGATGGTCTGGGCGATACCATTCGGGTTTCCCTCACCGAAGAGCCTGAGGCGGAAGTTCCCGTTGCAAAAGATTTGGCCGATCGATATGTGAATAGAAAAACTTCACCAGCCATTCCTGAAATAAAATCCTATCCGATAAACCCGTTTGTTTATACGAGAAGAAGCACCCATGAGGTGGTCAATATTGGAGGGCATCAGGTTCCGAGGGTAGTTGCAGATTTTTCAGCTAAAGAAAAGATTACTCCGGCATCGTTGTTTGCCTTGGGTTATCATTATTCGGTGCCGCTGGATAAATGGAATATCACAGACATGGCCTGCGATTATATCTTTTTGGGTGATAACACGATTGACTTTGAAATACCAGGAACGTTAGGGTTGATTTATAATCACACTGTTTGGCTTACTAAAAAAAACAAGGACCGTTCCTATCCATTTGTGAATCCAAAGGATTACCTGACTGGAGTGGAATTGTCGCCTAAGCTCAATTTCATTTATACCCAGCTGAAGGATATCTCGAATGAGTTTATTAACAAATTAAAACAAGATGCAACTGCCGTATTACTTATCGATACTTACAATACGCATGGCTTAGCCGAGCAGCGCAGATTGTTTGTGGAGTTGATTGAAAGGGATTGCCGAGTTCCTATAATCATTGGACGTGCCTATGGCGATCTTACGTCTGATCAACTTCAGCTTTATGCCGCCACCGATATGGGTGGTTTGTTAATTGATGGACTTGGCGATGGCCTATTTATCGCTGCTGAGCGCTGCGGTTCTGATAAAATGGTTAATGAAACGGCCTTCAATATCCTGCAGGCAACGCGCACGCGCATTTCAAAAACAGAGTATATTTCATGTCCTTCCTGCGGAAGAACCCTGTTTGATTTGCAGGAGACTACCGCAAAGATTCGATCCCGCACCAGTCATTTGAAAGGATTAAAAATAGGAATCATGGGCTGCATTGTGAATGGCCCCGGGGAAATGGCCGATGCTGATTATGGCTATGTGGGTTCAGGGCCGGGCCGAATTACTTTATATCGCGGCAAAGAAGTAGTTAAGAAAAATGTGCCTGCACCACAGGCGGTAGATGCTCTTATTGATTTAATACGAGAAGATAGTAACTGGATAGAACCTCAAGAAGCAGTAAAAATGTAATTCTATGGAAAATCAAAGCGGAACAGGAGAGAAGAAGAAATTGTCGGTAAGAGAGTTTCTTTCATTGGGTGAGGTGGGTGGTTATTTCTTTCGCAAAAAAGATCCTTCCAGACCATCGAACATCAACCTTAAAATGATGCATGGAATCAATAAGATTTCCATCGCCATATTTTTGGCAGCAGTATTTTATTTGATTTTGAAACGATTTATTTGAACATAGAATCCTTTAGAAGCCACTGCCTTTCCAAAAAAGGTGTGACGGAAGAATTTCCGTTTGGTGAAAATACCCTCGTCTATAAGGTGATGGGCAAGATCTTCTCCCTCACCGATGTTGAATTATTTGATAGCATTAATCTGAAATGTGATCCTGAAAACGGTGTCCAGTTACGTGAGCAGTATGCCTCCGTGTTGCCTGGCTATCACATGAATAAGAGACATTGGATTACGGTTTTGATGGATGGAAGTATGCCTGACAAGTTGATAAAAAATTGGATTGACCATTCCTATGAGCTTGTAGCATCTACTTTTACTAAAAGTCAAAAATTAGGATTGGATAGATTGTAGTCTGATTATCAGTATTTTATTGTAATTATTTTGTAGTTTCGCATTACAGGGTTAATTATATATTTTTGTTAATTGTGATCATCCATTTGGAATGACCAAGGCTTTACTCTCTTGCGTAATCATCCTATTGATACTGAGTTCTTGCACTCAGAGACTTGTATGTCCTGCCTATCAAAGTGCTTTTATTTTCGATAAGCCAACCGCGCGGGATAAGTTTGTTTACTATAACGAAAGCACTACGGCTTCGAAAGATATCATGGCGTCCAATGGCAAAACCATCACACTACCTGCGCGCGATTCATCATGGTCTAACAGCACAGTGCTTCCCGGTCCGGCCTTGCCAAAAGTAAAGCGTGTGAAGATGGACAAGTATTTATTGCTTCCTGAAAAAACATACAAAAAAGCACTTCGGTCTTTGCAAACAGTAGAGATGAAGCAAATACTTCCTAAAAAGGCTGATGATACGCTTGATATAAAAGCTGAACTTGACAGTGCAGCAAGAAGCATCACAGATACATTAACCGTCCAGGCAGGGCAGCCGGCTGCTAAGGAAGTTGATAGTGTCTATGTAATCACCAAGACCAAGGAGAAGTATAATCTCGATCAGGATGCTTACATGTGGTACTTCCGCGACATTCTGGTATTGCCTGATGTGCGTGCTGCCATGCAGCAGAATAAAGAGGTGGCAGACCAAAAGAAAACTAAGGAAGGTTTCTTCAAACGACTTTTTGGTAAGAAAAAGAAAACGAAAAAAGTAGATGATTCTGTTCAGGTCGAAAATGCAGAAAGTGATTCCATAGTGGTCAAACCCAAGCGATCACTTAATCCATTTAAAAAGAAGGGAACAAAGGCAGGAGTGGATGATTCAAAGAAGAAAGCAGACCCTGCTAAAAAGGAAGAGGACGATGGCTTCTGATAATTTCAGTCGAACAAGGTAAGATTGCCAAACTGATCGGCAGCGGGTGTTGGAATAATCAGGCGGGGGCCATCTTTGTCAACTGAATTTATGGCCGGTGAAATATTATAGCCTTCCAGTAAATCTGCGGGATATATTTTTAACAGAGCGATCAGCTGATCTTCCATAGTGTTTTTATCCAGCCAGATTTTCTCGTCTTCCCTTGAAAAAATAACCGGCATCTGTTCTGTAATTTCAGAAATCCATTTTTCTGCCGAAACCGTGATGATGGAAAAAGTATGAACTGAATTTCCTTCGTGATCATCGTACTCCTCCCACATGCCGGCAAGAGAAAAAACCTCTTTCGACTTCAAAACAATTCTCCAGGGCACGGTAGTTTTCTTTCCCACCTTTTTCCAGGCGTAAAAACCATCGGCTGGCACCAGGCATCGGTGTGTTTTAAGATTTTTTTTTAATACAGGTTTTTCTTTGATTAGTTCACCACGGGTGTTAATAATCCTTTCTGCGATGGTCTTATTTTTTGACCATTGTGGTGCGGTGCCCCAATAAAAATAAGAAAAACCCTGCGGACTTTCGTGCGTGATTACCGGCAGCAATTGTGCGGGTGCTGCGTTATATCGTGGTTTATAAGCTTCCGGCTCTTCAATTTGAAAGCGAGCGGCAATCTGTTTGGCAGATGCATGAATGGAGTATCGTTCAATCATTGATTAGACTGTATAAACTGAAGTGCTCTAATTTCGGACCAATATAGACCATTTTGATTAAATAAGGCGAAGCCCACATGACCTCCGCGTTCAGGATATTCGAATTTCAAATATGGGTGATCATTCAAATGTGAAGGGTAACAATCACCGCTTAGAAATGGATCGTTCAACGCGTTCACCACCAGGGTAGGTCGTTCAATGGATTCTATAAATCGAAGGGCACTGCATCGCTCGTAATAATCGATCGCATCTTTAAAACCATGAATAGGAGCGGTGTAAAGATTATCAAATTCAAGGAGGCTCTTAACAGAGGCAAGTGGACGAGTGTCCAGTGCTGAATTTTTTTTTGACTTATTGATCACCTTCTCCTTTAGGCTGGTCAGAAAGCGCTTGTTATAAACCCAGTTTGAAGGTTTTGATATTTCAATACAACTCGTGTGTAAGTTGAGTGGCACCGAAAACGCAACAGCCTTTTTCACAACCGGATGTAAGGTTGATGCCTTCTCACCGAGGTATTTCAGAGTTAGATTTCCACCTAAGCTAAATCCAATCAGGTTGATTTCATTATATCCGATTGCAATGCAATGATTCACTACCAGGTTGAGGTCATCGGTTGCACCGCTGTGATAGAACCTGATTGTTCGATTGATTTCTTCACTGCAACCGCGATAGTTCCAAGCCAATACATCAAACCCTTTAGTATAAAATTGATTTGCCATGCCCTTGATGTACGATCGCTGACTGTTGCCTTCCAAACCGTGTGATAAAATGATCAGCTTTTTTGAATCTTGTTTCATCCAGTCTAGATCCAGGAAATCATCATCCGGTGTGGTAATGCGCTCACGAATATACCCGACACCCTCCACCTTCCTGATCAGTGAAGGGTAGATGGTTTCAATGTGCTTATTAAAAAGAAGAAAAGGAGGGTGATATGAATTCATGAAAGCGACTGGCATAAAGCCATCATGCAAAAATACGCAAGCGATATTTCTCTTACCAGCCTATACGCTGTTTGAGATGCGTGATATGCGCCAGGTGATGCTCGCCATGCCAGGCATACATGCCCATCAATGTCTTCATGGTAACGTGTCGCTTGGTTTCTGGATGAACAAAAAACCGATCAAACTCAGTGGAAGATATTGATCTGAGTAAAATCACCCATTTTGCATGTAATGTCTTTAGAAAAGAAATAGAGATGTCTGGGTGCGATTTATTTTCACCTGTTTCGGCCCACAGTTTTTCGAGGTATGCTTTGATTATCGGTTCGTTTTCTGTGAGTGTCCATTTAGTGCGGATGTAGGCATGCAAATGGCTGTCGGCAACATGATGAACCACCTGCCTGACGGTCCATCCTCCTTCGCGGTAGGGGGTATCCAATTGTTCATCGCTAAGATTGCGCAAGGCCGCTTCCAGTTTCGATGGAAGTTCTTCGATTCTCTTGATGAATTGCGTTATTTCTCCTGCTGAATAATTTTCCTGTGCGGTGAATTTTCCAATAGGAAAACGAATGTCCTCCATGTGATTACTTGTTCAGTTCTTCCACGGCTTTTTTCAACTCAGCATCATCATAAGGCTTTTTGAGTTTCACCGTAGTTTTCTTTCTCTTTTTGTGAACGCGGATGTTTGTAAATTCAATTAATAAGGAGAAGGCTACTGCAAAGTAGATGTACCCTTTTGGTATTTCCTGGTGTAGCCCTTCCAGCAATAAGGTAAATCCAATTAAAATCAGAAAGCCAAGAGCAAGCACCTCCATGGATGGATGCTGCTTAATAAAATCACTGATTCTGCCTGAAAAGAACATCATCACAAATATGGAAACCATAACAGCAATGATCATGATCACTACTTGATCGGGCGGCACAATTCCAACAGCGGTAAGGATGGAATCAAAGGAAAAAATAATATCCAGTAAAATAATCTGAAAAATCGTGCCTGCAAACGTAACAGCTGCAGCTTTCGCAACGCCACCTTCTTCATCATCATCTCCCTCCATTTCATGATTGATTTCCATGGTGCTTTTTGCGATCAGGAATAACCCGCCAAAGCCCAGGATCAAGTCTTTACCACTGAACTGCATGTCATGTTTAAAAATAAAATTGGCAGGTACGGTAAACAGGGGTTGTGTGAATCCTATTATCCAGGTGATACCTAAGAGTAAAGCGACCCTAACAAACATCGCCAAAAAGAGCCCTGTGTTACGCGCTTTTTTGCGATGCTCTTCGGGAAGCTTATTGGAAACAATGGAAATGAAAATGATATTATCAATGCCCAGGACTATTTCAAGAAAACATAAGGTTAGTAAGGCGAGCCAGGTGTCGGCTTCGAGAAACATTTCCATAGGCTATAGACTCAATAAGGTAGATAATTAAAATTTGAAATTAATTAAAGAAACTTACATTTAAAACTTGGCTAATCGAAAATAAAAAGGCCTTTTTTACACAAAAAGGCCTTTTTATTATAATAAACCTTACACCAATCAATTTTTCATTACAACCATAATCTTCTTCCGTATGATGCCGGTGCTTCCTGAACCAATTTCGAGTATATAAATCCCTTCCGCCAGGTTTTCAATATTCACGGTAGCTTTATTGCTGCCAGATCGAATCACCCCACCGTCATGCTTGCGCCCCGTCAGATCAATCAAATTCATTGGCACTTCATTTTGAACAAAGGCAGGTAACTCCACCCTGAATTCCTTGCTGGCCGGGTTAGGATAAACATTCACTTGTTCTGGTAAGATGGATTCGATGCCGGTTACAACATTGACAACAGGATCATTCAAATCCATCACAATAGAAGATTGATAAATCTTCTTGGTAACCACATTTTGTAAGAATGCAACGATCGCCAGATCACCGGTGTTTGGCAAAGAGAATTTTGAAGGATCGGGTTTCCATGTAAAGGCCTCGCCCACTAGTCCAAAGTTTTTTGTAGTGCCATTGAGAATATCTGCACTAAGAACAGTTCCTGCTGCGGAAGGCAACATCTTCTTTAGCACATAATCAAATACCGTTTCCTGACTTAAAACTTTTGCTTGTTGAGATCCTGAAAGTGAACCAAATGGAATTGATTCTTCAAGAATGCCAATAAACAAGGCTACTGAATCTTTAGGAATGGTCGTGTCAATAGCCGTTACATCTACATCTACCTTGATGCCATCTCCATCGATTGTCTGGTTAATTTTAATTTTAGCATTGGCAAGGCTTAAGGTCTGTTCGTCAAATGATTTTTCACCCCATGCTGAGAACTTTTGCTTTAGTAAAGGTATTCCACCATATTCACCATCCAGGTATGAATCGGGAGTGCTGCTCACATTATAGAACAATGCGCGAGAGCTGTTATCAGCCGGGTTATTCTGGTTAAAAGGATCGGCACCAGGGAATGCTGTATGATAATTTATTCGAACAACATCAGTACCAACGGTTTTAAAGCCTCGTATAATGTCATTCTCACTTTTTTCTTGAGCTGATGAATTCCCGGTATTTGCGAAACTTTCATGGAGTATAATACGAGTTCTCTCTCCGACACGGAAATTGTCCATTGCAAACCCTTCATTATCCACCGTAATAGGTAAGTTAGATTCGCGGGCAGCGAGCGCAAACCTGAATACCACCCGCGTAGCACCTGCCAACGGGGGTTTAGGTGAAACATTCGATAGTGTATGCTTTGCCTCACGCCATTCCTTGATATTAGAATCGTACCATCCAAAGTCGTTAGTAAGTTGATCACCTGGCTTGGAGGCAATGCCCTGACCGTTAAACCATTCAACACCTTCATCTGTATCTTCACCTAATACAAACCATGCTTTGGTTTCGTCAGCTACGTTATTATTATCAACCGAATATTGAATGATTACCCCTTCGTTCCGATTGAATTGCGCGAATTTATCAAATGAAATCATCGGTCGGGCAAGACCACTAATATCAAAGCTTGGTGAGTATAATGCAGATCGTTCATTGGCACTGAATGTTCCCGTCAGGCTGGTTGCCCACGCCTTTGTTCCATCAATGGTTGATTTAGTCAAAGGCTTATTAACTCCTCCATGCTGCCAGGAATCGCTCATGTTATTAGTGGTGTCTGTAGGGGCGTGCTGCCAACCGCCATTATTTGTTTCAAATGTGGCCAGGTATGGACTTGCGACTGTTGAAACAACACGTGGAAGAATGATTACTGACTTATATAAATTGGCATTGCAACCTATCAAGCTGGTCACCTTTAGGTTTGCTGTGTATGACCCTGCCGTTGTATAATTATTAATTACTGGTGAACTAAAATTTGAGGTTATAGTTTGAGAATTAGCATCTCCAAATGTCCAATCTAGTTTATTCGTTACATCGTTTACGATTGTTGATTCGTTTGTAAAGGTAATGGGGTCTGCAATAGATACACCATTAAAGCTAAATGCAACTTTTGGTGTTCCACCTATGCTTAGCGTTTTTATTGCAGGTGCCACGTTGGCACAACCGAAGTTGGTCCTCACGCTCAAACTTACATTCGGGTAGGAGCCAGGATCAGAGTACTTGTGAATAGGAATTCGGGTACTCGGATAAAGAATGGTATCACCATTTTCTCTGGCCAATGCTTTGTTATCAGCGTAGCTCCAAATTGCTTGCTCAATACTAACGTCAGCTGCAAGGGATAATGTAGAAGTATCTGTAAAGGTAATATCAATATCTTCGCAGCGCATGCTGGTGGTGAAATTCGCCACCGGGTTTGGAGTAACCCTGATGTAAAGAACTCCCGTTCCTACGGCAGGTGAATTATTTTGTTTGTAAGTATATTCAATCTTAATCGTTTTGTAACCGTTTTTAAGAGCACCTGATGAAGGCGAGAAGGTAGCTGTGCCATTGCCATTATCCACAAATCCAGGGTCAGTAATTGAAACTCCCGAAATAGAATCTTTTAGCGTGAAGAATCCGGTAACATCACTGGATGTTGCCAGAGGATAACCTGTAATGGTGAAAGGCAAGCCATTTTCACAGAAAATTGGAGTGCGCCCCAATTTATCACTCTCCCCACTTACTCCAACAACCGGAATCGCAGGGATGAATAGTTCAACTTCTTGTCTGAAAGGAACAAATACGCTGAAGTCAGCGGTACTTTGATAAACACCAGTAAACTCAACAATACCCAGCGAGCCTGCATTGAAGAATAGCTTACCATTTGCAGTGCCTGTACTTCTTACTCTTTCTGCAAAGCGACTATCAATTGAATCATAGGGGTATAAGGATCCTGTCAAGCTTTTATTTATCAAATCACTATACTCCCAATTGTATGTTTTAAATATTTGTCCCAGGGTACTCGTGAAGTCGTGCAGACCTCCATTGTTATTTTTATCTACCACGGCAAGTCTTGGAATGTTATTAACTAAATTTTTCCAGACGGCTGAGTCATAATTCAGTACCTGGCCTGACCCCTTTGTTCTTACCGGTATGTCGGCATACAAATCAATCAACTGGTAGCCGGCCAGGCCAACATAACTGACAGAATCGACTTGGTCAAGAGTTGTGGTTGGTAATCCCGGAACATAATCATCATTAGTACCTTGTATATTGTCTGAATTGATTGGACCTGGTTTAAGTCCAACCTTAGTGCCGCTGATGTTATAACCAGCAACTGTAGTTTTCAGCAACTCGGGTATTGTTTTAGTGTGATCATAAACCAAATATTGTTCCACCGTTGTGGAATTACATCCGTTTTGATCGGTATGAGTAAGGGTAATGTTAAACGCAGCATCCAGTGTAACAGCAGCCAAAGTCAATTCGTCATTGGTCAACCCAGATCCTGAAAAGAAACTGGCACCATAATCTCCTAATGGAGGTTCAGGAATCAGTTTTATTGTTGTTGCAAAGTTATCCGGAATGTAAGTAACGGTCTTGGTTATTTGTGAATATGGCCAGGGTGTAAACGCCTTGTTATAACTATTGTTAAAGGTTATGGCTCCAGACGATCCGGAAGTGATTCGGGCAAGCACTCTACCATCGGAGATAGTAGTTAGGCCACTGCCCGAGAATCTTATAATATTCCCATTGATATCGGAAGAACTGGCAATAATATGCAGGTTGGAAATAATGATGTTATCAAAATCGGTACTGCCATTATTTACGAAACTGATTTTTAATATGGTTGTATTGATGAAGGAAGCGCTGATGGTGTCTTCAGGGGCTTTATTATCGGTAGGAAGAGGTTTGAAATCGTCACCATTGAAAGCAATGGCTGGCTTTTTAGTTACATCAAACTGGAAACCCGTTGGTAACAAAATATTGAATGATTGTATGGATGTTGGGCCAAATCCGGCAGCAAAATCCCCAGCATTGCCCGCTGGTTCAGAGATGATGATTGGTTCCTCCATTTTAACAGAACTGTTGGTACAAACTTCAAATCTTGGATTATTCACCAGGTTGGTGGTGGTACTGGTCTTCTTGATTTTTAATGTAGGACCGTCAGCATCTACAGCGAAAGTATTAGTGTTTGAGCCATATGGCGCGCTGGTTACAATGGGATTTGGTTTCGCGTTATTTTCGGCAAATGCATAAACATAATAATCAATATTGTTAGTGAGGTCAGCATTAATGGTGACGAATTGCAGATTAGGAGATTGCTGATCAATAACAGTTGTTCCGCGGGCAATAATCGTACTGTTGGTGTAAGGAGAAGTACCCAGAATTTGAGCATTGGTAACCTTGAGTGGAGCAACACCAGGCGAAGTGGGGTGAACCACCATATAGTGAACTTTACCGGCCTGGTTAAACTGGAAGTTAAAGGTGGCCGAGGTAGGAGTGAAGTAATACTTTGTTGCATCCGTACCTACTAATTGTGGAGGATTAGGACTTGACCCTTTAAAGTAGAAGGTTCCATTGTATGAAATGCCACCAAACAAGTTAAACCCTTCATCGGATATGCCTTTGCGTTGATTTACGTCAATGTTGCTGAATACCCCCTTTTCGATAGTTACATAATACACCGTGTCCTGTTTGAAATCAAAACCAATGGGTGCTACAAACTCCAGGGTGTCTACCGCAGCAGTTTTTAAATTCGAGCCATCCGACAATCCATTCGAGGCGGTAAAGGTTGCGCGCAGGGTTCCGGTCTCCCGGTTATAAACTTTAATAACTCCATCAAAGGTCACCACCGGCACATCAAATTTCAGTTTAATCACGTTCAGTGCAGGGTCAACATTAAGCTGGCCATTTGAGGGGCTTGTATAGACCAGCACAGGTGGCTTTACAGAAGCAAACTTACGGGTGATACCTTGCACCTGGGCGGTGGAGCTACCCACTGTGGTTTTAATATTATTGTTTGTATTGATGAACCCATATCCTAAATCAATTAAGTAAGGTGTAATAGGCTTTGTGCCAACACTTACGTTCACATCAACATCCACGTTGAGATAAAACTTATAATTGGATTGGTAGAGCGTCACCGGGTTAGTCAGGATAAAAGCCAGTTTATCTTTTGATGTACTGGGTGCACCAGATGTTATCAAAGCCGCAGTTTGGGTCTCAAATGGATCAAGCGTATAATCAACGCCTTCAGCCAGCGGAATAGGCGAACCATTTCCTTCTGCCATAAATAATTTGAAGTTTTTATACACGGTGCCAGAAGCAGAAGTGTATGGATAAGGATCTCCGACATCATCCCTGAATATTATAGAGAAGCCTGTTAAACTGGGCTCCGATGATGTGGAATGTTCTGCAAAGAAGTCCAATCCAAAAATACGTTTGCTGGTAGTTCCGCCTTTCAAACTTTCAGAAACTTCAACGCCATTGCTGATATCATTTTGAGCGGTAACATGAATTACATCCACGGTTGAGCATGCGATTGAGTTCCCGATATCACCAACCCCCGACACAGAACTATCTAACACTCCCGCTTTTACTATTAACGTTCCATCACCAGCATTTCCGTATTGCATACCAGTAAGATTCAAAACGCCATTAGTAAAAGAGGAAGGGTATCCGAAAGGATTTGCATCTGCTGACAGAGTGGTTGCAGAAGAAGCACCCGTAAAATCAGTATCGATCACAGCAAACTTGTCACGTGCATGAACAATACCTGTGCTGCCTCCAGGGCTTGCTCCTGCAGATCCGTCAATGGGTTCGTTACTGCCAGCAAAGATGGAGGGCTGAGTAACAAAATCAAGACTGGTGGCAATTACCTGAAGCTTATTGTATGGACTAAAAGTACCTCGTTGCAATGCTGTAGCAGCGGGGGGGAAGGTCACATTGTTGATGGGTTCACCAGCGATGGAATTGGTTTGTGCTGCATTGGGTGCAAATTTACTTCCTGCGTTTAACGTTGCCGCTAACACACTGACTTGTATTGTATCTCGATCCTGAATCGTGGCTGTTGAACTGTTAAAGGTTGCCAATATTAATACTCCTTTGTAGAAGTCATCGGGTGAACTGATATTCAAATTATTGAAAGTAATCTGGCCATAGCCGTTGGTAACTATGATATTAGAGTTATCAAGTTCCTGAATTTCGGTAATGACATTCGTATTCAAGTCTTTCTCATAAATAGCAATCTTTTTAATACTTTGCGGATTGCTGATACCCAAGGTCAGATCATCTAAAATAGTTGGAGCACCATCTGCATCCGAAAGATCATATCCTCCGTCTGCCAGATAAAGAAAGTCTAACTCAAATCCATTTGATGCACTGGTAATGTTGGCATCCTGATAATTTATATAATTGATATCACGGGACGTTTCGTTATAAAAATCAGAACTTACAATAAGGGATTCATACGAAGAGATAACACTAATTACCGGGGATGTGCCTGCAATAGCTCCGGCATTTACATTGTTGGCACCTGATCCTGCGCCTGAATTAATAGTTAATTGAACGTTTCCATCTCCGACATCAAACTGGAAGTTGGCCGGATAGGTAAGTTGACCATTGACAAATGCACCACTAGGGTTGTTAATTGTGCGGAAGAGCACATCACTCGCTGGATTTGTTTCTGTGGCGGTAATGGTTCCATTGTAATCCAAATCTAAGTTTGCAAATGCGTCCCGAGCCGAAACCTGAACGGTAAAAGGAACACTGATGCTCGCAGAAGCTGGCACAGT
>CAZIOY010000025.1:0-47771 GCA_964540915.1 uncultured Ohtaekwangia sp.
GTCGGAATTTGGGTTGTATGATATGAATACGGATGGTAGTGCCATTTGCCTTGAAATTGAGGTGATTTTACCGAAAATCTGATTGAAATTTACGCATAAAAAATACTTTTTAACATGCTTTATTATCGTGAACATCCGAATACTTATTCTTCCACCGTGTCCTTGTTCTAATTTGTTCTATTTTCCCCTCTTCCAATGTGTCTAAGGAAACGTTATAAATGTACTCAATACCTAGATCTCACGCCACCATTGCGCAAACACTTTGTTGGCGGCTGGCATTTTCACCTGTTCAATAATTGTCTAACGAATTCAATTGGCTCGTCAGGTGTGAGTATAAATTTTTTATTAGCTGTCTCAATTAGTACTGTATTATTTCTTCTCGTTCCATACATTGTCAGTCTACCAATTTTTGAATTTGAAAACTTACCAAAATATCCAAAGAGTCCACCGACACCAAATGTTCTAATAGTCAGTCCCATGTCCTTTTCATTCACTTCTCGTGCCATTACAATATTTTGTCTTTTAATTGTTACGTCATTAAACAGTCGGTGTATCACAAGGTTGTCATTGGTCAACACATAATTTAAAGGTCTAAACAGAAAACAAAATAAACATGTCCCTGTTAAAAGTCCGATTAAAAGAAGAGAACCTATCGGGTCAGGTCCGTAAGATGGTATTAATTGTCCTCCAATAATAACTGAGAATAAAACAATTATTCCGATTGTTATCCCTTTTGCTAATCTGTCCAACGATGTCTTGAAAGTCATATTTTATAAAGTTAACCAATCCGTCCAAAGTGTACAAAAATGCTTGCCGCCAACGCTGAAATATCAAAATTGATGATATTCCCCTTTCTACAATATACCAAAAAGACACCCCAACAAAAAAGCAACCCTTCTCAGAGTTGCTTTTTATTTTTCATCAGCGCCTGCACTATTTTTTTGTCTTCACCGGATAAGCCGGGCGTTTGTATTCTGCAGGAGGATTTTTCTTTAACTCTTCCAGCGCAATTTCAATGGCCTTCTGCAATTGCGGATCGTTTCCTTTGATCACCTCGCCCGGCAGTTGCTCTACTTCTACATCGGGGGGCACTCCTACGTTCTCTACAATAAATCCATCTGCTGTCCATATCGCTAAATTGGGTGCTGTTACGGAAGCGCCATCAATAAACTCAGGAAATCCTAACACACCAACGAGTCCGCCCCAGGTGCGCTTGCCTACCAGTGTGCCTACTTTAAACTTGCGGAACATCCAGGGTAGCATGTCGCCACCGGAGCCGGCTGTTTCATCAATCAACATCACCTTTGGTCCTTGTATGGATGCATTCGGTGTTTTAAAATCTTTTCCATAGCGGGTATTCCAATGTGCATGATACGGTTGTTGCAAAAGATCAATGTAGTAATTCGCGATTTGCCCTCCACCGTTGAAGCGCTCATCAATGATGATGGCTTTTCTGTTTGCCTGCGGATAGAAGTATCGTTTAAAATATTCGTGACCCTGATTGGCTGTGTTAGGCACATAGACATAAGCAACTTGTCCGTTGGTGGCAGCAGTTACTTTCTTAAGATTGTCTTCTACCCAATCGCGGTTGCGCAGCGCACCTTCATTGCCAACAGGTACAACTTTCACTAACCGAGAACCCGCCATGGTAGGATTAGCACCAAGAGTGAGGTCAACAATTTTACCTGACGTGTTCTCGAAGAAGCTATGCAGGTTTTGGGTTGCGGTAACTTCTTTTCCATTCACAGCTAAGATGTATTCGCCCACAGCGGCATTGATGCCCGGCTCGGTGAGCGGTGATCGCAGTTCGGGATTCCAGTTCAGTCCTCCATAAATCTTTTTGATCTGGTAACGATTGTTGCTGATGGTATAATCAGCACCTAACAATCCTCCAGGTATTTGCTCCGGTGAACCTACACGGTCACCTCCACCTTGCAAGCGATGATGGCCTACTACGAGTTCGCTGCACATCCATTCAATCAACGTATTCAGGTTGCCACGGCAGGCAAGGTGAGGTAAGAATTGTGCATACTTCTTTTTCATTGCGGGCCAATCAGCACCATGCATGCCCGGATCATAGAAGTAGTCGCGATTCACTCTCCAGGCTTCATCAAATGTTTGTGCCCACTCGGCTGGTGGATCAACTTTTACCGAGATGTCGTTGATGTTGATGATGCCTTTTCCCGCTTCCGGTTTTTCACCGGTGTTCGTTATTCCGAAGGTGGTTTCCTTTCGATACAACATCTTTTTGTTGTCGGCAGAGATCACGTAATCATTCAGCTCCATCACTTCCGTGTCCTTGCGTTTGGCCATGTCATACTTATGAAGCTTGCCAGGGTCATTGGAGTTATATTCATCTACCACATAATAGAGATCTCCTTCTTTGGCCACACTCAATCGACTGTAGTTACCAGGCTTCACCGGCAGATCAATGATGCGCGTATGGATTCCTTCCCAATCAACCTGCAAGGTTTTGATGGGTTTAGCGGGTTCTGGTTCTTTCTTGTCGGTTTTGGATTTATCGACCGGAGTTGGTTCCGGTTTTTCTGTTTTCACGGTTTCTTCATCGCTCTCTTTGGCAAAGGGTGAAATCGTATTCTTCTGAAGCGTTACGAGATAAATTCCACTGGTAGCACGCATATCATTGTTGGATTGATCGAACCAGTTAGCGACCGGGCCTGCATCCGTAGAGGCGAAGAAGTAAAGGTACTTTCCGCTAGGATCAATTTTCGGTTCACTCGCATCACTCAGGCCATCGGTAACGGCAAATGATTTTCCCTGCTCGATGGAATATAAGTACACGCGTTTGAAATTTGTTTCGGTGAGCTTATCGTAAGCAATCCATTTCGAGTCGGCACTCCAGTTTCCAAACAGCTCGCGGAATACACCGGGTGAATACAATTCATCGGCATCTATTTTTTTAGATGCACCGGTGGCAATGTCCAGCACATAGATGCTTCGGCTATTGTCCACATAAGTAATCTTTTTACTATCAGGCGACCAATGCGGATACGCATAAAATCCGGCACCGGTAAGCTTGATTGATTTCACATCGCCCTTACCTTCCTGTGATTTAATATGAAGTTCATATTCACCAGAAGTATCTGAAAAGTAAGCGATCGATTTTCCATCGGGTGACCAGGATGGATATTTTTCATGTGCACCTGGCGTGAGTGTGATGTTGCGGGGATCACCTTTTTCGGCAGGAGCCGTAACTATTTCACCACGGAAATCAAACACCACACGCATACCACTGGGCGAGATGTCAGCGCTGCGTATATACATTCCGCCTTTCAAATAACGAGGACGTAGTTCAAGTAAATCAGCCGCAATGCCAATGGTTAATTTTTTTGGCGTGGTGGTATTAACATCCAGTACATGCAAGTACCCTGCTTGCTCAAGCACCATTTTGTTTTTACTAAAACCGGCATTCACTACAGGGAAGTCGGTGAAGTTGGTTACCTGTGTTACTTTCTTACCAGTAACATCATAAGCAAAGAGGTTAAACTCACCGTTGCGATCGCTGCGGAAGTAAATGGTGTTGCCGATCCACATAGGATCAGAATCGTTGCATCCTTCCTGGGGTTGAGGAATTTTGATAGCGCTTTTATCATCCGTGGAGAAAACCCATATCGTTGAGATGGTGCCACCGCGATAATGTTTCCATTGTCCGTAGCGCGGTGAGAGTGGCGAGTAGGCAATCTTCTTTCCATCAGGAGAAAAGACACCATTAAATGCATTGGGAAGTTCCACCTGTGAGGGGAAACCGCCATTGACCGACACGGTAAATAACTGATGATAACGATTGGTGAATACGGTACGTTGTGAAGCGAATACAACCTGTTTTCCATCGGGTGTAAATCCGCGCACCAGATCACCTCCGGGATGCCACGTCAGGCGCTTGGGCACACCGCCCTCAACGGGAATGGTGAACACATCAATATTGCCATCATACTGTGCGCTGAAGGCGATGAGTTTTCCATCGGGAGAAAAGGAGGGAAGCGATTCAATGCCTTCATCCACGGTGAGTCGTCTTGGATTACTGCCATCGATGTTGGCCACCCATAAGTCTTCTGCATAAATGAAAGCCACATGCGTATCACTCACGGTAGGCTGACTTAACATGCGGGTATCTTTTATATCAATGCCAGATACGGACACCGAAAGGAGAAGCGATAAAATAACGCAGTAAAGATTTTTCATAATGATAATGGAGTTTTAAATGACGAGGATATTGATGTACCAATCTAACAATTAATATCTATCATAAAAAACTACCGCGATCAGTTTGATCGTGGGGGAGAAAAATTCAAACCACGAAGTCACTAAGACTCGAAGGAGCACAAATAGCTTAGTGTAACTTAGTGACTTGGTGCCTTCGTGGTTCAGAATAAATTTAGTCAGAATGTCCGGATGGCTACAGCATACGCGGTGGCAGGATTGGTAATCAGCAACTGGTCGATATCGTGTTGCGTAAAGCCAGCTTGCTTTAATGCCGGAATCAACTTGTGAAAGATCGTTGTAAACGGACGAAACTCGCCACCATCCGGTTTGCCCGGATCGAACCAGCCTGCATCATGAGAAATCAAAACGCGATGAAGGAGGTTTTCTTTTTTGAGCAGGCTTAACACATCCACATACCATTGTATATTATCTTCGTTCACGCCATCGAGGCTTACCCATGCGCCCAAGATGGCCAGGTCAATAAACTTTTGATTTTGTTTTTCATTTTGAGCATGCACCCAAATGAAGGCATCGGGCCGCACGCCTTGTTGCTTTAATATTTTAAGTTGTTCGAGTGCGGCAATGGCAGGGCCTGTGTGTGATGCGATGGTAAGTCCTGTTGCTTTATGTGTGATTGCCGCAGCCGTGATTAATTTTTTTGATATATCGGATAGCGTTGCCGGGTTCACAGAAGTTTTGATGAAGCCGGGTAGCACCTGCGTGCCATCAATTCCTTTTTCAAATTCGGTGATCCATCGCTGAGCAAGTTGTTGAGCAGATTCAGTGAACGCATAAGCGGGTAGGTATTTGTTATCGGAACCGCCATATAAACCGGTATTGGTAACGATCCTTACATTACTTGCTACGGATAGTCGCCTCAACAATTTTGCATCACGACCTAAATAGTTGGGTGTGCAATCGAACAGCGTTTGTACTCCGGCTTCTTTTACTTCTTTCAGATAGGGCAGAATTTTATTAAACGCTACTTCTTCGTTCCAACGAGCGCGCGAATACTTTTCGGCCCCGATAAAATCTACGAGTAGATGCTCATGGGATAATGAAATATCCACTTTCGACAATGGAACATTCCCGGTAACGGAAATGACATCTTGTGCTTGCAAGGTGAAGGAAAGGATCGATAACAATAAAGAGGAAAGCTTTTTCATAAAAGAATGAATTGTAGGGCAGAAGTTACGAAAAAAACTTGAACCACTAAGACACGAAGGGCACAAAGAAGAACTAAGCGCTTCGTGTAACTTAGTGGTTTCGTGTCTTCGTGGTTCGAAATGGCGGCATCGAATCAATATAAAAATCCAAAGAGCCAAAGAGGGATTCGATTCTGATAGGCATGATCAATTTCATCCGCTGCCAGAAAGGCGTTTTTTACCTTCTTGATCTGGTCATCCTTTTTAGTTCTTCCTCCTACTTCAAACGTCCACTTCTTATCCACTATAAAATCGCCTTCATCCGTCAGGTGCACCTGGTGTTTTGAGTTTCTTACCTGATTTAAAAAGAAAGTTTCGCGAAGTGACCCTTTTTCTGGTTGGTCTTTGAGTGCATAACTGAGGTTAGTATTTTCCAAATAAATTTTATCCGGCTTTTGAAGTGCGGCCACTTCCTTCGTTGAGTAATGCAAAAGATTAAGAAGTCGCGCTCGTTCCAGGTGAAGTAAAAACAGATTGACCGTATCGCGTCCCATTTTCATTTTGCCGGCCAGCGCAGTAATGTTCGGGGTAAAGGGTACTGACGCAGAGATAACGCCAAGCAATTTTTTGATTTGGATAACATCATTCTGTTTATGGCCCTATCCAAATATGATCCAAGCCACGGCAAGCGTAACCAGAATGTTAAAAACCTGTGCGATGAGAAATACGGCTGCTGGCCTTTTTGAATCCTTGTTAAAGATATCAGCAAAGCGTGTCTCTAACCCAATGCAGGTGAAGGCCAGTGCAAACCAAAACGTTTGAATATTTTTCAAGGGCGTTTTCAGTGTGCTCACTAAATCGGTGGGCAGCACAAAAGAAAAAATTAATGAAGCCATAATAAATCCAAGCACAAACTTTGGGAAGCGCTCCCAGATTATGGCGGCTGTTGGTTTATCCGTAGTTTCTTTTTTCGTGTAAGTCCAGTAAACGGAAATAGCGAAGGCGGCAAATCCCAATAAAACATTTTGCGAAAACTTGACGACTGTAGCATACTTCAATCCCTCTTCACCTAACATGTTTCCAGCAGCTACAACGGCACCCGTTGTGTCAATGGTGCCACCCATCCACGCACCGGCTGTGGCATCGTTAAGGCCGATTGCTTTGGCGATGTAAGGCATGAATAATAACATGGGGATGGCGGTGATCAATACCAATGAAATGATGTACGAAAGTTTTTTATTGTCGCCCTTGATTATTCCGGCTGTTGCAATGGCTGCAGATACACCACAAATGGAAACGGCACTGGCGAGCATGGTGCGATACTCATCATCCAATCCAAATTTTTTCCCAAGCCAGAAACAAAATTGCCACACCGTGAGCACCACGATGATCGATTGAATCATGCCGAGTGAGCCGGCCTTCATGATATCGCCAAACAAAATGCCACAGCCTAACATCACCAAACCGATCTTAATATAGAGTTCGGTTTGCAAAACGGGTTTTGCCCACGCAGGAACAGAAAGTACATTCGAGATAAACAGGCCGATCAGCAGACTGAAGATGACAATTTCAAGGCCCACACCTTTGGCAGGACTGAAACCCGTAAGAATATGTGCGATGAAGGTGATTAGGAAAATGAATAAGTATCCTCTACTCGTAGCAAGAGAAAGTGTTGCTCCTTTTAAAAAGGAAGCAGCCCAGAGGATTAGAAAAGATAATCCGAACAGGATAACAATGTTTAATGCCGATAGTGAACCGATTGCAGTTGTTAATTCGGACAGATTGTTCCATGAGATAGATGGGAACCAAAATGTAATTCCTGACCAGGCGATGAGGATAAGAACAACAGAAATAAGTATGGCGGTATAGTCTTCGGTGAGTTTCATAAGAAGGTCATTTGAACCACGAAGGCACAAAAAACACAAAGTTGCACAAAGCTCTTAATAAATCTTCGTGACTTTGTGGTTCAAAAAAATCTATTTTAAATGTTCTTCAAACAATTTCAAAATCCGCTTATACTCGTCCGTCCAGCTGCTGGGCTCGATGAAGCCGTGGTCTTCCATGGGGTACACGGCAAGTTCCCAGTTGTCTTTGCCCAGTTCAATCAATCGTTGCGTGAGTTTCACCGCATCCTGAAAGTGAACATTCACATCCACCATGCCATGACAGATTAACAAATGTCCTTTCAATCCTTCGGCATGATAGAGCGGAGAACTTTTTACATACGCAACACTATCCATGTAGGGCACATTTAAAATGTTGGCGGTGTAGGGATGATTGTATTGTGCCCAATCAGTAACCGGTCTTAACGCTGCGCCAGCGGCAAACACATCGGGCGTAGTAAACATGCCCATCAACGTGATGAAGCCGCCATATGAACCACCATACACACCAATGCGTTTTGGATCGATGTTATATTTTTCGGTGAGCCATTTAGCACCATCCACATTATCGGTCAGGTCTTTTCCGCCCATGAAGCGATAGATGCCCGTGCGCCAATCGCGGCCATAGCCTGCACTGGCACGATAATCCATATCCAGCACCGTATAACCTTTATCGACTAACAGATTGTGAAACATGTATTCGCGGAAGTAGCTGCTCCACCACTTGTGTGCATTTTGTAAGTAGCCGGCACCGTGAACAAAAATGACGGCAGCGCCATTTGATTTTTCCGGTTTGTATACACGCGTGTACACATCTGCACCATCACGAGCTTTGAAGGTCGTTACTTCAGGATCACGCCAGTGGTAGGATTTGAATTCTGCTGTGAGTGAGTTGGTAATTTGAATTGGTTTTGCTCCGGCTTTGTTTTCCTGCAAGTAAAGCTCCCACGGTTTATTGCTGTACGAATAGCGATAGGCAATCCACTTCTCATCTGGAGAAAGTGAAACTTCGTGTGCGCCTGTGAGTGTCGTTAATTTTTCTGCCTTGCCTCCGGCAATGGAAAGTTTATAAAAATGTTTTTCACCCGGATGCACTTCGTTGGTGGTGACGTAAAAGAATTTTTTATCACGCGATAGCTGTGCGGATTGCACTTCATACTTGCCCGAGGTAAGTGTCTGTTTCTTTCCGGATGTTACATCAACAACATATACATGCGAGTAGCCGCTTTCTTCAGAGTGAAACCAAATCGATTTATTATCGGCAAGCCATCCCGTGTTAGGGGCACCGCCAAACGCACCTCCTGTGCCAGGTCCCCCAATCCACGCTTCGTCATGCTGCCGATCGATAAGTTTGAATTTACGTGTGGAGAGATCTAACGAAACAATCCAACGGTCTTTGTTATCGTGAGCACGTAATAAAAGAACATTATTTTTTCCGTCCGCTGACCAGATCAGATTTGAAAAAGTAACAGACCTGGGTTCTGGTTTTTTCTCTTTGGTGTCTTTCGTTGCTTTGGCAGGATAATTTTTTCTGTATTCGGGCGATTCGCTGATGCCGGGGATTTCATCTGTTTTCACAGAAAGCACGGTATCACGTTGCAGATCATACATGAATAATTCAGAAGTGTTTTGTGCTGATCCTACTTTGGTGCGGGTGAGTATGTCTTCGGTGAAGCCCGACTCGGTTACATAATTTGGAACGATGGTATTTTTTGCGTCCGAATTTTTAGTGAGCGTGTAGGTGATAAAATTTCCATCGGGGCTTAATTGTATGCTGCTGATGTTTTTATCATCGAGGTAAATTTCTTTCGGACGTTTAAGTTGATCGCCTTTGCGATTTTTTTCGGATGCCTTCCTGTCCTCGCTACGTTGTTTCAACACAGCAAAGTATTCGAGTTGATCGGTCTTCAACCATTTCTCCTGGTCGCTGGGTTTTGCGTCTGGTTTTTTGGTGCCTCTGCGAAAATCAGTGAGCTGTGCGAATGTTCCCGTGCCTACTTCCCAGCTGAATAAATTATTGTTGGCGGTAAACAACACTTTCTTTTCATCAGAAGAAAAAGATGGATTTGATTCACGATCAAGCGTGCTCGTTATTGGGCCGACTTTCCCCGTAAGGATATCGAGTAAAAATAAATCGCCATTTTTTTCATACAGCTTTTTGGTGTCTGCTTTATTGTAGGTGCCAAAAGAAGAAGGTAATGATCTTCTTACCGCTGGACTTACTTTCTGAGGAGTGCGGTTAATGGGAGTGATCATATATAAAGAGTCACCGGTATTGTTTTCCGGATTCCAGCTAAAGTACAGTTGCTTACCATCTTCCGACCAGTTCAGGTTGGACGGTGCAACTCCGATCCATTTTGGATCGCGCATAATTTTTTCAACCGTTAGTGGTGCCAGTTGCTGCGCAAAGGCAGAAGGGATTATAAACAACAGGAAAAGAACTTTTCTCATAAGATTCCGGAATTGAATTGAAAATTAGGAAAAGAAGCAATCGGTTGTGTAGAAATTCTTTCAGTGGTATAATTTTCAACATCACAGAACATCCTATTTTTGCAGGGCAAACGAATTGAGGTATGAATGAGATCTTAGCGCAGGAATATTACGGCAATACAGTAGAACACTATGGTATTGCCCTATCGATTATCATAGGAGGTATAATCATCGTTCGCTTTTTCAGGAAGAGGTTGTTGATCTTTTGATCGTGCCCACTTTGCGAAGTCTGGTTCCTATAGTCTTGACTTCGAAATTGTCTATTTCATTGAATCGGCTGATTATGTTCCATACATGGACACGCAGCATGCTATCTACCTGAAAATTTTCAAAGCGTTTGATGAGGAGAAAATTGAGTTTGCGTATCCTACGTAAACGGTGCTGGTGAATAATCCTTCAACCCCGCTACCACTCCTCACGGAAGTTGGTGTGGGAGAAATTAATGTAAGAATCTTCAATGCTCTGACATATGAAGGAATTGAGTTTGCCTGTTCTGCGCTGACAATTCTGGTGAATAATATAAACAATCGCCTTTTTTTTGCGGAGCCTGTTTGTTTATCTATTCATATTGAATTGATTAACAATATGGTAACATGGGCATAAAGCAATCAGTGTAAGGCAATTTTAATTTTGTGAGTGAAAAGTTATGGGTAAATTCAACCAATAACTTTTCGGATATTTATCAGATGGGAAAAGACAAAAAACGTGCGGTAGACATTCTCGTTCTGTCTGATATTCACCTCGGCACTTATGGTTGCCATGCGGACGAACTCCTCCAGTATCTAAAATCCATCGAGCCAGGTAAGGTTATTTTGAATGGCGATATCATCGATATGTGGCAGTTCTCTACACGATACTGGCCCAAAACGCATATGCAGGTGGTCAAACATCTTACCGGCCTGATGACACACAATACAAAAGTGATCTACTTAACAGGAAATCATGACGAGATGTTAAGAAAATTTTCTGGGTTTCGATTAGGTTCTTTTCAGATAGAAAATAAGCTCCTCTTAAAAATCAATTCGAAAAGAGCATGGATATTCCATGGTGATGTTTTTGACGTTACCATGCGTAATGCGAAATGGCTTGCCAAATTAGGAGCGGTAGGGTATGATTCGCTTATTCACATCAACACGTTTGTCAACTTTGTGTTGCAAAAATTTGGACGCGAGAAAATATCACTGTCCAAACGTATCAAAGACAGCGTGAAGAAAGCCGTTCAGTTCATTGACAATTTTGAACTTACCGCTGCCGGTATTGCCATTGACAATGGATATGACTATGTTGTTTGCGGCCATATTCATAAACCGGCCATGAAAACAATCACTACCGAAAAGGGAAGTGTTGTGTATCTTAATTCAGGTGATTGGGTAGAAAATCTCACTGCATTGGAATGCCATGGAGGAGTGTGGAGTATTTATAATTATCGTGATGATAAAGCAGCTCAGGCCATCAAACTTCCTCGCAGATTTAAGGGCTCTGATAACAAAGAGGTATTTAATGAAATGATGCAGCAGTTACTTAAACCTAAAAAGTGAAGATACTATACGCCATACAAGGAACCGGCAACGGCCATATTGCGCGAGCCGAAGAGATTGCTCCCATCCTTTCTGGTTATGGCAAGGTTGATTTATTTGTGAGTGGCGCCCAGGCCGATATTAAATTATCGATGCCTGTAAAGTATAAATCAAAAGGCCTTAGTTTTTACTTTGGCAAAAAAGGCGGCATCGATTTCCTCAAAACATTTAAGAACAACAGCTCTAAAAGAGTCATGCGCGAGATCAAAGAATTTCCGGTTGAAAAGTATGATCTGGTCATCAATGACTTTGAAGCGATCACGGCATGGGCGTGTCACAAGCGGGATGTTCCGTGTATTGCACTCAGTCATCAGTATGCATTGCTATCACCCAAAGTGCCTAAGCCCAAACAATTTGATCCCATTGGCACCTGGTTTTTGAATAACTACGCACCGGTATGTGAGGGCGCAGGATTTCATTTTGCGTCATACGATCAAAACATATTCACTCCGGTCATTCGCGAACGCATACGTAAGACGGTAGCTACGGATAAGGGACACTACACTGTTTATTTACCTGCTTATGATGATAAGAAGCTGGTAAAGCTGTTCCTGAAATTTCCAGGAATCCAGTGGCACATTTTTTCTAAGCACATTACAAGACCTTATCACATCGGGAAGATTTCGGTTTTCCCTGTGGGTAATGAAGCATTCGCGATCAGCATGGCTGCATCGCACGGTGTTTTATGTGGTGCTGGTTTTGAAACACCAGCGGAAGCTCTTTATCTAAGAAAAAAATTAATGGTCGTGCCCATGAAAAATCAGCACGAGCAGCATTTCAATGCGGCAGCGCTGAAACAATCAGGCGTGCCGGTAATAAAAAAGGTGAGCAAAAAGAATCTCTCAAAGATTGAAGCGTGGATTGAAACGGAAGATCTCGTTCAGGTTAACTATAAAGAAACAGCACGTCCTTCTATCGAGTGTGTTCTAAAACTTTACACAGATCGGAAGTAGTCGGTATCACCAACTTGTTTGAATGCGCCAGCGTTGAGTACACATCGGCACTCGGGCGTTTGATGCGTTCTTTCGTTTGCGGATTGCAGGCATATAAACCAAAGCGATAGCTGGGCCCAAGGTTCCATTCAAAATTATCCCACGTGCTCCAATGATAATAGCCCCGAATGTCAATTCCTTTCCCGATACGACCATGAATGATGCTTAGGTAATCATAAATTGATTTTATACGCTGGTTGTCCTCCGTGGTGCTCATTCCATTTTCTGTAATGATGATGGGTTTTTTAAATCTTTTCCAGTAGCGATCGATGCAGATGCCGAGACCTTGCGGATAGTATTCCCACATGTCGTCATGCGCTTTGTCTTTTTTAATAATCTTTTCGGGAGTGTTTAAAAATGTAACGGGAAACGGATCGTAGCCAATGCGTGAATAATAACTCAATCCAAAAAAATCACAGCTTTCAAACCAACCCGGAATAAAATGCATGTACCACCAGTCAGTAATTTTTGCCGGAAGTTTGCCAAGCAGATTGTCGGCTTCAAGAATAGAGGCATTGTGTGAAATGCCTATCGGTTTTCCGGGCGAGCGTGTAGTAAGCATTTCATAGGCTCTCTGATGTGCCTCGCTGATATGATTTAATATGCGCCACGCATAAATGGGATTTGTTTTTTGCGGAGGAAATAGTCCTGCTAATGAACTGAGACTGATATAAAGGTTCGGTTCATTAAACGTATTCCACAACGAAACAAATTCACCAAATTCATGGATTACCTTTCTCACATAATCCAACCACCAATCTATACTTTGCTTGTTTGCCCAGCCTCCTTGCTGGCTGAACCAGACAGGGTTTGCAAAGTGGTGCAGCACCAGCATGATTTCCACACCTTTTTCACGCAGTTGTATCAGCAATTTTCTGTAATAGTCAACGGCATCAACGTCAAAGGATGCCAGGGGTGCCGGTTGTAGCCGGCTCCACATGAAACTCATGCGATAGTTGGGGGCGAGTGACGAGATGATTTCTACATCTTTTTCCCAGCGCAACTCGTGATCGGTGGTTCTTGTAAACACAGCATTGTCGCGCGCAACAAATCCTTGCCAGTCGTGATCAACAGCAGTTTCAATCTGAACCGCGGATGTACTGGTGCCAAAACGAAAATGCCCGGGAAATTCAAGCGTCATAAAGAGATGTAAAAATGTAAAGTTAACTCACCTTATTGGGGTATAAAAAAAATAGAGGATAAGGTGTAGCCGAGTTACCTTGCAGAACAGGTCATCGGATTAAATCAACATTTTGAATATAGAATAGCTCTTAATGTAGCGTGTAAGTAGCGTCAAATTGCCCATTGTTCACCCGAACCAATTCATCACAGCCATCAGACCAGGCCATGAATTCAAATGATCCGGCAATGATTTTATTGACTGTGTCATATTTATGGATCATGAGCATTCCTGTCGGATAGTCATCAGAAGAATAGGTGCAATGTTGGCCGTGGTAAAGAAATGAAAAATATCTTTTCGATGGATGGTCTAGTTCGTAAGCCGATTCTTTGATTTCCTCATCGTTCAATACAAATGAGATTCGATTCTCATGTCCGCCAATCCAAAGGGTTAGATAGAATAGATTTTCATGATGTGATATTTCTGCACTGAGCGTGGCATTGTCGAATATCAAATGATCAGAATCGCACGTTAACGTGTTGCTGCCTGTAAAGTTTTTGGTTAGTATTTCTGCCGTTTCATTTCTGTTAGTGGATGTGAACGGCAACAAAAAAATCAACAGCCCGGCCATGCTGAAGAGAACTGGAAATGCAAACCGCGACAGCATATACTTTTTTTCGAAAGGTACTGATCGCGTATTACTGCAATACTATGGGGGTGTTAAGTCTGAGTAATCCCTCACTCCCTGCTCGAGCAATGAGCCTGTATGCCGATAGACAGGGGCGGAGGGAAGGATTAATCCTTTTTCTCTTTCGTCAAATCGGTAATCATGCTATTGAAGATCGACAAGATTAAACTGAAACCCAATGCCCACCAGAATCCATCCACGGTGAAGCCGGGAACGAAATAATCTACCAGTAAGATGATCCCCGCATTGATTACTAAAAGAAAAAGGCCCAACGTAACAATGGTAATGGGAATCGTAAAGATGATCAGGATAGGTTTCACAATAACATTGGCGATGGACAATACAAGTGCTACCAGTAAGGCATACCCATAATGCTCCACGTGCACGCCACCCTGCAGCAGGTATCCGGTGAGCAGCACAGCCAATCCAGATAAAAGAAAACGTACCAGTCCGTTCATGTTATTTCTTTAAATAATTGAATCCATTCATTTGCTTGGGGAAACAAGTTTATCAAAATTAATCATATATACGAATGTGTTAATGCGGGTTTGGTTTTGGAATGATCAGCATCACATAGACAATAATCAACAGGGTTGTGATACCCGAGAATAGAAACGTAGCTCCGGCACTAAACGTAAACCAGATCCAACCGGCCAGCGCGCTTGCCAGCATGGTTGCCACACTTTGAAATCCGGTGTAGGTGCCAATAGCTGTTGCCGTATCTTTTTTTTCGCTGATATTGCTGATCCAGGCTTTGGCTATGCTCTCGGTTGCTGCTGCATATAATCCGTAAAGGAAGAATAAAATAAAGAAGAGGTATAGCTGACTGGCAAAAGCCATTCCGGTATAGACCAATGCGAATAAAAAAAGACCGATGATGAATGTGCTCTTAAATCCAATCCGGTCGCTGAGTCTGCCGATGGGATAAGCCGCCAGTGCGTAAATCAGGTTATAGAAGATATACACACCAATTACGGAGGTGTCATCGAGTCCTGCTTCCTTTACTTTCAGCAAAAGAAATACATCCGAACTGTTGATAAAGGAGAATGCCAGCAAACCAATCACGAGTTTTTTATAAGATGGTGGACTTTCTTTCCAGTAATGAACGAATGAAAAAATGGAAACAGATTTTAAATTGATCTTTTCCTGTTTGCCCTTTCGTTCTCGAATCAAAAAAGTAAAGGCGATGGCCAGTATGCCCGGAATGAAAGCGATGTAAAACAAAGTCTTGTAATCTCCAGGATAGAAATAAAGGTAGAGCAAAGCTATTGCTGGCCCGATCACTGCCCCTAACGTATCCATGGCGCGATGAAGGCCGAATACACGACCTTTTGTCTGAGGCGTTGCTTCATCGGATAACATGGCATCACGCGCACCGGTGCGTAAGCCCTTTCCTATGCGATCGGTGGTTCTTGCAAAAAATATCCAAAGCGGATAAATGAACACGGCCATCATGGGTTTGGATATGGCGCTTAATAAATAACCGAGTCGTACAAAAGGAAGACGCTTGCCGCTGACATCAGATAGTTTGCCGAAATAACTTTTACTGAGTCCCGCAATGGCTTCAGCAAACCCTTCCAGTATGCCAATCAGTAAAATTGAGAATCCGATTTCTTTCAGATAAACCGGCATGACGGGATACAGCATTTCACTCGCCACATCGGTGAAGAGGCTTACCAGCGATAATATCCAGACGGTTCGGGTAATGATTTTCATTTCATTTCAAAATCATCAAACAGAAACAGATCAAAAGTAAATACTGAATCGTTGCAAAATTTCAAATACCTCATAATTATGTTATAAACCGAGACTTTCTTTTTTATTCTCAAAAGGTATCGCTGCTAGGAAACCCTTCTTAACTTCGCGTCATGTATGCCATCGTAGATATTGAAACAACCGGAGGTTACGCAGAAAATCATCGCGTGACGGAGATTGCCATATATCACTATGATGGAATGCAGATCACCGATCAGTTTCACACGCTCATCAATCCGGGCCGGACAATTCCACAGTTCATCACCGGGCTCACGGGCATCACCTCAGAGATGGTAAGTGACGCACCCACATTTGAAGATATCGCCAGCGAAATTCATGACTGGCTGAAGGACCGTGTGTTTGTTGCCCACAATGCGCACTTTGATTATAGTTTTTTAAAAAAAGAATTTGAAGGGGCAGGCATCGTATGGAATACAAAGAAATTATGCACCGTACGGTTGAGTAGAAAAATTATTCCGGGCTTAAGTTCCTATAGTCTGGGAAGGCTTGCTGAAAGCCTTGGAATAAAAATATCCGATCGTCACCGGGCTGGTGGCGATGCGGAAGCTACTGCAAAAATTTTCGATGTGCTGATGAAGCGTGATCAGACAGGAGTGATTTCAAAGGGGCTTAAAAGAAATTCCGGTGATGCTATTCTTCCTCCCAATCTTCAGAAAGAAGAGTATGATAAACTTCCTGCCAAGGCGGGTGTATATTATTTTCTGGATGCGCGTGGCACCGTGATTTATGTAGGCAAGGCAATCGATATTAAAAAAAGAATTGCCGGACATTTCAGCGGTGAGGCACGCGAATGGAACCGGTCCAACATACGCAATGAAATACATCACATCACGTATGAACTCACCGGCAGCGAATTGATTGCGTTGATACTGGAGTCGCAGGAGATACGCAGAATATGGCCAAAGTATAATCTGGCGCAGAAATATAGAGTAGAAGAGTGGGGCGTATATGATTATGAAGACCGCAACGGTTATTTGCGCTTTGCTGTAAACATTGTGAACCGTGGCACGAAACCATTGATTACGTTTACATCGAAAGGTGACGCATGGAATTTTATGTGGGAGAAGGTGAAGGAGTTTGATCTCTGCCCCAAGCTGAGCGGACTACAAGTTGCGAAAGGATTATGCTTCAGTCATCAGACGGGTTCCTGTAAAGGCGCTTGTCAGGGAGTTGAGAAAGTGAAGAAATACAACGAGCGTGTGCAGATGTCGATTGAATCATTCTTTGAAGCCGGACAAACGGTGGCCATTATTGGTAAGGGAAGAAGGCCGGATGAAAAATCGGTGGTGCTGGTGGAAAAAGGTAATTACCTCGGCTTCGGATTTTTTGATGAAGCAGAAAACATATCCGACCTTGAATCGGCAAGAAATTTTATCAAGCCATCGAAAGATAATCGTGTGGTGCAAAATATTGTGAACTCGTATCTTACTAATCCGAAGGGAGTGGAGCTAATGCTTTTTAATTAAGTATTTAACGTGATTCACATAGAACTCATGTTTTTAAAAGCAGAAATTCCGACCAGGATTTTTTTTCAACCTTTACATCCAATCTACACGTGAAAACCAGACGTCAATTCATTCAGTCAACCGGCACGGCCCTGGCCGGTGTTGCACTTTCACCATTATTATATCAGCAAGCCAAAGCCGGGGTTTCCGCCAGTGATAAAATCGGGATTGCCTTGATCGGGTGCAACGGCATGGGCCAATATAATCTGAAAGATCACCTTAAGATTCCTGAAGTGGAGTGCATAGCGATGTGCGATGTGGATGAGAATGTACTGAATGAGCGGGCTAAAGAAATTTCTGGGATTACGGGAAAAATGCCGGTGCTTTATAATGATTACAGGAAAGTAATCGACAACAAATCCATTGATGTGGTGATCGTGGCTACTCCTGATCACTGGCACTGTCTGCCTGTTGTTCACGCGTGTGAAGCGGGCAAAGATGTGTACGTGGAAAAACCACTCGCCAATTCTATTGCCGAAATTCAGGTCATGCTGAAGGCGGCAAGAAAATATAATCGCGTGGTGCAGGTGGGTCAGCAGCAGCGAAGCGGACAGCACTGGCAGGATTGTGTTGCTTTAGTGAAATCTGGAAAACTGGGCACGATCAGGAAAATAAAAACCTGGGGCTACTTTGATTACGGCAAAGGCGGACCAAAGGTGGCGGATAGTGAAACACCGGCCGGTATAAATTATGATATGTGGCTGGGGCCATCACCAAAGCACTCGTTCAACAAAAGCAGGTTTCATGGAAGCTGGCGTTTTTTCTGGGAACAGGGAGGAGGGCTGCTGACGGACTGGGGCGTTCATTTACTGGATATACCGCTGTGGGCAATGGATGTTACCGTTCCAAAATCAGTGATGGCAACGGGCGGAATTTATGGATATCGTGAAAATTATATTGAGACACCAGACACACTGAATGTGCTTTATGATTTTGGAAACTTTACGTTGGAGTGGGACCATGCTGGTGGAATATCCAAAGGCCTCTACAACCGCAGCTACGGTGTAGCCTTCATTGGCAACAACGGAACCCTGGTGGTAAACCGCGAAGGCTGGGAAGTGATCGCTGAAGAGTCGGAAGGGAAACCAAAGACCGAACTAATAAACTTTCAACCTGCCGATAAGCAAGATCACATGAAGCATGTTCAGAATTTTATTGATTGTGTAAAATCACGCAACCGCCCTGTGTGTGATATTGAGCTGGGTCATAATACAGCGTTCATTGCCCATGCAGGCAACATTGCGTATCGTACCGGAAAAAAACTTCAGTGGGATGTTTCTCAAAATCAATTTATAAATGATGTGCAGGCCAATGCATTGATCAAACCGGCTTACCGGAGTCCGTGGAAATTTCCTTCCGTATAAAAGTGATCGAAGCAGTGTTCTGAAACGATACAGCTGTTTCATTTAAGCACAATGATTTATTCACGCAATCCTGATGTTGAGTCGGGTTGGCATATTTATGCTCATGGTATAATCTTAGCTGATTTAAGAGGAAAATTGTAAATTGAGATTCCTCCTTCATGATGAAAAAATACTCTGGCGTTGTTCTTATTGTTGATGATGAGCACGTGGTGATCACCTCGCGGATGATATTGAAACAATATTTTGAAAATATTGAGTCGCTGAATTCTCCCAAAACTCTGGAAACCCGTTTGCGCCAGCACGATGTTGATGTGGTTTTGCTCGATATGAATTTCAAAGCGGGCGTTACTTCGGGCAACGAAGGTATCTTCTGGATGAATCGGATACACGTCCTTTCGCCACACTCGCAGGTGGTGTTGCAAACTGCCTATGGTGATATAGAACTTGCCGTGAAATCCATTAAAGAAGGAGCCGTTGATTTTTTATCAAAGCCCTGGGATAAAGAAAAATTAGTCACTACGGTAGTCAACGCGTGGCAGCAAGCCCAGGCGCGTAAAGAAAACCGTGATCTTAAATCAAAGCAAAGAGCACTACAGGACCATCTCAATTATGATGACCGCCCATTTATTGCAACAGCTCCTTCAATGCAGGCTGTGCTTCGTGATGTAGAACAAGTAGCGGCCACCGATGCATCTGTTCTTATACTGGGCGAGAATGGAACCGGTAAAGAACTGGTAGCACGTGCCATCCATCAGAAATCAAAAAGAGCGAACGAGCCTTTTATTATGGTGGATGTTGGTGCACTGTCTCACAATTTGTTCGAGTCCGAAATGTTTGGTCATGAGAAAGGGTCGTTTACCGATGCTAAGGAAACACGGATAGGAAAATTTGAACTTGCGAATAAAGGCACCTTGTTTCTTGCATACCGGTTGGCGCATGGCTTCTCAACAACTGGCTGAAAAACTATCCGCAGCGAATTGAGTTCGGAGCAGATTTCATTGTAGTTCCATTAATTTTCATGATCCTGATTGCCCAGTTCACAGTGGGCTATCAAACCTATAAAGCAGCGCACTCTAATCCGGTTAATTCACTGAGGAATGAATGAAATGACAATGGGCAATTGACAATGTCTGTACTTATTGTCTATTGTACGTTGTCAACGGTCAACTTTAAAAGGTAGCTATCTATTCCGTCAGAAACAGATGGGCGGGTATCAATTCAATTATTTTTTTATCGAAATGTAAAACATCACTTTGCCCCTGGGTGATGATCAGGCCCGTTTTCAAATCAAAGAACTCCATGGCCTCCAGCAAGCCCCTTGTTTCGCGATCCATATTTTCATTGTGCAGTTGCTGGCAAACCTGTATCACCATTTTACATTTACCCTTTTCAAACACCACAAAATCGCACTCAGCTTGCTCGCGGAAGTAAGACAGGTCATAGTTTTTTTTCCGAAGGAACAGGTACACGATGTTTTCCAGGAGGCGACCTTTGTCTTTGCTGAAACTTAAGCTGTTGGCATTGATCATACCAGTGTCAATAGCATATACTTTCCGCGGGTTAACAGTACGGTTTTTTGCCGACCAGCTGAACCGGGTGAGAAAAAATATCAAATAGGTATCTTCCAGCCAGGCCAGATAATCTGAAACGGTATTGGCCGATCCCACGTGAAAAGATTTACGCAGGCTGTTGTAGGTAAATTCCTTTCCCACATTCGAGAGTATAAAGAGCGTGATGTCCATCAGCGTATTCGTGTTCTTAATCCCATAGCGTATAGCGATGTCTCTTGATACGATATCTTTCAATAGCATATGAAGCATTTCCTCGTTTCGGTCCCGTAGGTATTCAGGAAAGCCACCGTGTTGAAGATAGTCCTCGAAGGACAGCGGAGTATTTTTTGATCGGGTGTACAACAAAAACTCAGGATAAGAAAAAGGGAACAACTCGTGCCTGAGGTGCCTGCCTGTGAGTCGTGTGCCGAGTTCCTTGCTTAACAACGAGGCGTTGGAGCCGGTGATAAAAACTTTTTTACCGCGGTCATGCAATTGCCGGACATACATTTCCCAGGCAACAACATTTTGGATTTCATCGAAAAAATAGGTTTTTGTCCTGGGGCCGATCACCTCGTCCAGTTTTTGAAAATCCGATACATCAAAATCATGGACGCGCGGGTCTTCAAAATTAAAATAAGCAATGCCGCCTTTATACCGATGCTTGATCTGATCCATCAACGTGCTTTTGCCGCACCTGCGTATGCCCGATATCACTTCCACATGATTGCTTTTGGAAGGGGCCGGGTAATCACGCTCAATGAAGGATTTCACTGGTTTTATGAAATCCTGTTGCAGCCGGTAGGCGATCTCCAGTTCTGACTTTAATACCATGGTTAGTGGTTGATATATAGTTTATTTTACAAATATAAGAAAGTTTATATTGGCAGGATAAACAATTTCTATTACCTAAACAACTCCTGTCATGTACACGTATTGTCCATGGTCAGCTGTAAATATTTTCCGTTCACGATAGTAATTCATTCTTCAAACCAACGGCACCTCATAATATTGCAGCGCCCACTCCTGCATAAAACGAACTCGTGCAGGAACGATTTTGTACACAATCAATTCCGGATTATCAATGGAGCCGAGGTAATGTTGCAGAAGACGGTTAGTATTCCATATTTCCTCAAGCAGTTTTCGGTCAGTGACTACGACCGCTTCACCGGTAATGCGAACCTGATTATGGTCTTCGTCCAAATAGCAAAGTTCAACTTTTGAGTTTTTCTCAATGTCGGCCGTTTTGCCATAACTCTTCAGATTGGCTACATACACTGTAAACCCATCTGTGCGCACAGGGGATACCGGTCTTACCCGTGGCTGATCACCGTCAATGGTGGCGAGCATAGGAAACCGTACTTTCTTTACGAGGGCAGTTGCTATTTCTGGAACATCATCCGGATTAATGGGTTGTGGCTGGGGTTTACTCATAATGATCAATTAGTTAATTGGATGGAAAAGATTACGGCTTACAAGAATTCAAAACGAGTAAGTGTGTGATCAATTCCAATCTTTCCTCTAAATTGATTTATTGTTTTAAACTTTTTTACTGATGCGTCTTATTTTTTTGCTGGTCGCCCTCGTGAGTATTGTGTTGATTCCTTTTTTCATTTGGGGCGATACGCTGATGGCCTTCTTTTCCTGGGAACACTCACTGGAATTTTTGAAAGGATATGGAACATGGGCCTGGGCAGTGGCCATCGTGTTGTTGATGGCCGACTTGTTTTTACCTCTCCCGGCCACGCTGATTATGTCGGCTCTCGGGTTCATTTATGGCCCATTGGTAGGTGGGTTATTGAGTGCGGCAGGATCATTTGCTTCCGGTGTTTTGGCGTATTGGCTTTGTCGTTTGCTGGGCGAGAATGCAACCACCTGGTTATTGGGTAAAAAAGAATATGAACGCGGAAATAAAATAGCAGCAAAGGTGGGTGGTTGGGTAGTTGCCCTTTCACGTTGGCTGCCCGTTTTCCCCGAAGTGATTGCCAGTATGGCTGGGCTTACGCGAATGCCGGTCACGAATTTTTACATAGCCTTAGCATGCGGTTCTTTACCCCTTGGTTTTACCTATGCCATCGTTGGCAACTCGGGCGTTGAAAATCCTGCATTAGCTATAGGCTTGAGTGCATGCATTCCTCCAATAATTTGGTTTGTTGTTAGTCGGATGTTGCGCAGAAGTCTAAAAGAATCTGAATAGAACCAAGTCATTTACTTTCCCGATACTAAATACTTATAGACCACTCAGAAATTGAATGTGTGCATCATTAAATCCGACCGTAACTAACAATGATAAAAATCAACAGCTGATTTATGATTTGGTAATTTAAACTCAACACGTACCTTCGTTATTGATAAGACAACCTATGAATTACATCGACCTCATCGGATACCTGGGCAGTTTTTTAAGTTGCATCACGTTTGTACCGCAGGTGTACAAAACCTGGCAAACGAGAAGTGCCGGTGATTTGAGCCTGACGATGTTACTCATCGTTTTAACAAGCACGGTGGTATGGCTCGTATACGCTTTTGCCTTGGCACTCTGGCCGGTAATTATCTGCAACGCAATTATGTTTGTGTTGTGCGCAATGCTGATTTATTTCAAGTTTGCATTTAAAAAATGATTTTGAGGCCTTTCCCACTTTAGTTTCCATGCACAGCCGATACGTACTTCTTGCCATTGGAGTCATTACCTCGTTTAATCTCTTTGGTCAATACAAAGCAGAGGAGTTTCAGGCAGCCATGATTGAAACAAAGTTTGGCGCCATGATTATCTATAACGGACAGAAAAATTCATTTACGCTGCGGGTTGTTTCCAAGTCCATTGAGCCCACGCAGCAGGAAAACTTTCTCCTGGTTGACAAAAAGCTGGTGCAGTCTTCGATTATTCCTTTCCAGGAAGAATTTGATTTTAAATCATTGACGATGGAAAAACAAAAGGAATTGCTGTCAGGATATAAAGAGTATGAGAAGGAATACGTGCAGGATCAGTTAAAAATTAAACTCGTAGAAAGTGAGCAATTTATGAACCTGGAGGGCAAGATGTTTAAATACTGGTCGTTTGATATGCCGAAGGACAATAGTTCTGTGGTCAAACAGGTTTATCTATTCACGATCTGCTTTGACCAGATTTTGATTTTAAACGGACCGGTGGAGAAAGGTCAGAGCGAGGCGGAAGTAAAGAGTGTGCTCATCAGCATGGCGAAATCGCTAGAGATATTTCGGGGCAAAACCCAGGATTTGCGCAAGTTGTATTTTGATATGAACAATTGATATTTCTACCCTCTGCACCGGCCTAAAACCATAGACGTAAGGCTGAAAAGAATCCTCTCAACATTTACTTCCAAATAGTTAATATTGCGGACTGAATTTTATACGAAAGCAGATTATGGCATTAGCAGAAACAACCGAGTTATATAAGGAACACCAGGCCAAGATTAAGCAGGTCTTTACCGAAGTGGCCAAAGTGGTAGTGGGACAGGAGTATATGGTAAACCGCCTGCTGGTAGGCCTTTTCACCAACGGCCACATTTTATTGGAAGGGGTGCCCGGCTTAGCCAAAACACTAACGATCAGCACTGTGGCGCAGGTTCTTCACCTGGATTTTGCCCGCATCCAGTTTACACCCGATTTGTTGCCATCCGATCTGGTGGGCACAATGATTTACAATCAGAAGGAAGGTAAGTTTGAAGTGAAGAAAGGACCGATCTTCGCGAATATTATTCTGGCCGATGAGATTAACCGATCACCCGCCAAAGTGCAGTCGGCATTGCTCGAGGCGATGCAGGAAAAGCAAGTGACCATCGGTGAAACCACCTACAAATTGGATAAACCCTTTTTGGTGATGGCCACTCAGAACCCGGTTGAGAATGAAGGAACCTATGCGCTGCCCGAAGCACAGATTGACCGCTTCATGATGAAGGTTTTTGTGAACTACCCAAGTAAAGAAGATGAGTTGGAGATCATGCGCAGGATCTCAAACATGCAGTTTAGCTATGATGTAAATCAGGTGTTAACGAAGGAAGATATTTTTTCCATTCGTGGGGAGGTCAACAAAGTGAAAATATCAGAGTCGCTTGAGAAATATATTATTGAATTGGTAACCGCTACCCGCAAACCAAAAGAATACAAACTCGATCACGAAGCACAATACATTCAGTTTGGCGCATCACCACGTGCCAGCATTAATATGAATCTGGCCTCAAAGGCGGTAGCTTTTATGGATGGCCGTGATTATGTGTTGCCGGAAGACATAAAAGAAGTAGCACTGGATGTAATGAACCACCGCATCATTCTCAACTACGAAGCGGAAGCCGATAACGTGGCGACAGCTGATATTATCAAAGTGCTGCTGTCGAAAGTGCCGATTGCAAAGTAAGATTTCCTCTTGTTTTAGTGATCGCTGTTTAACAGCAACTTGTATTCGCCTGCATTGGTGGGCACTTTACAGTGCCGTAGCTACAGTACACACAGCAATCGCCCGGTAATGGTTTAATGATTGCCTTACAGTTTTCACATTCATAGAAATACTGACACGCGTTGACAGGCATCACTTCTTTTTTCTGATGCCCGCATTGTGGGCAGGTGATGATTGATTCTGTAATGATCTCCATGGCTTTCGCGCACACTGAATGGGCTGTTTAAGTAACACATTTTTAAAATAGAAAGTAACATTTACCAGGCCAATCAGTACTATTAAGATTTAGATCCATACTTAAGGGTAAGGGCCAATTGGCCGGCATGATAGGCGGTGTGTGAGATAATCCTGCCAATGGATTTGTATTCATCGCATTCGTTTGATAAGTGAATTTCTTTATTTAATACATTTTCTTCTTAAACCAGAAAGCAAGATTCACTAACAATATCAACGCAGGCACTTCAATCAGTGGCCCCACAACACCCGCGAAGGCTTGACCTGAATTAATACCAAATACACCCACCGCCACAGCAATCGCTAATTCGAAATTATTACCGGTTGCCGTAAATGATATCGAAGCATTTTCTTCATAGTTGGCACCAAGTCTCCTGGATAGAATAAAGCTGATAACAAACATGATGAGGAAGTAGATGACCAATGGAATAGCGATGCGAACGATATCAAAGGGAATATCCACAATCATTTTTCCTTTGAAACTGAACATGATCATGATGGTGAAGAGTAACGCAATCAATGTTAACGGACTAATTTTGGAAATAACATTATTCACATACCACTCTTCGCCTTTCGCTTTTTTGAAGAAGTAGCGCGTAAGAAATCCTGCGATGAAGGGAACACCGAGATACAAGAAAACGCTTTTAGCTACATCGCCCATGCTTACATCTACTACCGATCCTTCTATTCCGAAGTAAGGCGGTAATACCGTGATGAACAACCAGGCAAACAGGCTGTAAAACAAAACCTGAAAAATGCTATTCAGTGCGACTAGGCCTGCCGCATACTCTTTGTCTCCTTTCGCCAGGTCATTCCACACCAATACCATTGCGATGCATCGGGCAATGCCAATCAGAATAAGCCCAATCATATATGCTGGCTTGTCGCGGAGAAAAATAATGGACAAAGCAAACATGAGCAAGGGGCCAATGATCCAATTCAATAGCAAAGACAGGCTAATGACTTTTACATTCTTAAACACTTTGCCAAGATGTTCATACCGCACTTTCGCCAATGGAGGAAACATCATAATAATAAGTCCTGTAGCGATTAACAGATTGGTAGTTCCAAACTGAAAGGGGTGCATCATTTTCTCTACGGGCAAGAAATTACCAAGTCCCACACCCAAAAGCATCGCCAGAAATATCCAAAGGGTAAGGTAACGATCTAAAAAACCAAGTTTTTTCTGATTACTCATAGATAGGCCCAGCGTGGTTTAGGATTTTACTAAAGAGAAGGCGTAACATATCTCACGACCAATTTCCAACACCCGTTCATGATACTTCTCGGCTTCTTGTGGAGTGCCATCAAAATCTTTAGGATCGTTGAACGGAAGTGAAATCCTGGTCTCCGCTCCGATCACCAGCGGGCAATTTTCATCGGCATGTGAGCACGTCATGATGGCGGCATAACCCGTGGAGGGATTAAACGCATCGCTATACACTTTTGAAAATGCAATCAATGGCTCTTGTGATTCAGCAAAGTGAACTGCATAACGGGGATTTTCAGTTTCATCTTTCTTGATAATTCTAAAACCCACTTCACTCATTGCCCTTACCGCCCTTGGATTAAAGGCCGTTGCTTCAGTGCCTCCGGAATAGCATTGAACACTTTCAACATGATAATACGCAGCCGCAGCCTTTGCCCAGATTTGTGAGAGGTGACTTCTCCGTGAGTTATGGGTGCAAATAAAATTCAACTCAGCTGATTGACCGGTCTTTTGCTTCTTCATAACAAACGCTGCAAGCTGCTTTAGAATTTGCTTTCGCCTTTCCGGGATCAGCACATAATCCTTTTCAAAGTCTTCAATGTTTTCCCGGATGGGTTTCAATATCTCTGACTTCATAAGACGAAGGTAGCAATTAATCGTAATATTACGATACGTTTATCAGCTAACAGGTGTTAACCAAATCTTAATTTCTTTACGGTATCGTTACCCCAATGTTATTCGGACTTATGTGATAACATCCTCATTTTCATTTGACTTATCGGAGTATTGCGATAAAGCTTCCTGGGTTTTTAAGTTCCCGTCAGGGGTTTTGAAAGTCGCTCTTTAACAATTCCATAATATACCCTACCCAGCGGGGTAATATTGCCGCCCGACCTTTGTGTCAAATATTTAAAAGCATGTTTCGTAAACTTTATTTGATTCTTCTCACATCGGCAATCGCTTCGTTTACTATGGCGCAAAATGGCACCATAGCGGGAAAGGTGATTGACCTGAAGACTAAAGAAGCGGTTATTGGTGCCAACGCGGTTATTGAAGGCACAACAGTAGGCGCGGCAACCGACCTGGATGGAAATTTTACTATTCCGAATGTAAAGCCTGGTACCTACTCATTAGTGATATCATCCATCACCTATAAAACACAAACTGTTGCGGATGTTGTTGTCGAATCAGGTAAAAAAACTACGCTGGAAATCACGTTGGCAGAAGATATAGCAGAATTGGAGGAAGTAATCGTAACAGCAAAAAAAGAAATTGCTACAGATCTTAATCTTTTAAAATCCATCCGCGAAAGCAAACTTGTGGTGAGCGGAATTTCATCGGAGCAGATCACCAAACTTCCAGATCGCGATGTGGCTCAGATTGCTCAGCGAGTTCCGGGAGTAACTATCGTTGATAATCGCTTTGTGATCATTCGCGGTGTGCCTGAACGCTACAACCAGGTAATGATCAATGGTGTGATAGCCCCCAGCACAGAAATTGACAGACGCTCGTTTTCATTCGACATGATTCCTGCCGGAGCAATCGATCAGATGCTTATTTATAAATCCGGTACGGCAGAACTTCCTGGCGATTTTGCCGGAGGGGTAATCCAGTTAGTGACCAAGCAACCGGCTTATGAGCCCTTCACCAGTTTTGGTTTAACCTTTGGATACAGGGCCAATACAACTTTTCAGGATCATCTTTCTTCCAACGGAAGTGATACAGACATCTTTGGTTTTGATAATGGTTTTCGTGCTATCCCGGATAATTTTCCTTCGACCAGTCAATTGATTGCCTCAGCAAAGAATTCATCCTTGCGCGAGCGTGCAGGAAAGTCGCTCACCAATAATTTTGATTTCAATACCAGAAAAGCTCCTGTGGATATGGGATTTAATTTTGCGCTGTCGCGGAATTTTAATGTTGGAAGAGTTAAGTTCAGCAACCTGACAGCCCTGTCGTATTCAAATAGTTATCAATATTATCAGTCTGAGTTTTTGCGCTATAATGAATTCACAGAAACAACAGCAGCAAAACGTTTTGAGTACAAAGATAATTTCTACAGCAATGATGTGCGGGTTAACCTTATGCACAACTGGATGGTTGAAGTGAATCCACGTAACAAATTCGAATTCAAAAACTTGTTTGTTCAATTAGGTGAGCATGAAACAACCTTACGTATTGGTGATGATAAAATACAAAACCCGAATTTTGATCGTACCAATTATGCTTATCATTTCCTAAGCCGCTCGATCTATTCTGGCCAACTGGATGGCACCCATCAATTGGGTGATGGATCCTCTAAACTGAACTGGACACTTGGCTTAAATTACATCAATCGTAATGAACCGGACTATCGCAGATTCAGAACCTATCGCGATAAAGTCTATGCGGGAACTGAAGATCCTTATACCATGCAATTGCCGGCCGCTGGAAACGTATTTGAAACCGGTCGCTTCTGGTCTGACCTGAAAGATATCGGATACTCTAACGGATTGAATTTTGAAAAGAAATTTGAAGGAGCCAATGAAAAGAAAGCCCCAATACTGAAAGCAGGTTATTATGCGGAATACAAGACCCGTGAGTTCAATGCACGCTACATCAACTATCAATATCCGAACACGGCTGATTTTGATCAGGCCATCGGTCAGGAGTTGAGCCGTCTTCCGTTAGATCAGATTTTTGCACCGGAGAACATCAAACGTAAAGATGGATTTGTAATAGAAGAGGGAACACAGCCACAGGATTCTTATGAAGGAACCAATTTATTAGGAGCCGGATATGTGAGTGGTTCGATGCCTTTCGGCAAGTTGGATGTAACAGCCGGCTTCCGCGGAGAGTATAACATTCAAACGATTAAAGCCCGCACCAATACAGGGTTAGTGGATATTGAGAATCCGATCTTCGCAGCACTTCCTTCTTTAAATGCCGGATACAATGTGACGGATCGTTCTATTGTAAGAGCAGCATATAGCCGAACAGTAAACAGACCCGAGTTCAGAGAGTTGGCTCCATTCTTATATTACCAGTTTGAATATGAAGCGGCCATCGTAGGTTCGCCCGATCTGAAGACTGCCTCTATCGACAACGTTGACTTGCGTTGGGAGATGTATCCCAACCCGGGTGAGTTGATCAGCATCGGAGGATTCTATAAGAAATTTACTGATCCGATTGAAACCTATCTTTCCATCACCACGGAGAATCCTCAACTCTTTTATGGCAACGCTCCAGAGGCCACTTCGTTTGGTATTGAGTTCGAATTCAGAAAATCATTGTCCAGCCTGGGTGTTTCAAGATTGCTGCGCAATACGTCTGTTAATTTAAATGCGGCATATATAAAGAGTAATGTCGATGTAGGAACCGCTGCCACGAACCAGATACAAAACAGACCCCTGCAAGGTCAATCGCCTTACATTGTTAATCTTGGCCTGTATTACAATGATGAAGAGAAAGGATTTTCAGTAAACACCGCATACAACGTATTTGGCCCGCGCATTTTCTCAGTGGGTGATAAAATATTCCCTTCATGGTGGGAGATGCCAAGACAGTCGCTGGACTTTCAGATTGCTAAAATCTGGAACAAGAGATTTGAGACCAAGTTGAATATTCAAAATCTGCTTAATGCAACCACTCGCCTTTATCAGGATAATAATAATGACAATGAAATAAAGATGGATCAGGAAGCCCTCATTCAGCGCTATCAGCTAGGCACACAATTTTCTGTAGGCCTTTCCTGGAAGTTTACGAAATAGAGCAATCGCTCATTCAATTTTAATAAAAGACCTGTCCGGATACGACAGGTTTTTTTATTCATTAACATAACATAAAGATGTTAACGCTGAGGTAATGAATTGATAACCGGGTTTTAACTACTTCCGGATTTCATAGATCTAACTTTGTGTTGTAAAAATGATTATACACATGAAAAACTTATTAAAACTATCATTGCTTTTCGTTGCGATTTTGGCGGTAGCGTTATTGCAAAGCTGTGATGAAGAAAAAATTGAGCCAGCCCCCACAGTATCGGTTGATCCGACATCGGCACAGAATATTCCGGGAGGTGAGGTTACAGCTAACCTTACCATCACCGCTCCCAATGGAGCTCAGGATCTGGTTATCTATATAGCTGGGGTGGAAGATGATTCACAGGACCTTACGGGAGCTGACCTTTCTTCACCGATTCCATTTAGCTATACGATTCCTGCTAATGCTAAAGTAGGTGCTCAAATCATCGTTTCATTTCAGGTGATTGACACCAAAAATTTTCCTTCGGCCATTTCAAATTTTGTAATTACAGTCGGTGACCCGGTTATCGCATTACAAGGTGTTCTTACCACTCAAACATTGGATGCTACGAAGCCATATTTTTTAAAAGGCCAAGTGTTTATTCCTACAGGTGTAACATTAACTATTCCTGCGGGCACGGTTATCAAAGGTGACAAGGCGACAAAAGCAACACTGATTGTTCAACCAGGAGGAAAATTAATAGCGAATGGAACAGTCGATAAACCCATTGTATTTACTTCTGCACAGGGAATTGGTGAAAGAGATCGGGGTGACTGGGGTGGTGTGGTCATGCTTGGCAATGCGTTTGTAAACCAGACCGCTTTACCAAAAATTGAAGGCATTCAGCCTGATCAAAGCTTTGGAAATATCACTTCGCCAACTACCAATGCTAATGAGAATTCTGGTTCACTGAAGTACGTACGTATCGAGTATGCCGGTATTGAACTTACTCCAAACAATGAAACGAATAGTTTAACCATGGGTGGCATTGGAAGCGGAACCACGGTAGAATATGTACAAGTTTCCTTTGGTGGTGATGATGGTTATGAGTGGTTTGGTGGAACCGTGAACGCGAAATACTTAGTATCGCACTCCACATGGGATGATGATTTTGATACTGACTTCGGTTGGAGCGGAAACGTTCAGTTTGGTTTGGTGGTACGCAATCCATTCTTTGCTGATCAGTCAGGTTCCAATGCATTTGAAAGTGATAACCAGGGAAATGGTAATGCGATTGCAGCCCTTTGCGATGCCACTTCATCCAGCGCAGGAAGCGCAACAGGATGTACAAGAGGTGTTTTCTCCAACATTACCGTGTTAGGTCCCCGCGAAACAAACTCTCGTTCTATATCAGCCAACTATCAAAATGCAATGCACATTCGCAGAAGAAGTGCCATCTCCATATTCAACTCTTTCTTCTCTGGCTTCCGCGTTGGTTTGCGCATTGATGATGATGGAACTTACTACAACTTAGCACAAGGTCATGGCAAACATGCAAACAATGTATTGTCTGTTCCTGGCAACGTAGGTGCAGCGACTTCTTCCACAGCAGCAGAAGCATTATATGCAACAGGTATTAAGTTTGCTGCAGCTAACGATGGCTCCATCGATGCAGCGTTGAGCTCAGGTGGAAATGCCGTGCCGATTGAAAATTATTGGAAGGCAGCCAACGGTGAGTTGAAAAACATCACTACAACCACTCCTGTTTCTGATCTTGGAATTTCTGCAAACTTGTTCTGGGCAGGTCAGAATGCCACCAACTATCCTTCAAATCCAAACTTTGCTTTGGTTGCTGGCGTAGCCGGAGCTAACAATCTTAATTCAGGTGCCGCCTTTGCAGATGCCAAATTAACAGGCTTTACCAGCACCACCTTCCGTGGTGCATTTGGTGCCACCGATTGGACAGACGGATGGGCTGAATTTCAACCATTGAACAAGGTTTATTAATAGGTTATAAAAGGGTTTTATTTAAAAGTGAAGACCTGCTTTAAGGGCAGGTCTTCTTATTTTTGTAGAATGAAAAATATAGTTGGAATAGTTATCATCTTGGTTCTGATAGCAGGGGCATGCGGCACAAAAAATAATTATCAGGTGAGCGCTCATCTTACCCCACAACAACAAGATGAGATGATGTGGAAGATTATCCGCTATGTGGGCCGAGCTCCGGAAGGACTCACAGTTGAAGAGCGTTTCTATGCGCCTTATGATTCGGTGTATCAGGAGCAGGCTAAACTACATAAGTTTGATGCCTATTTTATAAAAGGAAATACCCATTATTTTCTGGTAAGTCGCAGAGCACCAAGTTTGGTAGACAAGCGTGTTGCTACCGGAGGGAAATTTGTTTTGGATGATGAGAATAAGATCACAGAATATGAAGAAGTCTTCCGCACCTGGAAGCTCGTGCCCGATACGCTGGCAAAGCGTGAAATGATTTTGTTCGATGCGTTAGTGAAAGGAGGGCCGCTAACGCCTTACGAAACGAAAAATTCTAATGGTGTGGAATTCATTGAGTTCCCGGATGAGCGCACGTATTTCGATAAAGAATTCAAGCAGTGGAAGACGAAGTGATCAGTTGATCTTTCGTTGCTTCTCCTTGTGCGACTCCATCACTTTTTTTATCTGAACACTAACATTGGCCAATGAGTCCTGAGCTTTTTTGTTGTTTTCCAGTTTTATCTTGAGCGCAGCATTCTCCAGCTTGTTAGCTTCCAGCGATTTTTCCAATTGAATTTTTTCCTGGTCGCTGTTGCTTAATTTCAGAGTGAGGTCCTTATTTTGATTAAGCATCCGTTGCTTTTGTTTATCCACAGCATCAAGCGCTTGTTGGGTTTCGTCAATTTGCACTTGCACTTTTTGACGGTAGAAGGCAACGCCAAATTGATAGACCAGTTTATCGAGTTCCCGATTTACGCGGCCTATCTCGGCCTCATTCCACTCGGCAGGGTTTATTCCTGCCCAAACCGTGGAAGATCCCTCATTATTTTTTTTGAAGTCTGCATAAAAAACATTTGAAGAATATGTAGTGCCACTGATCACCGGTTCAGAGACCGTCATAGGCTCAGTGCTTTGCTTCAACTTTCCGATGTCCTTAAGGAATTTATTCCAGGCAGAAGAGATCTCGTCTTTTTTGCCATCCAGCGTTAAGGCATAGACTTCAATGTTTTCACCTTTCACTTTTTCTTTTTCTTTGAGCACGGTCACGGTTTGACTCTGTGCCGGGAAGATGAACAGGGAGAATAGGATAGAAAAGAAAAACTTATTCATATTTTAATGTTAACTTGTTTCAAAGCTACTAATAATGAGCAAAAAAATATTAATCACTGGAGCTTCTGGCCTAATCGGTTCCCGATTGACGGAGATGCTGACACAAAAAGGCCACCAGGTTTCTCATTTGGGTCGCACAAAAAAGACCGGATCAGTCGAGTCGTTTGTTTGGAATGTGGAAAAAGGTGAACTCGATCAACAGGCTTTGGTAGGTGTGAATGCCATCGTTCATCTGGCCGGTGCCGGGGTGGCCGACAAGCGATGGAATGAAAAAAGGAAAAAGGAAATTCTCGAAAGCCGTACAAAATCTTCGGCCTTGTTATACGAGACGTTGAAGAAAACGAATCACTCCGTAAAAGCGGTTGTTTCAGCATCGGCCATTGGGTATTATGGATTTTGTTTGGACGAACGGATCTTTTCAGAAGAAAGCAATCCCGGCTCGGATTACCTGGCGCAGGTAACCAAAGCGTGGGAAGCAGAAGTTGATAGGATAGCTTCATTAGGCATTCGCGTAGCGAAAATCAGAACCGGAATTGTGTTGAGTGAAAAGGGTGGTGCCTTGGCAGAAATGGCGAAGCCGGTGCGCTTAGGAGTTGGAGCCCCTCTCGGAACCGGTAAACAATATTTATCGTGGATTCATATCGATGACCTGTGCGCCATGTTTATAAAGGCGGTGGAGGATGAGCACATGCAGGGAGCGTATAATGCCGTTTGTAATTGGATAACCAATGAAGCCATGACAAAGTCCATCGCTAAGGTGTTGAATAAACCATTATTCTTGCCACCTGTGCCGGACTTCATCATGAAAATTATTGTAGGGGAAATGGCTGTGATTGTTGTGAATGGAAGCAAAGTATCCTCTGATAAAATCCGTAAAACAGGATTTACCTTTCAACATCCGGAATTGGAAGAAGCGTTGAGTGCATTACTCAAATGATAAGCAAAAAGCGGAAGACTTAAATCAAATGCACGCCTTCCGCTTTTTGCTTTACGCTTTCTACTTTATACTCAACGTAGCCACGCCAATCTTTGAATCAGCCGTGCCATAATACAAGAACCATTTATTCTTATAAGGCACCAACCCTTCAATAAAACAAACCTGATTTACTTGTCCTTGAATTTCATAAGATTGATCAGGCCGCAGGAAATTTTTTTCGAGGCGGTTGATGAGTTTAGTAGGATCATTCACATCAAACAACGCCTGACCAGAGCAGTAGGCGCCTTTTGCTATGTCAGGATCGCCACCGGTGTCGAGGTTCATGCCATTATATAAAAGCAAGATTCCATGTTCAGTAATCAACGCATAGGGACCACTTTCTACTAATTGGCTATCAAAATACCCGGGGCGAGGCTTTAATACTGATTTAAGATTTCCGTTTTCCAATACCGGCTGCCAGTGAATCAGGTCTTCCGATGTGGCCATGAACAAATCGGTGTCACCAAAGTACATCCAGTACTTCCCATTGATCTTCTCGGCCAGAATCTTATCACCTTTTTGTTTAGCGACAATCGCTCCCGACTTACTCCAGGTATCAATAAACTGATCCGTGAGCACAGGCCCATGTTTCGTCCAATGCAGCAAGTCCGTGGAAGAGGCCAGGCAAAGCCGTGCGGTTTTTCCATCATAAGATGAGTAAGTCATTATATAAAGTCCTTCTTCGCGCTCCACAATTCGTGGATCTTCAATACCACCTTCCCACTCATAAATTTTCATGAAGTCCTCATCGGGGAATAGAACAGGTGTTGATCTTCTTGTGAAATGAACACCATCGGTGCTCCACGCAAATCCAATGCGTGAGGTTCCGGCATATTTGCCAATCGTATCTTCAGCCCGATAAAAAAGAAAGAGCGTATCGTTGCGCACCACAGCCGCGGGATTAAACACGTCTTTCTCTTCCCACCTCACCTCTTGCTTTAAGATGGGGCAAGTGAAAACACCATCACTGGCAGCAAGGATAGGATTCGCGTCATTTATTTTTTCAAAAGGTAACAAAGCCCAGGAAGTATCCTGATCAGTGGTTGACTGATTTTCTTTATTGCTGCATCCTGCTGCAAATATCGCCAGCATAAATATAAAGACCTGGTAGAATGTGCAATGAACGTTCTGGCGACTTTTCATATCAAAGAAGTAGTATTTTCGTTTCATTTAGTAACTTGAAAAAAATTGTACAGAAAAATATGGCTGCTAAAGTAAGAAAGAAAAATGCGAAAGATGAAATAGCGCAAGAGGCACTGGAAGAAGAACATCGCATACGCAAAGCATTCAAGGATAAAGATTGGGCTGAGATAAAGAGTTCAGACTCGTGGATGATTTTTAAGGTGATGAGTGAGTTTGTCGAAGGGTTTGAAAAACTTGCCAAGATAGGACCGTGCGTTACCATATTCGGTTCTGCGCGTGTGAAACCAAACCATCCCTATTATAAAATGGCAGAAGATATAGCGGCCGAATTGGTGCATCATGGTTATGGTGTGGTTACGGGTGGTGGCCCCGGTATCATGGAAGCCGGTAATCGTGGAGCGAAGCGTGCCGGTGGCAAATCGGTAGGGTTGAATATCTATCTGCCGCATGAGCAAAAAGGAAATATTTACATCGATGCGGATAAGCTCATCACGTTCGATTACTTTTTTGTGCGCAAAGTGATGTTCATAAAATATTCACAGGGATTCATCATTATGCCCGGTGGGTTTGGCACCATTGATGAACTTTCTGAAGCACTCACGTTGATTCAAACCAGAAAGATAGGACGCTTCCCCATTGTGTTAGTGGATAAGAAATTTTGGACAGGGTTGCTCGATTGGATCAAGAAAACATTGGTGACAGAGAAAATGATCAGTGAAGGAGACCTCAATCTTTTCAACGTGGTAGACACTCCCCAGGAAGCCGTGAAAGTAATTGATGATTTCTATGCGAAGTACCTGCTGTCGCCTAACTTCTGATTGAATAATGCAAAAACTGTTATCCTTACTCGGGCCGGTTTCCTTTTTCCTGCTACTGCTTTATATTGGGTATGATCAGTCGCTCAAGAGCACACAGGCGCAGGATGAAAATCTTGAACCCATTGCGTTGCAGGAATCTGAACGACCTTTTGTTGCCGTATCGTATGATTTGCCAAAGCAAGTTTCATTTGCAGGTGAGCCAGTGCCACTGGAATTGCCAGATGTAAGCGAACGCCTTGACAAAGAATTGCAGATTAACGTATACCTGCATAGCAGCACCTTATTTCTTTTAAAGAGAGCGAATCGCTGGCTTCCGAAAATGGAAGAGATCTTAATCGCCAACGACATCCCTACCGATTTTAAATACCTGCCCTTGATTGAAAGTGCCTTGCTCAATGCCACCTCACCCAAAGATGCGGTCGGCTACTGGCAAATCCTGGAGTCATCCGGCAAAGAGTTAGGATTGGAGATATCCAAGGAAGTAGACCAGCGCTATGATCCGATTAAATCCACGGAAGCGGCCTGCAAGTATTTGAAAAAAGCCTACGAGAAATTTGGAAACTGGACGTTAGTTGCCGCATCGTATAATCGTGGCAGGGCAGGAGTAGCAAACGACATGGAAGATCAGCATGTTACCGATTATTACGATCTCCATATGAATGAAGAGACCTCCCGGTATGTATTCAGGTTGTTGGCGATTAAAGAAATTTTTGAACAACCTGCCAAGTACGGGTTCAAATTAAAGCCAGAACATCTTTATAAGCCCGAACCGTTAAAATATGTAGAGGTCGATGAAACGATAAAGGACCTCGTTGTTTTTGCGCAATCGCAAGGCATAAATTATAAATTACTGAAACGCCACAATCCGTGGCTGCGACAGACAAAACTCACCGTGAAGAAGGGCAAAAAGTATCGCATTGCCTTGCCCGCGTAAAACTTATATATCTGGTTTCTTGTTATTGACGTGCATCGACTATGTTTGTCGCGCAGGTTACACTGCCTTTAATTTTATTTCTTGACTTTTGAATATTATACAATATGGAAAACACATACTACAATCCTGCCGACCTGAAAAAATTTGGAAACATAGCAGAATGGGAACCTAACCTGGCCGCCAAGTTTTTTGATTACTATGGCGATGTATTTAAAGAAGGCGACCTCACCGCCCGCGAAAAATCTTTGATTGCATTGGCAGTAGCCCACACCGTTCAGTGTCCATATTGCATTGATGCCTACACACAGGATTCCCTTGAAAAAGGAGCCACCGAAAAAGGCATGATGGAAGCCATTCACGTAGCGGCTGCCATCCGCGGAGGCGCATCGCTGGTGCATGGTGTTATGATGATGAACAAAGCGAAAAAACTTTCCATGTAAAATGATGCTGGATACTTGATTCTTGTAATCCAGCAACGAGTATCCAGCAACGAGTATCAGCACTATGATTAAATCCCTCCACGCACGCCACCATCAATTGGCCAATCAACAAAGGCAGATAGAAATACTCGACAACAGTATTTTTAAAGAGGGCACGTTGCCTACTTTTAAAAAGAAGATAGATAGCGCGGGATATTTTCCATTGACATCAACGAAGTTGGAAGTCTTTCAGGTGAACATCGGTTACATGTGCAATCAAACCTGCAAACATTGCCACGTGGATGCCGGCCCTGATCGCAAAGAAATAATGACGCACGACACCATGGCGCAATGTCTGGATGTACTGGAAAAATCAAAAATCAACACCTTGGATATCACAGGCGGTGCCCCTGAAATGAATCCTGACTTTCGCTGGTTTGTGAGCGAAGCGCATGCGCGCGGTGTGAAAGAAATCATCGTGCGATCAAACCTAACCATCATTACAGCGAATCCAAAATATCACGACCTGCCTGATTTTTTTAAAGAGAATAGTGTGCGCGTGGTATCTTCTCTTCCGTTTTATAATGCTGGTAAAACCGATCGCCAGCGTGGAGAAGGAGTATTCAAAGATTCAATTGTGGGATTGCAGATGCTGAATAAAGTGGGCTATGGAAAAGAAGGCTCAGGATTGATTCTTGATTTAGTATACAATCCTGTAGGCGCTTTCCTTCCGGGAGATCAGAAGCAATTGGAACGAGACTTCAAGAATGAACTAAGGGAACATTTCAGCATTGACTTCAATAGTTTATTTACGATCACCAATATTCCCATAAGCCGATTTCTCGATTTCCTGATAGAGTCGGGTAACTTTGAAGAGTATATGGAGAAGTTGGTGAATGCGTTTAATCCCTCTGCCATTGCTGGCGTGATGTGTCGCAATACTATCTCGGTCGACTGGCTGGGAAATCTCTACGATTGTGACTTCAACCAGATGTTGGGTTTGAAAACTGAAGCGCAGGCAGGGCAGCACATCAGCACCTTTGATCTTGAAAAATTAGAAAACCGTAAAATTGTAATTGGCCAGCATTGTTTTGCCTGCACCGCTGGGGCGGGATCAGGTTGCCAGGGAGCAACTACTTAGGAAATTGCCAGGATCCCTGACGGTTTTAAGTTTTGAGTTTTAACTTGCGGGTATGAGACCATACATTCTTTCCGAAAACAATTGGAAGACTATCAAAGACGCGAAGTTTGATGTAGCCATTCTTCCCTGGGGCGCGTGCGAAGCGCACAATTATCATCTGCCCTATGGCACCGACATTATTGAAGCTGAAGAAATTGCGGCTGAGGGAGCTCGCCTGGCATGGGAGCAGGGAACAAATATCGTAGTGCTACCGGCCATTCCATTTGGTGTAAATACCGGGCAATACGATGTGTTGCTGGATATGAACATGAATCCATCCACACAATTTGCTGTGCTGCGCGATGTGATCGAAGTACTCGACCGACAGGGAATTCATAAACTGATCATTCTCAATAGTCATGGAGGCAATGATTTCAAAACGATGATCCGCGAGTTGGGATTAAAATTTCCAAATATGTTTTTGTGTTCGTGCGATTGGTTTAAAAGCACCGATCAAAAAGAATTCTTTGTAAACAAAGACGATCATGCCGGTGAAATGGAGACCAGCATCATCATGTATTTGCGTCCTCAATTAGTGCGACCCTTATCAGAAGCAGGTGATGGAAACGCAAAACGTTTCCGTTTCAGAGCTATGCAGGAAGGTTGGGCCTGGGCCGAAAGAAAGTGGACTCAGGTGACAGCAGATACCGGAGTAGGTGATCCACGTCAGGCAAGTGCCGAAAAGGGTGAAAAATATTTTAAGGCAGTGACACAAAAAGTAGCGCAGTTTTTTGTTGAGGTTGCTACAACACCGAAGCATGATTTCTACATTTAATTTTTCTATGGACATTGCCGCTAGCTTCAGTCTTCAACTTACATGTAGCCTGAAGCAGGTAGCTTGAAGCCATTATCTAACAAGAATCTATGATCAATCAAATCAACGAAGCCTCCGAGTACTTAAATAAGAAAGGTGTCAAAGCACCAGAAGTAGGAGTAATCCTCGGCACCGGCCTCGGCAATAAATTCGTAGAGCAAATCAAGAATCCGATCACGATCAACTATAATTCCATTCCTCACTTTCCCATCTCTACCGTAGAGTTTCATAAAGGCAAACTTATCTATGGCGATGTGAAAGGAAAGAAGGTGCTCGCCATGCAAGGCCGCTTTCATTATTATGAAGGCTATTCCATGCAGCAGATAACGTTGCCGGTGCGGGTAATGAAAATAATGGGCATAAAGCAATTGCTGATTTCTAATGCAGCGGGCAATATGAACATGAAGTGGAAAAAAGGAGAGCTCATGTTGATAGAAGATCACATCAACCTACAACCCGACAACCCGCTACGTGGCCCTAATGTTGAAGTCTTTGGCCCACGCTTTCCCGACATGAGCCAGCCGTATAACAATAAATTGAACGACTTGCTGACAAAAATCGCGAAAGCAAAAAAGATCAAACTTAACAAAGGAGTGTACGTGGCAGTGATGGGTCCCAACCTGGAAACCCGTGCCGAGTATCGTTTCCTTCATCGCATTGGTGCCGATGCCGTGGGTATGAGCACCGTGCCTGAAGTGTTGGTTGCCAATCACATGGACTTGCCCTGTTGTGCCATCTCTGTTCTCACCGATGATTGTGACCCTGATAATCTGAAGCCGGCCTCCATCACTGAAATTGTTGCTGTTGCGGGAAAAGCAGAATCCAAACTCACCGAGTTGTATGTGGAACTGATTGCGAAGATTTGATTTTAATTGCCGAATGAAATTCTATGAACGGAGATGACTTGTAAATTTTAATCTTCACCTTGCGGGGCATATTACATTTCATGAGACTTTTAAATCTTCTCTTTTTCTATGGCGTACTGATTCCCATTTCTTACCTGCCCTATTCCGTTTTGTATTTTTTGTCGGATGGATTGTACGTGGTGATTTACAAAATGGTGGGATATCGCAAAAAAGTAGTCCTTCAAAACATTGCCAACTCCTTTCCGGAAAAAACACACGAAGAACACCTTCAAATCGTCAGCGCTTTTTATAGACACTTCTGCGATTTGGTGGTGGAAAGCATTAAAGTGTTTACCATTTCAGGCGAACAGGTTAAGGAGCGATTCAGGTTTATCAATCCAGAATACATCAATCGCTTTTTTGAGAAAGGACAGAGTGTCATTCTGGCCGGAGGTCATTACAATAATTGGGAACTTTTCGCAGTAGCTATTGATGAGGCAATAAAGCACAAAGCAGTGGCTCTGTATAAAAAACTCAATAGTAAATTCTTTGATGAGAAAATGAGATACTCACGAGGCAAGTATGGTTTAAAAATGATTTCTACGAAAGCCGCGAAAGAAGAATTTGAAAAAAAGGAGGACCTTCGTGTTATTATTTTTGGTGTTGATCAATCACCCGGCAATCCCAGAACGTGTTACTGGTCAAACTTTCTTAATCAGGATACTGGTATGATTTTCGGTGCTGAGAAATATGCGAAGGAATATAATTATCCTGTTCTGTACGGACGCATCAATAAAGTAAAGAGAGGTTATTATACGTTTGCATTTTCAGACGCCATTGAAGAACCACAGAAAACAAGCCACGGTGAGATTACAAAAAGAATCCATCAGCTCCTGGAGAAAGACATTGTTGCCCAGCCTGAGTATTGGTTATGGAGCCACAAACGCTGGAAACACAAACGGCCTGCAGATCTTGTTCAGATGCCGAATGTTCAAGGTCAACTGAGCTGAATCTTATTCTGGGAGGTTGACACGTGCAACCTTTAACCTGCCATCAGCGTCTTATCAGGCAAACCATCCATCGTATGAAAACTCTTCTGGCTACAGGAATTCTCTTTTCCTCATTTTCTCTTTTGGCTCAAACAGACAAAACAGGTGATTTTCACCTCGATAAAGAATATAAAATGGAATCGGCCGGTGTTATTCATCTGAGCTCATCAGACGCAAAAGTTTTTATCACGGGATCAACGCGGGCCACCGCCAAAGTTAAAATTGATCGTGAAGTAACCACCAAAGGATGGGTGTTTGGTGAAGAAAAGTTTATGGTAGATGTTACGGAGCAGGATGGCAATCTGATGATCAAAGAAAAATCCGGGAGCACTCACGTAGGCATGGTGGGGTACTACAATGAAACCTATACCATTAACATTGAAGCCCCGGCTGGCGCCAGTCTGGTCATACGGGGTGATGACGGAGATTATTTTATCAAAGAAGTGAATGGATCCATCGAACTTGATCTGGATGATGCTGATATAGAGCTCACCGGTTGCAAGGGAAGCAATTTTAAAGTTCGCCTTGATGATGGAGACCTTCGCATGGATACCGGAAAGGGCACTTTAGAACTGGATGCGGATGATGCCGATGTAAGAATTAGGAATGCAGCCTTTGAAAAGATTATGGCGGATATTGATGACGGTGACTTTGTGGTGGAAACATCATTGAGTGAGAATGGAGATTACTACATCGATGCACAAGATGGACTTATCTCCATGACAGTGTTGGGTGGAGGTGGAAAATTTGACATTCGTCATGACGATGCGCGGGTAATTGCTGAAGGCAGTTTTGATACGGTAGAGAAATCAGAAGACAGAACCCGATTGTCGCTGGCCAATGGCAATGCCAAGGTGAACATCCATGCGGATGATGCCCGCGTGAGACTGATCAGGTAATTAATTATTCCAGGCTACTTGTCCAGTTTAATCAATGCGTAGTTAAAATTTATAGCTATACCCCACCCGAATCACTTGTGTTTCGTAGTAGTCGCTGGTATAGTATTTAAACCCTTCGCCCAGAATTTCCTTACGGATCACCATGGTATTTAACAGATCAGTGGCATTAATGAATAATTCGCCTTTTCCTTTTTGTATCGATTTTTTGATGCCAATGTCCAAAGAAAATCGCATATCGATTTTTCCTTGCGGAATAATATCCGGAGCCAGGTAAATCGCAGTAAGCTGGGCTTCATAGCCGTTTCGAAACCGGAACTGATTGTTGAGTTTTGCATTCCATGAGTAGACTTCCTGTTTGGTGGCAGTAAATGTATCCGCCACCGGGTATTTATTTTCTACTGTAAAGCTGTCTATTTGATTGTGGTAGGCATTAACATTCAGGTTGAAGGAGAACCACTTTGCTACCTCCTGTGAAATCACCATTTCAACACCGGTTGTATAACTCTTATCCGCATTCTGAAAAATAGCATATATCAAAGGGCTTCCAGGAACCGTTCTCGCAATACGAGTTATGGTTCCGTCAACAATACGATGATAGGCGGCAACATAGTAGTTGCCACTTTTCCATCCGGTTTTATATCCTAACTCGAATAGGTTTGTAAACTGAGGTCGAAGTGCCGGATTACCAACTTTAATGATTTCGGCATCATCATATTTTGGGAATATGCGAATATCCACTTCATTAGGCCGGTCTACCCTGCGATTATAGAAGAAGGAAACTTTATTGTGATCATTGATTTTATAGGCAAGGCGAACATTAGGAAACGGCTGCGTATAATTGTAGCCATCACTTTTATAGGTATTGTGATCGGGATTTACATCGTACTGCAACCCAACATATTCAACGCGTAATCCGATTTCGGATTCAAATTTTGGATTTTCAAAAACATAATTTCCATATAAAGCCGGAATGGTTTCTTTATAGGTGGCCCACCCCCCTGCGTTAACATCAATCGGTGAATTAATTCCGGGGAAAAATTGCATGTTGGTAGGAATCGTTCTTCTGCGAAACTTAATGCCACCCTCCATTCTTCCGGACTTTAACGGTTGCACATAGTCCAGATTGAAATCAAAAACACTTTCGTCTGAAAGCAGTTTGAAGGAATCCTTTCCAGTGTAGGCAGGCATAGTATTCGTGAAGAAATATTTTTCATCCTCACGATGAAAGGTGTAATTGAAACCAGCATTCAATAAATGGCCGGCCTCTTTAAATTTATGCTGATACGCAGCCGTAGCCATGACCGTGGTCTTTAATTCATCTTCTAAAAATTGCCAGAGTCGATACAGTTCGGTGAAATCATAATTGTAAAATGGCTCATCTCCGCGATCAATAATTTTCTCCGTGCCAAACAAGCCGGATAATGTCAACATATCATGCTCATTGATCGTCCAATCGATGCCCGCTTTGGTGGTGATAAAAGTGGTGTTCCTGTTTCTCTTTAGTTGCTGATTGATCAGGGAGCCATCATCGTAGTAGCGTTCCACGAACTCATTCTTATTCAACGTTTCGGTGTACAAGTAATCTCCCTGGAAAAATGCATTGATTTTATGATGGCGATAATTGAGTGAAAGGGAAGGATTTATTTTAGGCGTCATCTGATATTGAGGACGGATGCCAGGAAAATTTTCTTTTTTCACCCATAAGGCACCAAGGCCAGCGGCAAGCACTGCTTTACCATTAAAGCCTTCCTGTTTGTTCTTTTTGTAAATGATGTTGATGATTCCGGCATTTCCGTTTGCGTCATATTTAGCAGAAGGATTATTAATAATTTCAATTTTCTCTATGGCAGAGGCAGGAAGATTATCCAACCCCGACTGGTTTCCAAAACCGGTGAGCGCAGTTTGCTTGCCATCCATTAATACAGTTACGCGATCACTTCCCCGCAAGTTAACTTTACCATCCTGCACCGTAACACCCGGCAGGTTTTGCATGGCTTGCAATATAGAGCCACCACTCTGACTGATGTTATCGGCAACAGAAAATGTTTTCTTATCCATTTTGTTTGAAATACCTTCCTGTTCAGCAACCACGATCACCTCATTTAGTGTTTCTATATTCTCTTCCAGTTCGATAACAGGCAGGTCCAGAAAAGCAGTGAGGCTGCCTACATAAAGAGGTTGTTTTTTAGTGAGGTAGCCAACAAAGGAAATTTCCAGTCGATAATTTCCGGGTTTGATATTGGAAAGCGCAAAGCGACCTTCTTCGTTGGTTATTGTTCCAGTTATGAACAGACTATCTTTTTCGGTTTTGGCAACCACGTTCACATAAGCCAACGCAATGTTGGTTGTCTTTTCTTTTACAATTCCGGAAATGGTAACCGAGCTAACTTGTGCACAGAGTACGTACGACAGTGAGATAAAAATTGTAAATACAAAGATGATCTTTACACGCATGTTCGAATTAACTGAAATTGCCCAGGGGCTGGCGGATTAACGTCAAAGGTAACTATCCTGTTGGGATGGATATTGATTTTCGTTTTATTTAATACACGACTGGTTGTTAAGCTTCACATTTCTTCGAACCACGAAGGCACAAAATCACAAAGAGGCACTAAGTTCTTTGTGATCCTTCGGGTTCTAAGTGAATTCGTGGTTTATAGGTTGTAAGGTGTTTGTTGGAGAAGAACTCCAACAAAGGTGGAAGATTTTGTTAACCCGATAGAATGCTTTGATTGTTCGCAATAGTCGCTGGTCTTCAGCGATTTTCTACATAAGTTCATAAAGCTCTTCAATGTTGTCATTGAGTTCGTAACCTGTGTATTTATCTGGCGACTCTTTCTTCCACTTGCTGATTAAACTCTTGTGAATTTTTTTCGATGCAAGTCGGGCAACAATCCTTTCATCACAAGGTATTTCACCCGTGTGTCATACGTTTTTTCTCAGAACCATAAAGATGTAAAAGCAAAAAGCCCTTAAACAGGGCTCGAGATATTAGGTTAAAAAATCTATTTCAATTTCTTTTTCGGTTTGCCTTCAACAATTTGCTTGGCATTTGACTTACTCACCACCTTGTCTCCGGTTCTTACTTCAATTTCTTTTCGCGCATTTCCGGCAACAGCTCCACCTTGCTTGGCAATTACTTGACTTTCATCCAATGTGCTTGGCTTTTTCTTTTTTGAAATCTCCGATGTGGTTGCTTCTGCCAACATGTTCAAAACCAACTCTAAGTTGGTCATGTGGTCGCGAAGGTTTTCCTTTTTCAAGTCCTTGTGTTTCTTGTATTGCTTTACAGACTTGCCGCTCCACGCTTTGGTAATTATGTCCGTGAGGTTGGCAAAGTCCATTCCTTTTTGTACTCCACGTTTTTCCCATTCATCCGTAAGTTCTTTGCGAACCTCAATGCTTTTGAGTCTTTGGTTTATCCAAGCTCTGGTATAACCTTTTGCCAGATACGTTTCCATGGCGCGGTCGAAGCTTAATTCCGGGTCTTCTGTTTCTTCAATGCGTTCGTAGCCTACTTTTGCTAACCATTGCTTAAACGGTTCTGCTTTGGCCGATGGAATTGATTGGATAATTCTAAACAGGCCTTCCGTATTGGAGGCTTGTATTTTCCGCTTTTTACCGTCTGCTGCGGTCATTTCAACCAGGGGACAAATTGTCCCCCAGTTGGCATTCAACTGGGCATCGCGCTTTTTCATCTTTTTGATGTAGTCCTTAACATCAACCGAATCGGTCAAGACCTCAACTACATCCTGAACAGAGAAGTACCATTTCTCCTCGTCTTCGTTCCACACTGAACGTATTTTTTTGCTTTCAAATAGTCTTATATTACTCATGACTCTCTCATCTACGGAATAATCTACTGAACCAATTGTCTCTTTTCGGATTATCTGATTTCTCGATCAATTCCTTTACTGTCCAAATTGTATCAGATTTCGTATTAGCATTAAACGTTTCTTCTGTTAATGGCTGTAACAGAGCTGGCCCAATCAAGTTATTTCTCACAGTGTTTAATTTTCCTTCTGGTAGCTTGTTAGGTTTAATTCCCTGAGTATTATTATGTGTATTGAAGTATTCGTCATTATTAAATTGCCAATGGATAAGGTTGTAAGGTGTTTGTTGGAGAAGAACTCCAACAAAGGCGGAGCGCCACCAAATTTTTCTATAAGAATGTCGTGAATTTTCTCGACCTCGTTAATGTCAATCATTTAGCAAGTCTTTCCAGTAATTCCTTGTCCTCAGTTAAAATGTCCTTTAAATTCATTGTGAGGTTTACTTTTTCAGTCGATTGCTTTTCAACTTGCTTTAAAAAATATAAAACGTCTTGAAGTACGCTTTCAGGTACTTTCTCCAATGATTTTTGTATCTCAGATTTAATGTCTTTCGTTGTCACCTTTCCAGTCTTTATTTATGCCTTAATTTACTAAAAATTGAACAATTTTTTTCTGTCGTCCAGAGGTCATGGTAGTTGATAGCAACGAGCCGGAAAATATACGGAGGACTCACACATCGATGAAGGGCCAAACGTTGAGTGGTTTCAAATTCGGTAAGGAAGTTCAAACGTAATAGTTTGCTAGCCTTACTTTAAATGTAGAACCAAGCTGCAGTTGGTGTAAAGAGCGACTGCAATATGCTCAACGAACCGCTGTATACGAGACCCGCTTGGCCTGCCCTGAGGAATCGAAGGGTACAGTGGTGTGAGAGGCGCACCTCATCGGTGAAAAATCCGGTGAGGCCGTCTACTCGATTATGCTGCGTTGCTTTGATAGTGCTCTATTAAGTTCAACTCTTTTGATTTAAGTTGTTGTTCTTCTTCAATGTCAAAGTCGTCTTGAAGTCCAAGCCAAAACTTTGCAGAATTACCAAAGTATTTTGAAAGCCTCAATGCAGTGTCGGCCGTTATTCTCCTATTACCTTTAATGATTTCTGAAACCCTTGTCTGAGGTATTCCAACGTCTTTAGACAATTTATAGGCACTTAGTCCCAAGGGTACTAAAAATTCCTCTTGTAGGATTTCACCTGGATGTATGTTTCTCAATTTTTTCATCTTTATATTTTATTAATGATAGTCCAATATCTCTACGTCCGCGGCATTCCCCTTGTCCCACTTAAATATTATTCTCCATTGGTCATTAACTCTTATGGAATAATATTCCTTTAAATTTCCCTTTAACTTTTCAAGTCTGTTCGATGGTGGGACTTGAAGGTCCATAATATTTTGTGAGTTATTAATCATTCTCAGTTTTCGTCTTGCAATTTCCTGCAACTCAGTCGTTAAACCCTTAATTCTTTCACCGTCCCATATCTTTCTTGTCTCTTTCGAGCCAAAGGAAACTATCATAGTGTCGTTTTACGTTACTGACGTCAAAGGTAAGCATTTTGTTTTAGATGTCCAAACTGTCCAAAAGCAATGAAGCATAACGTTTGTGTTTATGGCGTGGCGGTTTTCGAAGCCGCGTCCTTTCCACGGTGCCC
>CAZIOY010000026.1:0-47527 GCA_964540915.1 uncultured Ohtaekwangia sp.
GGGAAAAAGAATTTTTCAATTTATCCAAATCCATCCGATGGCGTAACATTTACAACAGAGACTAACTTCACCCCGAAAAGCCGGGCGTTTGTTGCTATTTATAGTGCGATAGGTTCAGAGATTGCTCGTTATGAAGTTTCAGGTGACGTTTCGACACTCACATTGCCTGTGAAACTGGAGTCGGGCGTATACTTCGCGAAGTATATCTCTGTTGATTTTACCTCCTCCACTCAGGTATTGGTAAAGTAATTGAGAAGATCGGTTTTAGAATTCAATCAAAATCTGTCCTTTCTCCACATTATCTCCCTTCTTCACTTTCAGATTTTTGATTACGCCATCACCAGGAGACTTTAATATATTCTCCATCTTCATGGCCTCAAGAATAAGAAGCGGATCACCTTGCTTCACCATGTCTCCGGTCTTTATTTTTAAATCGATAATCAAACCAGGCATGGGCGCTTTGATGGAATTCACCTTGAGCACAGCGGCTTTATTCATGCCCATTTTTTCAAGAAGCAAATCGAACTTGTCTTTTAATTCAACAGAATAATTACGTCCGTTAATTTTGATGGTAATTGTTTTAGAGGCGATGTCTGTCTTAACAATCTCTGCGCGATAACCTTTGTTTTGATAGAGTATATGAAAGTAACCGTCACTTACTTTATTAATATCCCATTGAAAATCGGTTCCGTTCACGGCAATAGATTGATCATTTTGATCAACCTCGTAGGTTTTATTGTTAATAAGGGCTTTGAACATGTGGTAAAAATAAAAATTTGAAATTTGATTCCGGATACTTGATGATTTATTCTTTCAAGACTCCCATTCCGGCAATAAGTTGGAAATGAGAAAATATTACGCGTACCTTTGTCTTGTTAAGAGCAATCGTAGCAAGGGGTGCCTAAAAAACAAGGGCTGAGATCATACCCATAGAACCTGATGCCGGTAATGCGGACGAAGGGAGGCAGAGTAAACGCGTAAGTAAGGTACATTCCCCGATGTGCCTGCGGGTTTAAACGAAAAAAAACATGTTAAAAATTTGTATGGTAACAGCCCTGATGGTCTGTTCGTTTGTTGGGCAAGCCCAGCATGTCATTCGCGGGTACGTGAAAGACAGTAAGTCACAAGAGCCGTTGGCTGGCGCCACAGTTGAGTTGAAAGAAATCAACCGGTATGCAATCACCAATGAGCGTGGTGATTTTGAAATTCAAAAATTGCAATCAGGAAAGTATCAGGCTGAAGTTCGTTTTCTGGGTTATAAAACTTTTGAAATTCAGTTTTCTGTTCCGGTTGAAGCGCCCTTGAATATTTCTTTGGAAGAGGATGTAGTAATAACTGACCAGGTGATCGTGCTGGCCACACGGGTAAATGAAAAAACACCCACCACGTATACCACGATCAACAAAGTGACTCTTCAAAAACAAAATTTCGGACAGGACCTACCTTTTACGCTTAACTGGACACCGTCCTTAGTGACAACCTCTGATGCCGGAGCAGGAGTTGGTTACACAGGGTTGCGAATCCGGGGCAGCGATGCCACCCGGATCAATGTAACTATCAATGGTATTCCAGTTAACGACAGTGAAAGTCAGGGTGTCTTTTGGGTGAATACTCCCGACCTGGCCACATCAACGCAAAGCGTACAGGTGCAACGCGGTGTGGGCACTTCAACCAATGGAGCCGGAGCGTTTGGTGCCAGTGTTAATCTTCAAACCAACACCAGAAACGATCAGGCCTATGCCGATGTGATAAACTCTTTTGGTTCGTTTAATACCCGCAGACATACGGTGGCATTTGGTACCGGACTGATCAATCAAAAGTTTGTTTTTGATGGAAGAATGTCTCAGATCGCGTCTGACGGTTACATCGATCGGGCAAGTTCTGCTTTGAAGTCCTATTATTTGGCGGGGGGATATTATGGTAAGAAAACCATGATCAAAGCCATTGTATTTGGAGGCAAGGAGGTTACCTATCAAAGTTGGTATGGTGTGCCCGAGTCGCGATTAAATAATGATGAAGCGGCCATGCTGGAAACGGCCGTGGCAGAAGGCTGGAATCAGCAACAAACCGATAATTTACTTTCATCAGGGCGCACGTTTAATATTTACACTTATGAAAACCAGGTTGATAATTACACCCAGGATCACTATCAGTTGCATATATCCCATCGGTTTTCAGAAGCGCTCACTGCCAATGTAGCAGCGCATTACACGTATGGTCGCGGTTTTTATGAGGAGTTTAAATATGATGATGACTTTGACAACTATGGGCTTGATGATGTAACGATTGGCAATGAAACAATATCATCAACGGATCTTGTTCGAAGAAGGTGGCTTGATAATGATTTTTACGGAATCACCTATTCCATTAATTATGAAAAAGGAAAACTCAATTCCATTCTGGGCGGGGCGTTGAATCACTATGATGGCGATCACTTTGGTGAAATTATATGGGCTCAGATTTCTGCCGTACCTAAAGATTATCAGTACTATTCCAACAATGGAAAGAAGAATGATTTCACCATCTACTGGAAGAATAACTATCAGCTCACAAAGAAAATCAACGGTTTCCTGGATTTACAATACCGAAGAGTGGACTACACAGCCTCCGGGAAGGAAAATAAACAATTTGATTTTAATATCGATCAGCAATTCAATTTCTTCAACCCCAAGCTTGGACTCATCTATGAAATATCCAGCAAGCAGCAGTGGTATGCTTCCTACAGCATTGGTAATCGCGAACCAGTAAGAGATGATTTCATTAATGCAATTGCCGGCACTGTGCCGAAGCATGAAACGTTACGAAATGTGGAAGCAGGGTGGCGCCTCCGTACTCATAACATCACGTTTACTGCCAATTATTACCTTATGGATTATAAGAATCAATTGGTTCCTACAGGTGAGGTAAATGATGTTGGCGCGCTTATTCGCACCAATGTAGACGAGAGCTATCGCACGGGAATTGAGTTGGAAGGTTCAGTGAGATTAAGTACTAAATTTTTATGGAATGCGAACGTTGCGCTGAGTCAAAATAAAATCACAAATTTCAATGAAGTGCTCTATGATTATGGTGTTAACTTTGATGAGTACAATGAAGTGGTTACCAGCTACAGCAATACAGATATTGCTTTGTCACCAAATCTGATTGCCGGATCGGCATTCACCTTTTCCCCTTTGAAAAGTTTTGAGTTTTGCCTTCTTACTAAGTATGTGGGCAGGCAATATCTTGATAACACCAGTAATGAAAGCAGAAAAATTGATGCCTATCTGGTTAATGATTTGAGAGTATCGTATAGTTTTAAACCATCTTTTATGAGGGAAGTTTCTTTTAGCCTGCTGGCAAATAATATTTTCAATACTCAGTATTCTTCCAATGGCTATACGTATGGCTATCTGGGTGGTGCTACCGAGTACAGACAGAACTATTACTTTCCTCAGGCGGGCAGGAATTACCTGGCAATGTTGGCGTTGAGATTTTGATGAGGAGACCGGGTAACCGCATTGTAAAATCCTTGATCCGGTATCCGGAATCCGATTACCTTTGTGCCGCTATGCCCCAAGAAAGTCATCCAACATTTACGTTGAAAGCTATTCTTCGTCTTACACGGTTTTGGAACCTGTTGGTCATTGGCATGGCCCAGTATTTTGCAGCTATCTTTTTGATTGACACGCATCTTTTGCTTGATTGGAAGTTGTTTGTTCTTGCCTCGTCCACGGCAATCATTGCTGGCGCAGGGTATATTATTAATGACTATTATGACATCAAAATTGACCTGATTAATAAGCCTGAGCGGGTAGTAATCGGGAAGAATATTGCCCGCAGATATGCGTTGTTGTTTCACAGCGTGCTTTCGTTCTCTGGTGTAGCATTTGGCTTTTTGCTGGGATGGAAATTGGGATTAATTCACATCTTTTCTTCTTTTATTTTATGGTGGTACTCAAACAGCCTCAAGCGGCAGCCCTTAGTAGGAAATTTAATGATTGCGTTGCTTACGGGCTTGTCGATTACGCTTATAAACATTGTGTATGATCTCTCTAATTCTTTTGTGATTATCTATTCACTCTTTGCCTTTTTTATAACCCTGGTTCGCGAAATTGTCAAGGACATGGAAGACCTTAAAGGAGATAACACCTTTGGATGTAAGACGCTCCCCATCATATGGGGGATTCGCAAGACCAAAGTGTTGATATATTTTTTATTGGCTTTATTTTCACTCCTGGTAATTCTGCTTAACGCGGTATACACGCAAATGCCATTTTCTTACTTCCTTGTTTTTCTGTTTGCTCCATTGGGTTTATTTCTATTTGGACTTATGCAAGCCGATACAAAGCGGGATTTTTACACACTCAGCCAATGGTGTAAATTGATCATGGTATTGGGCATTATCAGTATGGTATTTGTGAATTGATTTTATTTTTGTGATGTTAAAACCGGCACGACTAGCAATTTTTATTTCAGGCAGTGGCTCTAATGCCGAGGAAATTTTTTTACACTTCCGGAATCATCCTTCGATAAAAGTAGAAATGGTATTGAGTAATAACCCGGATGCCTATGGTTTGGAACGCTCCAGTAAGTTCTCTGTTCCGTCAAGAGTTTTTACGCGTGACCAATTCCGCGAAAGCGTTGAAGTATTGCAGTGGTTGCAAGATGCAGGAATCACACATATTGTGCTGGCTGGATTTCTTTGGTTGGTGCCTTTATATCTGATCAAAGCGTTTCGGCATCGGATCATCAACATTCATCCGGCCTTGTTGCCCAGGTTTGGCGGCAAGGGCATGTATGGAATGAAAGTACATGAGGCGGTGAAAGCTTCAGCCGATGCACAAAGTGGAATTACAATTCATGAGGTAGATGAAAAATATGATGAGGGCAGAACCTTATTTCAGGCCTTCTGTGAAATTGATCCGATGGATACGCCTAAAGAGATCGCTGAAAAAGTTCAGCGCCTTGAGCATCTCCATTACCCTCGAGTGATCGAACAATGGGTTACCGGATAACTACTTTTTGGTGATCGTAAATTGTTCCAGGTCAGTCGACTTTAGGAAATCGTCAAACACATTTTGAGCAAGGGCATCAGGAACGGGCCGCTAACGTTCCATCCTCTTTAAGAAAATGGTGGCGCACGCTCCATCGCGAAAAATCATATGGGAGTGAGAATTTATGCAATTGAATTCTTAGAATTAGATTCCAATCTTCTCTCTCTTCGACCAGATTTCATCAATCGGGTCGCCTTTGCTGCTCTTACCACGATGACGCCAGTCACCATCTACCAACGAGAAATCAAATTCCAGATTTGCTCCTACACGACTGTTGTCTCTTGAAAAGAATTCGATGCTCTCGATATACTTACCATCGGTGGTAGTGTAAGTGCCACCACCAGTTCCAAAGAATTCTTTTGTTTCATTGTTGTAAGCAATCCATTGAAAGCGTGTACCCGAAAGTATCTTCATGGTTTTGCGTGCTCCGGGTGTTCTCTTTTCAATGCCCTTCTCAGTCATGCGACCGGTAATCAGCCACGCGCCAGAAAGTTCACCGGGTTTGCCCGCATCAATGCGCATAAACTCCTGACTGACATTGCCAGCCTTAAAAGTCAGTTTAGCTTTTTGAATTTTTATTTCAGCACTTTGCTCAACACCAATCAATTCAGGTTTCATTGTATTGAATTCCTGCATCTCAATGAATTGATTTTTCTCAACACGCCACAGGCCACCGTAAGTACCAGTGTAGATTTTCTCTTTTGTGTTATAAACGGCCACAGAAAAGAATTTTCCGGCAACAATCATGGTGGAACGATTTTCATCTGATCCACTTTGCCATGCTCCGGTTAGGTCGGTTTGAGCGGATAGCGATAAGCTACTCACAAAAACAAAGAGTGAAATGATATTTTTCATGTGTTTATTGTTTGAATAATTAATTAAGGAGTGTTCACCTCATGAAACTCGTCTCCAGAATTATCTGTCCAACTCATCGGATAATTTTGATCAAGGAACAGCAGAGAGTCTTCTGTTAGATAAAGCGGTTTGAAGGTATCGATCATCACGGCCAGCTCGTGTGTTTCTTTGGCTCCGATACTTTTTTCTACCGTGCCGGGATGTGGCCCGTGGGGTAATCCACCGGGATGCAAGGTGAACGAACCACGCTCTATTCCTCTGCGGCTCATAAAATTTCCCTCAGCATAGTACAGCACTTCATCACTATCGATGTTGCTGTGATTATAGGGTGCCGGTATCGCCTGCGGATGGTAATCAAACAAGCGTGGCACAAATGAACAAATCACAAAATTGCGAGCTTGAAAAGTCTGGTGTGCGGGGGGTGGTTGATGAATGCGACCCGTGATCGGCTCGAAGTCGTGAATGGAAAATGCATAGGGCCACAGAAATCCATCCCATCCTACCAAATCAAGTGGACTGTAATCATAGACATACTGATGAAGGTATCCTTGCTTTTTAATCTTCATCAGAAATTCCCCTTTGCTCGTATCGGTGATCAATTCATGCGGAGGACGAATATCGCGTTCGCAATACGGAGAATGCTCGCCAAGTTGTCCGAGGTCATTGCGATAGCGCTTCACGGTCTCAACGGGTGAGGCGGCTTCAATGATCAGTAAGCGAAGTGGACCTTCTTCAAATTCCAGTTTATAAATTACGGTGCGTGGAATAACCACATAATCCCCTTGGTGGATGTCAAGTTTTCCAAACTGAGAGAACAATACGCCATTGCCATCGTGCACATAGATCACTTCATCCCCCTCCGCGTTTTTGTAGAAGTAATCCATTTTGCGTTTTACGGGTGAACAAATTGATATAGAACAATCACTGTTGGCTAGCAGCACTTTGCGTGCGGCCAGGTAGTCATCCCCGGTAGTTGTTACCTTAGAAGTATTAAGGTGGGTTTGCCGAAGGGCATAATCCTGAATGAGCTTGGGGCCGTACTTTACCGGATCTTTAAGTGCCTTGATCCGGGTGGGTGGGTTGATATGATAGAGGTTAGAATAAATTCCTGAAAATCCTTCAGAGCTCACCAGTTCTTCTTTATACAAACTGCCATCGGGCTGTCTGAATTGTGTGTGGCGCTTGTGCGGAATATTTCCAAGGCGATGGTAATACATAGTGAAAGTATTTACTGAGAAATGATTCTGTGAAGGTACAAAAAAAGACCTCATCTCCCGGTGTCTAAAACAAGAGAGATGAGGTTGTGGAAAGGTTCCTTTACATCTTGCTCCTGTTCAGCTCGGGAATGCGATCGAATAGTTTGATGGCTTGCTGAAGTACTTCGTTGGTTTCGTTGAAGATCGGATAGAAGGCTTCGTTGTTCCAAACATTACGGGCTACTTCAGCTTTGATATAGATTTCAAACAATCTTTTATTTTTCAAGAGGTCTTTAGAGTTGGGCTCAATTTTATTTTTACGTCCCATTTCTATAATCTCATTGATCATGGACTGGGAGATTTCAAAATTCTGAAGATAGTCTGGATAACCTTTTTCTTTTAGTGTGCTCTTGTTTTCATTGGCATAATCAAAGGCATATTCACGCAAAATGTTTGCGTTAAAAAGTTGATTAAAATATCGGCTGTTGCTGGCCGTATCCAGGGAAACAAAGTAATCAGGCATGATACCGCCCCCCCCATATACAGAACGGCCACTCGTTGTCTCGAATTTCAGAGAATCGTTAAACTGAATGCTGTCGGCAGAAAAGAACTCACCTTTCTTATAGCGTTGCATCAGGTCTTTATCATACTCATCCAGGTTGTCGTAGGGCTTTTGAATGGAGCGCCCGCTGGGGGTATAATAACGGGAGATGGTTAACCGAACTTCTGAACCATCGTTCAAATCAAAAGGGCGTTGTACTAAACCTTTGCCGTATGACCTGCGGCCAACGATTAGTGCGCGATCATTATCCTGCAGAGCTCCAGCTACAATTTCAGAAGCCGAGGCGCTGCCTTCATTTACCAATACAATCAGATCACCACGTTCAAAGTCTCCCCGTTCGGTGGCAAAGGCATTTTCATTATACCTTTCTTCCTGTCCTTTCGTGAAAACAATTTTCTCACCCGTGGCCAGAAACTCATCAGCGATGTTGATTGCCTGATCCATATAGCCCCCCGGGTTTCCCTGCAAGTCGAGAATCAATTTTTTCATTCCTTCTTTCTGAAGTTTACTCATCGCATCTTTCACTTCCGAGAAGGTGGTTTGGGCAAAGCGGCTTACTTTGATGTATCCGATTTCGTTGTTGAGCATGTACGAGGCGTCTACAGAAAACTGCGGTATTTTGTCGCGCACGATAGTAAACACAATGGGCTTGCTTACATTTTTTCTCAGTACTTCAATTTTAACTTCGGTGCCTTTGGGTCCTTTCAAATGAGTTTGCACATCGCGGTTGGAGAGGCCAATGCCAGCAATATTTTTATCATTTACTTTGATAATCTTGTCGCCCGACCGTAAGCCCACGCTTTCGGAGGGCCCGCCACTGAGAGCAGACACGACTACCAGGGTGTCATGAAAAATATTGAATTCAATCCCGATGCCCTCAAAATTTCCCCGGAGATCTTCGTTTGCCTCCACGATGTCTTTGGCTGATATGTAAGAGGAGTGAGGGTCTAGTTTTCCAAGCATGTGCTCGATTGCATCCTCGACCAGAACTTCCGTATTGGCTGTATCCACGTATTCATTCTTAATCAGGCTCAGTACTTCTCTCATTTTCTGCACCTCTTCTCCTACATCACCAGAACCACTTTTGTTGGTCAGGCTGGCCCCTATCAAAACTCCTGCGGCAAGGCCAATGAACAAAATAAGCGGTAAACTGATCTGATAATTTGAGTTCTTCTGCTCCTCCATAGTTTATCTTTGCGGTAGATTAGTTGATCTAACGAAGCAGCAAATTAATTGTTGGGGTTAGATTTTCGATAGCAAGGGTTTACTATATTTACTTCAGATGGAAAAAGAAACCTTGAGATACAGGCGAATTGCGGAGTTGGTGGATCAGGATAACCTGCGTGCTCACGTATTGTATTACTTCGGAATTAAGTTTTTCGAATTTCCAGAACACACATTGGAGCAGGTTTGCCACGAAAAGGGCTTATTAGTGGATGCGGTCATAAAGGAGCTTGAATCTCCAGGGGAAAATTTCAAAGGTGTTGACCTTCCGCTAATAAATTATCCGGTAGACCTGATCATGGAATATCTGAAACACGCTCACTTTCTTTTCGTAAAGCATAAACTGCCCTACATTGGCAGATTAGTGGAAAGCTTTAAAGCCAACCATAAGGAATACGATGCTGTTGAGAAGGACCTGAAGACGCTTTTTCCTTTGTTTTTGGAGGACTTCATACATCACATTTATGAAGAAGAAGACACCTTGTTTAAATACATTAAGTTGCTTGGAAGGGCCGCGAAGGGTAACTATAATCCTTCGCAACTCTATAACATGATAGAGAAACACTCATTGCAAAAATGTGCTATGGAGCATGAGGCCCATGACGATGAAATGCGGGGCATACGAAAAATTACAAAGGATTATCAACTTTTTCCAACCGCGCCCTTGCATGTAAAGGTGATTTACTCTGAACTCATAGCTTTTGAAAAAGCACTACAGGAGCATGCCCGCATTGAGAATGAAATATTATTCCCTAAGGCGATGGCCTTGGAAAGCGAAGTGAAGAAGAAGTTCTTCGAAATAGCTCGCTTTAACTGATCAATTCAGTTCAATCACAAATTTCTAATGGGCAGAATTCTGGCAATTGATTTTGGAATGAAACGCACAGGCCTTGCAGTAACGGACCCGTTGAGGATCATTGCCACCGCGTTGGATATGGTAGAAACGTCAAAGCTAATGGATTACCTCAAAAAGTATTTTCAAAGTCAGGAGGTCGAAAAAGTAATCATTGGCTTGCCGAAGCGGCTTAACAACACAGACTCTGAGATTGCACCTGAGGTGCGCAAATTCATTGAGAAATTTAAAAGTGCCTTCCCTGACAAAACGATTCAAACAGTTGATGAACGCTTCACCAGCTCGATGGCTCAACAGGCCATGATTGCAGGAGGTATGAAGAAAAAAGACCGCCAGGTGAAGGGCAACGTTGATAAAATAAGCGCGGTACTGATTCTGCAATCTTACATGCAGGGATTTTAATCATTTGAACTTTTCTTCCCGCCAAAACTTTATTGGAGTTGGCTAGCGCTTAAAAATCGGCCAAATATTGATTAATTTTGCATTTCGATTCAATAGAAAAGATCATGATTTATCCTATTGTAGTGTATGGTGATGCCGTGTTGCGAAAACGAGCAACAGATATCAAAGAGGGAGCGGATTTGAAGCAATTGATCATGGATATGTATGAAACCATGTATGCGGCACACGGCATCGGTTTAGCAGCCCCGCAAATCGGCAAAAGCGTTCGCCTTTTTGTGGTGGATGGCACAATGTTGGATGAGGAGCCAACGCTCAAGGATTTTAAGCAGCCATTTATTAACCCGGTAATAGTAAAAGAAACAGGTACCGAGTGGGAATTTGAGGAAGGGTGCCTGAGTATACCCAACATTCGCGAAGACGTTTCGCGTAAGGAAAAAATAAAAGTGAAATATTTTGATGAAAACTGGCAGCCTAAAGAAGAGGAATTCAATGGTATGAAAGCGCGTATCATTCAACATGAATACGATCACATTGAAGGCAAGTTGTTTATCGATTATCTCACTCCTCTAAAAAAGAGAATGCTGAAAGGTAAACTTGCCAACATCAGTAAGGGTGAGGTGGAAACCGAGTATAGAATTCTGGCACCTTTGAGAAAGTAATATCGATTATAAACTTAATGATAAAGGATATGAAGAGTTTGACGTATAAAATCTTATTGACCAAGGAACCAGAGGGAGCCTATACTGCAACGGTGCCTGCCCTTCCCGGATGTATTACCTATGGAAATAATATTGACCATGCTATTTCAATGGCAAAAGAAGCCATTGAACTTTACATTGAACATCTCCGCGAAAAAGGTGAGCCGATACCAGACGATAGTGAAACGCTGGAATACTCCTTAAATCTCACAACAGCTTGAGTTACTCGGCAAAAGATTTAATAGCCATCCTTTCAAGAAATGGATTTGAGTTCAAACGCTTAAAAGGAAGTCATCACATTTATGAAAACCCAGTCACCAAGAAGATAACAGTGGTTCCCGTACACGGAAACAAAGATTTGCCGAATGGAACCTACTATGGAATGTTGAAGCAAGCCGGTTTGGATAAGAGTCAATTTTAATAATGAACGTAACTTCACGCCTCCCCGAAGTAGGAACTTCAATCTTCACAGTCATGTCACGCATGGCGCTGGAACAGGGTGCTCTCAATCTGTCACAAGGATTTCCAGACTTTCCGGTATCGAAGGAGTTAATCGAACTCATTTATAAAAATATGAAAGCGGGGCACAATCAATATGCGCCTATGCCCGGTGCGCCTGCACTTCGAAAAGCTATTTCAGAGGTTGTTGTGAAAACGTATAGCCGCCCAACGGATTTTGAAACCGAGATCACTGTTACGGCCGGTGGCACCGAAGCACTTTTCTCCACCATATCAGCTTTGGTTAGAGAAGGGGATGAAGTAATTGTATTTGATCCGGCCTATGATTCCTATGATCCTGCCATACGGTTGAACGGTGGCGAACCGATACATATCAAGTTAAGTCCACCCCATTTTTCAATTGACTGGCAGGAAGTGCGGGCGAAAATTACTCCTCGCACCAAAATGATCATGATCAACACTCCGCATAATCCTACCGGTGCGGTGCTGGAAGAAACTGATTTGAAAGCCTTGGAAAAACTAGCGCTTGAGTTTGGATTGATTGTACTTAGCGATGAAGTGTATGAGCGTATCATCTTTGATCGAAAAGAACATCAGAGCGTGCTTAAGTATCCTGCGCTTTCCTCTCAAAGTGTGGCCGTGTTTTCGTTTGGAAAAACATTTCATGCTACGGGTTGGAAGGTAGGATATACCGTTGCTCCTGAAATGCTCACCAAAGAAATCAGGAAAGCTCATCAGTTTATCACGTTTAGTGTAAACACACCCGTGCAACTGGCATTGGCAGAGTACCTTCAAAATGCAGATAATTATCTTCATCTGGGTGCATTTTACCAGCAGAAGCGAGATTTTTTCCTTGACCAGATAAAGGGGTCTTCTCTAAAAGCGCTGCCATGTTACGGAAGTTATTTTCAGCTTTTGTCGTATGATGCTGTATCGGAGTTGAAGGAAGCGGAAATGGCCGAATGGATGACGAGGGAGAAAAAATTGGCCCCCATACCGGTGTCCGCATTTTATAGGGATAAAGCAGATCACAAACTGCTGCGGTTTTGCTTTGCCAAAGGGGAAGAAACCCTTGAAAAGGCAGGTGCAATTCTGCGAAAACTTTAAGGGTTTTATTTCCAGGGGAGAGTCAATATTTGAGTTGGTATTGCTTTCTTTGCAATCCGTTTTAGGGTCACTATGCAGGATTTAAAAATCACCATTATTCAAGCAGATATTCATTGGGAGGATACAACAGCCAATTTGGCCATGTTTGAAGAAAAAATATGGCAGATTGGTGAGTCAACAGATGTAATCGTATTGCCCGAAATGTTTACCACCGGGTTCACCATGAATGCTTCTAAACTGGCTGAGCATATGAATATGCGCACTTTTAAGTGGATGAAGCAGATGGCGGACCAAACCGGAGCATTGATTTTAGGAAGTTTTATCTCTACTGTTCATGATCGGTTTTACAACCGATTGTTGTGGATGGAGCCGGGAGGCAATTTCAAAACGTACGACAAGCGTCACCTTTTCCGCATGGCGCAAGAAAACCAGGTGTACACTCCCGGAGAAAGTCTTTTGATTGGTCATTGGAAGGGATGGAGGATTTGTCCTTTGGTGTGCTACGACTTGCGTTTTCCGGTGTGGAGCCGCAACCGATGGAATCCTTCTTTGAAGAAACCTTCTTATGATGTGCTTGTATATGTGGCCAATTGGCCAATGGTTAGATCAGCAGCATGGGAAACTTTATTGAAAGCAAGAGCCATCGAAAATCTCAGTTATACCGTTGGGGTGAACCGGGTAGGCCTGGATGGAAATGGAATAGAATATAACGGACATTCAGCGTTTATTGGCCCCAAAGGAGATTCATTCTTCTCTGTGGAAGGCGTGGAGGCAATAAAAACCTTGTCTTTAAACGCCCATGCACTTCAATCCTATCGCGATAAGTTTCCTGCCTTTTTGGATGCTGATGATTTCACTATTGAAGCGGAGGCGTATGAAGAGCGCGATCATATTCAGGGTTTAAGCTAAAGCGAATTCTTTAATCCACTCTTTTATTTTTTTCGGATCATCTTCCTTCTTAAACCGCTCGCTAAGCGTTCGCAATAATTTTTCTGCTTGTTCATGATTTCCTGAAAGGACGATCGCATGAATTTGTTTTTCGTTTCTTAGAAGGTGATTCAATAATTTCAAGGTTGATCCGATTGATTCATCAGGTTGCGCCTGAATTAAAATGAAAATCTGATTTACCTGGCTGCAGAGTTTTATGACTACATCCACAATGGAGCTTTCTGTCTGGTTGTCGATTTCTGCTCCGATCACATCGCTGGAAAGAGAAGAAGCAAACGATAACAATGGCTTTTCATAGCCGGATTCCTGCCATTTTCGGAGCTCGAGATGAAGGAACAGTTTCATTTGGGTTGCGCGAAAGGCGCAAAGATCGCTAAGTTAAATGTAAGAAAAGACCTTTGTGTTCTTAGCGTCTTTGCGTGCAACATTTAATTCCTGCATTTTTGCACCTCAATTTATCACCATGTCCTCCAAGAAAATATCCCGCGCCCTCATTTCAGTTTATTACAAGGATAACCTCGAACCCATCATCCACCTGCTTGCCGAACAGGGAGTAGAGTTTGTGTCTACCGGTGGCACACAGGATTTTATTGAGAAGCTTGGCTATCCGGTAATCCCGGTTGAAAAACTTACGGGCTATCCTTCCATTTTTGGTGGCCGAGTGAAAACATTGCATCCTGCCGTTTTTGGTGCAATCCTTTACAGGAGAGATGATGCAGGCGATTTAAAACAGGCCAGCGAGTTTAATATTTCTGCCATTGATTTAGTGATCGTTGATTTATATCCCTTCGAGGAAACCGTGGCCAAAGGCGGTACCGAAGATGAAATCGTTGAGAAAATCGACATCGGTGGAATTTCGCTTATCCGTGGAGCTGCCAAGAATTTTAATGACGTATTGATCGTTTCTGAGCGCACCCAATACCAGGAGTTACTTGAGTTATTGATGGCAAAGAACGGTTCATCTGAACTAATCGATAGAAAGCGATTTGCTGCCAAAGCATTTGATGTAACCTCTCATTATGACACTGCCATCTTTGGTTATTTTAATCAGGAGCAAGGCATCTCAAGTTTTAAAGCAAGTTTTAAACAGGGTAAAGTTTTGCGCTATGGAGAAAATCCTCATCAGCAAGGAGTATTTTTTGGTGAACTGGAAAAACTCTTTGATCAGCTAAATGGCAAAGAGCTTTCTTATAATAACCTGGTGGATGTTGATGCAGCCATTAATCTGGTGAAAGAGTTTGAGGGCGAAACTGCCTTTGTGATCATTAAACACACGAATGCTTGCGGTGTAGCTACGGGTGCGAGTGTGAAAGAAGCATATCTCAAAGCGTTTCAGGCCGACACGATCTCTGCCTTTGGCGGAGTGTTGGCATCGAGCCAAAAAATTGATCTGGCGGCAGCAGAAGAAATCAACAAGTTGTTTTTTGAGATTTTGATTGCACCTGAATTTGATTCGGCCGCTCTGGATTTGCTCAAATCCAAAAAGAACAGAATCATATTGAAACAAAAACAACCGCTAACTGCCAAAAAGCAATTCAAGAGTTTGCTTAACGGAGTGATCGAGCAGGATTTGGATATGAAAACAGATTCAAAGGAAGATCTGAAGCAGGTAACGAAGCGTTCTGCCTCATCGCAGGAGGTTGACGCGTTGCTCTTCGCCAGTAAAATTTGCAAGCATACCAAGTCAAACACCATCATTCTGGCAATAGATGGTCAGCTCCTGGCTAGCGGAGTCGGTCAAACCAGTCGCGTAGACGCCCTGAAGCAGGCCATTGAAAAGGCAGGGGCATTTGGATTTGAACTCAAAGGAGCTGTGATGGCATCAGATGCTTTCTTCCCGTTCCCGGATTGTGTAGAGATCGCTCATCAACACGGTATACAAGCGGTGATTCAACCTGGAGGTTCGATTAAAGATCAGGACTCAATTGATTTTTGTGATCGGCATGACATTGCCATGGTCTTCACCGGCACTCGTCACTTCAAGCATTAATTAGCGTGTAAGTTTTTCAATAGAATAGACTTAAAAATCCACGGATTATTTCTGTAATTTCGTGCCTTATTAACTATACCGAGAGGAGTAACAAATGGGATTTTTTGATTTCTTCACCACTGACATTGCGATCGACCTGGGAACAGCCAATACACTGATTATTCACAAAGATAAAGTAGTAGTTGATGAGCCATCGATCATTGCACTTGATCGAACCACCGGCAAAGTGCTTGCCATCGGCCGCGAGGCAATGCAGATGCACGAAAAGACTCACGACAACATAAAGACAATTCGTCCATTAAAGGAAGGCGTAATCGCTGACTTTCATGCTGCCGAGATGATGATTCGCGGAATGATCAAGATGATTGATACAGGCCGCAGACTTTTTCCACCTTCCCTGCGTATGGTGATTTGCATTCCATCGGCAATTACCGAAGTGGAGAAACGTGCCGTGCGTGACTCGGCAGAACATGCGAATGCAAAGGAAGTGTATATGATTCATGAGCCTATCGCTGCCGCTATTGGAATTGGAATTGATATCGAAGAGCCAGTAGGAAACATGATTGTGGATATTGGAGGAGGAACCACCGACATTGCTGTAATTGCACTTTCTGGAATTGTTTGTGATCAATCCATCCGAATTGCAGGTGATACCTTTAATCGTGACATCCTCGATTACATGCGCAGGCAACATAATCTTTTGATTGGTGAGCGCTCTGCAGAACGGGTGAAGATTGAAGTAGGATCAGCACTCACGGAATTGGATGACGGTCCTGATGATTATGAAATTCGCGGTCGTGATTTAATGACGGGTATCCCCAAGACGATTAAGATATCCTACTCAGAGGTTGCTTTCGCACTCGATAAATCTATTTCTAAATTAGAAGAAGCCGTGCTTAAGGCGCTTGAACTTTCTCCTCCCGAACTTTCGGCAGATATTTATGAACAAGGAATCTATCTGACAGGAGGAGGAGCGATGTTGCGTGGGCTGGATAAGCGACTCTCGTTAAAAACAAAATTGCCTATCCATGTTGCGGATGATCCATTGAGAGCAGTGGTGAGAGGTACCGGGGCTGCATTAAAGAATATCGAAAAATTCAGAAAGGTTTTGATGACTTGATTAAATGGAACGGCTCTTAAAGTTTGTTTATGAGTATCGGGCTTTCTTTACGTTCTTATTTCTTGAGTTGACTTGTGCCTGGTTGATTGTAGAGAACAATCAATTTCAGAGTTCTGCGTATTTTAATTCCTCCAATCGCACTGCGGCCAGTGTGCTTGGCTTTTCGCAAGGGGTTAGAGAATATTTTTCACTAAGCACCATCAACAAAGATCTGGCTCGAGAAAACGCCATTTTGCGCACGGCATTGGAGCAGCGCAACCAACGCATATTTGCTGAGCAGATTCCTGAAATAAAAGATCCTTTGATTGGAAATCGTTTTGAGTATTTGGGAGCGAAGGTGGTATCTAATTCAACGCAGTTTTATAAGAACTATATTACCGTGGATAAAGGAAAGCTGGATGGCATTGAGCCCGGCATGGCCGCCATCAGCATTTCAGGAGCAGTAGGTAAAGTAAAAACGGTATCTGATCATTTCTCAGTATTGATATCATTACTGCATACCGATGAGATGGTATCGTGCGTGGTAAAACAAAAAGATTATTTTGGAACGGCACAATGGGATGGTGCCGATGCGCGTTTTACAAATCTTCGCTACATCCCACGTCATGCCAATCCTTCCGTTGGAGATACCGTTGTTACTTCCGGGTACAATGCAATTTTCCCGAAAGGAGTTTTAGTGGGAGTGATACGAAGCGCTTCGTTAAATGAAGAGTCTCCTTTTTGGGATATTCAAGTTGCGTTGGCTCAGGATTTCAGTAAGCTTTCGTTCGTAGAATTGGTGAAGAGTAATCTGAAACATGAAAGGGATTCATTGGAGAGTATAACGATTAGTGAAATACGATGATCAGATCAGGGATTGTTCATATTGTCCTTTTCTTTATGTACGTGCTGGTTCAGGCTATGCTTTTGAAAAACCTTGTGTTGTTTGATTCAGCATTCTGCTTTTTATATGTGGCATTCGTCCTGTTGCTGCCTTTCGAATTAAGTACAACGGTGACTATTCTGATTGGATTTTTTGTGGGCTTTTCGATTGACATCTTTTATAGTAGCATGGGGCTTCATGCCTTTGCTACTGTTTTGATGAGTTATTTGCGCAACTATTGGTTATCCGTTATTACTCCACAGGGCGGATATGACACTGGAAACTCGCCAACCATAGCTACCAATGGTGTGCAGTGGTTTTTGGTATATGCTATACCGCTGGTATTTATTCATCATTTCGTTCTATTCTTTTTAGAAGCTTCGAGTTTTGATATGTTCTGGTATACGATGCTTAAGATCATGGGCAGCGTTCTCTTCACCATGACTGTGATTATCTTTTTACAATTTCTTGTTCCTCAGCGTAGAAAGATATGAATGAATCACGCAAAGAAATATTGCAGATCGTTATCGTATTAGTCGGAGTAATTTTTCTGATTAAGCTTTTCTCCATCCAGGTAGTAGATGACCGATATGCGATCATGGCTGAGGGTAATGCCATTATGCGGCAGGTACAGTATCCTTTTCGTGGACTCATTTATGATCGTAATCAAAAATTGATTGTTTACAATACTCCGGAGTACGACATAGAGGTAATCGCCAAGGATATTAAGAAATTTGACTCCACGAAGTTTTGTGAGGTGTTCGAGATTTCGAAGGAAGAGTTGCGTGTAAAATTTAAGGAGATGAAAGCCCGCAAGGAATATTCTCCGTTTAAGCCAACGCTATTCTTGGATCAACTTTCTAATATTGATTTCGCACGAGTGCAGGATCAGATGGCTGAGTTTCCTGGCTTTTACATTCAGGCGCGTACTACTCGTGCCTATTCGTCTACTGCGTTGGCCAATGCCTTGGGTTACGTCAGTGAAATCAACAAGAAACAGTTGGATCGTGATAAATCAAAAATCTACAAGCAAGGTGATTACATTGGACAAAGTGGTATCGAAGCATTTTATGAAGAGCAGTTGAGAGGGAAACGGGGCATCCGTTTTATATTACGCGATGTAAAAGGCATTGAGAAGGGCTCGTTCAATGACGGAAGATATGATACACTCTCCGTGCCAGGACAAAATCTAATCACCGGTATTGATATCGACTTACAGCAATACGGTGAATTTCTGATGAAAGGAAAGTCGGGTAGTATTGTGGCCATTGAGCCATCCTCAGGAGAAATATTGTCATTAGTTTCGGGGCCTTCCTATGACCCCACTTTACTCACTGGAAAAAATTATAGCACCAATTTTAAATTGATCAACGCTGATTCATTGAAGCCTTTGTTCAATCGTCCGCTGATGGCGCAATATCGGCCGGGTTCAATCTTTAAAATTGCGCAAGCGATGACGGCCCTGCAGGAAGGAGTGATTACACCCGAAACGCGCATCCGGTGTGATCGATCCATTATTAACTGCCACGGAGCTCATAGTAATGAAGACTTGCGGGGTGCTATCGCCAACTCGTGTAATCCTTACTTTCATGGTGTGTTGAGGCGCATGCTTAACAAAGGAGTTGTCAACGATCCTTTTGAAGATACACGCATTGGTCTGGCGGAGTGGGATAAGCACATTAAAAGTTTTGGATTTGGAAGTCAGCTAGGAATAGATCTTCCCAATGAAAAGGGCGGATTAGTTCCTACTCCGGCCTATTACGATCGTGCCTATAATAACAGGCCCTGGAAGTTTTCCAATATTTATTCTATTGCTATTGGAGAAGGCGAAAATCTGGTGGTGCCTATTCAAATGGCAAACTTTGCAGCCACTATCGCAAACAGAGGATTTTTTTATACGCCCCATCTGGTCAAATCCATTGGTGGAGATGGAAAGCCGTTGCCTCAGTATATCGAGAAGCATTTTACCTCCATTGATCCTTCCTACTTTATTGTAGCGGTTGATGCGATGCAACAAGTAGTAGAGGAAGGCACAGGTCAGTATCGCGCAAAACTTGCCGATGTAATTGTTTGTGGCAAAACAGGTACCGTAGAAAATGCCCCGCCACTTTTTGATCATTCAGTGTTCATTGCATTTGCTCCGAGAGATAACCCTAAAATTGCTATTTCAGTGTATGTGGAAGATGCGGGCCAGGGGGCTCGCGCAGCAGCTTCCATAGCCAGTTTGATGATTGAAAAATATTTGTTTGGACAAACCAAACGACCGCATATTGAACAGTACGTGCTTAATAATAAGTTTGAGTGAGCATCCGGGAAGAAGACATATCGGGTAAATTAGATTGGGTGGCCGTCCTCCTGTATATCGTCATGGTAGGCTTGGGATGGTTGAATATTTTTGCGTCTGTATATGACGAATCTGTAAAGCAAACGATTTGGGATTTGTCACTCAATTCCGGGCGTCAACTAATTTTTATTGCTGCCTCATTCATAATCATTCTTGCCATTGTCATCATCGACATGCGGTTTTATGAAGCGTTTGCCTATTTATTTTTTGGAGTGATCCTGTTTGTGCTGATCCTGGTTCCTTTTATTGGTAAAGAGGTAGGTGGAAATAAAGCGTGGCTCGGCATTGGCTCATTTGGTGTGCAGCCGTCAGAGTTTGCGAAGTTTATTACCGCCATGGCTGTAGCGAAATTCATTGGATCGGTAGGTTTCAAAATGGATAACCTTAAAAATCAGGCTACACTGTTTGCCATGATGGCGTTACCGATGTTATTAATACTTCTACAAAAAGACACGGGCACGGCCTTGGTGTTCACATCTTTTGTTTTGGTATTTTATCGCGAAGGCTTATCTCCTTTTTTGTTGATTGTGGGGATTTGTGCTGCATTGATTTTTATACTTACACTGTTGATCCCCAATCAAATTTATCTACACGGAGCCATAGCCATGGTTTTGATTGCATTGATTGTTTTTGGCAAAAAGAAACTGAGACGCATAGTGCTTCTTACAACAGGGGCGATTGTTATCAGTGGAGTAATTGAAAGCGTTGATTATGTGATTACGGATGTACTAAAGCCGCACCAGCAAAATCGTGTCAAAGCGCTGATCAATCCGGATGCTGACCCGCTCGGATATGGATGGAATGTTACGCAATCAAAAATCGCGATTGGCAGTGGAGGTTTTATAGGCAAGGGCTTTTTGGAAGGTACTCAAACCAAGTTTGATTTTGTGCCCGAGCAAAGTACCGATTTTATTTTTTGTACCATCGGAGAGGAGCATGGGTGGGTGGGAAGTCTTTTTGTAATCGCTTTATTTATTGCCCTCCTGCTTCGTGTTATCTTTATAGCCGAACGACAGAAAAGCAGGTTTGCCAGAGTTTATGGCTATTCTGTTGCCACCCTATTTTTCTTTCACTTTGCGGTGAATATCGGTATGACTATTGGGCTTTTCCCTGTCATCGGTATACCCCTTCCGTTTTTTAGTTATGGAGGATCCTCTTTGTGGGGTTTTACTATTTTACTCTTTGTACTGTTGAAGTTAGATGCACACCGCAGTCAGATGTTACAGCGTGCTTAATCGTTGAATCTCTTTTCAACAATCTCAACAAACTCAAGATATTCGTCACTTTCCCTGTCCCAATCAGGATAAGCATCGTCAATAAATCGCATAGCTTGAGCCAGGTTATCAAACCGATCTAGTTTATCAATGGCCTCAGAAAAAATTTCAAAGTCACCATGAAATAGAATCTTGGTAAACATGAATTTCTGATTGATCGTAAGATTGTCTTTCAATCGTACTATTTTTTTCTTTGCCAGGTCATCTGCCAATGTATTTTTTATTTCTTTGAGCACATTGGAGGCCACGGTTTTTTGAGTCTCTGGAGAAGCGAGCACTTCCGGCTTCGAAACAGGAAGTTGAGGAACTATGAGTTTAACCTCGTAAAAATTTTCTGCCTTTAAAGGCACCACCTGATTGAATGCCTGAAGATAGGGTTCAATTTCCTCCGGTGTGAAATTGACTTCTTCCAGAATTTGATCCAGAATAGCAAAGGCTTCATTGCCGGATATGGATTCTAGTTTTTTCTCTTCCAAGCGTGTTACCAGTTTTTCAAGAGGAGCACGATTGATTTTGATATACTTGACTTCACTTTTTAAATCGGGCGTATTTACAATCCTTCCTTCTTTTTTATCCAGGGTGTCAGAATAAAAATCGTAGGGATCGAGGATGAGATAAATGGTTTGGCTTACGGCTCTCGTTAGCAACGGAAGGAAATCTTGTCTGCCTATTAAAATGTGATTGCTCAACGTATTCTGAAATGCAACCAGTGATTCATTCACCGCACGAGCTTCATAATCAAAATAAGGACTTTTTAATTTTTCACTTTCCTTTTTCCAGGCGGAAAGAAGATCGCGAACCACAAAAAGGTTCACCTGTTTTACAGCGGATAATTGAAGTATTTCAGGTCCCGATATCTTATTCTTTTTTGAGAAAAACGAATTGACGAGGTGAAGCGCATACTGTTGTGCATATTGATCCACAGAATTCAAACTAATCTTTTCGTCCATGAGTAGAAATTTTCAGTAATCTTGTTTAAAAACGAAGTTAACGGATTTAAATTGGTCTTGATGGTAAAGATAGTGATTGAAAATTTGGCTCAAAAAGAACTCTCGCCTGTCGATCCGTCAAAATCTATATTACAGGTAGTGCAATCCAATTTTATTGATTGGATGCATGCTTGTGGAGGGAAGGGGCGCTGCACGACTTGCAAACTGATTGTGGTGGAGGGAATGCACCAACTCTCGCGACTGACTCCGGCCGAATTGAAATATCGCAGCCTCGGTCAGTTGGCTGAAAATGAACGGCTGGCTTGTCAAACACGTGCCTTAGGATCTTGCCGAATTCTCATTCCTGAAGAAAGTAAAATGCCTCACGTGCACTATACATCCTAAAATCCCGGTTTAACTGTGGTTATATCTACTTTTCAAATCCTAAATTGCACGTATGTTTATTGAACCTCACTTAGGGAGATCTAAAAGCACTGGACGCAATGGTTGGATTGAAGTAGTTTGTGGGTGCATGTTCTCAGGCAAAACGGAAGAGTTAATCCGAAGGTTAAACCGTGCATTAATTGCCAAACAAAAGGTTGAAATATTTAAGCCTAAGGTTGACACCCGGTATCATGCGCAGAAGATCGTATCGCACAATGAACGTGAAATCAGATCGACACCCGTAAATTTTGCCAATGACATTTTGTTGTTGGCCGGTGATTGTGATGTGGTAGGAATTGATGAGGCCCAGTTTTTTGATGCCACAATTATAGAGGTCTGTAATACTTTGGCGAATAGCGGCAAGCGTGTCATCGTTGCAGGCCTTGACATGGACTATGAAGGTAAACCCTTTGGCCCCATGCCTAATTTGCTCGCTGTGGCGGAGTTTGTAACCAAAGTACATGCCATCTGTGCAGAGACGGGAGAGTTGGCATCCTTTTCATTCCGATTGAATGCCAACAACTCACAGGTGATGCTGGGTGAGAAAGATACCTATGAGGCACGCAGTCGCCAGTCATTTTTTAATGGCATGAAAAATCGTAACAAGTAAACGTGCTCCAGAAAACCAGAGGAATTGTTTTCAGGTTTGTGAAATTTGGAGAGACCTCCATCATCGCTAACATATTTACAGAACAATTTGGGTTGCAGAGTTACATGATCAAAGGGGTGAGGACCAGTTCCCGCAAAAGTAAGATTGCCCTCTTTCAACCATTGACATTATTGGACATGGTGGTCTATCACAAGGAAAACGCAGGCATCATGTACATCAAGGAAGTCAGGTGCTTCCACCCCTATCAATTTATAAACGCGGATGTTCGCAAGGCTGCCATTGCGATGTTTATCAATGAAGTGTTAAACAAGTCGGTGAAGGAGCAAAGTCACGCTCAGGATATTTTTAATTTCATTGCAGAGTCATTGATTTACCTGGATACACTCGAACGTCCGGAGAATTTTCATTTGATATTCCTGATCGGCCTGAGCAAGCATTTGGGCTTCGGCCCCCATCTGGTCAGCGAGGTGTTAGGTGGACGGATGGTGGGTGATGACGAAGAATTGGCGCTCAATAAGTTCCTGACGTTGGATTATCATATTGAGATCCCATTAACTTATGAGCAAAGAAAAAATATTCTTGCTGTCCTGTTACGGTTTTACCAGGCCCATTCTGATGGTTTCGGTGAAATGAAATCGGTGACGGTATTGAAAGAAGTTCTTAGCTGAACGTTTCGGTTATGCAGCAACGGAAGAGACCCTTGCCAATGCCGGCTTTGGTTTCTCGCTCAGGATTTTTAATTGTTTTGCGTGTGCAACAACGGCTTTCCGAAAAGTCTCCTTTGATTTATAAGGCAATCCAAACTCGTTGGCTGTCTGCTCCACAATCTTTGCTATTTCACGATAGTGAACATGACAGATATTGGGAAATAAATGATGCTCCACCTGATAATTAAGACCGCCCACATACCATGAGAAGAATTTGGCGCGATGACCGAAGTTGGTGGTGGTGCGAAGTTGATGGATGGCCCAACTGTTTTCCAGATTTCCATTTTCGTTAGGCATGGGATACTCCGTGCCTTCGACAACGTGAGCAGGCTGAAAAATCATCGCCAAAATAAAACCACCGATGTAGTGCATAACAAAAAAGCCTATGACCACTTGCCAGAAAGTTACAGGAAGCAAAAGCACGGGAATGACAAAGATGTACGTATAATAAATCACTTTGGTGATCATCATGATGGTCCATTCTTTGATAGCGGTAGTGCGTTGTTTCTTAAGAAGTCCTTCACGCTGATATTTGATTAATCGATCAAAGTCTTTCGTAATCACCCACACCAAGGTCATGAATCCGTAAAAGAACCAGGCGTAATAATGTTGAAATTTGTGAATAGGTTTCCATTTTGATTCGGGTGCCATCCTGATAATGCCGCGAGGGCTGATGTCTTCATCTACATCGTGAACGTTGGTGTATGTATGATGCAGTACATTATGCTGAACCTTCCAGTTTGTGTCGTGGCCACCCACCAGGTTGAGCGAAAGCCCCAATAAATTATTTACCCAGGGTTTATTAGAATACGATCCGTGATTGGCATCATGCATAATGGAGAGGCCAATGCCGGCCAGACCAAAACCCATGATCACACAAAGACCTAACATGCCCCATGCATTTGGAACAACTCCTGAAATCAACACGAAATAGGGAATGAAGTAAATTGAAAACATCACAATGGTTTTGACCACCATTTCTGAATTTCCGGTGCGTTCAATATTATTCGTTTTGAAATACAGGTTAACGCGCTGGCTTAACGTGGCAAAGAAATCCTGTTGCTTATTGGCAAACTTTAAATTTAGGTTTATACTCATAGAGGTAATGATGAGTTATCTAACAATGGGTGACTTTCTGAAGTGTAGAAAATATAATTTTCGAAGGTAAGCATTTGAATAATCATAACACCAGTGCCAGGGAATAGTTTTGAGAAGCGGTAATTTATGCTTAGAGAAGGCTCTTAGAATTCGGCAATTACTGTTTTTCCTCCCTTCGTTACTTCCCCTACCTGAACCATCACTTTGGCATCCAGTGGTAAAAAAATATCGACCCGCGAGCCAAACTTGATAAACCCAAACTCATCCCCCTGATCGAGCTTTTGTCCTTCCTTTACATACCACTTTATTCTCCGCGCCAGGGCACCAGCAATTTGCCTGAATAAAATTTCAGTACCATTGTTCATTTTGGCAACCACCGTGGTGCGTTCATTTTCAGTACTCGACTTAGGATGCCAGGCCACCAAATATTTTCCTGGGTGATATTTGAAATAGGAGATGGATCCTGCCACCGGCATACGGTTTACGTGCACATTGATGGGGGACATGAAAATTGATATTTGCTTTCTCCTTGATTTCAAATATTCGTTCTCTTCTGTTTCTTCGATCACCACCACTTTCCCATCGGCAGGAGCTAGCACTTTCTTATCGTCTTTTTGAATTTGGAAAACAGGTATGCGGAAGAATTGAAGAATGATAAGATAAAAAACAACGCTCACGCCAATGAAGATGTTTTGTAAGAGGGTAGCCTCCGCAAAGAAATAAGAGATAGCTCCATTGAGTGCAAAAAGAACCACCAGTGATATAAACAACAACGTGCGGCCTTCGCGATGAATGGTCATGATAAACGAATTAGGTATTGAAGGCCCAAAGGTAAGAGCCCAAACCCTGAACTCATAACAAATCCTCTCCGATCCCGAAAAGGATTAGAAGCCTCCGCGGAATTTGTATGTTTTAGCCACTTTGTCGATTGCCACCATATAGGCAGCAATACGCAACGATACCTTGTATTCAACAGCTGTTTTATACACGATATTAAAGGCGTCTTTCATAATCCGGTCGCTTCTGCGATTCACTCGCTCTGCGGTCCACTTATAGCCCAGTCGGTTTTGAACCCATTCAAAATATGAAACCGTTACACCACCGGCATTCGCTAAAATGTCAGGCACTACACTGATACCTTTTTCATAGATGATGCTGTCGGCTTTAGATGAAGTAGGCCCGTTTGCTCCCTCTACTATTAGCTTAGCTTGAATTTTTCCTGCGTTGGAACCAGTGATAACATCTTCGGTTGCAGCGGGCACCAGAAGATCAACCGGTAAGGTTAATAAGTCGGCACCGGCAATTTTTTGTACTTCGGCATATCCGTCCAGCGAGCCTTTGTTCTTATCGCGATAAACAACGGCCGACTCAATGTCAATTCCATTCTCATTGTAATAAGCGCCTGAGATATCACTTACCGCCACTATTTTCAATCCTCTTTCGGCAAGAAGCCGCGCTGCCCATGATCCTACATTTCCAAATCCTTGCACCGCACACGTAGCATTATATGGATTGATCTTCAGTTTTTCCATGGCGGCCAGGGCAGAAACCATTACACCACGACCGGTGGCTTCGGTTCTTCCTAATGAACCACCCATTACAATCGGTTTTCCGGTAACCACTGCGGCCACGGTCATTCCTTTGTTTCTTGAATATTGATCCATCAGCCAAGCCATCTCACGGGGTCCTGTTCCCATGTCAGGGGCAGGAATATCCTGATCAGGACCAAACACGCCCATCATGGCCTGCGTATAGGAGCGCATCAGACGTTCAATCTCTCCGGCTGACATTTCGCGTGGATTACAGGCAACACCACCTTTTGCTCCCCCATAAGGAATATCAACCACCGCACACTTCCACGTCATCCAGGCTGCCAATGCTTTTACTTCGTCAAGATTTACATGTGGGTCAAAGCGGATTCCTCCTTTGGAAGGACCCAATATGGTAGAGTGAATTACCCGATATCCTTCAAATACTTTAATACTTCCGTCATCCATGGTAACGGGTAAAGAAACGATCACCTGCTTGGCGGGTGATTTAAGCACTTGATACACCTCATCCTCAAGCCCTAAAATTTGCGAAGCGGTATGAAAACGAGACATCATTGCTTCGAAAGGATTTTCCTTATCAACAATTGGTGCTGGTTCGATATATGCCATAAAAGTATGTTAGATTTTAATTTTATTAGGTCAGGCCTGATGAGATAAACTTACTAAAATCAGCGTAAACAGGCCCCTAAATCGGTTGCAAAGATATAGAAATTAGCTGCCGCTAAAGAAGTAAAGGGGACGAAAACAGTTAAAAAATCTCCAAAAACGCCACGATAAACGGGGCTGAAATTAATAACCCATCAAAGCGATCTAAAAAACCTCCATGACCTGGCAAACTGGTGCCAGAGTCTTTAATTTCGATGCTTCTCTTAAGCAATGATTCTACCAGGTCACCAAAGGTGCCACCTACTATAATTATTAATCCAACGACCATCCACTGCCATGAGCGAATGGTGGGTTCGTGCCCGATGGCGGAAAAAAAGTAGGGTAGACCATACGCAAAAGCGAATGCCAATGCTGCGCCACCGGCAAAGCCTTCCCACGATTTTTTGGGTGATATTCTTTCAAAGAGTTTTCGTTTTCCAAATAGTGAACCCGCAAAATAGGCACCCGTATCGCTGGCCCATAGAATGAATAGGCAGCCAAAAATGATTTGATAATCGTACACGTGATTTTCAAACGTAGCAATGTTGAGCAGGGCAATGGGCGTAGCTACATAAAAAATTCCCAGGAAGGTATAGGCAATGTTGGTGAATGGTTTTCGTTCGGTTTTTTTATAAAGCTTGATCATGTACACACATGAAACAATAGGGAAAATCAAAAAGTAATAGCGATAGGAAATATCTCCACGCTCGATAAAAAAGGATAGGCAGAATATTAACACTCCGCAGATTGTTCCAAAGGTCTTTTGTGGGATCATCCCATCTAACCCGGAGAGTTTATAAAACTCAAGAAGGGTGAAAAGGCAGATGATAAAAAATACGATGAAGTACGTCCACTCACTGTACATAATGCTGAACACAATACCTGCTGCACCTAGCAAAGCAGTGGCAAGTCGTTGCGATAGGTTGCTGAATTTCTTTGGAGTGCTCACGCCTGTGCTTGATTATGAGTAGTGTAATATTTTTTAAAATAGAACAGGAGTGTTGCAAACAGGAGTGTAAAACCTGCTACAACGGGCCAGGGTGCTACCTCAGGAGAATCTAAATCTGTCGTAATAGTGCCTTGCTGATAGAGATACAACATAAGGACTTGAAACCCATTGTTTACAAAATGCGCAATCATCGGAATAAGCAAATTGCCTGACCATACATAAAGATATCCGAACAAAGCACCCAACAGCATGCGTGGCACAAAGCCGAAAAACTGCATGTGAAATGCACTGAAGATAATAGCGGAAACCCAAATCGCCACATGATGATTGCCACTGGCGCGAAAAATTTCTGGCTGTAGCATTCCTCGAAAAACCAACTCTTCTCCAATGGCAGGTAAAAGCGCGATTACCACTAATCCAAAAAGAAAATCTCCGGTAGTATCGAAAGTGGTGAAAAATTTAGTGAGTTCTTCTGCTTTTGTTTCCTGTTCGCGGGCCCAGTTCCCAAAGTCTTTCAGAAAATCCGGGAAGGCGAAGTTGGCATTCCACTCAATGAATATTGAATTGGTGGCCATGAAGGAGATTACGATCAGCGCGGTCACAACAATCATCACCAGCGGTGTTGTTTTGCTGGTTATCCAGGATACAGGATTATTTTTTTCGATGGCCCATGCATATAACATCGGGATTACTATTAACCCAAACAGCGTGGCGCAACCCTGCATGATCAGGATTGGCAAGCGTATTTCGGGGTGCGCAGCGGGGTCAGCAAGTTTTGAAGTCAGGTCGAAAATCGTTCCATCATAAAATGGCATGGCGACTAAAAACCCGATAATTGGGCCAATCGCTACAAAACCAAGGGCTGCAGTAATGAGTATAAAAATGATAGATATCCAAGCTGGCCTCTGAGAAATCCCCGTCAGTTCCGACATCTCAATAAAAGAGTTAATTTTGAGGCCGCAAACAACATAGTTTTAACCAAATTATCAAACTTGGCAAGGATCGGCAACATTGAATTAGGAGAGTTTCCACTCTTGCTCGCTCCCATGGAGGATGTGAGCGATCCGCCTTTTCGTGCCGTTTGCAAGCAAGGCGGTGCCGATTTGATGTATACCGAATTCATTTCTTCCGAGGGATTAATTCGTGATGCCGCGAAAAGCCGTCAAAAGCTGGACATCTTTGAATATGAGCGCCCCATCGGCATCCAATTATTTGGCGGTGACATTGGCAACATGGTGCAGTCGGCAGAGATTGCCACCGAAGTAAACCCCGACCTGATCGACATCAATTACGGATGCCCGGTAAAAGCGGTGGCTTGCCGGGGAGCAGGTGCAGCACTTCTTCAGGATATTCCTAAAATGGTGAAGATGACGGAAGAAATTGTGAAGGCAACGCATCTGCCTGTCACCGTGAAAACACGACTCGGTTGGGATGACTCAACTAAAAACGTGGTGGAGGTGGCCGAACGTTTACAGGATATCGGTATCAAAGGATTGACGATTCACGGCCGCACGCGCGTGCAGATGTATAAAGGTGAAGCCGATTGGTCGCTGATCGGAAAGATCAAAGAAAATCAACGCATGCACATACCCGTGTTTGGCAATGGTGATATTGATTCGCCACAAAAGGCCTTGGAGTATCGCAATCGCTACGGTATCGATGGTATTATGATTGGCCGTGCAGCCATTGGTTCGCCCTGGGTATTTAATGAAATCAAACATTACTTCAAGACCGGTGAGTTGTTACCTCTGCCTGATATGGCAGAGCGCATAAACATCGCACGCAGGCATCTTGAATTTTCTATTCGCTGGAAGGGTGACAAGTTGGGCATTTTTGAAATGCGCAGACACTATACAAACTATTTCAAAGGCACTCCAGATTTTAAAGCGTACAGACTCCGCCTGGTTGAGGCCCCAACGTTTGAAGAAGTGAATCAGATACTTGATGAAGTCATCGAAGTGTTTGGAGGAATCACAGTTTGATCCTTCAGAGATCTTAGCAAGAAAGCGCATTTGAATTACCCCATTGATTCTCGTTCTTTGCACCTGCTTTTTAAGGCGTGTGCGCACGCTTCTGATCATGTCTCAAAACAAAAATGTTTCGGCTCTATTTTTACTGCTCGTTTTATCCCTGATCTGGGGCACATCCTTCATTTTAATTAAGCAAGGACTAAAAGTGTTTTCGCCTGAAGTCCTGGGTGCATTACGCGTGACAGCCGCCTCCATTTTTTTACTGCCGCTGGCCATACCACGATTGAAGGAGTTGAAGCCGGGTGATCCATCTAAATTATTCATATCTGGTTTGATGGGAGTATTTTTTCCTGCATTTCTCTTTGCCTTTGCGCAAACAAAATTGAATAGCTCGCTGGCCGGAATTTTAAATACGCTTTCACCTTTGTGGACGATGATTTTAGGAGCTATGTTTTTCACACAGCGCTTTCGCGGCTATGCGATTTTAGGAATCATACTTTCCTTTTTGGGTGCCATCATGCTTGCGTTATCGCGCTCTGGCGGAACCATTACGGGATTTAATCTCTATGCTCTTTTGATTGTGTTGGCCACGACATTCTATGGCGCAAATGTTAATTGGGTGAAATTCAGGATTCAAGAGTTGGGGTCCATCACCATTACCAGTGTTTCATTACTTTTTATTGGGCCCATTGCTGCGGTTTACCTTTTCTTCTTTACGGATTTTATGTACACCTTGACCCACGAACCTGAAGCATGGAAAGCGTTCGGTTTTATTGCATTACTTGCTTTGATGAGTACTGCCATAGCCGGTTTGTTATTTAATAAATTACTACGCATATCATCTCCTATCTATGCAAGCTCAGTCACGTACATCATGCCCATTGTGGCGGTGATGTGGGGCGTAATTGATGGTGAGAAGTTATTAACAGGTCATTTCGTTGGCATGGCAGCCATACTGGTCGGTGTATATCTCGCCAATAAGAAGTAATTATTTTTTCAAAATGAAGGTGGACATCACCGGAAGGTGGTCGGATGGATAATATTTTCTGTTGTGATCCTGAATCACCTTGTACTGTTTTGCTTTCCAGTGCGAGGAGTGAAATATATAGTCGATGGTCTTGCATTTCATCGCATTCACTTCAAAGCCACAGAACGTGCCGGTGAGATTTTTGGCAGGACGTGAGTCAAATAAGGTCACGTCCTTTCCATCAATCATGGTTTGATACGGCTCATCGGTCGGTTCAGAATTAAAATCTCCTGAGATAAGTAAAGGTAAATCTGCGTATTTCCCTGCCAGAGAGGCACCAAAATTGAATCCTGCGATGTAGATTTTTATCAGTTTAGCGCTGTTCATTCTCGCTTCCTTACCGATGTGATCAAAGTGTGTGTTGAAGTAAGCGAATGATTTACCAGTTGATTTATCTTTTAAAACGACAAACGTTACTACACGTGTGATGGCAGCATCCCAACTTTTGCTCCCTGGAACTTCCGGTGTTTCCGAGAGCCAGAATGTATTTTGCTCCAGCACATCGAACTTATCTTTTTTATAAAAGATGGCAGAATATTCCCCTTTTTCTTTTCCATCATCGCGGCCAACGCCAACAAATTCATAGTCTGTTAGATTACTTTTTAAATCCATCATTTGATTGTGCATGGCTTCCTGCACGCCTAATAAATCAGGATTATTCTTTTTGATCAGATTAAAAACCCTTCCGGTTCTGTTCTTCCATTGATTCACGCCATCGGCTTCCGTATCAAGGCGGATATTGTAGCTCATTACTTTCACAGGCTGACCAAAAGAATAAATAGTGAGTACGAATAAGACAAGTGCAAGGGATAGTCGCATTTTTAAAGATACCAATTATCCCAATTCTCGTGTTATGATTTTTTGAAATAATGACTGTACCTTTAATGATGGATCAACCCCAAAAAGTATGAATAAACAAAAAATAGTAGGGTGCATATTGTTGCTGGCCGGGCTGGCAGCATGCACGACCAAGGAGTCAGAAGCACCACCTAAATTATATTCCGTGGCTCAGTTCATGGATATTGTCCAAATCAGTGGAGGAGCATTTTCTCCTGATGACAGTAAAGTACTCATCAGCAGCAAAGAGACAGGAATTTTTAATGCCGTGGAGGTTGATGTAAAAACGGGTGAGCAAACGGCTTTAACCAAGTCTATCGACAATGCTGTTTTTGGATACAGCTATTTTCCGAAAGATAATCGGGTTCTGTATGGAAGCGACAAAGGAGGCAACGAAATCACCCACTTGTTTGTGTTATCCAATGGTGATGTTGTGGATTTAATTCAGGACTCCACTGCCAAAGCACAATTTTACGGCTGGAGTTATAATCAAAAACTGATGTACTATGCATCGAATAGTCGCGATAAACGATTCTTTGATTTATACTCCGTGCAGGTGGAAGGTTCTTCAGAAGAAAAGGTTTATCCATCCAGCGTGGTATATAAAAATGAAAAGGGTTTAAACCCATCCACCATTTCTAATGATGATCGTTACATTGCTCTGTCCGAAAGTATCACTACCAATAATTCGAATATGTACTTGTTGGACACGCAAACGGGTAAAAGCGAATTACTTTCCGCACACGAAGGTGATGTGCAATACGATCCTCAATACTTCAGCCTGGATGGGGGAAAGCTCATTTATCTTACCAATGAAGGAAGTGAATTCATGTATTTGGCCAGCTATGATATTGCTATTAAAGCCAAAACCAAACTGGAAGAGGCGTCATGGGATATCATGTACTCGACCTTATCACGCAACGGCAAATACAGGGTGGTGGCGATCAACAACGATGCGCGCACTGAAATAAAAATTTATGATGAAAGCAATGGCGGAGCATTAGTGAAGATTGATGGCCTTCCGGAAGGCGACATTACCGGTGTCAATATTTCGGACAGCGAAAAATTGATGTCGTTTTACGTAAGCAGTTCTAAGTCACCCAGTAATTTGTTTGTCTATAATTTTGAAACGAAAGAAGTAAAACAACTTACCAGCACCATGTCGAAGGAGATTAATCCCAATGATCTGGTAGCGGGTGAAGTCATTCGTTTTAAATCTTTTGATGGAATGGAAATCCCTTCGCTACTCTATAAACCAAAGGGTTTGAAAGAAGGTGAGAAAGCTCCTGCACTACTATTTATCCATGGTGGGCCAGGCGGACAAACACGATTAAATTATTCGCCCATTATTCAACATTTGGTAAATCATGGTTATGCGATTCTGGCGGTGAATAATCGCGGCAGCTCAGGCTATGGAAAAACATTCTTTGCAGCGGATGATCGCAAACATGGCGATGAAGATTTGCGTGATTGCGTGGAGTCTAAAAAATTCCTTGCCACGCTACCCTATGTTGATATGAACAAGATCGGCATCATGGGTGGAAGTTACGGTGGTTATATGACCATGGCTGCATTGGCTTTCACTCCGGAAGAATTTAAAGTAGGGGTGAATCTATTTGGAGTCACCAACTGGATACGCACATTGAAAAGTATTCCACCCTGGTGGGAGGCAAATAGAAAAGCTCTGTATTTGGAATTAGGTGATCCCTTCACGGCAGACTCTATTGCGCTCTATAATAAGTCACCACTTTTCCACACCGACAAAATCACCAAACCCTTTATTGTTTTGCAGGGAAGTAATGATCCCCGTGTGTTACAAATCGAATCCGATGAGATCGTGGCCAACGCCAAGAAAAATGGTGTGCCTGTAGAATATGTGATTTTCCAGGACGAAGGACATGGTTTTGTGAAGAAAGAAAATAACATCAAGGCTTCAGAAGAGATCTTGAAGTTTTTGGATAAATATTTGAAGGGGGGAGTATAGTTTTAGAAGGTAAAAAGCTCAAAGCGTAAAGCGAATGGATTAGGTTTCAGCTTTACGCTTTGAGCTTTCTACTTTACGCTCTATAACTATCCCAATGCCTCTACTTCCTGCACTTCTTCCGGCATCATCTTTTTGAAAAGATTTTCAATACCCGCTTTGAGTGTTACCGTTGATGAAGGACAGCCACTGCAAGAACCTTGAAGGGCTACCGTTACTTTTTTGTCATGATAAGAATGGAAAGTAATAGCACCACCATCCTGTTCTACAGCCGGACGAATATATTCATCCAGAATGGTTTTAATTTTTTTGATCGTTTCGGTTTCTTCCTGCTGCGGGGCTGTGGGCTCCTTTAAATCCAAAATCAATTTGCCTGACTCTAAGAAGGTGCGAATGTGGTTTTTAAGTGTCTCCTGAATTTCAATCCATTCGACATCTTCTTTTTTTGTTACAGTGATGAAGTTGCTCATGTAAAATACCCTGTCCACAAAGGGATACATGAATAACTCTTGTGCCAGCGGAGCACTTTCTGCTATGGCAGGGGTAGGAAAATCAAAACTCATTCCCTCCGGTATCAATACCTCATTGACCACGAATTTAAGTGAATTCGGGTTTGGATTGGATTCTAAATAGATATGTATGTTTTTGGGATCGGCCTTAAGCATGGTTTCAGGTGTTTTTAAAGTAATTAAGGAACAAATTTAAATACTTTAAGTTCATTCTTGAATCATGTGTGGCCATAAGGTTTTAAACTTCTTCTACGGGATTTCCCAGCGAGTTTTCCCATTTGCTAACAACGGCTGTCGCAATGCTGTTTCCTACCACATTAGTAGCACTGCGTCCCATATCCAGCAGGGGATCGATTCCTAGCAAAAGCGCCAACCCGGCTTCAGGGATATCAAAAGTGGCAAGTGTGCCGGCAATTACCACCAGCGAAGCCCTTGGAACACCCGCAATACCTTTGCTTGTAAGCATCAGAACGAGCAACATGGAAATTTGTGTGGCAATGGGTAAGTCAATGCCATACGATTGTGCAATGAACAAAGAAGCGAAGGTCATATACATCATACTTCCGTCCAGGTTGAATGAATAACCTAATGGCAACACGAAACTTACAATCTTGTCTTTGCAACCGAATTTCTGGAGCAGCTCCATGGTTTTAGGGAAAGCCGCTTCACTACTCGAGGTACTGAAGGCCAGCAGTATGGGTTCCCTCACTGTTTTAATCAGGCCAATGATTCGTTTTCCAATGACCACCGAGCCGGCCAGGCAGAGTATCACCCAGAGTATGAGTAATCCCAAATAAAACTCACCAATGAAAATAGAGTAGGTGGTTAATATTCCCAATCCTTGCTTGGCGATGATCGCTGCCATAGCGCCAAACACAGCCACCGGTGCAAGGCCCATCACATAACCGGTTAGTTTCAGAATTACGTGCGCAACGGCATCCAGAAAGTTGATAACGATCTTGCCTTGTTCACCAATGGAAGCAGTGGCAACGCCAAAGAATAATGAGAACACTACGATTTGAAGAATTTCATTTTTCGCCATCGCGTCAATCACGCTGGTTGGAAAAACATGATATAGAAATCCTTTCAGTGTTAATCCAACACGGGCAATGCCGGTATCTTCACCAAGATCGGGTAAGGGGAGATCCATGGCAATGCCGGGTTTGAACAGATTGACTAGAATCATACCCAACAGTAAACTGGTGAGTGATGCAGCAATAAACCACAATAATGTTTTGCCTCCGATCCGTCCTACCGAACTGATATCGCCCAGTTTGGCTACCCCTACAATAAGTGTGGTGAGTACGAGTGGCGCTACAATCATTTTAATCAGGCGAAGAAAAATATCTGCCAGAATGGAAAACGGTTCTATCTTTTTATCGCGCTCGCTTAGGATTGTATTTTGTTCTTTGCTCAGGCCTTTTTTCTTTTCAATCAATTGCGCGTGAGTCACGCTATCGGTGGAGGTACTAATCGATTCAGTTACCTCATCAAGGCTTATCTGTAAAGCGGCAATAGATTGATTTTCTTTGCTGATATAGCTTTTGTTGAGAACAAACCCCATCGCAATACCCGCAAACAAAGCAATGATGATGTATAAAGTAAGTTTACTTTTCTTCTGGGGTGCGCTGGGTAACTCCATGTTCAAAAATTAAGTTTACGTTTCTGCAATGTGGTAAGTATAGCAAATAATCAATGTAGTCCAAACTAAGCATGATTTGAGCGGAGCAAGGCTATAGCTTGCTTGTTTTTGCCCGTAGGTATAAATCGGCAATAACAAGAGCGGCCATGGCTTCTACGATGGGCACCGCCCTGGGCACTACGCAAGGATCGTGTCTTCCTTTTCCTGACACAGTGGTTTCATTTCCATCTTTATCAACACTGGGTTGGTCTTGCATGATGGTAGCCACCGGCTTGAAAGCCACATTAAAATAAATATCTTCTCCATTGCTGATGCCGCCCTGAACTCCGCCAGAATAGTTTGTCTTTGTGCGTATTCTGTTTCCATCATTATAAAACTCATCATTATGTTGTGAGCCCCGTAGGGTTACACCATCAAAGCCACTTCCATATTCAAAACCTTTCACTGCATTGATGCTGAGCATGGCTTTGCCGAGTTCGGCATGGAGCTTGTCAAATACAGGCTCGCCTAATCCAACCGGAGTATTTTTTATTATACAAGTAACAACACCACCAATAGTGTCACGATCCAACCGTACCTGGTCGATGAGTGCAATCATTTTTTCAGCGGTGGAAGCATCAGGGCACCGCACGATATTGTCTTCCGTTTTATTGAGATCTAATTCCATGTAGTGAGGTGCTTTTAATTCACCCACCTGCGAAACATAGGCGTTCACAGCAACTCCTGAGTTTTTTAACAACAGTTTGGCAACCGCTCCGGCCGCTACACGAGCAGCAGTTTCACGTGCCGAACTTCTTCCTCCTCCGCGATAATCGCGAACTCCATATTTAGTTTCGTACGTATAGTCAGCATGAGAAGGACGAAAGGTATTTTGGATGTGCGAGTAGTCTTTGCTGCGCTGATCCTGATTTTCTATTACGATGGCAATGGGTGTGCCGGTAGATTTTCCTTCAAACACACCCGAGAGGATTTTGAACGTATCATCTTCCTTGCGCTGGGTAGTGATTTTGGATTGTCCTGGCTTTCTGCGATCCAGTTCAGCCTGGATGAATGACTCATCAATTTCAAGTCCGGCAGGACAACCATCGATGACCACACCAATAGCAGGACCGTGCGATTCGCCAAAGGTGCTTATTCTAAAAAGTTTTCCGTATGAGTTCATGGCAAGGATTCAAAAGTTAAGATGCAAAGTTCATTGTTCAGTTGGCTAATGATGATGTTGAATCATGAACATGGAATTATTTTCGGAAGACAAGATAAGCCGATCCTGCCAACATCACCAAAATAAAGATATTCAAACTCACTTTCATCCAATCGTAGGAGGGGCCATGGTGAAGTTTATTTTCCGAGGCGTCCAGGCGATCATAAAAAGAGCCGAGATCCGTGCTTTCAATAAATTGATTTTTCTGACTTTCACCTTCTACACGCACTGTGGATTGCGACCGTAGCGTGTCATATTTTTTTGTATTGGGATTGAAGAAAACCCATTGGAAGTAATCTCCTAATTTAAACTCTCCAGGTTCCTTTGGAATCATAAAGTAGTTGAATGTTTTGTTGCCGGATACCCGACCGCCTTCACGCCTGATATTCTGTTTCATATTGGGTTCGTAGAAATCAAAATTGGCATCGTTTTTAACAATTGGTTTTTCAATGCCGGTAATATTGCCTTCGCCAATAATCCGGAATTCATATCCCATACTTTGACCGGTTTTTGGATTGGTCGCTGAAAATTGTTCAGCCAATTGATAGTCTCCAACGGCTACGGAATTACGCAGCGGATGAGGAGGAAGTTCTTTTACTTTTATCGTTTTTGCTTTTGAATAGAATGTTTTGAAATCCTCCTGCCGGTTTTGTCCAAAGAACGAAGGATTCTTTGCCACTTTAAATTTGATCATCTCCAATCCTACACCGGGAAAAATTAATGGTTGGGCATTAAGCGGATAGAAGGCAGCCTGGTAAATCTTGTATTGCGTATAACCCTTGCCATTGATATCGATGGGCTCGCCTTCAATATTTTCGATGTTGAAATTTTCCTCCCAACAGTTGGCCGGTTTTAGTTTCTTAAGAATTTCGGACAGTTGTTTACCTAGCTCGTAAAATTGCATGGGCGCACGATTGTTATCAGCCACCAGGAAGGAAAGTGTAGTGGTAAATCCTTCACCAACATAAACCTCATCTTTATTAGTTGTCAGGGCTAACAAAGCATCCTCCTTCACATCAACAAATTCAGTTTCACCGCGCCCAAAAAAAGTATCGGCAGGATCACTGTCAAAGGGGGTTCGATACGGATCGCGCTGAGCTTGCGCGGCCGGGCCCACTTTTATCTTTTTTCCGGTAACGGAAATGATCTGATCATTCACTTTCATTTTGAATGACGGCACCGTAAACACACCTTGTTTGGTGGGGGTGTAGCTCATGATAACGCTTTGCGAAGAACTCATCTGCCCATTTACAATGCTCGTCTGCGACTGGTTGGAAGTGCCTCTTTTACGAAAACCATCGATGTCTGGAAAATTCTCATAACTTTTTAATCGGTCGTTATTTATTGTGACTGTGATAGTCCAAGCCTGATTTTCACCGATTTCATCGGGGCCAAGTGCGATTTGGACCGGATTTTGGCCATAGGCCACACTGGTAAAAAACAACAAGCAGGTAAAAAGGGTCGTTCTCGTTAAAAAAATCATAATGCACATGGTTCCGCAACTCGTTGCAGTATACAAAAGTAAAGTCTTCTTTTCATTCTTCAATTGCTTTTGTAATTTCATGTCTGCAACGCACTTGACAACACGACAAACGTACTTTACAATTTTTTAATGAAAATGCTTAGTTATGTAAAGCAAATACTCACACGGGTGAGTTTTGATGCACGGCTCTTTGAAAAAGAGCTAAGAAAGGCCATCAAAATGTTGATAGCCGATGAAATACAGGAGCTCCAACGTTGGTGCTATGCCAACTACAAGAGGGAATATGAGGCAATTTTAAATCGATGCTTCGTTGCTGCTTAGTCGCTACATTGTTTAATAAAAAAATCCTGCCATCGCGCAGGATTTTTGTTGCTATTTTTTTGACGGGTTAGAAACAAATGAAATATTTCTTTTGAGTCCTTCCAGCTTGGTTCGCTTCACTGCGGATTTTTTGAACAACATTTCAAAAACATCATTCGTGATTTCTTTCCAGTCTTGCGGTTTCATTTTCTCCAGATCCGGATGGGGTTGAAAACGGGTTTCCTGATGAGGTTGTGAAAAACGATTCCACGGGCACACATCCTGACAGATGTCGCAACCAAAAATCCAGTTTTCAAATTTTCCTTTTACCTCAGCGGGAATTTGTTCTTTTAGTTCGATGGTAAAGTAGGAGATGCATTTGCTTCCATCCACTACGTAGGGTTGTGGTATGGCATCGGTTGGGCAGGCATCTATACAAGCTGTGCACGTGCCGCAGTAATCTTTGATCGGACCATCATAAGCTAATTCAAGGTCGATAATGATTTCAGCCAGAAAAAAGAAACTGCCCATCGAACGGTTTAATAACAAACTATTTTTTCCAATCCATCCCAATCCGGATTTTTTCGCCCATGCGCGTTCATGTACTGGAGCAGAGTCCACAAAAGCACGGCCATTCACTTCTCCAATCTCTTTCTTAATCACCTGAAGAAAGAGTTTTAATTTGTCTTTGATCACGAAGTGATAATCTTCTCCGTAAGCATACTTCGCGATTTTAAGATGATCAGGATTTTCGCTGGCGAGATCTTTTTCAGGGTAATAATTATAAACGAGACTGATTACTGATTTTGCTCCTGGTACCAATAGTGTTGGGTCAAGTCGCTTATCAAAGTGATTTTCTAAATAGCTCATCGAACCCTGATAACCTCGCTTCAGCCATTCTTCCAATCGCGGGGCTTCTTCTTCCAAAAATTCCGCTTTGGATATCCCACAATAGCTGAAGCCTAATGAAGTTGCAGTTGATTTAATGAAATCGCTATGTTTTTGCTTTGAAATCAAGTCAATTATTTTTTACCCAAAATACGTCAAAACATTTCACTTGATGGATGATTGTGAAACCGCTACTTTAGATTTCAATTCGACCACCATGAAATTATCTCTTTATACAGGTTGCATCCTCGTAATAATGACCCTGGTAAGCTGTGAAAAATCAAAGGACACCCTGAAGGAAGGAACCTATAGTTTTGATGCTGATTTCCTGCGTAAGCATACAAAGAATGTTATCGAACTTAATGACGCAGTGAGTCAGGCGAAAGTACTTCTATCTGCCGATTATCAGGGCCGTGTAATGACGAGCAGTTCTTCTGGTGATGATGGAAGCAGTTATGGGTGGATCAATTATTCGTTGATTGCCTCGGGTGAGTTGAAAGAACAATTTAACCCGGTAGGAGGCGAGGAGCGCTTTTGGCTGGGGCCGGAAGGTGGTCAATATTCTCTTTACTTTCACCAGGGCGATTCTTTCCTGATTAAAAATTGGCAGGTGCCAGCGATGATGGATACCGAACCATTTGAGGTGATAGAAAGCAGTTCATCTTCCGCAACTTTTTCTAAGAAGACTTCCATTGCGAATTATAGCGGAACCATTTTTGATCTTTTAATTGAAAGAAAAATTTCACTCCTCAGTAAAAACGAACTTGAATCAGAGCTTGGGATACAACTTTCAGAAGGAGTAAAATACGTAGGCTATCAAACAGAAAATCAGGTTAAGAACGTTGGCTCAAATGATTGGAAAAAAGAAAGTGGTTTACTTTCTATCTGGTTGCTGGGCATGTTTACTCCCTCTGATCAAACGACCGTGATTATTCCTTTTAAGCCAGCACCCAACGCGAAAGAATTAATCACCACAACCTATTTTGGAGAAATTCCTGCAGAACGACTTCTGATACAAGACAGTGTTTTATTTTTCATGTGCGATGGGAAGTATCGGAGTAAAATTGGTTTATCACCAGCCATTGCAAAGCCGTTATCAGCGAGTTACGATTTCGAAAAGAATGTGCTGACTATTACGCGGTATGAAATAGTGCCGGATGCATCGTATGTAAATTCAAAGTGGGAGATGCAAACAGAGCCCTATCGTGGAGACGCGGTGAATTCTTATAACGATGGACCCCTTGCTGACGGAACGCAACTCGGGCCTTTCTACGAGTTGGAATCTTCTTCTCCAGCGCTTGAATTACAGGCGGGCGAACAGGCAAGTTACAAGCAAACAACGTGTCACCTGGAAGGTGATTTTGAAAAGCTAAATGTTCTGGCTAAGACCATTCTCGGTGTTGATTTAAATAAAGTTAAAAAGTAGGCTCATGCAACTATATAAAACCAGGGAAGGCGCACTCCTCGTAAATCAGAATAAAGTATTTCTTCTTACCGAAAGTTGGGACATCATTATTAACCGATCTAATCTTCACCAACATCTATCAGGATTATCACAAATTTCTGAGCCGCTTCCGTTTGACCGTAGTCAGCAGTTACTAAGCAATGTGCTGGCACCTATCGGAAATCAGGAAGTATGGGCTGCGGGCGTAACCTATTTACGAAGCCGTGATGCGCGCATGGAAGAGTCCAAAGAATCGGGTGCGGCCGATGTATATCAAAAAGTGTATGAAGCCGATCGCCCGGAATTATTTTTTAAAGCATTGCCCCACCGGGTGAGTGGACATGGTGAAGAAGTTTACATTCGCAAAGACTCTTCCTGGAATGTTCCTGAGCCCGAACTCACTTTGTTCATTAATTCGGATGGTGACATTCAGGCCTACACCATTGGCAACGACATGAGTTCGCGAAGTATTGAAGGTGAAAATCCCTTATATCTCCCGCAAGCGAAAATCTATGAACGAAGTTGTGCATTGGGGCCATGTTTATTTGTTCCGGAAAAACCAATTTCACAAGACACTCAAATCAGCATTACAATAAAAAGAAATCACAAAGAGGTGTTTACTAATTCCATTCAATTGAATCGGATGAAAAGAAATCTTCCTGAATTGGCTACATGGCTTTACAAAGCGTGCAAATTTCCATATGGTAGTTTTCTAATGACGGGTACGGGCATTGTACCACCGAATGATTTTACTTTACAGGCAAATGACGAAGTTTCTATTTCGATTGAAGGAATAGGAACCTTGACGAATCATGTTCAAATAATTTGAGCTACAACTTAGTCGAACAAACCCTGTGTTTTCGATGGGGGCGGAACAATCTTTAAATGTTTGTACGCTATCTCGGTAGCTTCTCTTCCACGCGATGTGCGTTTGATGTATCCCTCCTGAATCAGGAATGGTTCGTATACTTCTTCGATGGTTTCTGCTTCTTCTCCCACGGAAGTGGCAATGGTGGTTAATCCAACAGGACCACCTTTGAATTTTTCGATGATGGCGCTGAGAATGCGATTGTCCATATCGTCCAAACCATTTTCATCTACATCCAATGCTTTGAGCGCCATCTGTGCAATGGCTTTGGTGATCGTGCCGTCTCCTTTTATTTGTGCAAAGTCGCGGGTGCGCCTTAATAAATTATTGGCGATGCGTGGGGTGCCTCTGCTTCTGCGGGCGATCTCAAACGCTGCGTCATCTACAATGGGTGTTGCAAGGATGCCTGCGGAACGATGTACAATTTTAGTAAGCAGATTTGAATCGTAATATTCCAATCTTGAATTAATTCCAAAACGTGCACGAAGCGGTGAGGTGAGTAGTCCGGCTCGCGTGGTTGCTCCAATTAATGTGAACGGATTCAATGAAATCTGTACCGATCTTGCATTAGGTCCTGAATCGAGCATGATATCGATTCGAAAATCCTCCATAGCCGAATAAAGATATTCTTCCACAATGGGATTGAGGCGGTGGATCTCATCGATAAACAAAACATCATTCGTTTCCAGATTGGTAAGAAGTCCGGCCAGGTCGCTGGGTTTGTCGAGTACAGGACCGGATGTGATTTTAATACTGGAACCTAATTCGTTCGCGATGATGAATGAAAGTGTTGTTTTTCCCAGTCCAGGAGGGCCATGTAAAAGAACGTGATCCAATGACTCGCCTCGCTGTTTGGCAGCCTGCACAAAAATTTTGATGTTCTCAACAACTTTGTGCTGGCCCGTAAAGTCATGAAATGAAAGAGGACGAAGCGCTTTTTCAATTTCTTTCTCCGCGGCATTCTGGCCTTCGGGTTCACCTTTTAAATAATCTTCGCGCATAGGTATTTCTCAAGCGAAAGTTAAGCAAATAAACCGCTAAAACTGTTTTAATCGGATCGGCATGGTTCTAAATTGCACAGCCAAATTTCAAGCTCATGGACAATCGGTGGAAAAATGCAATCTATTCAGTGATCCTGTTAACAGCCATGTTCGTGGTCTGGAAATGGCGCAACCCTGAAATTCCAAAGGAGCCCATGAAGATAGAAGGGGAGACGATGGCCACCACCTATCACATCACTTATTTTGATCCGCAGCAGCGAAATTTTAAGCGTGAAGTTGATTCCTTGTTTGTGCTGGTGAATCAATCGATTAATAACTATAACCCCAACTCGGAAGTATCAACCTTTAATAAGTCAGCCGGATTTCGATTTAAACTTCCTTATTTATATCCACCCTTAAAGATTGCCCAACAGGTGTATGTCGATTCGGAGGGTGCTTTTGATCCATCCGTAATGCCATTGGTTAATTTATGGGGGTTTGGTCATCAAAAAGTAAGCCGGCCGGATAGTTCTAAAATAGATTCGATCAGAAACTTCATTGGTTTTAATAAAATTCAATTCGATCAGGATAGTATCTGGAAACTTGATCCAAGAGCGCAAATTGATTTTGGCGGGATAGGACAAGGATATGGAGCGGATGTAATCACCGATTTTTTGAAATCGCAAGGAATTAAAAACATGCTGGTAGAATTAGGTGGTGAAGGCATGGCGGTGGGTACTAATCTTCAATCAGGCAAACCCTGGGAGCTGGGCATTCTAGATCCCAACTCTACGAATGATAATCAGTACTTTAAGGCGTTTGTATCCCTTACGGATAAATCATTCACTACGTCAGGAAATTATTTCAACTATCGCGAAGTGGATGGTAAAAAGTATTCTCATACCATTGATCCTTCTACAGGCTATCCGGCTACACGTGCGCTCTTAAGTGCCTCTGTGTTTGCCGATGATGCTACGACAGCGGACGTGTGGGGCACGGCCTTTATGGTGATGGGTCATGAAAAAGCCATTGAATTATTGAAGAAACATCCTGAGATCGATGCGTTTTTAATTTACTCCACACCCGAAGGTTTAGCTACCTTTGCCACAGAAAAAATAAGTACTCAAATAAAAATTAATCCTTGAAGGAATCTGTTCTCCGTAATTATTCAAGGAAAGTGCTATGACCATAAAGCTGATTGTTCTTTTTTTTACTCCCCTCATATCGGGGCTCATGGTTTACCTGGTGCCATCGGCCAAGGGAAGCAACTTTAAATTATTATTGGTGTTTGCCGGATCGTATCTTTTTGCCATTACCGTTACTCATATTTTACCACAACTCTATATTCAAAACAGAGAGGTTGAACTGCTGGGTCTTTTTGTATTGGCTGGGTTTTTCCTCCAGCAACTGCTGGAGTATTTTACAGCGGGCGTGGAGCATGGACATATTCACACGCATGAGCACGACCATGGTCACCATCACACGCATACGCATCGCACTGTTTCTGCTTTGGTTCTCTTAGCTGCTTTGTGCGTGCATGCTTTTTTAGAAGGCAGCATGCTGGCTCAGCCCACTACCATGGGTTTCGGTTATGATGTGCATGCGGTGCTGTTGGGAATTGCGTTACATACAGCACCTGCATCCTTTGCACTCATGACAGTGTTAACGTCTCAACTTCATTCCAAGACAAAATCTCTTCCTTACTTGCTTGCTTTTTCTTTGGCTGCACCCATTGGTTTGCTCATCAGTTCATATTTTATTGAAAGCAACGTCATATCCGATACTTCATTGATTTATCTCTATGCCTTGGTGAGTGGAAATTTCCTACACATCTCTACAACCATTGTATTCGAAAGCAGTCCAGAGCACCGCTTCCATGCCAAAAAGTTGGCCGTGGCGGTGGTTGGAGCCTTGGTGGCGGTGGCGGTTGAGTATATTATTTGATTTTGCCTTTTCAATCATACTCATATGGGTATGATGCTTTTTATCTGGGATCAACGGCAATGAGTTTCCCTTTCAAATAGAATCGGTTTGAATATTAAAAGAAAAGGTGGATTTTAGTGATCCTACTACCAATCCTGATTTCACATGGAAATAATTCGATCAGAGCAAGCCTATTCATCGGTTTACAAAAAGAGCATTGAAGACCCGGAAGGTTTTTGGGCAGATGTAGCCTCGGATTTTCAGTGGCGGAAAAAATGGGACAAAGTTCTTGAGTGGGATTTTTATAAGGCTGAAACAAAGTGGTTCCTGGGAGGGAAGATGAACATCACAGAAAACTGTCTGGATCGCCATCTTCCGCATAAGGCAAATCAAACCGCCATCATTTGGGAATCGAATGATCCACATGAAGCATCTAAATACATTACCTACCAGGAGTTGTCTGACAATGTTTGCCGCGTAGGCAACATGCTGAAAAATCAGGGCGTGAAAAAAGGAGATCGTGTTTGTATTTATATGCCTATGATTCCTGAGGTGGCCTATGCCATATTAGGCTGCGCGCGCATTGGCGCTGTCCACTCGGTAGTGTTTGCCGGATTTTCAGCAGGGTCTCTCATCGACCGCATAAATGACTCCGGCTGCAAAGTGATATTGACCACGGATGGATCGTATCGCGGAGATAAAAAAATTGATCTGAAAGTAATTGTAGATGATGCACTGTTGAAGTGTCCTACGGTTGAAAAAGCAATTGTGTATCAAAGAACATTGAGCTCGGTTAGCATGAAGCCTGGCCGTGATTTATGGTGGCATGAAGAAATGGAAAAAGTTTCGACTCAATGCCCTGCGGAGGAAATGGATTCAGAAGACCTGCTTTTCATTCTCTATACTTCTGGTTCTACTGGCAAGCCGAAAGGAATGGTGCACACGTGTGGCGGCTATATGGTGTATACGAATTATACTTTCCGCACCGTATTTCAATACGAACAAGGCCAGGTGTTTTGGTGCACAGCCGATGTGGGTTGGGTAACCGGCCACTCGTATATTTTGTATGGTCCACTTTCTGCTGGAGCGACTACGGTGATTTTTGAAGGCGTTCCTTCCTATCCTGATATGGGGAGGTTCTGGCATGTGGCGGAAAAGCATCGGGTGAATATTTTCTATACGGCACCTACGGCTATTCGCTCCTTGGAGAAAGCGCCACTCAGTTTTGTAAATCAGTATGAACTTAGTTTGATAAAGGTTTTAGGTACAGTCGGTGAACCCATCAACGAGGAGGCATGGCATTGGTATCATGAGCACATCGGCCGGGGAGAATGCCCCATCGTAGACACGTGGTGGCAAACGGAAACGGGCGGAATTATGATTTCTCCCATCGCCAACGTAACTAAGTTGAAGCCGGCCTTTGCCACATTGCCTTTGCCCGGAGTGCAACCTGCCATAATGGACGAGAACGGAAATGAGTTGATGGAGAATGGTGTGGAGGGAAGATTAACAATTAAGTTTCCGTGGCCCGCCATAGCACGAACAATTTATGGAGACCACCAACGATTTAAAGACACGTACTTCTCCACTTTTCCGGGAAAATATTTTACAGGCGATGGCAGCAAGCGCGATGAAGACGGTTTCTATCGCATCACCGGAAGGGTAGATGACATTATCATTGTGTCGGGTCACAACATGGGCACAGCCGAAATTGAAAGCGCCATTGATGAACATTCAGCGGTGTGTGAGTCGGCCGTGGTAGGCTATCCGCATGATATTAAAGGTCAGGGTGTTTATGCGTACGTGATTTGCTATGATAAGCCGCATGAAGAAGAGAATCTAAGAAAAGAAATCCGCGATATGGTTTCAAAAATCATTGGCCCTATTGCCAAGCCGGATAAAATTCAGTTTGTGAGTGGGTTGCCCAAAACACGTTCTGGTAAAATCATGCGCAGAATATTGCGTAAAGTGGCAGAAGGAGAAACCAGCAATCTGGGTGATACCTCTACCTTAACGGATCCTGCGGTAGTAGATGAAATTAAGAATGGAGCTTTGTAGAAAAAGTGCGTATTTTAGGCGTTAGGTGTCTGACCGCTCAAAGCAGTCAGACACCTTCTTCAAATGGAGATAAATAAATAATCATATGGAAATAGCAGGAACAGTAGTAAGTCTTTTGCCTTTGCAAACCGGGCAAGGTAAAAATGGCGTGTGGAAAAAGCAGGAATTTATTCTGGAGACGCCAGGCCAGTATCCCAAGAAAGTATGCCTTTCGCTGTGGGGTGAAAAAGTAGATGAAATTAAATTAAACATCGGTGAGAAAATTACCGCTTCTCTCAATTTGGAGAGCCGCGAATTCAATGGCCGCTGGTACACCGAAGCGCGCGCCTGGAAAGTAGCCAAACAAACCGCTGGTTCTGGTACTTCACGCGAATCGGCACCGCCACCAACGGATGATTCATTCATTCCGGATAATACAGCGAGTGATGATTTGCCGTTTTAAATTGTTTTGAATTTTTAACCTCGGTCTGTGTCCTCACAGACCGAATGATTTTTTTCGAATAAAAAGCCCCGCAATATGCAGGGCTTTTTCAATTAGAAACCTTGAATTTGAA
>CAZIOY010000027.1:0-6150 GCA_964540915.1 uncultured Ohtaekwangia sp.
TCAGGTCAGCATACCGCCATCTACCTGGAGCACCTGACCACTAATGTAGGATGACATATCACATCCCAAAAAAACACAAGCATCCGCCACATCTTCAGGTTTGCCACCGCGCTTCAATGGAATAGCATCGCGCCAGCTTTGTACAGTTTTTTCATCCAGCTTTCCAGTCATTTCAGTTTCGATGAAGCCGGGAGCAATCGCATTGGAGCGAATGCCGCGAGATCCTAATTCAAGTGCTACAGATTTGGTGAATCCAATAATACCCGCTTTAGATGCCGCATAGTTGGCCTGACCGGCATTGCCTTTCAATCCAACCACAGAAGTCATATTAATAATAGAGCCGCCTCTTTGTTTCATCATGGGTTTAGTGGCCGCCTTCACGGTATTGAAACAGGATTTCAAATTTACATTCATGACTTTATCCCACATTTCTTCGGTCATGCGCAGGAGCAGGTTGTCCATCGTGATGCCCGCATTGTTGATCAGGATATCAATCGAACCAAAATCGGTGACTACATCGGTGATCAGTTTGTCGGCCTGTGTAAAATCTGAAGCATCAGAGCGATAGCCTTTTGCTTTCACGCCTTTGGAGATAAGTTCTGCTTCCAGCGCCTGACCTTGTTCCACACTGGAAAGATAGGTGAATGCGACATTGGCGCCTTGTTCCGCATAGCGAATGGCAATAGCCCTGCCGATTCCTTTTGAAGCCCCGGTAACGAGGGCATTTTTACCTTGAAGTAGTTTCATTCTTTGAATTGATTATGGAAAAAATTTGTAAATCTCTTTACGATGCAACACTCTCTCAAATGTGAGCGTATTATTTTCAAAATGAAAACCGACACGGTAGTTTCCAAATCTGATTTTGTAGTAGTTTTTATATCCCAGTAACTTTTCGGATCGGATGTCTCGAAAGGATTTGTTGATCAATACTTCTGAAAAGACGAATCGATCAATTTTTTTTCGTTCCTCTTCCGGCAAAACGGCAAGATCCTTTAGGAATTTTTTATGGTAAAGAAAATTCAAGCCCTCTTCTTTAATCTTTTGTAGAATTCTTTTGCCTCGTTTACAGAGAGACGATCGGTTTTGCTGTTTTCTATCATTTTTTCTCCTAAGACATAATCTTCCATGGCCCTTTCTATTTTCTCGAAAGTTTTAATGTCTAATTGTACCGCGATTTTCTCGTTGCGCTCATTGACAATATATTTTTTCTTAATGGTTTTCATACAGGCTGTAAAATTGATGATTTTCAGCCCTATTTCAAAAATTAAGAAATCATCATTCTGATTTAAAGAAGGCAGGTAAAATGAATCAGTACCCTTATATTTGAGCCAAATTTTAAAGATTATATCTATGGCTAATTATGATTTGATTGTCATTGGCAGTGGTCCGGGTGGATATGTAGCCGCTATTCGTGCTTCACAACTAGGCATGAAGGTGGGTGTAGTGGAGAAAGCCGAATTGGGCGGTGTCTGCCTTAACTGGGGCTGCATTCCTACCAAAGCGTTATTAAAAAGTGCCAATGTGTTTGAATATATCCAGCATGCCGCTGATTATGGTATTCAAGTGAAGGAGTCTTCTCCGGATATGGCCGCGATGGTAAAGCGTAGCCGCGATGTTGCTGCCGGCATGAGCAAGGGCGTTCAGTTCTTATTCAAGAAAAATAAAATTGAGCAGATTACCGGCCATGGCAAGTTGAAGAAAGGAAATAAAGTAGAAGTGACCGATGCAGCGGGAAAGAAAACAGATTACGAAGCGAAGCATATCATTTTAGCAACCGGTGGCCGCTCACGCGAACTTCCTGCGATGCCAGTCGATGGAAAAAAAATCATAGGATATCGCGAAGCGATGGTGCTTCCTGAGAAACCAAAGAAGATGTTGGTAGTGGGTTCAGGTGCCATCGGTGTTGAGTTTGCTTATTTCTATAATACCATTGGAGTTGAAGTGACGATCGTGGAATTTCTGCCACGCGTTGTTCCGGTGGAGGACGAAGAAGTATCCAAGCAGTTGGAAAGATCATTCAAGAAAGCAGGCATTACCGTCTACACGAATTCTGAAGTGACGAAAGTCGATACGAAAGGAAAAGGATGTGTGTCTACTGTTAAAACACCAACCGGTGAAATTCAAATTGAATCGGACATCGTGTTATCTGCCGTGGGAGTTGCTACTAACCTGGAGAATTTAGGATTGGAAGAAGTAGGCGTGAAGACCGAAAAGGGAAAAGTATTGGTGGATGATTTCTACAAGACCAATGTGCCGAATGTATATGCCATTGGTGATATCACCAAAGGTCAGGCATTAGCTCACGTTGCTTCAGCAGAAGGTATTATATGTGTGGAGAAAATTGCAGGCCATCATCCCCAGCCGCTGGATTACAATAACATTCCTGGCTGCACGTATTGCTCTCCGGAAATCGCTTCGGTGGGTTATACCGAAGAAGCCGCCAAGAAGGCAGGGTATCAGCTCAAAGTGGGTAAGTTTCCATTCTCAGCATCAGGCAAAGCCAAGGCAGCTGGTGCTTCGGATGGTTTTGTGAAATTGATCTTTGATGCAAAGTATGGCGAGCTATTAGGCGCTCACATGATTGGGGCCAACGTTACAGAGTTGATTGCCGAGATCGTGGCAGCCCGCAAGCTGGAAACCACCGGGCATGAAATCATCAAAACGGTTCACCCGCACCCAACGATGAGCGAAGCCATCATGGAAGCAGCAGCAGCAGCATATGGTGAGGTTATTCACATATAAAGACTGAGAAGGCATCCAACGATTTGCATAGGAGGGGAATTGTTTCCCTCCTTTTTTATTCTATCAAATCCAGCATTTACCACTTATACCAAATTAAGGTGGGTCAGGTGAAATCATAGTAAAAATCCTTAGTTTTAAGCCCTCATAAAAGGATTACCTCGCTTATCATGTGGACTAAAGCAGCGCAGTTTATTATACGGTTCCGATTACCCCTTACAGCTGTCATTGGGCTTATCACAATAGTCATGGGATACTATGCTTCAAAGGTGGAGATGAGCTACGACTTTGCCCGCACCGTGCCGCCCAATGATCCAGAAATGGTTTTTTTAAATCAATTCAAAGCACAGTTTGGTGAAGATGGAAATATGATGGCGATTGGCATCAAAGACAGTTCCATCTACAAACTCGAAAATTTTCAGAAGCTTAAAAAGTTTAGCAACGACATTAAGAATATCGAAGGGGTAAGTGAAGTGCTGTCACTTCCTCTTATGCGCGTGATACTGAAGGATACGATAGAAAAAAAATTCTACCTCGAACCTTTATTTCCTGATGCCATTCAGTCGCAACAACAACTCGATAGTTTATTAGCGGTTGCCCGCGATCAGAAGTTCTACATGGGTCAATTAGTGAACGTTGATAATGGCGCCACGTTGATTCTGGCCCCGATGAAAAAGGAGTACGCCAACTCAGTAAAAAGAATCGATGTAACGAATACGCTGATTAAAATAGGAACAGAGTTTAGCGAGCAAACGGGTATTCAGATTCATTATGCGGGGCTGCCCTTTGTACGGTCGGTGATGGCGCAACAGGTGCGCAAAGAGCTTTCTTTTTTCCTTTACCTCTCGGCCATCGTTACGGGCGTGATCATGCTCTTATTCTTCCGCTCGGTAAGGGCTGTTATTTTTTCCATGATTATGATTGGCGTAGTGGTGGTATGGACGATCGGCACGATTGCTTTGTTCGGATTTAAAATCAGCTTATTGAGCGGATTGATTCCTCCTGTCATTGTAACCATTGGCATTACCAACGCGATTTACTTGTTGAACAAGTATCACCTCGAGTATGTGAGCCGTAAGAATAAAATGGAAGCCATCGAGGCGGTTGTTAAGAAGATGGGCCTCGCTACGTTTCTGACCAACCTCACAGTTGCCATTGGGTTTCTCACCTTACTGTCAACAGACATTACCGTTCTCCGGGAGTTTGGTATTGTTGCCGGTATCAACATTATTTCATTATTTGTTGTGAGTCTTGTAATGATTCCGGGTATTTTATCCTGGATGCCAGAGCCTTCCGCAAAGCATCTTCAGCATTTGAATTTTAAGATACTTGGAGGGTTTGTTAAGGCAGTTGATCTTCTGGTTCACCGCCATCGGATGTTCATCTACTCCGCTACAATAGGTATAACCGTGATTGCCATTTTTGGAATGTCCCGGCTCTATTCAGTATCCTTTATGGTGGATGATATTCCGGAAGACAGTGATATAAAGAAAGACCTGAAGTTCGTGGAGGAAAACTTCAATGGTATTATGCCATTAGAAATAGAGATTGACCTGAAGACGAAAAGGAAGAAGCCTCTTCAAAGTTTAAAGATAGCCAGAACCATAGAGGCATTCGAGAATTCATTAGATTCCATCACCGTAACTTCACGTCCTATCTCCATATTAACTTTTATCAAAGCTTCGCGCCAGGCGTATTATAGAAATAATCCTGAGTGGTATGGTCTCCCCACTTCAGATATGGAGGCGAAATACGTTTTGGGGTATCTAAAGGGGCAATCCGATAACAGTGGATTATTCAATTCATTCGTTGACTCGACTTACAGCAAAATGCGAATCTCCATGCAGATGGCTGATATCGGATCGATCAAGATGGATTCACTGGTGAATAAGGTAATTCAACCCAAAGCAGATGCGCTAGTGACTGAATTGAAAAAAACGTTGCGATCTGAAAGTGATTCTGTTACAGTAACTGTAACAGGCTCTTCTAAAATATTCATTAAGGGTAATAAGTTTTTGATTGAGAACCTGACCGAGAGTTTAATTTTGGCCCTTATACTCATCACGCTTTCCATGGCCATCTTATTTGCCAATGCACGCATGATCTTGATTTCATTGATTCCTAATTTGATTGCCTTGATGATCACGGCAGGCTTAATGGGGTTTTTCAATATTCCGCTCAAAGCCAGCACGGCCCTGATCTTTAGTATCACATTCGGCATTTCGGTCGATAACTCGATTCGCTTTTTAGCGAAGTATCGACAGGAGTTATTGTCAAGCGGATTTTTTGTTCCTCGTTCTGTGAGCGAAAGTATCCTGGAAACAGGCAAGAGCATCGTGTACACTTCGGTAGTACTCTTTGCTGGATTTATCATCTTTGCCTTCTCTGATTTTGGAGGAACCGTTGCCTTAGGATTGCTTACCTCAACCACACTGGTTATCTCCATGTTTACCAACCTGATTTTGCTGCCAGCGCTGATTATGACGTTTGATAAACCCAAGAAGTCGAAGGAACATCTTCCCATTGATGACTTTGATTCAAGTTTTATTGGAGAGGAAGAAGATATGGAGATTGATTTGAGCAAAATCAAAATCCACGACCGCAAAGGATCTTCTGAATAGCTACTAGCCTTGAGCTTTTAGCTATGAGAAGCCACTCGAAGCTCGCAGCTCAAAGCTCGCGACTTTATCCTACATCCACCATTGCAATTTCCTGCTGCTCAATGGACAAAAAATCCTAAATTGCGGCCTTTATTTTTAAGAGAAGTGAGCAAATACAGAGAATTTAAGGAATTAAACCTGGCCCAGGTGGCTTCTGAGATATTAGAGTTCTGGAAACAGGAGCAGATTTTCGAAAAATCGGTGACCAATCGTGAGGGATCACCCTCCTTTACCTTTTACGAAGGCCCGCCTTCCGCCAACGGAACTCCGGGTATTCACCACGTGATGGCGCGCACCGTAAAAGATATTTTTTGCCGTTTCAAAACATTGCAGGGTTTTCAGGTAAATCGCAAAGGCGGATGGGATACGCACGGGCTTCCAGTTGAATTGCAGGTTGAAAAGGAACTAGGTATCACCAAAGATGATATTGGAAGAAAAATTTCTGTAGTAGACTACAACAAGAAGTGCCGCGAAACGGTGATGAAGTACAAAGATCAGTGGGACGATCTTACCGTAAAGATGGGCTACTGGGTAGATCTGGATAAGCCTTACATCACCTACGAGAAAGAATACATTGAATCACTGTGGTGGATATTAAAACAACTGTACGATAAGAAATTGTTGTATAAAGGCTATTCGATTCAACCTTATTCGCCTGCTGCAGGAACAGGATTGAGTTCGCACGAGTTGAACTTGCCCGGTTGTTACAAAGATGTGAAGGATACTTCCATTGTGGCTCAGTTTAAAGTGA
>CAZIOY010000027.1:6250-46638 GCA_964540915.1 uncultured Ohtaekwangia sp.
CCCGGTTGTTACAAAGATGTGAAGGATACTTCCATTGTGGCTCAGTTTAAAGTGAAGAGAGATGCGAAGTCTGAGTTTTTATTCAATGGTACAGATAGAGATGTATTCATTTTAGCTTGGACTACTACGCCATGGACGTTGCCTTCAAACACAGCTTTGGCTATTGGTGAGAATGTTACTTATTTAAAGATCGCCACAGCAAATCCATATACAAATCTCCCAGTAGAAGTAATTTTGGCAGAAGAAACAGCCTCTAAGTATTTTTCTGGAGATTTTAAAAAATTAAGGATCCTTCCATTAGAAGAGCAGCAAGAGGAAAATGCTGGCCTATTTCAATTCGGTAAGCAAAACATTGCCTACTATGTGACAGGTAGGTTTAAGGGAAAAGACTTAGTTGGCATCCGCTATGAACAACTCATGCCTTACCTGCAACCCTTCTATGATGCAGACAAAGCATTTCAGGTGGTTGCCGGAGATTTTGTAACCACCGAAGACGGTACGGGTGTAGTGCATATTTCGCCAACATTTGGTGCCGATGACTTTAGAGTAGCCAAACAAAATGGAATTCCTGCGCTGACGATCAAAGATGAATTGGATAATGAAGTTCCTACGGTTGATAGGAAAGGAAAATTTATTTCGGTAATAGGAAAGCACCTGGAAGAAGGCGTAAAAAAGTTTGGCATCAAAACGCACAAGCCGCTGGGCGAGGATGATTTCTATGTGAAGAATTATACCAATGAAGACGAAACCCATCCGGATTATAAAAATACGGACGTCATCATCTCCATTATCTTGAAGGAGGAGAACAAAGCATTCAAAGTAGAGAAATACGAACACACCTATCCACACTGTTGGCGCACGGATAAGCCAGTGCTATATTATCCATTGGATAGCTGGTTTATCAAAACCACGGCCTTGAAAGACAGAATGGTGGAATTAAACAAGACCATCAACTGGAAACCAGAATCCACCGGCAGCGGTCGTTTTGGCAACTGGCTGGAAAACCTTGTAGACTGGAATTTATCCCGCTCACGCTACTGGGGAACGCCACTTCCTATCTGGAGATCGAAAGATGGAAAGGAAGAACTTTGCATTGGCTCACTGGAAACATTAAAAACAGAAGTTGATAAGTCAATCAGTGCAGGATTGATGAAACAGTCGATGGACCACGGACCATGGACGATGGACTTGCACAGACCGTATGTAGATGAAATTGTTTTAGTGAGTGCCACGGGTCAACCCATGTATCGCGAAGCCGATTTGATTGACGTGTGGTTTGATTCTGGTGCCATGCCGTATGCTCAATGGCACTATCCATTTGAGAATAAGGAAATATTTGAAAAAAATTATCCTGCTGATTTCATTGCCGAAGGTGTTGACCAAACCCGTGGATGGTTTTTCACACTCCACGCAATTGCTGTCATGTTGAGCGAAAGCAGTGATGACATCAAAGCCGTGAATAGAAAAGTTGGAAACGGTGGTGTTTCATTTAAGAATGTAATCTCCAACGGCCTTGTGCTCGACAAGAGCGGTAACAAAATGAGCAAGAGCAAAGGCAATGTGGTGAACCCATTTGAAACCTTGAGCAAGTATGGCCCTGATGCCGTGCGCTGGTACATGATGGAGAACGCACCGCCATGGGATAATCTCAAGTTTGACGTTGACGGAATCGCAGAAACACAACGCAGATTTTTCGGAACACTAAGCAATACGTATTCATTCTTTGTTCTTTATGCCAACATCGATGGCTTCGTGAAAGATGAAATGAACAATGTTCCTTACGACAAACTTGCTCCGCTTGATAAGTGGATCATCACAAAGGAACAATCGTTGATTGAAGAAGTAACGGCTGCTTATAATGACTATGAACCAACCAAAGCAGCTCGTGCTATTCAGGAGTTTGTGAATGATCATTTGTCAAACTGGTATGTGCGCTTGAATAGAAAACGTTTCTGGCAGCCCACTTCATCGGTATCGACAAAAGAGGGCAGCGCATTATCAGAAGACAAACGGGCAGCTTACGAAACCTTGTATGAATGCTTGATGGTGACCGCGCAGTTGATGGCACCTATCGCTCCATTCTACAGTGAGTGGTTGTATAAAAACCTGACTGACAATATCCGCGATCGCGCAAAGCAGTTTAATACCCCGCTTCAATATGAATCCATTCATCATACTTTATTAATTAAAGCTGACGCAAGAAGAAAGGACGAAGAATTGGAGAAGTCGATGGATTATGCACAGCGTATTTGTTCGCTGGTGCATTCTATACGCAAGAATAGTAAGATCAAAGTGCGCACGCCTCTTCAAAAAGTATTACTGCCGGTGTTAGATGAAAAATTCGCTCATCGGGTGCGCAGTGTGGAGGCGATCATCAAAGCCGAGGTGAACGTAAAAGAGATTCAGTACATTGATGATACTTCTGGGTTGCTGGTGAAGAAAGTGAAGCCAAACTTCGCCAAGCTTGGTAAGCAGTATGGTTCGAAGATGAAAGAAGTTTCAGCCGTGATCAACACATTCACCAGAGAAGATATTCAGGCGATTGAAAAAAGTGGCACGTTAAACAAAGGAGGCTTTGATCTTGTGCTGGAAGATATACTCATTTCTTCTGAGGATATTCCGGGCTGGGCGGTAGCTTCAGAAAATGGAATAACCGTTGCGCTTGATATTGCACTGACGGATGAACTGAAGCGTGAAGGTGTTGCCCGTGATTTTGTAAATCGTATTCAAAACCTCCGTAAAGACATGGGTCTTCAGGTATTGGATAAGATTGCCATCGAAGTTGAAAAAGAGTATGAAGTAATTGCCTCAGCGCTTACTGAATACAAAGAATACATCCGTACTGAAACACAAGCCCTCTCTCTGGAGTTAAAGAGTAATGTTGCAGAGGCCACCGAAGTGGATATGGATGATTTTGTACTGAAGGTTAAAATCAGAGTGAGTTAAGAAAGATCATAATTAATGGATGTCCTGTGTGGCAGGAATGAACTATGGGTTATATAAAATATTTTTTGATTGCGTTGGTGGTGATCGTGTTGGATCAGGCGAGTAAGTTGCTGGTGTATCACAATATGTATCTCCACCAGGAGATTAATGTGCTGGGCGAGTGGTTTAGACTGCATTATTTGTTAAATCCTGGAATGGCCTTCGGCATCCGGTGGGAAAGTGAATTTGGAAAACTGGCTCTTACCATTTTTAGAATTGTGGCCATGTTTGGAATCGCGTATTATCTGATTTCGATGAAGAAAAAAAACGCGCACAATGGCTTTTTGATTTGCCTGGCGCTCATTTTAGGCGGAGCGATTGGTAACGTAATCGATAGTACTTTTTATGGCGTGTATCTAAACAATGCTCCGGTCGATTCGCCAACCAAATGGTTCCATGGCCAGGTGATTGACATGCTTTATTTCCCTTTATTTAATTTTTACTGGCCTGAGTGGGTTCCGTTTAAAGGGGGTCAATACTTTGAATTCTTTAGTCCGGTATTCAATATTGCCGACTCATCTATCTTTATTGGTGTGGCAACAATCCTGATCTCACAGAGAAGATTTTTTGCAGAGCAGTTTGAAGAAGCCTCGCCCTCCAACGCTCAGCAAGAGCAAATCGTTGATACAAGCGTTACGGAGAATTCTGAAGAGAGTAGAAATACAGATGAAGTGCCCGCTCAATCTGAAGGAGACAGCAAACCCGAATCTTCAGTTAGTTGAATGAACGAAAAAGGTAATTATGCCAACGGGTTGTTAATATCATCAGATACTGCGATCTTTTGTCATTGATGAAAAAGGCTTCCGCTAAACGCATACCCAAAGAAATTCTTGATCTGGTTCGTGAGCAACTGACCAGAACAGGCCATCATGAATCGGTAGGCACGGGCCGATGGAGTTTTATTCACGGCCTTCAAAAGGCGGTGAAGGATTTTGTTAAGAATGCTCCCGCCCTGGATCCACAACTTTCTCTCAGCTATCCACAAGGTCCCTCCGAAGATTTATTACGAAGGGCATTTAATCTCAAAAGTCCGCCAGGAGCAACGCAGACGCTGCGCAACTTGCTGGCGTTATTCGCTACACAAAATACACAGGACTGGAATTCTCTGATAAACGAACGTTTCCGGGATAAATACAAGAGTCTGGTGGATGCAGGTGAAGATGACATGGAAGAGGTGAAGCCTATGCAATCCCTGGGCACGGAAAACATGGATTCATTTGCCACGAAGATCGCGAACGTGCTGATTGAAAAATTATCGAATAAGGAAATTGACTTGTTGAAAGATCAGCTCAGGGATGAGAAACGAACCGATCATTTTTCAGGAGAAGAGATTGAAGGTCTATATGTTCCTTCACAGAATGATCCGATGAAGCCAGAATTTCCTCCCCGTCCGTTTTATGAGCCTAAGTTTCCAGCGTCCAGTACTTTCCAGATAGATGTGCCGGGCTTCACCAATGTATGGCTGAAAGATGAGAGTACGAACCCCACCGGCACCCATAAATCACGCATGGCGTGGGAAGTCCTGATCAAGGCAAAGCAATATCACATAAAAGAGGTTTCCATTATTTCTTCAGGTAGTGCAGCAGCAGCCATTCAACATTTTTTTAATTTGTATAAAGTAAATACGAAGCTGAAGGTGCTGATGGATTTTAAGATCAGCAAGGAAATCAAAGACTCGTTGCGCAAGATGGGTAGTGAAATCTATGAAACAGATTTGAGCAGACAATCCCTTACGGGGAAGGAGATCAAAGAACTTACGCATAACAAGGAAGGTATTGATATCACCTATCGCGAAATCCTGGATCGTTACAATGACAATTATTATGACTGGCTTTCCTATGAAATAATGAATGAACATCCTTCGTGGTGCTTTGTACCGTTTGGAACTGGCGATTTATTCGTCAATATTTTGATTATTGCCGAACGGGAATTTAACAACCGTATCTATAAACACGATCCACGGTTTTCTGGCGACATTCAAAAGATCAGCAAATGTCATTTTTTAGGCGCTACCACACACGATGCCAACTCGCGCATGGATAAACTTTTTTCTTACTACCTGCCTTCGTTGGATGACTATCAGTTTTATATCAATTCACTGATTCAAAACCAGCGCATCGGCAACCTCTCGGGGATTTTGGAAGTAGATGAAACCTTTATTGAAGAAGCTCTTGAAATAAGCAAGAAACATTCGATCCGCTGTGAGCCTTCCGGTATTGCCGGCCTGGCACTGTTGCTTCAAATGAAAGACGAATTGCCTAAGGACGAAAAAATGTTGATTATCAACACGGGGTCTACGATCTACCCTGCTTAAAAATTTCCGAATCCGCGGCACTTAACAACCTTGGGTATGCCCGCTAAAACCCCAAACTAAAAAAACAGGGGGGAGTTGGTATAATCTGCCCTTACTTTATTACAAAAATATGAGCTATCTGGGTTTACTTTATTACATATTTTGTATTTTTATGCATTGACTTTATTACAAACTTACTTTTTAGCACATTTTGAGCTTTGTACGCCACATATCGGGCCACCTGAATAAATGGAAAACAGCCACCAACCGAAAGCCCCTTATTATAAGAGGAGCCAGGCAGGTAGGTAAAACCACAGTAATTAGTGCATTTGCCCAGGGCTATGAACACCGCATTTTATTGAACCTGGAGAAACCGGCAGACCAACGTTACTTCGAAGATTTCAATGATGTAAAGACAATTACTGAAGCATTGTTTCTGGCCAATAAAATACCGGCAGGCAAGACGGCAAGTACTCTTTTATTCATTGATGAAATTCAAGAGTCGCCCAAAGCCATTCAACTGCTGCGTTATTTCTACGAAGAACTTCCGGAGTTACATGTAATTGCTGCCGGCTCGTTATTGGAATTTGCCATGCGCAAGGTGTCCAGTTTTCCGGTGGGCAGAGTTGAGTTTTTATACCTTCACCCGCTAAACTTTCCGGAGTACCTGTTGGCTATTGGGCACGAAGCGGCCTTTAGCCAGTTGCAGGAAATTCCCGTAAAACCATATGCCCATAAAATTTTGCTGGATATCTTTCATCGCTATGTCATTATAGGCGGCATGCCGGAAGTTGTAAAAACGGATGTGGAGAAAAATAATCTGGCCGATTTAACCAATCTTTATGAAAGCATCTGGGAAACGTATAAAAAAGATGTGGAGAAATATACCACGAACGAAACCGAGCGGAAGATCATTAAGCACATCATGGATACCGCTCCTTTTTATGTAGATCAGCGCATTAAATTTCAGGGGTTCGGAAATTCTAATTATCGATCGCGCGAAGTAGGCGAGGCCATGAGAAATCTGGATGATGCCAGAATTATCCGATTGATCTATCCTACTACTGATTTACAACCTCCCGTAAAACCGGACCTTAGAAAATCTCCGCGTTTACAATTTTTAGACACCGGCTTGGTTAATCATACGCTGGGCATCCAGGGTCAACTGTTGGGCCTTAAAGATTTGAGCACTGCCCATAACGGAGCTATTATTCCACACGTAGTTGCTCAGGAGGTACTGTCTCTATCGGCTACAACCAACCCGAAACCAAATTTTTGGGTGCGCGAGAAAAAGCAATCTAACGCAGAAGTAGATATGGTACATACCTATAAAAATAAAGTCATTCCTGTTGAGGTAAAATCGGGAGTCACTGGTTCACTAAAATCCCTTCATCAGTTTATCGAGGCTGCCGACCACCCGTATGCAATAAGAATTTATGGTGGTGAGTTTAAGATAGAAAAGGCAGTAACCCCCCTTGGCAAACCATACATACTTATGAATTTGCCTTATTACCTGGGCGCCAGAATGCCGGAATATATTTCGTGGTTTATTGAAAACAACAACGCCTGATACATGAGCAATAACAATTCGACAAGTGTTAGTAAAGTTTGGAGTTTCTGCAACGCCCTTTGTGATGATGGCGTTGGCTATGGCGATTATCTGAAGCAGCTTCCTTATCTGCTGTTCCTAAATATGGCTGATAAAGGGAGTTGAACTTCATCTATGATCATCGTTCTCCGGCTTTATCAGCGATAACAAAGTTGATTCCCTATTCCCTTTTTCTATTTTTGTCAACTCATAATAAGCAGCATGGCAGAAAATCTAATTATTTCACCATCCAGGGATAAAGCCGCACGTTATCAGAAATCTTAATCTATTTCGGGAGTTAGATTTATTTTACATCCTCGGCTCAATTTTTTTGTTAGAGAAATAGGAATAAATTATAGTTATAATAGCTGTACCTACCACGATACTTACGACAGAAATGGAAAGGACTTTTGATGGCAGAAATAGGGAAAATACGATTATTAATAAACCAGCCCCAAGCAATATTTTGCTACTGAAGATATGAGTATCACGCCATACTTCCCGGTTGCTTAAGGTCCATGGAGTTCTCACTCCAAAAAGAGAATTTGGCTCTATTGATTTCATAAATTGGCCCATTATGATAATTACTACACCGATCAATAGGAAATTATAATTTATTCCTTCGGTCGAAGGATAGACGATCAAATAAAACATGATTAGTACTGTACAGGAAATGATAATTACTGAAATTAATCTGATCCACACGTAAGTTACGCCCCAACTCTTTCCAATTACTTTTGGAATAATCAAAAGCACTCCGTATATAATTGTCGGTAAAAGAGCAAAGGCAATGAGACTATTCTTTCCAGCCCAACCGTCAGGCTTTCCTGATAAATTGTAATGGATTGGAATGGTCTCGGGAATAATGTCCCATGAGTATAATAAGAAAGTAATGGGGATAATAGCCATTATAGCTATTACTAAACTTTCGCTGATTTTATTTTTCATTTTTTTTATATTTTTTAAATATCAAAACAGGCTTTGCTATTATTTCTAAGGTATGTGTAGGGGCAAAATACAGAATCAGTGCACCTGTCATCGTTAAAAAGAAAGTAAACAATCCGTGTATAACGAAAATCAAGAAATGAAAGAAAATGCCAAGGATCATAAAGTAGGGCTTTAATTTACTATCCATAAGAATTCCGGCAAAAAGTGAAAACTCGAATATAATTACCAACCATGTTATATAAGTAGAAAAAAACTCATTGTATATAAGCGGTGAAATTATTGTTTCGATAAATTCATTAGCACCAAAAACAGGATGTGTAAACCAATAATAAAGAGCGGTACCATCCATCCATTCGGTAACCATAGTTTTCGCAACCGCAGAATGAAGATAAATAAAGGATATTTGAATTTTTATAACGAATATGGCCACCTGAGCCGTTATGCTCCTAGAAGCAAAAGAAATACTATCAGGGAAAGATTTTTCGTGTACTTGCCAATGCCATTTTCTATTGTCAGTTAAACATATAGGCAAAAGTAATGCTGTTAGAATTACACATATATGATCACCTCCATCAAGTATATTGGCCGAATTCGCAAAGCTATATGAGATCCACCAGTGAAAAACCGCTGTGTATCTTGGGCGCCATCCTATGATGACTAATGCTAGAATACAAAGACATAGTAATTTGGCAGTTGCTAGTTGTGGACTTAGAAGGTGGAAGATACTTATTCCCAAAAAGTCGGCACTTGGTATGCTGCCTGAAAATAATTCTGATATAGGATTAAATAATAGGGTAAGAAAAGTTCCTAAAGCTAATAATGACCTTGATAATCCAAGAACATTACTCCACGCATTTTTAGCAGCAAATTGGTCAAGCCATTTCATTCACATCTAATTATCAGTTTTACAAATCTTTGCGGCATCTCACCTTTAAATGTATTTCGCCATGCCCATGGAATGGGTTTTTTTGTACTTATTAAATAAGTTCCACATAAATTGGCGCCATGATTCATATTTTCTATTTTAAGAATTTTGATTGTTTTTGAATTCCAGCATTCAACCAAAGATGATGCACATCTGCTCCAATCTTCATCAGCCACTTCACTTACAATTATGCCTAATTCGGCAAAAATAGATCTTTGAGACCTCCTAAGGCCAAGCATATTTTTCAAACTACTATTTGGTTTCGTTAATAATACAAGGTTGTCATTAACTTCTTTGTAAATTAAAGGGAATTCCTCTTGGGGATCACGTGAGAAAAAACCAAACCCTTCAGGGAAAAAGCTTCTCAGTGTCAAAGACTCACTTTTATTCAGGAATTTAAACGAAGTTGTATTGTAGGGTCCTGCTGACGACAATATGACTACTGTCAAAAGTACCCATAGTAGAATGTTTAGGATAAATACGATTGGGAGAAAATAACTTAATTTTGATTTAATCATTTACCGACAGTTGTAAGGTTCACTGCAATTGAATTGACTACCTGGTCTTTCAAAAGGGAACCTTTTGGATTTATGGCATAGGATGCACCAAAATCCCAATCTACTTCAACTCCAGTCCAAAAGAAGACCCAAGCTAAGACAGCGTATACCACCACCACCCAGGCGACTGCTCCAGCAAACAACCAAACACATGTTGTACTTTCTGTTGATGCAACTTTGCCACTCAATGATTGTTCCTTAATTTCATTGTACACTGAAGTGAACTCCTTTATAAATTCAGGATTGTCTACAAGTTTTTTAACTGAATATTGATTAGATGGATGCGACTCATATTTTGAAATTACCTTAACGAATTTTTTCTGATTTTGTACTAGCTGATTGTATACCTTTAAACCATATTCGCTTTTCAACAAATTAGTTATCTTGTTTCCATATAGATTAATTGTTTCCTCTATAACAATATGGTCGCCACTCTCTATTTTACTTTTAAAATCACTAAAAGAGCCTCGTTCATTTTCTTCAAGTTTATCAAGTAAAAGTCCATAGGCTTTTCTTATATCCTCTAATTGAGTTGCATCATTGATAAAAAGTGATATGTTAATTGATTTTTTTAACTCAGGAATCTTTTCTAAGGCAGGACCATCTGCAAAGAAAATGGCTGCCATCAGATCCTTGCCTGTTAGCAATGATGGAGGTGCTAGCATTTGATCTTTTGAGCAACAGACAAATAAGAAACTTATACACAATAGAACCACTAGGAACGAATTGGCGGAAATTTTTCTAATCTTTTTCATAAGGTTGAAGATTTGGTATAATCAAATTTACGATTTATAGCATATATGCTATAACTATTTGTAGGGAATATTTTCTTTTTCGTTCCGTGAACTTTCGGGACGAAGATGTATTAGTGAAATTTGGCAAAAACCTCCAAAAACTAAGGAAAAGGCAAAACCTCACTCAAGAGGAACTTGCATATGAATCAGGCGTTAGCCTATCTCAAATTGCAAGAATCGAAACTGGAAAGATCAACCCTACAGTTTGTACACTTATCATTATTGCCAAGACTTTAAGTATTAAGGCTTCAGAGCTTATGGAATTTTAGACCTTGTATCTTGCTTGAATCAAGCATTTTGGTCAGTACTACTATTAGCAGAATTTCCATGTTTTTCTTTCCGGGAAATGCCTAAGATGAATTTTCGCAGCCTTATACAAATTGTTGAAATTTTGATGGCTTTTATCATCATTCTGCTATTTTATCAGACCTAGGAAGATTAAGCCCCTGTCTTTCCTTAATTTTGTGTTCGTAATTTTATAAGAACTAGTATGGCTGAAACCCTAATCATCACTAACTCTTCAGACAAAGCCACACGTTATCAAACACTGGTTCCTCAAATTGAAGCACTCATCACAGGAGAGCCAGATCTTATTGCCAATCTTTCAAACATTGCCGCTGCCCTTAAACAAACCATGAATTTTTTCTGGGTGGGATTTTATATAGTTAAAAACAATGAGTTAGTCCTTGGACCTTTTCAGGGACCGATAGCCTGCACCAGGATTGCCTTTGGAAAGGGAGTGTGTGGTGCAAGCTGGAAAGAGAAAAAAACGATTATCGTTCCTAACGTAGATGAATTTCCGGGGCATATTGCCTGTAGTTCAGATTCCCGGTCGGAAATTGTAGTGCCGGCATTAAAGAATGGAGAAGTTGCCCTGGTACTCGATGTAGACAGTGATCAGCTAGACGATTTTGATGAAACCGATAAATTGTTCTTATCGCAAGTTATGGGCATGATCGAAAAAATGATCTGATCCCATGTCCTTCGAAATGCCCTCCTCCGAATTTTATAAACAACGCGAGCTTCAATTCAAACAAGAAGGCGAGCGTATTGAAAAGAAGATCAGAAAGTATTCCTGGAGCCGGGTTGCGCTGGTTCTGATCATGGGATTTTTGATGTATGCAGGGTTTTCTCAAGCTTATTTTTTTTGGCTGCTGATCGTTCCGCTGGTTGTCTTTGTCGCGCTGGTCAATCGCCAGTCATTTCATGAAGATAAGAAGCAGCTTGCTAATTTCCTGAAGCACCTCAATCAGGAGGAGGCAAGGAATATCTGTTTTGAACCGACTGATTTTTCGGATGGCAGTCGCTTTGCGGATGCCCATCATCCGTATGGTCACGATCTTGATTTGTTTGGAAGTGGTTCTGTGTTTCAATATATCAACCGCTGCAGCACTCAGCTAGGCGAAGAGCGATTGGCATTTGATTTAAAAAATTTACCCTATGCCAAGGATGAATTGTTGCTGCGACAAGAAGCCGTGCGCGAATTAGCAGCGATGGTGGAATTCCGGCAACAGGTTTGGGCACTGGGTCGACAGATCAATGATTTTTCATTTAACCGGTCAACGCTTTTTCACTGGCTTTCAGAAAAACCATTTATTTACGGAAACACGATTTACTCGTTGATGCGTTGGATTCTTCCAGCCATCACAATAGCTATTTTAGGGCTGACGATTTACGATTGGAGTTATTTTCCATTGCTGTTTGTGATGGCAATCATTCAGCTTACCATAGCCGGATTTCATGCAAAACGAATCGGTGAGTTTCAGCGAGTACTCAGTTCTGCCCGAGAGGTATTGAAAAACTATGCGCGAATTTTTGAATTACTTTCCCAGCAGAAAGTTGAATCCGTGTGGATGAAGAAACATCGGGCTATTGCCATTAAGGCATTTGAAAAAGTTAAGCAGTTTTCTGCGTTGGTGAATGCATTGGAGTCGCGCATGAATCCCATTGCCATGCAGTTTGGAAATGGTTTGTTCCTCTACGATTTTCATGCGGTAAGTAAGTTGGAAAAGTGGCGCAAGGAAAATGCCAGCGAGCTACCTCATTGGCTGGAATCGCTGAGTGAATGGGATGCGCTACTTTCGCTGGCCACGCTTCACTACAATTTTCCTAAATACGCTTTCGCGGAAGTAAACGCACGGCCCGCATTGGAAAGCAGAGCGGTTGGGCATTTGCTTATTCCAGACACCAGCCGTGTGACAAACGATCTTGATTTAGGAAAGCCGGCTAATATCTGGCTGATTACCGGTGCTAATATGGCTGGCAAGAGCACCTTCCTTCGTTCGTTGGGAGTAAACTTCGTGTTAGGCAGCATTGGATCACCAGTGTGTGCCAGTCAATGGTGTATGCCTTTGATTGCGTTGCGATCGGGGATGCGCACTACCGACTCGCTGCAAGATCATCAGTCCTATTTTTTCGCTGAGTTGAATCGTCTTCAATCCATCATGCAAGATCTTCGTACCGAAAAGCCGATGTTCATTTTGCTTGACGAAATATTGAAAGGGACGAATTCAACCGATAAGCAATTGGGTTCGCGCGAATTACTCAGGCAATTAAAAGACATGAGTGCCCTGGTCGTGTTAGCTACCCATGATATTGCGTTAGGAGATCTTGCTGCGCAGTATCCGAATCAAGTTGCCAATGCCTGTTTTGAAGGGAAAATCGAAAATGATCAATTAACATTCGATTATACACTCCACCCGGGTGTGGCCCAAAAAGCCAACGCAACTTTTCTGATGAGGAAGATGGGCATTATTCCGCCTGAGGTGATATAGTTGCCTGGATTTTAGTTAAATTGTTTGATTAATAGTTCGCACCGATTTCACCATTAAATTAAATCACCATGACATCCATTAGCCGCAGAGACTGGTTCAAATCATCACTCGCTCTTACAGCAGGGTTTGCTGTAACACCTGCATTCGTGCACAACCTGATGGCTGCGCCAGTAAGTGAAGCCGAAAGAGCGTTTTTTAAACAAGGAAAAACTGCAGGAGCTAAAGTGAGATTGAATTCCAATGAGAACCCGTATGGTCCATCGGAGAAGGCGAAGAAAGCGGTGATGCAAATTTTGACTGAAGGGAATCGTTATGCATTTAACGAGTTGGAAGAACTAAAGAAAATCATAGCACAAAAAGAAGGGGTAGATCCTTCCTTCATTTTATTAGGTGCCGGGTCAGGAGAATTATTATGTCAGACGGGAATTGCCTATGGATTGGAAGGGGGCAGAGTATTATCCGCCTACCCTACGTTCACGCTGCTCATGAACTATGCCGAGAGAATGAATGCAACGTGGGATAAAGTTGATCTCAACGAAAAGCTGGAGTTTGACTATCAAAAATTATTATCAGCGATCAAGAGCGACACACGATTGATTTTCTCTTGTAACCCAAACAATCCTACCGGCACAGTGGTGGATTCAAATATTGTGAAATCATTTTGTGAGGAAGCCTCCAAAAAAACATTGGTCTATGCCGATGAGGCGTATATAGAATTTCTTGAACCCTCCGAACAAAAATCTATGGTGCAGTTAATAGAACGCTCTCCTAATCTGATTGTGTCAAAGACTTTTTCCAAGATTTATGGTTTGGCAGGCCTTCGCATCGGATACATAGTGGCTCATCCTGATGTATTGAAAAAGGTAGGAAAGTATGGTGATACTATTTCACCAAGTCAAACAGCGCTGGCGGCTGCAAAGGCAAGTTTAGGCGATGAAGAATTTATGAAGATGACCCGCGAAAAAAATGCGGTAGCCAGAAAAATATTAACCAATTACCTGGATGGCAAGAAAATATTTTATGGAAATCCTCGCACGAATGTGCTGCTATTCCCTTCGCCTAAAGATGGTAAAACGATTTTGACCCAACTTGAAGAGAAAGGATTTCTGATTCGTGTTTGGGAATACCAGCAGAAAGAATGGTGTCGCGTCAGCATTGGCACAGCGGATGAAATGAAAGCATTTGTCAAGACCTTTGATGAGGTCATAGCGTAACTATGAAGTTTAGTTCCTGGAGGGTTGACTGGCCTAATCACCTGATTGGTTTTTTTAGTGCGCTGTTTGGAATTCTGATAGCCTTTGAGTTGGACGAATGGAGAGAGGCAAAAAACAATCGAGAGGAGGCGCATAATGCCTTTGATAAAATCAAGCAGGAAATCCAGATCAATAAAGGTGCTCTTCATGAGGCCGTGAAAACAAATCTTCAATTTCTGGAATTATTAGAACTGGAATTAGTACCACACATTGATGATAAGCTGGAATATAAGGGTTCTTCGAAAGAAGCCATCGAGATCAACGCTAAAGTCCAGGCAATTGCGAGAATCGATTTAACCGACACGCTATCATCGTCTATAAAGTCACCCATAATCATTGACATGGGCAGTTTACTACATCCCACCTTGCACTATTCTGCGTGGGAATCCGCCAAGGCAACCGGGGTTATAAATTACATTGAGTATGAAAAAGTTTTGACGATTTCTTATTTGTACAATATTCCGCGCATAACAGACGAACTTCAGGAAATTCGTATGCTGGTCAGAAGGTCAGATGAAATTACCTCTAAATCGGGTTTTGAAAAGTTATTAATAGAGCTAAAAGAGAGCCACCACTTGATCCAGGCTGAACTTGCCAACTATGACATCTTTGTGAACATCATTCAGGATATGGAGTAGCGATCAATGGAAGCGCCATCAAGAGGTAGCCCTTGATAAAAATCATAAATTTCTCTTGTTTTTTATTTTACCTTAACGGCACTAAACAGTGATCTATGCTTAGAAAGATAATGTCTGTGCTCAAGCACTTTGCCTGGTTCAAGCGCTTCAATGCGAAAGTCACCTACGAACTTTTGGCGAAAAAAGTACCGGCAGCGGATTGGCACTTTATGAATTATGGCTACGTACCCAATGAATCCGAAAAGTCTATACTCATTCCTGATGAAATAAATATTCAAAAATATCCTTTGCAGATGTATCATTATCTGGCCGCCAAAACCCCTTTGGAAGGTAAGCACGTGCTGGAAGTGGGAAGTGGAAGAGGTGGTGGCAGGCATATTGCTGATTATTTTAAGCCCGCTTTCTACACGGGTATGGACCTGGCGCAGAGTGCAGTCGATCTGGCCAACCGGATTCATGTTTTGCCTAACTTAAAATTTATACAAGGGAATGCTGAATCGATACCGGTTGCCTCAGACAGCGTGGATGTAGTAGTGAATGTGGAGTCCTGTCATGCGTACGGATCAGTAGAAAAATTTCTCAGCGAAGTGAAGCGGGTATTGAAACCGAGCGGTTATTTACTTCTGGTAGATTTTAGAAGTGATCACACAATTGATGTTTTTAAAAAACAATTGAGAAATTGTGGTCTTGAGCTCTTGGAAGAAGAAGACATCAGTAAAAATGTAATTGCGTCCATTGAACTTGAAGATGAAAGTAAAACAGAGCGAATCAGAACCCTGATACCGGCCAAGTGGCAAAAACTCTTTTCCGAGTTTGGCGGTGTGGTGGGCTCCCGTTTTTATCTGACGTTAAAAGATGGATCCCGCTCGTATTATAGATTTGTTTTGCGAAAGAATAGCTGATACGGATTTGCTAATTATCGAATAGCAATCTTTTCAGGGATGAGAATGGCGGAAGGAAAACTTTCGCGCAGTTTTGTTAAGTCCTGATATGCTTCCAGTTTGCTGTAATACTTGCCCACTGTAACTCTGAATTTTGGTTGTTGATATTGAAGATTGGCGGTAAGGTCAGGCAGGTTGGTTGTCATTTTCTTTTTAGCATTCATGGCATCTTCCCGATTTTGTCCCGAGTAGATTTGAATGGTGTAACCATCCACCGATCGTCTCATGAGATTGAAGCGGTCAATGCTGTCCAACACAGCATCTACTTTTTCATTCACGGTTTTGGTATAATCAACACTCTTGTTTTCTTTAGGAGTAACGGAAGCGCTGAGAGTAGAGTCAACAGGCGCTACAACCCTGGGCCTCACGTCAGCAAGATTTTCGTAGTAAGCTTTATCACTTTTTTTCTGAGCCACACAACTCATCAATAAATGAATCATAAGCCCTGTGAGTGTGATCTGTCTACCTATTGTCATAGCTCAAGTTACAAAACGTTTACTAATCCTACTCAAAAATAAGACCAATCACCATTAAGGGCGATTAACCTTCGATTACAATACAACGACCCGCCTTCACATCTTCTTCCACTTTCTTGTATTTTACATCCTTCAGCACGCGGCCATCAGGGTACTGTACCGTCACTTTATCGTTTCTGCCAGCAATTTTTTCAGATTTAACGGGCATTATCTTTTCTTCAGCATGGTGCTCAGGACCTTGCGGCTGTTGGCCTCCGCCTTGTAATAAGGAACGCGACTCTTCTTTTTGCTCGCTTAGTTTCTGACGTTTTTGTGAACGCGCCTCCTGCACTTGTTCTGCTTCACGCACGGGCACATCGGCTTTCATCAGGAAGGAGATGGTTTCTTCATTCACTTTTGCGATGAAACGCTTGAAGGCTTCAAATCCTTCAAACTTATAAATCAACAGGGGATCTTTTTGTTCATACACGGCATTTTGGACGGATTGCTTGAGGTCGTCCATGTCGCGAAGGTGTTCTTTCCATTGCTGATCGATAATAGCCAGCGTGATCATTTTCTCCATGGACTTTACTAACTCGCCATTCTTTGTATCCACACACTTCTTTAAGTTGGCGGCTACCCCGATTTGCTTTATGCCATCGGTGAAGGGCACCAGGATATTTTCAATTGTTCCCCCACGCGTCTTAAAAATATCCATCACAATCGGGAAGGATTTATCGGCAGCCACTTTGTTTTTATATTGATAGTGCTTCAGGGCCTCTTCATAAAGACGCTCACTGATCACGGCCTGATCTTGTTTTGCGAAATCTTCAGGCGTGATGGCAAAATCAAATCCCAAAAGACTCAATACGTTGATTTTGAAGTTCTCTACACCATCTCCTGCTTTTGCATTACCAACAATTTCATCGCAGGTATCAAAAAGCATGGTGAGAATGTCAAGTTCCAAACGTTCGCCAAAGAGCGCATTTCTTCTGCGCTTGTAAATTACTTCACGCTGTGAGTTCATCACGTTGTCATATTCGAGCAAACGCTTACGAATGCCAAAGTTATTTTCTTCAACTTTTTTCTGTGCGCGTTCGATGGAACTGGTAACCATCGAGTGAGAAATTACTTCTCCTTCTTTTAGTCCGAGCCTGTCCATGATACGAGCAATACGCTCGGGCATGAACATGCGCATGAGGTTATCCTCCAGTGAAACATAAAACTGTGACGTTCCCGGATCACCCTGACGGCCTGCACGTCCGCGCAACTGGCGGTCAACCCTGCGTGACTCATGGCGCTCTGTACCAATAATAGCCAATCCACCTGCGGCTCTCGATTCAGGAGTAAGTTTAATATCTGTACCACGACCTGCCATGTTGGTGGCAATGGTAACGGTGCCCGGCTTTCCTGCTTCGGCTACCACTTCAGCTTCGCGCTGGTGCTGTTTCGCGTTCAACACCTGATGCTTTATTTTCTTGAGCTGAAGCATGCGGCTAACCAACTCCGATATTTCTACGGAAGTAGTACCCACCAACACAGGCCTTCCCTGTTGAGTAAGGTTCACCACTTCATCCACCACGGCATTGAATTTTTCGCGTATAGTCTTATACACCAGATCTTCCTGATCTTTTCGTGTAACGGGTTTGTTGGTAGGAATTACAACGACATCCAGCTTATAGATGTCCCATAATTCGCCTGCTTCCGTTTCGGCCGTACCAGTCATACCGGCAAGCTTATGATACATGCGGAAGTAATTCTGCAAGGTGATGGTGGCATATGTCTGCGTGGCATCTTCCACCTTCACATTTTCTTTGGCTTCAATCGCCTGATGCAATCCGTCAGAATATCTGCGGCCATCTAACACGCGACCGGTCTGCTCATCAACAATTTTTACTTTTCCATCAACCAGAATGTACTCGGTATCTTTTTCAAATAGCGTATATGCTTTTAATAATTGATTGACACTGTGAATGCGTTGCGACTTGGTGGTATAATCACGAATCAGCGCTTCTTTCTTTTGAAGACGCTCTTCATCACTCAGGCTGCTGTCTTTCTCAATCTTATTTAACTCAATTCCAATTTCCGGCAAGATGAAAAATTTAGCATCTTCTCCCTCTCCGGTAATCAGGTCGATACCCTTTTCTGTAAGGTCTACGCTGTTGTCTTTTTCTTCGATTACGAAATAAAGCGGAGCGTCTGCCTCGGGCATCATTTTTTTGTTGTCCTGCAGATAATAGTTTTCTGTCTTTTGAAGAATAGATTTATTCCCTGTCTCACTCAATATTTTAATGAGTGGCTTGTACTTGGGCATCGCATGATGCGCACGAAATAAAGCAAGACCGCCCTCTTTTTCGTTGCCTTCAGCAATCAGCTTTTTGGCATCATTGAGATATTGATTGATTAATTTCTTTTGAGCCTCTACTAATTTGTTTATACGTGGTTTCAGATCATAAAACTCATGTTCATCACCGCGTGGAACCGGGCCTGAAATGATCAAAGGCGTACGGGCTTCATCAATCAATACGCTATCTACCTCATCGACCATCGCGTAATGATGACCGCGTTGCACTAATTCTTCAGGGTCGCGGGCCATGTTATCGCGTAGATAGTCAAAGCCAAATTCATTGTTGGTACCGTAGGTGATATCCGCGCGATAGGCATTTCTGCGGTCTACAGAATTGGGTTCATGTCGATCGATGCAATCCACATTCAAACCATGAAACTGAAATAGCGGGGCCATCCACTCGCTGTCGCGCCTGGCGAGGTAGTCGTTTACGGTTACAATATGGACACCTCGTTTTGCAAGTGCATTTAAGAATGCTGGGAAGGTTGCAACGAGCGTTTTACCTTCACCCGTAGCCATTTCGGTCACATTGCCTTGATGCAATGCGATGCCACCTATGATTTGCACTTCATAGTGCACCATGTCCCAGGTGATCATATTGCCAGCTGCCATCCAATGACGGCTCCATTGGGCTTTGTCCCCGTTGATTTTTATGTTCAGGTTTTTTGCTGAAAGTATGATATCGTGTTGGGTAGCTGTTACTTCCAGGTATTCATTTTCTTTAAATCTGCGGGCGGTTTCGCGCACGATGGCAAATGCTTTTGGCAGCACTTCTATCAATACTGTTTCAAGATCCTTATTGCGCTGACTTTCTAACTTATCGATTTCAGCGAAGATGGATTCCTTTTCATGAATGTCCAGATCACGCTGTTCAGAGACGCGGGTGTGGAGGGCTGCAATCTGATTGTCAATGGGTTTTAATTGATCATTAATGAATTGTTGCACTTCGGCAGTCTTTCCCCTCAGTTGATCATGAGAAAGGGCGGTAAGTTGTTCTCCTTCCTTTTTAGTTAGCTCCACCAGGGGCATCATTTTTTTGATGTCCTTCTCTGACTTGGTTCCGAAAATTTTTGAAATCAATTTTAACATAGTACTGTAACGTTTAACATCAGAAAGGCGGAAGCTGTAAGAGTTGGCAGAGGTGTTTTAAATAAAAACTACTGAACGCTTAAAACCTATAACCCAAAGCCCATAAAAGGGGCTCAAATTTAAGGATTTCGCGGTGCAATTATAGTTCCAAATCGCCCTCAAACACCATTTTGGCAGGGCCGATAAGAAAAACATCGTGAAATGTGACGGGAAGGCTGCCAGAGGGGCCGGAGTGGCTGGCATAAAATTCTACGGAAAGTTCACCGCCTTTCACTTTTATGTGAACGGGGGAGGTGTATCCATGAAGACTGGCTGCCAGGGCAGCTGCTGTCACGCCTGTGCCACAGGAGTAAGTTTCTTCCTCTACGCCACGTTCATAGGTGCGCACGGCAATAGTGTTATTATCCTGCAGCTGAATAAAATTTGCATTGGTGCCTGCGGGTGTGTAGTTCTCGCTATAACGAATTTTTCTTCCTTCTTCAACAACGGGATAATTGTTTACGTCTTTCACAAAACGCAAATGATGGGGTGAACCTGTGTTGATAAAATATTCATCTCCTGATTTTTTCACAACGTTCACGTCATTCATTTTCAATCGCACGATCCCTGTGTTGAGTAGTTCTGCTTCATGCGCCCCATCATAGGCATTGAATTTTGTATTGGTGTTGAGCAGGCCCAGTGTTGCGGCCATCACCACGGCCGCGCGACTTCCATTCCCGCAAAGGCTTTGTGAGCCATCACTGTTAAAATACACCAGGTTGAAATCCAGGGAGGGATGTTTCTCAATCAACATCAGGCCATCGGCACCCACACCGAATCTACGGTCACAGATTTTTTCAATTTGCTCTTTCGTAAAAGAATATCCGCTTGTGCGATTGTCTATGAGTACAAAATCGTTGCCGGTTGCCTGGTATTTATGGAAATGAATTTTCACTTTCTTGAATATTTTATCAAAGGTTGACCAATTTGGTGGTTACGTTAATTCAAATTGTCGCGCTTGAATTTTTTATAGGTTTCATTTTCCGGGTCCAATGAGATGGCTTTGTCAACATCGCGTGTGGCTTCGCTTTTTCTGCCAAGATTGAAATAGGCATTACCTCTCCAATAGTACGCTTCCGTATAATCTGATTTAATGGAGATGGCTTTGGTATAATAGGTAGTTGCTTGCTGGTAATCTTCTAAAATATATAGGCTATGCGCAGACATTAATAAAACGTATGAGTCATCCGGTTCTTTATTCAGGTAAGAGGTAAAATCATTGAGCGCTTCCTGTGCCAGATTCAGATTGTAATTGCAGATTCCCCTCCAATATTTGTATGATGCAGCATCATTTGGCACTAGTTCAATGGCCTTGGTATAATCCATTTTTGCCTCTTTGTATTTTTGAAGCATGTAATAGCAATTCGCCCGGCCATTGAAAGCATCGCCATCATTTTTGTTAAGCTCCAGAGATTTGGAATAATCAATAATAGCTGACTCAAAGGACTTAAGTATGTATTTTACTTGTCCACGCCAGTAATGCATGGAGGCCACATCCGCATTCAGTTCAATCGCTTTATCAAAGTCGGGAAGCGCTTCCTGGTAAGCCTCCAGAAAGTAATTCGTTAACCCACGATAATAGTATGCTTGTTCATTAATTGGATTTAACTCAATGGCTTTGTCAAAATCAGGGATAGCTTCTTTGTATTTCTTAAGAGTGTAAAGGGCACTGGCTCTCCAATAGTAGGCCTCATCGTAGTTTGGATTTATCTGCATGGACTGAGTATATAAATCAATTGCTTTGTTATGATTATCTTCATTGTAAGCCGTATGGCCCTCATCCAAAACAGCCTTTGCTTTTTTTCGACTCTCTTCGGTTACATCAGTAAAGGTTCTTTTGACAGCGATATTTTTTGTTTCGGTATTGCTTGCCAATACTTCATTCTTAATTATAGAGCCCTTTGAAATATTTGCAGTGGCAAAATAAAAATCATCACCGGTAAGTGAGGTGGTCTCCCAAGGAACCTGTGCCCCCGCTGATTTCTCTGTCACTTCGGTTCGCACTTTTTTGAATACTTGTTCGATAGACAATTTTGGATCATTCAAGTATTTGAGAAGGGCGCTGGTGTATAATCCATTAGAACCTTGTCCATCGGATGCTACACGCCCCGGAGCAGTGGCATAAGCAATCAACGTTCCGGTGGGGGCATTCATCATAGCCAGGCCATTGCCGCTTGCGCTTCGGTGCCAGCTTCTCTCAAAGGGATTGTTTCGGCAAGCGTCCATGATGATCACATTTACTTTTACCTGGGCGGCATCCATGTAAGCCAATACCCGGTCAGCAGCGACACAATCAAATTCAACTTGCTCTTCGGTTTGCAAATCGGCTTCCACGGGGATCATGTAGTTCATCCCCTTATTTTGTATGCCATGCCCGGCATAGTAAAACACACCTACTTCGTAACCATTCAATTTTTGCCCGAAGGCATTGATGGCCATTTTCATTTCCTTTTGGGTGACATTTTGGTATTTCATCACTTCAAATCCTACCGATTGAAGTGATGCCGCAATCGCAGTAGCATCATTTACGGGGTTTGGTAATGAGCCTCCGTTTTGATAGTTGGAATTGCCGATCACTAAAGCCAGTCTTTTTTGATAGGCTTGAGCCGATAAAAAAGAAGGAATGAGTATCAGTGCGACTAAAAAAAAACCTTTCATTGGTCCGGCATTTTACAAATAAAAGTATCAGAAAGTAACCTGAAAGTAAACCCGTTTAGAAAAAGTGTGATGTGAATTACTTCACCTCCTCGTAATCTACGTATTCACCGCCTTTGATATGACCATTCTTTTTGTCCTTTGCTGGGTCGGTATGAACTGAGTTTTGAGGCTTGGGGGATTTCTGGCGAATTTGCTGAGAAGCGGCTCCTGCCCTGAAAAAGAATCCACCGATCTTGTAGATAAGATATCCGATGATTGATAAAATGAGTAAAAATCTGAACATGGTAATAGTGTCGTATGGCCTTAACCCGAAAGCAAAGTTAATGGTTTCAATCAAATACAATCGGGTAAAAATTACATCAATTAGTCCATTTTTTAGTGTTATTGATCATTTTCATTCACAAATGGTAGTATGTTTACAAAGTCTATGCGGATATTTTCGGATTCTAAGAACCATACGTGGAACCTGGGAACGTGGGTTTTGCTCATGCTTATTTTGCTGGCGGGCTCCTATATTTCATTTTACGTTCGAAACTATACCGATTCACTTTTACTTTACCTCCCAACTTCTCTGGCCTTTGTTATGGTGCATTGGTTTGGGCCACGAATTCTGCCGTTGGCTTTCATCAACGCACTGGTAACCCTTTTTCTATGGCAGGCACCCGGTGACTGGGATCGCATTCTTTTTTTAGCCACGCGTGAACCAGTAATTGTTTTCGCATCGTGGTTTCTATGCAAAGATCTGGTGTACGCTTCCAACGGGCTATCTGACACAAAATCATTTGGTAAATTTATTTTGCTGGGTATTGTCGTTCCGGATCTGATCAATTCGTTTTACACCTACCATTATACATTTGTAAATGGTGACCTGGAGAAGGTTTCACTTCTGTGGCTTTCTGATTTCATCACTATTTTCTCAATCGGGTTGCCCCTTTTGCATTTTTTTATTCCTGTAAAAACAAAATATTTTTTTAAGCTGGTAACGATCGAGAGCAAAGTCTTTGAGAGTAAGTATGGAAACGCCAGAGCGGTGATAGAGTTTATTGCTATCACACTTCTGTTTGTGGTTTTGGGATTTATTATAAGCTTTGATAAGTACTGGTTTTTGTATGGTATTGGGGCCACCATGTTGGCGGTTCGTCACGGATTTAATTATGTAGTGTTGGTCAATTCCGTGATTTTTATTTTGAACTACATTCTGCCCCTTTTGAAATTTGAGAGTTTGGTGCATGGTTTAAATGTATCAACGGAGTTATTAAATGTGCACCTGGGCATGGGCACCATGTTTTTTGGCTCCACACTGATTGGTCGTGTGATCACTGATTTGCGGAATTCCGAGAGAGAACTCACCATCCAGAAAAAGCAAATTGAAGCAGCCAACAGCCAGCTGAGTAAAACGAATCATGAAATGGATCGATTTGTTTATAGCGTTTCCCATGATATCAGTGCTCCGCTAAAATCAATCAGAGGCCTTATTGCCATCAGCAAATTAGAATCCGACAGCAATTCGGAGTTTCCTTACATCTCAAGAATTGAGCAAAGCGTAAAGAAGCTAGAAGACTTCACAGAAGAGATATTAGAGCACTCGAGAGCAAGCCGAAAGGAAATTGAGATTGAGGAGGTCAACCTTCACCACCAGCTGGAGGAAATTTTCGACAACCTGAAATTTCTGAATGGCTACAACGCAATTCGGTTTACCCTGCAACTCGATTATCCCCACATAAAAGCGGATCGATTCTTATTAAAAGTAATATTGAGCAACCTTATTTCAAACGCAGTAAAATTTCAAAAACAGAAAAACGGATTTGTTCCTGAGATCAGGATCAGATCATATGCGAAGGACACCGTATTTATTGAGGTAGAGGATAATGGTGAAGGTATCGAGGAGTCATACAAGAATAGAATATTTGAGATGTTCTATCGGGCCACCACCACCTCGACAGGTTCTGGTTTAGGACTGTTTATCGCCAACGAAGCAGTATTAAAACTGAACGGGGTAATTTCTTTTAAGTCAAAGCATGGAGAGGGTTCAATCTTTACAATCGAATTGCCTCTCCATAAGTAGTGCATTAATAAACAGAGTTTTGACTTCTCTACTTGCTCAGGTAAAGATTTCTTTCTGCATAAATATTCATGAAGTAGTCATCCATTAAATCATCAATAAAATAGATGGCTTCTCCGGTTGATTTCATCTCAGGTCCTAATTCTTTATTTACTTCGGGAAATTTATTGAATGAGAACACGGGCACTTTAATCGCATACCCTTTCTTGGTTGGATTGAAGGTAAAATCTTTCACCTTCTTTTCACCCAGCATCACCTTGGTGGCATAATTCACGTAAGGCTCATCATATGCTTTGCAGATGAAAGGTACAGTGCGCGAAGCGCGCGGGTTTGCTTCTATGATATACACCCGGTCATTCTTTATGGCAAACTGAACGTTGATTAACCCCACGGTTCTTAATGCGACTGCAATACGTTTGGTGTAGCTTTCAATTTGTTTGATTACCAAATCGCCCAGGTTGTAAGGAGGTAGCACCGCATAGGAGTCGCCCGAGTGAATACCAGCCGGCTCGATATGCTGCATAATACCGATGATGTATACATCTTCACCGTCACAGATTGCATCGGCTTCTGCTTCGATAGCGCTATCCAGAAAATGATCTAACAGCACCTTGTTTTCGGGCAGGTGTTTCCAGATATCGATAATGTGATTCTCCAGTTCTTTCTCATTGATCACAATCTTCATGCTTTGACCTCCCAGCACATACGAAGGTCGAACCAATAGAGGGAAGCCAATTGTCTTGGAAACTTCTAACGCCTCATCGGCATCGGTGGCAACACCAAATTCGGGATAAGGAATATTTAGCTCTTTGAGCAAAGAAGAAAAACTACCACGATCTTCGGCAAGGTCTAGCGCATCGAAAGAAGTGCCCATAATTTTTATTCCGTACTTATGAAGTTTCTCAGCAAGCTTAAGAGCGGTTTGTCCGCCCAGCTGAACGATTACACCTTCTGGTTTTTCGTGTTGGATGATGTCCCAGAGATGTTCCCAGAATACAGGCTCGAAGTAAAGCTTGTCGGCAATGTCAAAATCAGTAGAAACGGTTTCAGGATTACAGTTGATCATGATCGTTTCATAACCGCATTCTTTTGCAGCCAGAACACCATGTACGCACGAGTAGTCAAACTCAATACCCTGCCCGATGCGATTTGGGCCTGAGCCTAATACGATTACTTTCTTTTTATTGCTGGCAATGGATTCATTCTCCTTGTCGAAGGTTGAATAGTAATACGCTGTTTTTGCATCGAATTCAGCAGCACAGGTATCCACCATTTTATAAACGCGGTTGATGCCCATTTCTCTGCGCTTCTTGTGAACTTGGCTTTCTTTGCAGTCGATCAGGTGAGCGATCTGACGATCGGCATAACCTTTCTCTTTTGCTGTGCGCATTAAAGTGGCCGGTATTGTATCGAGTCGATATTTTTCAATTTCTCTCTCGAGCTCAATCAAATCCCAGATCTGTTCCAGAAACCACTTGTCGATCTTAGTAAGCTTAAGAATGGTTTTCATGGAGATGCCCAGCTTCATGGCGTCATAGATGTGAAACAGCCGGTTCCAGCTTGGATGTTCAAGACTGTATAAAAGATCGGCTTGTTTGGTCATCTCTTTTCCGTCTGCACCCAAACCATTTCTTCTGATCTCCAGCGACTGACACGCCTTTTGTAACGCTTCCTGAAAATTTCTTCCAATACCCATTACTTCACCTACTGATTTCATCTGAAGGCCGAGTCTACGATCCGCACCTTGAAACTTGTCAAAGTTCCAACGAGGAATTTTGACGATCACATAATCCAGAGCGGGTTCAAAGTAAGCTGTGGTTGTGCCGGTGATGGCATTTTGTAATTCATCTAAATTGTAACCGATGGCAAGTTTGGCGGCAATTTTCGCAATGGGATATCCCGTTGCTTTCGAAGCCAGCGCTGATGAGCGTGACACCCGTGGATTGATTTCAATACCAATGATATCATCGTTGTCGGGGTTTACAGAAAACTGCACGTTGCAACCTCCGGCAAATTTCCCAATGCCATTCATCATTCTAATGGCCAGGTCGCGCATGTTTTGATAAACGGTATCTGGCAAGGTCATGGCAGGCGCCACCGTGATGGAATCACCCGTGTGAATACCCATAGGATCGAAGTTTTCGATCGAACAAATGATGATGACATTTCCTAAACCATCGCGCAGCAACTCCAACTCATATTCTTTCCAGCCCTTGATGCTTTGCTCCACCAGCACTTCGTGAATAGGTGAAGCATGCAAGCCGCGATTCAGGGCCTCATCAAATTCTTCGGGTGCATTTACAAAACCACCGCCTGTTCCTCCCAAGGTGTAGGAAGGGCGAATTACTAAAGGGAACCCAATCTCCTGGGCAATTTCTTTTCCTTCCAAAAAGGAAGTGGCCGTTGAGCCCTTGCAAACACCCACTCCCAATTCAATCATTTTCAACCTGAATTTTTCGCGGTCTTCCGTAGTTTCAATGGCTTCAATATCAACGCCAATGATCTTAACGCCATAGTGTTGCCATATCCCAGCCTTTTCGCAGTCAATGCATAAGTTTAATGCTGTTTGACCGCCCATCGTGGGCAACACGGCATCCACATGGTGTTTCTCAAGAATTTCGCGAATGGATTTTTTCTCCAGGGGCAAAAGGTACACATGATCAGCGGTCACTTTGTCTGTCATAATGGTGGCCGGATTGGAGTTGATCAGGATCACCTCAATGCCTTCTTCACGCAACGAACGCGATGCCTGTGAGCCGGCATAATCAAATTCACACGCTTGACCTATAATAATGGGGCCGCTACCGATAATTAGCACGGAGCGAATACTGCGATCTCTAGGCATAGTGGCTGTTTAGGAGTGGATAAATCGTGCAAAAATAATGAGTCTTTAAGGATTTAAAGACCTAAAGATTACTTTTATTCGGAAGGTTATTTTTGACCGATATTTTTTCTGAATTTTTACTTTTAAAAATCCCTATAATGAATCTTAATCTGAAAGCACAAGCGCAGAATACCTACGATGCAATCGTGGTAGGCTCAGGAATTAGCGGTGGCTGGGCCGCTAAAGAACTTTGTGAGAGTGGATTAAAAGTACTTTTGCTGGAGCGAGGTAAAAATGTAGAACATCCCGACTATCCTACCGATACTCATCATCCCTGGCAGTTTGACCACCGCGGACGCCTTACACAAGAGGACCGTGAGCGTTGCCATATCCAGGTGCGGCATTACTCAATCGGGGGAGACAATAAGCATTTTTATGTGAATGATCTTGAGAATCCCTACACAGAGACCAAACGCTTTGATTGGATTCGTGGTGATATTGTGGGTGGTCGTTCACTATTATGGGCCCGTCATTGTTATCGTTTGAGCGATCTTGATTTTGAGGCCAATCAGCGAGATGGCATTGCCGTGGACTGGCCCATTCGCTATAAAGATATTGCTCCCTGGTATGATTATGTTGAACAATTTATTGGTGTGAGCGGAAAAGAAGAAGGTATTCCGCACTTGCCGGATGGAAAGTTTTTACCGGCAATGGCAATGAATTGTGTAGAAGAGGATTTTAAGAATAAGGTAGAAGCGAGATTTGCGGGACGCAAGATGACGATAGGAAGAGTTGCCAACCTTACGGCACCTGTGAAAGGCCGTGGAATTTGTTTATACCGTAATCAATGTCATCGTGGTTGTCCTTACGGAGCATATTTCAGCACGAATGCCAGCACACTGCCCGCGGCTTTTGCTACCGGCAATCTTACTCTGCGTCCTCATTCTTTGGTCAATCGGGTTATCTATGATGAGCAAAAAGGAATAGCATCCGGGGTTGAAATTGTTGATACTGAAACCAATGAGGTGATGGAGTTTTATTCGCGCATCATATTTCTGAATGCGGCCACCTTGGCAACTTCGTTCATTCTTCTCAATTCAACATCCGCGCGTTTTCCAAATGGTTTGGGTAATGGAAGTGACCAGGTTGGAAGAAACATTATGGATCACCATAAGGGCGCGGGAGCCAATGCTCAGGTTGAGGGGTTTGAAGACAAATATTATTCTGGAAGAAGGCCTAATGGCATCTATTTTCCAAGATTTCGAAATCTCACCGAAAAGAGAAGCGATTACCTACGTGGCTTTGGCTATCAGGGTGGGGCTGGCCGTGGAGGATGGAGCAGAGGCAATAATGATTTAGAGATAGGAGCGGCATTAAAAGAAAAATTACAAGAGCCCGCTGGCTGGACCATTGGTTTTGGTGGCTTTGGCGAATGTCTTCCATATTCTGAAAATCGGGTCACACTCAATCACGATAAAAAAGATAAATGGGGCAGGCCTACATTGGCAACCGATGTTGAGTTTAAGGATAATGAAAAAGAGATGCAAAAAGATATGGCCAACTCCATGGCCGAGATGATGGAGGCGGTTGGCTATAAAAATGTGCAACCCTATTCAAATATTTCTTTTCCAGGAAATGCCAATCATGAAATGGGCAGCGCGCGCATGGGCAGGGATCCAAAAACTTCGGTGCTTAATGAATTCAATCAGCTATACGAGGTGAAAAATGTTTTTATTACCGATGGGTCTTTTATGACTTCTTCTTCGTGCGTAAACCCCTCACTTACCTACATGGCCATGACGGCAAGAGCATGTGCGTATGCAGTAAGCGAAATGAAAAAACAGAATATCTAGAAGTAGCAGGACGAATTTAGACGCTGCCTTGTTTTTTGAATTCTTTGAACCTGCGCACCATTGCCATAGAGAATCCAATCATCAGTATTCCAGTGCCCAGCCACAGCACATTGATCATGGGCTTTTCCATTGCCTTTATAATTACCCAGTCTTTCTGCCGGGTGGTTAAGCCCAGGCTGAATTCATTGGTCTCCGGATGAATGTTAAGCAATGTGATATTCACACCCAGGTCCTTGATTTCAGAGGAAAGCCGGCCTACCTGGGCGCGGTCTTTGATCAGAAAAATAGGTTCAGAATAATAAGCGTCACGCTCACCGGTGATCTTTATTTTGGCTTGTACGGCTACATCCTCAGCAGCGAGTTCAATGCCTTCAATCCGGTCAATCTTGGTGACACTTTCCAAGACAGCCACATAATCATTGACAAAAAATTGCTGACCTATGCGTACGCGTGTTTCTTCCGCTTCACTCCACTCTGGTTCTTCTTCACGGTTCATCGGTAGCGAAACGTGCGTATACAGATCACGCGTTACGTTTCTCTTAATATCCGGTGATGCAACAAACCCGCCCATGGAAGGATTAATCTGAATACGTGGAAAAAGAGAGGCCACCACTTCGCCATCTTTTCTAAGTTCTATTTCGTAATACGTGTTCTCGGGATTAATACTGAATGTGTCTTTTGCATTCAGTATTTTCTTCCCCTCAAATTCGATATCCTTTTTAGCCACCACTTTGTATGGATCAAAGGTTAAGTCGATATCGTTTTTGCTTACGTAGCCGTCTACTTTATTGGGCTCAACACGTTCACCACGATATTCGATTTCGTAGCCAGCCATGGTGCGGGGCTCATTGATAAATAGTAAAAGGTTATCACGGTTGAACTCCGTGGGCAGATCTTTGGAGATCAGCATGCCCGTGTTATTCAATGACACCACTTTTGAATAGCCCGATGAGAACATCACACCAATCAACATCATGCCGATACCAATATGGGCAATGGCCCCTCCCGATAAGGATGGATTTACTTTAAATACCGATACAAGAACTTTGATGTTGGAGACGATGATGAAAACTCCGGCAAGTGTTAATAAAAGGTAGGCCGGAGTATATACCCGGGCAATTACGATGATCAGGGCGAACACCACCAGAGAAATTAAAATCGGTGGAACAATCTCCTTTTTCAACTTTTCTTTTTCCATCTTCGTCCACCAGAAGAACTGGCCCGTGCCCGATATCAGAGCGATGGCCACCGCAAACCATAGTTGGAATTTAGAGTAATACTGTACCTGATCGCCCGGAACAGCCAACCGGAGATCGGCACCAAACCAACTTGCTATTTCATTAATAACCGGAAAAGAAGTTGGGATGATTACCTGAAACCCTGAAAGACAAAGCGTGGCCGCACCAAGAAAAACCCAGAACTCACGTGAATAAACAGACGATTCTTTTTCTGAAGTAGGGATCTCTTTCCATCGCATGATGGATAGAATAATTGCTGCTACTGTGAAGAATAGGAGATAGATCAACAGCTGACCTGAGAGACCTAAATCAGTGAATGAATGAACCGAAGCATCACCTAAAATTCCGCTTCGCGTGAGAAAGGTTGAGTAAAGAATAAGGACAAACACAGCGATGTTGAGAATGATAGAGCTTTTTAACGCAGCCTTGCTATTTTTATAGGTGATCATCGTATGAATAGACGCAATCAGGATGAGCCATGGCACATACACGGCATTTTCAACAGGGTCCCAATTCCAATAACCTCCGAAATTGAGTGTTTCATACGCCCAGTAGCCCCCCATCAAAATACCAAGACCTAAAACGGCTCCATTTAAAAGCGCCCAGGGTAGCGCAGGTTTAATCCACTCGGTATATTTTTTTAACCATAAGCCAGCTATGCAAAAAGAAAAAGGCACAAGCGATAAAGCAAAACCTAAAAACAAAGTAGGGGGGTGAATCACCATCCAATAGTTCTGCAAAAGTGGATTCAGGCCGCTTCCATCTTTTGGAATGAAATCAGGCTGGAGTTTGAAGATGGGATCATCAATCGCATCGCGCAATAAAATGAACGGTGAGCTGCCTAACTTTATATCAAGGAATGGAATCACCACGCCTAAAATCATGGAAGCCAAAAATGCTTGCACCAATCCGAAGACCACCATTACAGGGGCCTCCCAGTTACGTTGAGTATTAAGTAAAACGATTCCTAGTAGGGCTTGCCAGAATATCCAAAGCAGAAAACTTCCTTCTTGGCCGTTCCAAAAAGTGGAAATCAGATAGTGTAGAGGCAGATGGCTGTCTGAGTGACTGTAAGCATAGTGATACTCAAAATAGTGATTGTAAATTATGGTAAACAAGCAGGCTACAACTCCCAGCACGGCCCCACTATGTGCATAAAAAGAGATGCGCGCATTTTTTAGCCATTGTTCTTTTTCTTCCGCCAGTGCTGTGTTGCTTTTCCAGTAGGCAAACACACTAATCAATGAGGTAACAAAAGATAGGATTACAAAAAGATGGCCCAGGTTGCCAATGAAATAATGCATTATAGAAGGATTATGAAAACAAAGTCGGAAGTTTAATTAGTAACTTATCAATAAGCGAATAGTTTAATAGGATTTCGTTAAATACTCGCATTAATTTTTTCTTCCTGATATTTAGAAGGGCACTTCAGTAGAATTTTGTTGGCAAGGAAAGTATTGTCGTAATAATTGCCAATAACCACTACCTGTTCGGAGCGGGCGAAGTCGGGGGGCATTGGCTCGTTATAATACACCTTTTGCTCTTTTTGGTTTTCGTCAATCATGATAAAGGAGAAGGAAAGCTTATCCGCACTTTTTTCAATGCCTGCGATATTTCCGGCTTCGTCTTTTTTCAGTTTTCCAACCACGTGTATTTGGGTCTTGTTTCCATTGGAGGCCATTTGGTAGGCCTGATCAAAAGAAACATATGTGCTGGCATCTCCTGCAGTGCTAATGATAATTGCTATTGCCGCGGCAATGAAAAGAATGGCGATTATATAGGACTTCTTCATAGGCTGTTGATTTTTTGGATGAACTGACATCAAATGGAAATGCCATTTGGTGACAAAGTTCGAAACGCAAAGGTAAATCCTAAAGTGCGAAATGGACTACAAAAGTAAAATTTTAACAACTGATTTAGACTTTCTTTTCGGGTAGTTTTTTTTCAATCCGCGTTACTTTGCGGTCTAGCATTACCAGATAACCGAATAATCCGGCAAAAATGATCAGCAGAATAGCCACCACCACATAAATTTTCCCTTCCGAGCGCATGGTATCAGCCATTTCAGGTTGTGCCATGGTGAGATGACTAAGAAAAAAGAAACCAAGAAAGGCTAGTAGGAACGTACGCTTATTCATTTTCCAGTTCAATTAATTTTTCATCTATCTTACGAACACGAATGCGTAAGGTGGCGATCCATATGCCAAGCAAAATCCATCCCGCTACAGCGGGATAAAACACCATTCTCATTTTGCTATCCAGATCATACATATTGAAACCCGGATTGCCACCGCTGCCGGGATGCATGGAGCTGGTCATGCGTGGAATGATGAAGATGAGAGGAATCATGGCTGCGAAGGCAAAGATGTTGTACACAGCACTGAGTCGGGCTCTTTGTTCTTCATTCTCAATCGATCCGCGCAAAACAAAATAGGCCAGGTATACAAGCAAGGAAATGGCCGCCCCGTTTTGTTTAGGATCACCATGCCACGGTGAGCCCCAGGTATAATTTGCCCAAACCATGCCCGTAAAAATCCCTAACATCCCAAGCATGAGACCGGTGTTGGCAAATTCAACGGAGTTAATGTCTTTCTGGATCGAGGGATTTCTTAAATACTGAACCGCATATACGGTAGAAACACAAAACAAGACCACCATTCCAAACCACATGGGCACGTGAAAGTATAAGGCCCGGATAGTTTCATTTACAATATTGAGCCTGGGAACATCAAACAGGAGCCCTGCAACAATGGTATAAGTGAGAAGAATTACGGTTGTTATTTTTAGCCAGGTTTTCACTGTGGGTAGTTCGCTAAATTAATTTCGCCAAATATAAGGGAAGAGGAGGTATGAGGTAGCGGCTACGAGGCAATTTATTGCTAACAGCGTTAACATATCATTCGTGCTCACAGAGCGATCTAGCCCGTCAATACAATTTTTGGTGACTTTAATGACCACCAACAAAATAGAGATCACAATCGGGAAGCTGAGCACAGCCATCAGGATATGACTGTTATTTGCTTTGGCGGCAATTCCTGATAGTAGAGTGAGCGAGGCAGCAAAGCCCATGGAGCCCAATACGAGTAGTGCGGCAAATAGTCCTGTATCTGCCAAAGGATTTTTTAATAATGTGATGAATAAAATAAATCCGGCAAATGTTAGAAGTAACGTAAGTAAAAAATTGTAGATGATCTTGGATAAAATAATCATCTCAGGATTTGCGATAGAATAATAATAAATGTCGCGGCCCTGTTTCTCGCCAATAAAACTTTTAGCAATCGTGTTGATCACGGTGAATAAAATCGTGATCCAGAAGAGTGCACTCCATACCAATGGCGTGATTTGGTTTTGTTTCAGGCTGAAGGTGAGATAGCAAATGAAAGCGGTACTGAAAAGGTAAAGACCCAATCCTGAAATGACAGACTTGCGCCTGAGTTCGAGGGTGAATTCTTTTTTCAATAAAGTCAGGATCACTATGAGAGTTTGGCGAGATATGTATTGAAACTGGAGAGAGCAACAAGCAGATAGCCTAGACCGATTGCTATTAAAAAGGCAATTACTGAAATTTTAGCTGTGCCCGCACTGGAAGGCTTGCTGAACTCAGTAAATCCATCCACCAGTTCAAAATCATTTTGAAGATACAAAAAACGATCAATGGTTTGTATTTCATTATATAGGGTAATATCCTGGTTGAATATTTCGATTGGATTGGTAACGGCCTTATCGCTAAGGATCACGTTGTTAGAGCCCTGTCGACTTTGCGCTGCCATACTCTGATAGTTTGCATAGATCACGGATTTCAGGCTATCCAGCTTTTGAGATTCTCCAATCAATTTTTGTTTGCGTGCGAGCATATTACTTTTGGTGATCTCCACGCGTTTTTTTAGATAGTCATTATTTTTTAAATAATTAACAAGCGCAATTTCAAGTTCGCGAACAACCGTTGGATTATATACGCGAACGGTGATTTCGAAAGCATGACGGTTTTCAATGCCGATTCGTTTAATGACCTGTTCGATTACCTTTTCATTCTTATTATCCGTCTGAGCATTTTTCAATTGTTCCTTCAAGAGTTCTAATTCAATAATTTCAGATTCATCAACAAAGGGTTTTGCTTCGAAATCATGAATATTTTCTGCCAGCGAATCTGAAATTTGTAAAACATTGGCCAACCCTTTTTTATTGTCCTCCTCGGCTAAGAGATTTAATTTTTCAATGGTGTTGTCAATAATTCTTTTATTGAGGTATTCAGAATTCAGAATCATGGTGGTTGAATAGAACTTCTTGTTGAGGAAAGTTGAGTACGAAATTCCAACAATAAGGGCAGCAGCGATCAGAACAATAAACGATGATTTATTTTCTAATGGTATTCTTCTAAGTAAGGCAAGGAACCTAAGAAACCCCAAGCCTATATTTTTAAAGAAGTCCCCAATTTTTGAAAAAAGGGCGCCCAAGTCTATTTCATCGGAGTTAGAGATTTGTTTTTGATTCTCGGTCATTACTTATTGTTTATAATAATTCTGCAAATCTAAGGAGATTTGCCGTATTTTTGCGCGAAAATATTGTATTATGAATTTCGGAAGTGTTCTTGTTACTGGTGCTGCGGGTTTTATTGGGTTTCATCTTTCCCAACGGCTATCAGATAAGGGCATTAAAGTAATCGGTGTAGATGATCTTAATGATTACTACGATGTTCGGTTAAAGGAATCACGACTTGACATTCTGAAAAAGCTTCCGAATTTCTCTTTTCATAAAATTAATCTTCAGGATAAAGCCGCAATCGATCAGTTATTTTCATCCAATAAATTCGATTACGTAGTTAATCTGGCTGCGCAAGCGGGTGTACGGTATTCGATCGCCAACCCACATGCGTATATAGAAAGTAATATTGTCGGGTTTTTAAATATTCTGGAGGCATGCCGGCATAATCCGATCAAGCACCTTGTTTATGCTTCATCGAGTTCGGTGTATGGGGCCAATCGTAAAATGCCTTTTTCTGTTCATGATAATGTAGATCACCCGTTAGCATTGTATGCAGTAACCAAAAAGAGTAATGAGCTGATGGCTCATTCCTACTCGAATCTTTACAATATCCCAACAACTGGATTACGTTTTTTTACTGTATATGGACCGTATGGCCGGCCTGATATGGCTTTGTTTTTGTTTACCAAAGCAATTCTGGAGGGCAAACCCATCGATGTTTTCAATAATGGAAAAATGAGACGTGATTTCACTTATGTGGATGACATTGTAGAGGCTATTGTACGACTACTGCCATCTGTGCCAAAGGGGGATCCAACATGGAGTGGAGAGAGCCCAGATCCAGCCTCAAGTTTTGCACCGTATAAGATTTATAATATTGGAAATAACAAACCTGTTGAGCTACTTCATTTCATTGAAGTGCTGGAGTTAAAATTGGGTAAAACGGCTGTGAAGAATTTCCTTCCTCTACAGGATGGTGATGTGCCAGAGACCTATGCGGATGTACAAGACTTAATGAATGATGTTGGATTCACCCCCTCCACCCCTATTGAAGTTGGGATTGAAAATTTTGTTAATTGGTATAAGCAGTACTACCAGATTTTACACTAGGATATGGAAAAAATTGGAATCATTGGTTTGGGTTATGTAGGTCTTCCCTTGGCGGTGGAGTTTGGAAAACAGGTAGATGTGGTTGGCTTTGATATTAATCAGGCAAGAATTGGAGAATTAAAAAAGGGAATTGACCGAACCCTTGAGACAGACCATGCGGAACTCGCTTCTGCGATAAAATTATCGTTCTCTTTTAATCCGGAGGATTTAAGAAAAGTCAATCATTTCATTGTTACTGTCCCTACACCGGTTGATGATTATAAAACACCAGATCTTACCCCTTTGCTCAAGGCAAGCGAGACAGTGGGTAAAGTCTTAAAGAAAGGCGATGTTGTGATTTATGAGTCTACCGTGTATCCTGGCTGTACGGAAGAAGATTGCGTTCCTGTATTGGAAAAATTTAGCGGATTAAAATACAATGTAGATTTTTTCTGCGGTTATTCTCCCGAACGAATCAACCCCGGTGATAGAGAACACCGATTGCCCAACATAAAAAAAGTAACCAGTGGCAGCAATCCTGAAATTGCAGAAAGGGTTGACCAACTTTATAAAAAAATAATAAAGGCAGGAACACACAAAGCGTCCAGCATCAAGGTAGCGGAAGCAGCTAAAGTAATTGAAAATGCACAACGCGATATCAACATTGCTTTTGTGAACGAGTTGTCGCTCATTTTTGAAAAAATGGGAATTGATACACACGAAGTGTTGAATGCGGCTGGAACAAAATGGAATTTCCTTCCGTATAAACCGGGGTTGGTAGGAGGTCATTGTATCGGAGTAGACCCTTACTACCTCACCTATAAAGCAGAAAGTTTAGGTTATCACCCCGAAGTAATTCTGGCAGGAAGAAGAATCAATGATAACATGGGAGCACATATTGCTAGCCGCGTGATCAAGCTGATGACACAAAATGACCTTCCGGTTAATAAGGCTAAAGTATTGGTGCTGGGCATCACGTTCAAAGAAAATTGCCCCGATATCCGCAATAGCAAAGTGATTGATGTGATACGTGAGCTAAAAAGCTATGGCACGGATGTGGAAGTGTATGACCCTCAGGCTGAAGCTGAAGAGGTAAATCAGGAGTATGGCTTGACCTTAGTCCCTGAGCTCAATAAGAAATATGCAGCGATAGTATTAGCCGTGAGTCATAGAGAGTTTAGCGCCATAGACTGGTCAGTCATAAAATCCGCCAAGACAATTGTATATGATGTAAAAGGATTTTTAGATCCAAAGGAGATTTCGGCACGTTTATAATTATTCGAAATGAAAAAAGCAGATCATGTATTAGTAACTGGCGGTGCCGGTTTTATTGGTGCTCACACAGTTGTGGAACTATTGCAGGCAGGGTTTAAGGTAACAGTTGTTGATAACCTTGAGCGCAGCGACCATAAAATCGTTGAAGGCATTGAAGCAATCACCAAAACGAAAGTAGATTTTCACAAAATTGATTGCCTGAACTATGGTTCATTAGATAGCCTGTTTGCGCAAAATGAATTTTCATCGGTTATTCATTTTGCTGCCTTTAAATCTGTGAATGAATCCGTTGTTGAGCCGGTCAATTACTATAAGAACAATATTGGGTCTCTCGTCACTATGCTGGAAGTGATGAAAAAGCATCAGGTAAATGATTTAATTTTTTCCTCCTCCTGCACCGTATATGGTCAGCCAGATTCCATCCCCGTTGATGAAACTGCCCCATTTAAACGAGCCGAATCTCCTTATGGGGCAACCAAGCAAATGTGCGAGCGAATTCTTGAAGATGCCGCAACCGTAGGGTTTCGTGTTATTTCTTTGCGTTATTTTAATCCCATCGGAGCGCATGAAAGTGCATTGATTGGGGAATTACCTATCGGTGTGCCAAACAATCTGGTTCCGTATGTAACTCAAACAGCTGCCGGGTTAAGGGCGAAGTTGACGGTATTTGGTAGTGACTATAATACACCGGATGGATCATGTGTTAGAGATTATATTCATGTGGTAGATGTTGCAACCGCGCATGTTAAAGCAATAACATTTTTAAACAAACAGACAGCAACTAACCTTTTTGAAGCATTTAACCTGGGTACAGGAGTAGGGGTTTCTGTTTTGGAGTTAGTAAAGAAATTCATTGATGTAACTGGAATTAATGTTGCTTATACCATTGGCCCGCGCAGGCCAGGTGATGTTGAGAAAGTGTATGGAAACCCCCAAAAGATAGATAAGGCCTTTGGCTGGAAGACGAAATACAGTTTAGGGGAATCTCTGCTTCATGCCTGGAATTGGGAGAAGAAAATAAGAAACAAATAATTGAATTGAGTATGGAGAAAATTCACATGGTGGATTTACATACCCAATACCTTCGAATTAAAGACGAGGTAGATAGGGCTATTCAGGAAGTTGTAAATTCGACAGCGTTTATTCAAGGTCCTCAGGTAAACCAGTTTGCCGGTTCGTTGGCATCTTACTTGGATTCCAAAGCAGTGATACCTTGTGCCAATGGTACGGATGCGCTACAAATTGCAATGATGGCTTTAGGCTGTAAGGCTGGTGATGAAGTAATTCTGCCTGTTCATACGTACGTGGCCACCGCAGAAGTGATTGCGCTCTTAGGGTTAACTCCCGTATTCACAGAAGTTGACGAAAAAACTTTCAATATTGATGTGAATCAGGTTGAAGGCAAAATTACTGAGCGAACGTTTGCCATTGTGCCGGTGCATCTTTATGGTCAGTGTGCCGACATGGAACCCTTGCTGAAGATCGCCCAAAAACATAATCTTCATGTAATCGAAGATGCGGCTCAGGCACTTGGTGCGGAATATATTTTTTCAGACAGTCGCACCAGGAAAGCCGGCACTATGGGCACGATTGGTTGCACCTCTTTTTTCCCATCAAAAAATTTGGGATGCTTTGGTGATGGCGGTGCCATTTTTACCCAGGATTCTTCTTTGGCTGATAAAATCAAGATGATTTCAAATCACGGACAGAAAGTTAAGTATCATCATGATATCATTGGAGTCAATAGCCGGCTGGATACACTGCAGGCTGCCATTCTCAATGTGAAATTGAAATACCTGGATGAGTATAAGAATAGAAGAAATGAAGTTGCCGACTTTTACGATCGCGAATTATCTTCCCTTTCCTTCCTAGAGGTGCCATTTCGGTCTTCCAATTCTACTCATGCATTTCATCAGTATACAGTTAAAACACTTGGAATTGACCGGGATCGATTTAAGGCATATCTGGAGAGTAAAGGGATTCCGAGTATGATTTATTATCCTGTACCGCTTCATTTGCAGAAAGCTTATAGCAAACCTGAATACCCGGTAGGATCATTTAAAATAACGGAACAGCTATCTAAAACAGTCATATCCTTGCCCATTCACACAGAAATGAAGCTGGGTCAATTGTCTTACATTTGCGATACTATAAAAGCGTTTCCCGCTAATGGCTGATTCAAACACTTATTTTGCTCACCAAACCGCTGTCATTGATGGCGGTTGCGTCATTGGTGCCGGCACTAAAATCTGGCACTTCTCGCACATCATGTCAAATTGCAAACTAGGAGAGAACTGCAACCTGGGTCAGAATGTAGTGGTTTCACCTCACGTGGTGTTGGGCAACAATGTAAAGGTTCAGAATAATGTTTCTATTTATACCGGTGTGACTTGTGAGGATGACGTATTCCTGGGGCCATCCATGGTATTTACAAATGTGATTAACCCACGCAGTGCTATTAATCGCAAAAGTGAATATGCCAGAACTGTTGTGAAGAAGGGCGCTTCGATTGGAGCCAATGCCACCATTGTGTGTGGTCATGATATCGGTAAGTATGCATTTATTGGAGCGGGAGCTGTAGTAACTAAAAATGTTCCGGACTATGCGCTGGTTATGGGAAACCCGGCACGTCAAACAGGATGGATGAGTGAGTTTGGACATAAATTAATCTTTGATAAGAATGGGTTTGCGGTTTGCCCGGAAAGCAATCAGCAGTATGAACTAAAAGAAGGGCGCGTTACAAGAATTTAATATGAAGGATTTTGCTCTCATTGGTGCAGCCGGATTTATAGCACCCCGACATCTGAAAGCCATTAAAGAAACCGGCAACAATTTAGTTGCCGCGATGGATAAATTTGACAGCGTGGGAATTATTGATAGCTATTTCCCTCAGGCAGATTTTTTTACTGAGTTTGAGCGCTTTGACCGACACATTGATAAACTTCGCAGGCAGGGTAAAAAGGTGGATTATGTGAGCATTTGCTCACCCAACTACTTGCACGACTCACATATTCGGTTTGCACTACGCCAGCAGGCGGATGCTATTTGCGAAAAACCATTAGTTCTCAATCCATGGAACGTAGATGCGCTTGCCGAAATAGAGAAAGAAACCGGAAAAAAGATTTATACAATACTGCAGCTTCGACTTCATCCTTCAATAATCAAATTGCGTGAAGAAGTTGTGAAGGGCAATCCCACTAAAGTATATGATGTTGATCTTACCTACATCACTTCACGGGGTAAATGGTACCACCATAGTTGGAAAGGAGAGGAGCAAAAAT
>CAZIOY010000028.1:0-46597 GCA_964540915.1 uncultured Ohtaekwangia sp.
CCAACAAGGGCGAGAGAGTTATCCGACCACTGTATGCTATACATTTGAACTAAATAAGGTTTTGATTATATTCGATTTTTTAGCGCTCTTATTACCGCATTGCAAATAGCAAACACTGTGCGTAACTCATTACTACGTCAGATTATATATTAAAGCGACACGCATGAAAAAACTTTATTTTTTATATGCCAGCGGGTTTATACTTGCACTTTCGCTCATAGGATTTTCGGATAACTTATTCACCGATGTAGGACAAAAAAGTAACAGTGATCCAAAATTTATTATTCATGGGCTTTTTTGGTTTGCGTGGTTCATCATTCTTGTCGTTCAAGCTAACTTTATACGAAAAAATAATTATAAGGCTCATAAGGCGCTGGGCATGCTGGGCATTGTAGCAGCAATCGGTGTCACGCTAAGCACATTGTATATTTTTATCGTCATTTATAAAGGGTGGGATGCCATGCCAGAATTTGTAAAAGTCAGTAGATTCTTTTTACCAACCTTTTCAATAATGGTTCTATTGGGATATTTAAATCGGGCAACCCCCGTTAAACATAAGAGATATATGTTCCTGGCAACGGTCTTCCCCCTTTTGCCGATTTTGGACAGAGCCAGTGGGCGCATACAGTTTGGTCTTGATTTATTTAATCAAGACCTGTTTATCATTATAGTTTGGAATTCCCTGTTCCTATCCTTTTTCATCTATGATTGGCTCACCTTACGCAAAATACACCCCATTACCTATCTGAGTTTTATTTGGTTCTATATGGTTTGGACAATTTCAATACTGAGTTAAGGTCAGATGAGAAAATGACAGCCCATCGTAAACACAAATTACCGTAATGTAAGCCTTCGTAAAACGCAGATAACATCTTTAAATGAGAATGAGTGATTTACTGAATTCTATGTAAGGATTAAAATATTGTTTCAATTCAATATTGCTATCTTTCTAGAATTAAAGACCCAACAATTTTTTTTAATGTAAACTCACAAAGCAGATAGAATGGCAATATTCGCAATCGGTCTGTTACTCTTTTCCATTTTCATATTTCTCTCTGCCATTCATTTTTATTGGGGCCTGGGCGGCAAATGGGGAGCAAGTGCTTCCGTTCCCACAAAAGAGGATGGTGAAAAAGTAATCAATCCAAAACCGTTGGATTGCTTTGTTGTAGCAATCGGATTATCCGTGTTTGCGACTTTCGTGCTGGTAAAGACTCAACTCTTTTCGATGGCATTGCCAACCGTTATTTTAAACTATGGTGTCTCAGTAATTACAGGTATATTTCTGCTAAGGGCCATTGGCGAGTTCAGGTATGTAGGCTTCTTCAAGAAGATAAAGACCACACCCTTTGGTCAGCGGGATACTAAGTATTATTCACCGCTCTGCTTGTTAATTGGAATTATGGGAATCCTGCTTGAGTTACTATCATAAAATTTCTATCTTAATCGCTATGTTATTGAAAATCCGTAAACGTAACAGCTCTATGAATTTATTAACTACCACCCGATCACTGTTTATCCTGGTTTTATTCGGCTCTCTGATTTTGTCATGTCAGCCGTCAAAAGGCAAGAAGACGATCAGTTTATTCAATGGAATAGATTTGAGTGGCTGGCACATCGATGTGCCGGATATAGATAAAGACTCCACCCTTGAAAGTCCGTTTTTAATTCGCGATGCCATGCTGGTAAGTATGGGCACACCCAACGGTCATATCATCACCGATGCTGAGTACGAGAATTTTAAACTGGAAGTGGAATACCGTTTTGCAGGAGTGCCCGGCAATTGTGGGGTATTGGTATTTGCCTCTACACCACGGGCGCTGTACGAAATGTTTCCCAAGTCCATTGAAGTGCAGATGATGCATGAAAATGCCGGTGATTTCTGGTGCATTGTTGAAGACATCACCGTTCCTGATATGGAAGCCAGGCGTGGCCCGAAAGAAGAGTGGGGGATCACCGAAGGCAAAGGCAGAAGGATATTAAATCTTACGGATGGCTCAGAAAAACCAGTAGGGGAATGGAACAACATGATCATTGAATGTGCCGGCAATTCCATTAAAGTGTGGGTTAACGGCACGATGGTAAATGATGGAACAAACAGTACGGCCAGCAAAGGAAATATTGCACTACAGGCCGAAGGATCAGAAGTAGAGTTCAGGAAAGTGGAATTGACTTCTCTTAATCAGTAACCGGAATACCCTATCTCTGTTTTTTATTGAAAGTTTTGAGTTGTCCATTATTTTAGAAATACGATACGCTTAACCACCCTTGTATGAATGTTAATTTAGAAGATAAGTTTAATAAGTTTTCGGAGTACTGGCATCCTTACATCATCGCAGAGTTTAACGAGAGTCACGTGAAGCTAGCCAAACTGAAAGGTGAGTTGGTGTGGCACAGTCATGAACAGGAAGATGAACTGTTCATTGTATTAAGCGGAACGTTGATGATGGACTTCCGCGATAAAACCGTAGCGACAAAGCAAGGCGAAATTCTCATTGTTCCAAAGAAAGTGGAACACCGACCCTGGACGAACGGAGAAGAAGTGAAAATCATGCTGATTGAGCCAAAGACTACCAAACATACCGGGGATCTGATTGTAGAGCAAACCGTGGAGAAATTTGAATGGATTTGATTTCTATGGCTTATTCATGAACGACTAAAGATGGAAAAGAAAGTCTGTTTCATAACGGGTGCCAATGCGGGCATCGGGAAATCAGCAGCCATACAGATTGCCGGCAGTGGGTATTACATATATCAACGAATGATCGTCATTGATAAACAGGAAGTGTAATGATTCAGCTATAAATGTTCACAGGTTTTTTCTTCTCCAGACTATCCACTCTGCCACCAACAAATCAGGAACCCGACACAGCCAGGAAATAATGAGGTAGGCATCGATGAAGTTCATGCCTAACCCTACTTGAAAAGTAGGTAAATAATTTAAACGATAATCAAACGGGTGCATTTCAAATTCTCGCGGAGGTTTACTGATTGAACTAAGCCCGAAGGGCTGGAATAGTTATAGAAAAACAAAGCCAAGCCAGCATCAACTCCGAAGGAGTGGTATTATGTCACCCTTTCAGGGTTTTGATTTAATGATCATTGTATTCTATAAAAATATCATCCCTTCGGGATTTTAGTTGAATGCCGCTACAATTTGAAATGCACCCTAATCAAAACGCGGGGCAACATTGATTCTGAGAATTTCAGAATAGCGGTTTATGATTTCAATCTATTGTGGTTGTAAGAGCAGTAGTCCAACTCACGAAAAAGGAATACCCGTTTGCTTCGAAATATCGTGCAAGTCTTCAATCACCGCAGGCAAGAGTGGGATTCCATCTTTTCTTCTGATCACTTCTTCTTCGTGTTCAGGATCTCCGGGTATGAGCACCGCTTTCTGACCAGGTGCAGGCTTTGTGTTTCTGAAGACTTCAATCCATTCATCGATGCGGGTTTTAAATTCATCTACATCCATAAAGCCATCAATCTGCATCACGCCAAAGAAATGACCGATGCCTTTGCCTACACTGCGTGATGGGATTTCCTGACGCAACGCGAAAGGAGGAGCGAAGGGTCCCCAGTTGGCTCCACTCAATACGCTGGTGAGTATATCAACCATTGCCGACAGGCAGTATCCTTTATGACCACCCAGTTCACGCTCGGAGCCCAAAGGCAACAAGGCGCCACCCTGAATCATATCGTTGGGATCGGTAGTCATTTCTCCTTTGCTGTTGATGATCCATCCTTTGGGTACGGGGCCTTCTTTACGTTTCGCGATTTCAATTTTTCCGTATGCCGCTGCACTGGTGGCAAGGTCAATCACAATCGGTAAATTCTTTTTCCCTGGAAAGGCAATAGAGATTGGATTTGTTCCAAGCATGCGTTCTGCGCCCCACAGAGGAGCTACGAGTTTGGTAGAGTTTGTCATGGACCAACCAAGCATGTCGCGCTCCACGGCTTTTAATGAATACCAGGAAGCGATGCCATAATGATTGGTGTTGCACACGCTGGCCCATCCAGATCCATGCAGGTCCGCTTTGTCCATTGCGATCTCATTTGCCTTGGGCCCAACTACTAATCCAAGCCCGTTGTCGCCATCTACGGTGCATACGCTTTTTCTTTCTCTCACTATGGTGATAGTAGGTTTGGGATTGATGCGCCCAAGTTTAAACATATCAAAATAGGTATGAAGCCGAGCTACACCATGTGAATCAATTCCACGTAAGTCGGCAAGACTGAGAACATCAGCGGCTGTTACAGCATCCTGTTTAGGAACACCAAAGTGAAGGAATACTTCAATGGTGAAATTCTTTAACAGGTCGGATGAAAATTTTTCGGTAGCTTCTATCATAATTCAAAAATCTTATTCATTACCATCCATTTTTCGCCCGGCTTTGCATGGGGCAGCGCTTGCTGATAGTTCCACATCAGTTGTTCCCACTCTTGCACTTTCGGGTTTGTCTTATCCATTTCCGATTTCTTCTCAAACGAAAAGTCATCCTTTGTTTCCATGATCATGAACATGCGGTTGCCCGTGCGATAAATTTCCATCACCTCAATGCCGGCAGCTTTAATCGCTTTCAGATTTTCGGGCCAGCTGGCCTCATGGTATTTTTCATACTCCGCGATCATGGCCGGATCATCTACCAGATCAAGTGCAAGGCAATATCGCTTCATGTTATGCTTCTTTTACTTTATATCCTTTCCATCCAAAGAACCAGATGATCAGGAAGGCGACAAAAGGAATGATCAGGGCATTTTGAATTCCGGTAAGGGAAAGCAGGCCGGTAAGCGGTGGCAGCACTGCGCCACCGACAATGGCCATAATCACAAGGCCTGAGCCAAGCTTCACCTGGTCTCCTAAATTTTTTATCGACAACGCGAAGATGGTAGGGAACATGATCGACATGAAGAAGTAAGTAACGCTGATGGCGATCACAGCCGATAAGCCGGTGCCCAGCCAACCATATAGTATAAGCGCTGCGCTTAAGGCCGCATAGGTGGCCAGCAATTTATGAGCAGCTACTTTAGTGAGCAGCCACGTTCCTACAAATCGCCCCACCATAAACAACACGAATGCAAACGATGAGTGAAAGCTGGCGATCTGAGTAGGAGTTGCACTTTCAGAATAGCGATAAATCCACTGCACGATTTCAATATCACTGTCTTTTGCATAATGGAGTTTGAGATCAACAAAATATCCCCAGATGGAGGCCTGAGCACCTACATAAAAAAACTGGGCAATAACTCCGTAGATCAAATGACGATGCCGAGTGATGCCTTTGAAGGACGCTTCCTTTTCAGCAGCCGTAGAGATCTCTGGCATTTTGGTGACGGCAAATAATACTGCCACGAGCAACACCACTCCCGCAATAGCGAGGTAAGGAACCTGCACAGACTGTGCTTCTGCCATACGAATGGCTTCCGCCTGATCGATCGGCATTGCAGCCAGCATTTCATTGGTGTATTCAGTGCTTGAGAAAATAAACAGACTTCCTACCACCGGGCCAAGAATGATGCTGAGTCCATTGAAGGATTGAGAAAAATTGATTCTGCTTTCCGCTGATTTGGGATCACCCAATACCGTTACATAAGGATTTGCGGCAGTTTCAAGAAAGGCAAGGCCGCAGGCAATTACAAATAGTGCAAACAGGAAGAAGCTATACAAACGCATCTCTGCAGCAGGATAAAATAAGAAAGCACCACCGGCATATAAGAGCAGGCCGATTAAAATTCCCTTCTTATAACCAATGCGGTTCATGAGAAGGGCTGCGGGCAGCGCCATTACAAAATACCCGATGTAGAAAGCGGAGTCTACAATACCGGCTTGCGCACGGTTAAGGTCCAATGCGGTTTGAAAATGTTTAATCAGTGTTCCATTCATGGCGTTCGCTATACCCCATAAAAAGAAAAGGCTGGTTACTAAGATGAAGGGTACTAAGTAGGACTTAGTGGGATCGAACTTAAAATCGGGTTTGCTGGAGGGGAGCGCCATGGTGTCTGGTAACGGGTTAGTTCATTGTATAGGTAAATTAGCTGATGGACCGATCGAGATGGGTATATCCACCGTCAACGAATAGCCATTGACCGGTGGTGTGGCTCGAGCGATCTGAGAGAAGAAATAAAACAGTGTCGGCAATCTCTTCGGGTTTGGTGAGTCGATTTTCTAATGGAATTTTTTTAGAAACTTGCTTAAGTTTTTCCTGTGGATCGGCAAATCCTTTTAGCCAGGCGTCATATAGAGGAGTTGCCACTTCCGCAGGGATTACTGCATTCACACGGATACGATAAGGAAGAAGTTCAACAGCCCACTCGCGGGTAAGTGAAAGAATGGCACCTTTTGCGGCCACGTATCCGGAGGTGTTACCTTGCCCGGTAACGGAGGTCTTCGATCCAATATTTACAATGCTGCCGTGGCTTTTTTTCAGAGATGGCAACGCATAGTGGACCATGTAGTAATAATGGCCGGCATTGTTGGTGAGTGATTTGATAAACGCATCGGGTGATCCATTTTCCAAGCCGATGCCATCATTGTTTCCTGCATTGTTTACGATGCCATCGATGTGACCAAACTCTTCCACAATCTCTGCGATTGTTTTTTTGCACGCTTCCGCGGAAGTAAGATCGGCTTTAAAGAAGTGACTCTTCTGGCTGCTGTCGGGCAATGTCTTGATGGACTCAGCACTTCGGTCAACGATCACAGAAGTAGCGCCTTCTTCCGCCAGCGCTTTGGCGATCGCTTTTCCGATTCCACGCGCGCCACCGGTTACAATGATTACTTTGTTCTTGAGGTGAAGATCCATTCTTAAAGATTGTAAAATCTTATTGCATTTTCACCCATTATTTTATGTTTTTCAAAAGTTGAAAATGGTAGCAGATATTCTTCCACTATGGTTAACTGCTTTTGATAGGAGGCAGCAACCAAACACACCGGCCAGTCAGATCCATACAGCACACGGGCGGTTCCGAAATGTTGAAAAATAAAGTCGAGGTAAGGTTTGAAATCATCATTCGTCCAGCGGTCCCACACGGCTTCCGTAACCATTCCTGAAATTTTACAGGACACATGATCGAAAGAAGCTAACGCCTTCATAGACGCAGACCAGCTGATAAATTCTTTTTCTCTGATCACGGGCTTGGCAAGATGATCCACTACAAACTTTTGATCAGGATGTTGTTTCACCAACCAAATCGCATCGTGTAGTTGATGAGGATAGATTAAGATATCATACGTGAAGTTGAAATTCTTTAACGCACGAATGCCCTTTGAGAACTCTTCTCCGCGCAAAAAACCAGAAGGCTCACCCTGCGCGATGTGTCGGAATCCTTTTAGTTTTTTGAAATCAGAATAATAGCGTAGGCGCTGATTGAGTTGTGTGGATCGCAGATCAACCCAACCCACCACACCTTTGATAAAATCATGTTTCGAAGCAAGCTCGAGTAAAAAATCAGTTTCATTTTCAGATTGATCGGCCTGCACAGCAACACAGCCATCCATTTTATTTTTCTCTAAAACAGGAGCGAGGTCATTAGGCAGAAAGTCGCGTTGAATCACCCTCATGTCATCTGTGATCCAACTATCCCTTATTGGATTAAACTTCCAAAAATGCTGATGTGAATCAATTCTTAAAGGTGACTCCTTTCCACCGGCATCCGCTAACTGGCGACTGGCAACCAACATAAAACTTAAACAGCAACCTGTCTCTGCTCACCCAATCCTTCGATTCCCAATTCGATTACATCACCACGTTTTAAATAGATAGGAGGAGTAAAGCCTAATCCTACACCGGCAGGTGTTCCTGTTGAAATCACATCGCCCGGAAGAAGTGTCATAAACTGGCTGATATAGCTTACCAGGAAAGGCACTTCAAAGATCATGTCATCGGTGTTGTTGTCCTGCATCATCTTGCCGTTCACCTTCAGCCACATGTGCAGGTTATTAAAGTCTTCAACTTCATCTTTCGTTACCAGGTAAGGTCCCATGGGTGCAAACGAATCGCAGCTTTTTCCTTTCACCCATTGCCCGTTTCTTTCCAATTGAAATTCGCGTTCGCTATAATCGTTGTGCAAGCAGAAGCCAGCTACATAATTTAGCGCATCTTTTTCTTCCACATAGCAGGCTTTCTTTCCAATGACGACAGCAAGTTCAACTTCCCAATCGGTTTTGATACTTTTCCTGGGGATGATCAGCTGATCATGCGGCCCCGTAAGAGCAGTGGTAGATTTAAAGAAGATGATGGGCTCTGGTGGCAGCGGCATCTTTGATTCGAGCGCATGCTTGGTATAGTTCAATCCCACACAAATGATTTTGGAAGGTCGTTGAAAACAAGGACCGATTCGGGTTCCCTCTTTCACCAGGGAAAGTGAAGCCTGGTTTTTGGATAGCCAGGTTGCCAGTCGTACCATCCCATCGGAGCCGAAAAAAACTTCGCCATAGTCTTCACCAAAAGCGGAGGCGTCATACATTTTTCCATTTAAGAGTATTCCGGGTTTCTCTTTGCCCGCTTCGCCAAATCGAAATAATTTCATATTGTTAGGTGTTTAATTTTAGAAAACCTCCGTCAATCGGATAATCTGACCCGGTTATGAATGACGCTTCATCCGAGCATAAATAAAGTGCGAGATGTGCAATCTCCTCTGGTTTAGCCATGCGGCCAATCGGTTGCGTTTTGGATAATTTATCAAACATCTCTTCTTCCTTTCCAGGATAATTCGCTTTTAGAAAGCCATCTACAAACGGTGTGTGCACGCGGCCAGGTGAAATACTGTTGCAACGAATACCTTCTTTCACATAGTCTTTTGCAACGGACAAGGTCATTGTAGACACAGCTCCTTTTGTCATCGAATACGCAAAGCGATCGGCAATGCCTACCGAAGATGCTACCGATGCAAGATTGAGGATCACACCACTTTTTTGATTTTTCATGTAGGTGATCGCTGCATGCATGGCATTGTAGACGCCCTTTACATTTACATTGAAAAGCCTGTCAAAGTCAGCTTCGCTGGTGTTCTCCAATTTTCCTATGTGCGCCACACCGGCACAGTTTACCAGGATGTCTATTCTTCCAAATTCTTTCGCTATCGCCTCCACCGTGGCTTTCACTTCGTGTTGGTTTGCTACGTTGCAAGAATATCCTTTTGCATGAAGATCTTTTTTAACGATAGCATTGACGACTTCATCCGATGAAGACGTATTTAGTTCGAGGATGCAAACCTTGCTTCCTTGTTGAGCAAAAATAGTTGCGATAGCCTTACCGATGCCACTGCCACCTCCGGTGATGATGCTTACTTTATCTTTAAGACTAAATACCATGATATCAATTCCTCCAAATTTTTCCTTCAGGAAATGAATAATCCTGAAGCGTTTGTGTTTTCATTTCAATGCTGTATCCCGGCAGGGCAGGAGGCATATAACGACCTTTGCGTATGACTACCGGATCAACAAAGTGTTCATGCAAATGATCGACATACTCAATCAACCTGTTTTCCATGGTGCCCGTGATGGCAATGTAATCAATCATGGATAAATGCTGCACATATTCACAAAGTCCAACACCACCGGCATGAGGGCACACCGGAATACCAAACTTGGCAGCCATCAGAAGGATGGCAAGATTTTCATTCACGCCTCCTACACGGCAGCTATCAATCTGGCAAAAACTGATGGCATTGGCTTGCATCAATTGTTTAAAGATGACACGGTTCATGCAATGTTCACCAGTGGCTACTTTAATAGGAGCGATGGCTTTCGCAATTGCGGCATGGCCCAGTACATCATCCGGACTGGTTGGCTCTTCAATCCACCACGGATTGAAGCGTGCAAGTTCTTTCATGTTGGCAATCGCTTGCGGCACATCCCATTTTTGATTGGCATCCATCATCAGAAATAGATCATCGCCAATTTCTTCGCGGATGATTCCAGCCCTGCGCATATCATCTTGCAGGTTGGAGCCTACTTTCATTTTTATATGACGCCAACCTTCCGCTTTCGCTTCACGACATAAGCGCCTGATTTTTTCATCGGTGTAACCGAGCCATCCTGCCGAAGTAGTGTAACCGGGATAGCCGTATTGAAGCAGGTATTCTATTCTTTCTTTTTTTGATGACTCGTGATTGGATAGCATAGTGATTGCTTCTTCGGGGGTGATCGCATCCGTGATGTAGCTAAAATCGACACAACTCACCAATTGCTGCGGAGTCATGTCGGCCAGCAATTTCCACAGAGGCTTATTTTCTGCTTTCGCGTATAAGTCCCACACCGCATTTACTACCGCGCCTGTTGCCAGGTGTATAACACCTTTCTCAGGCCCCAGCCAGCGGAGTTGACTGTCACCGGTAATCATTTTCCAGAATCCACTCATATCAGAGGTGAATGACTCCAGCGTTTTTCCTTTTATAAGATAAGAAAGCGCCTCAATGGCTGCCGTACAAATTTCATTTCCTCGTCCGATGGTGAACGTAAGTCCGTGGCCCTCCAGGCCCAGCGGGTGATTGGTTTTTAATATTACATAGGCAGCAGAATAGTCAGGATCAGGATTCATCGCATCAGAACCATCTAACGTTTTGCTGGTAGGAAAACGGATATCCTTTATTTCAACAGACGTGATTACAGTGGACATCTACTTGGTTGTTTGATCGATGAGAAAATTAGCCATCTTTTTTGTGTTATAATTTCTGGTTCCCACTTCCTTCATGAGAATTTTACCTTCTTTACTTACAATGAAGGTAGTTGGTATAGAGGGCACCTGAAGTTGTTCCGGAAGATATCCCTTTGGCATAAAAACGGGAAATGTATATTCGTTCTTCTCAAGGAATGCAGTCACTTTAGGCAAGGCTACTTCCTTATCCACCGAAAGCATGACAAATTCTATTGGTTCGTCTTTCAGTTTCTCGGCCAGGCTTTGAATGCCCGGCATTTCTGCTTTGCATGGACCACACCAGGTAGCCCACAGGTTAATGAAAACAACTTTGCCTTTATACTGATCAAATGATACTGTATTTCCCTGTAGATCCTTAATGGTGAAGTTGTAGTCGAAACTGGCCGGTGATTTTTCTGCCTCAGCATCCGCATTTAAAATTCCTGTTTTCATTACCAGCATTTGTGCGGTGGCAGAAGCGCTTCCCCACAGACCCGTAATCTGAAGGAATCCAATCAGGATGAGCGTGATAACGAGCGGCTTAATAAAGTGAAAGATTTTTTTCATCGTAAACCAATTGGCCCGGTTATTGAATCCGGTTGGTCAAATGTCTTTAATTTTAATAACTTCGAACAAGTTTTTGAAGCAAAATGATCAGAAAAGGAGCGTTTATTCTGTTTTTAGTGGCAGTTTCTAGTGTAGTGGCCTCCGGCCAAAAAGTGAAGTACAAAGACCTTATGGTTTTGCTCAATGCAAAGCAATATGACCAAGCTGAGCCCTTCCTTAAAAAGTATCTGGCTGAGAATGATGATAATCCCAGCGCTTATCTATTCATGGGAATTATCTATCAGGAAAAGTCGGCTATGAATGATGTACTCAAGCAGACGGATTTGTTGATCAATAATATTGATTCCGCAATTTCTTTTTATAACACGAGCTTTCCAAAAATAACGGAGAAAGACGTTAAAAAGAATGACGAGAACTACCTGATGTACACCCGCAGGGATTTGCGAACCGGTGAGTTTGGAATAAAGCTTTCGGATATTCAATTGGATATTGAAACACGCACCAAGGCACTTAAAGAAAGAAAGGAAAGGGTTAAAAAATTAGTTAACTATTATCAACAGGCAGAAGCTATTTACACACGGTCTAACTCCTATTATAAAAATCTACAAAGCAAATTCAATACGAAGAAGGATTTATATCTGCAAGCTGATGATAAACTGATTTTGGAGCTTGATCAATTGGCCAGCACATTTGACTCCAGTCAGGTCGCTTTTAAAAATTACAAGACCACTTCCCAGGCACTAGGGAAAACGGGATATAATCAGATAATAGATTTACAGGAGATTAAAGATTTCAAAAAGGAAGGATCCGCCATGAGTGATTTCATGATGGATGATTTAAAACTTTGGGATTACACAGAATGGGCAAAAAAAACGGTTCGCATTATTCGTGATGAAGTTTATCCGCTTCGGCATGAATTGATTGCCTTTGATGCAGAGATAAATAAACTGAGAGAGAAGGTAAAGAAGGATTCCGTTACCGTAGAAACAAAAGAACTTATAAATAGTCCGGTGTTTGATGGGTTGAAGAAATGGGATGATAATCCGATGCCATCATCCTTGTTTCAAATGAAAATTGCTGAGCTAAGATATGCTTCTGATTTGGTAGCGGAGGCAACTCTTATCACTAATGAGGATATTTCAAAAAAGATTACCCTGATCAAGCATCAGCAGGTATTGTTAAAGGATGTTGATAGTTTAGCCAATACCCTTGTCAAACGGGATTGGGAAAAAGATGCGATCAATTACAAGAATTTTATCACGAGCACCTACGGAACTACATCGGTATTGAAAAATCTTGTAAAAGCAACTCATGGGTATGCAACCCGCGAGATGGATGTAAAAAAGAAGGAACTCGAAGACAATATGAGTTTACTCAAATGGGTCATTTCTGAGTCTGATTCTATCCCGTTATTTAAAGATGTTCCGGATGAATCTAAATACAAACCTCTAGTGATAGCCGAAACCCATACTGCAGGAGTAAAGGTTGTGAATTCTTTATTAACAGGATATTTCTATACGGTTACACCGGCCCGCACGGCCGAATTAAAAGTTAATTTTCCGATTGATACCGCCACCATCAAACCAAGAAACTTACCGTTGATTAAAGGACTTTCAATTGCCGTTACCGAGCAGACTTATTATATTTTGTTTTACTCTGAGAGCAAGGTGGATGGAAAAACTCCTGTAACCCTGGCCAGGATTTCCCGGCTTGCCGGATTAGAATGGTCTGTTGTTTTTCCAGTTGAACTCACACCGGTAGAATTAAAATTCACCACCGCTACGGGAGAGTTGTCAATAAAAACTACCAGCCCAGGCGGTGACAGTAAAATGGTAGTAATCGATAAATCAGGAAAACGAATCCAGTAAGCTGTGTTAGTGTGTTTCGTTAAGCAGATCGAGTTCAGAAACTATTACCTTATTATTCTTCCTGTCAATATCGGCCATGCGTAAGCTGGGGTCAATTTCTATACTTTCAATTTCTGTTAATTTCCTTTTGATGATAACTTCGTAGGTGGGGTTTACCCACGGCCATGCTGTGTAATCCGTTTGCTTTATGGATTTATCTTCGCTGGGTTTATTACCCATCATTTCATTCATGGGTATGTAGAAAAGTTCTTTTGCTCCATCCTTATAGGTAACAACCAGATCAATGGGCATAGCAAATTCACTGATGCGTTTCAATTCAACAAACGTGTTGCCTTCTTTTTCGGTGATGTTACCAATTCCATAATCAATTCGCTTGGTGGTTTGTATCCAATACCGGTAGTACCAATGTAATTGAAGCCCCGATTCTTTTTCCATAATCCGCAGGAAATCGTTAGGCTCCGGATGTTTCATTTTCCATGTAGTGTAATAGCGTTTCATGCCTTTATAAAAGGCTTCTTCACCGATAATGTATTTTAACTGGTGAAGGAACACAGCGCCCATGCTGTAGGCAGCAGTGCTATAGGCACGATTGGTATTATAGTGATCCGAATGTTGAGCGGCCGGCTCCTGCAATCCACTGCTGACCAGGTTGAAATAGCTGGTATAACTTCCTGCATGCCGGATGGGCTCATTAGTGATCGTGTTCAGGGCTTCTTTACTTGCAAAATCGGTGAAGCCTTCATCCATCCAGGCATATAAAGATTCATTGGAGGCCAATGCCATTTGATACCAACTGTGTGCTACTTCATGGGCCATCACGCCATTCAGCCCAGCCTGACTGCCTTCACCTACGATCAAAGTGCACATTGGATATTCCATGCCACCATCACCACCTTGTATCACTGAATAGGTGTCGAAAGGATATTTTCCAAAGTTCTTATTGAGATGTTGAAATACTTTCACAGCTACCTCCTGCATATTTTTCCAGGTGGTGGCGGTCTTTTCATTTTTTTGATAAAAGAAATGAAGTTCGGGGCCGTTCGGCACCTGCTGTTTGTCATGCGTATAATCCGGATCAGCCACCCATGCAAAATCAATTACATCTTTGGCAACGAAATGCCAGGTAAGATTTCCTGAAGACTTTTTTACGATAGTACCTGACTTTTCATAGCCATGACCTATTTCGTTGGGGTTTTGAAGTTTCCCGGTTCCGCCAATGACAAACGTTGGATCGAGGGTAATCTTTACATTAAAGTCGCCCCACACACTATGAAACTCGCGGGCCACATACTGATAGGCGTGCCATCCCTGAAAATCATACTCAGCCATTTTAGGATACCATTGCGTCATCGAATAAGCGATACCTTCTTTATTATTTCTGCCGGATCTGCGAATCTGAACAGGCACCTGCGATTCAAACGTCATGTCAAAGGTTGATTTTGTGCCTGGCAGCATAGGCTTTGCAAGCGTCACCACCAAAATGGTTCCATTCACAGAGAAGGTTAAAGGTTTGCCATCTTGCTTTAGGGATAAAATGTGTTGATAACCAATCTCATCCTCTTTTAGTTTGAAGATCCGATCTTTCACGCGCGCATCCGGGTCGGGAAGGTTCCTGGATCGCACATCCATCATGCTGCCCGGCTGAAAGGCATTAAAATACAAATGATAATATACCTTGCTTAGCGTATCCGGAGAGTTGTTGTAGTATAGGAGCCTTTGTGTTCCATCAATCCGGTGAGTTTGCGTATTCAGTTTTATATCCATCGCATACTCAACCCGTTGTTGCCAGCGAAAATCCTGACTATTGGAAAAGTAAAATATCAATAGGAATGAAGCAGAAAGCAGGATACGTTTCATAGATGATTTGAAAATTTTAGAAAAGTATCAAAAGCCCAGCGAGAAACAAATTGATTTTATGTGATCGGATTAAAATTCGATCCTGCGCGATATGCTGGCAGACAGATAGCCACTGTTCTCCAGCGTGATGGCTTCGCCTGGCAATGCCTTGGGAATGTTGTAGGTGTAGCTAATAATAAAAAACCAGTTCTTAACGGAAATTGAAACCGGTGCTACGAAGGAATAATTGAGTATTCCGAATTGAGTTGTGATATCCTCATAATATAATGGAAGACCTCTGCGCTGTCTGATTAGAGCCCCGATAAGCGAATTGGTGTAGGGCTTGTATTCTGTGATTTGTTCACTGCCCATTAGTAAAGAAATCGTTGGATAAAAGTTTATTCGAGTGATCTTACCCAGGTTTCTTTTCTGAATGTTGACCATGACAGACGGGTTGATACGGTGAGCTTGTTTATCCCCAAAGTAGAACTGATAGTCCAGTCGGAAAGTAAAAGGTTTTGCATCGAAGAAATTGGAAACGCCAACATTGTTTTTATAGGCGATGTAGATATCGTCACTCAAATCGGAGTACATATACCTACTATATTCAGCCATAAACGACCACCATGGTGTTGGACTGTTCATGTAGCCTGCAGAGCCAACTGTCAAATAGAAATTAGGATCGTATTGCTGACTCCAATAAGTGGTGAGATCTGCATATATTCCGGACTTATGATAATAGGATGCACCTGGAGCCACACCAAATTGATTGAAGCCCAACGTGCGACTTGCTGCAACCACATTGCTATTGTAGCCCAGGCGCACGATTAGTTGTGATTTGATGCCTGAATCGGGTAAATTGATAAGACTGTCAATCAACGAGAAGAGTTGAATCGTATCACCTTCTGCCAACATAGCATCCAGTTCTGCGATATAGGGATCATTTTTTAATAACAGTGAATCAGCTTGCTGACCGCGTGCTGCGCCCAAACAAGCCGACCACACTATAATGCTGGCAAATAAGCCTCTTATAAACACATGAAGTTGAATTAATTGTTAATTCTTCTTTTGAAGCTGTTGATTACGCTCACGGATGTTTTCATTTCGCTGCTGCATCATTCTTCGCTGTTGAACTTGCTGCAGAATCATGCGCTGAAAATCACCTTCAGCCTTTCTTAGATTTAACATTTGCTGGGCGGTAATGATTTTCATCAACCTGCCTGAATAATCCTTTTCAAGATCCAGCTCTCTTTGCTTGAGTTCCAATCCGCGTTTTACTTGCTCTTCCGGATTGCGTGGCGTAGTATTTTGCGCATTGAATTCTTTGCGAGATTTTGCAAACTCCTGACGTAATTCTTTTCGTTGGTCAGAAAACTCGCGATACACCGGCCAGAATTTCTCCGCTTGCTCGGTGGTCAGTCCTAGTTTGTCAGAGATGTAGGCAATTCGCAGGTTCTTAATCTTTTCCTGAACTTTAGGGTCTTGCGCAACAGGGTCAACATCAGGTTGATCTTGTCCGAAAGCAAATGACATGCTTAGGATGTAAAGACCGATGATTAGTATTTTTTTCATTTCACTTAAAAATTATCAGGTTCAACACTCAAATCTTCTAATGTTATATCTAATGGCTCCATGGAGGAGATTACTTTTTCTTCCAGTTCATTAAGATCCTCCTCACTCCAACTTATTTCATCAGTTAATAAATCAGCCGATAAATCACTTTCTTCAAGGTAAGCCACCAACTGTTCAGTCTGGATTTCATAGAGTTGATCTTCCAACGAAACGCCCTGGCGGTAAGTAATCCAAACTGTAAGTGCTATGGCGAGGGCAACCACGGGTAGAGCAAATTTATAAGCAGGAGCAAACCAGGCTTTAGGTTCTGGCTTGGCAACCCTGGCCTGAATTACACCGGGCAACTTTTCAAAGTACCCATCAGGCACTTTAAAAATATTTTCTCTTGATATGTCTTCCAGTTTTCTCATTTTGTTCTAAGACATTAAATATTCTTCAAAGTTTAATCACGCTGTTAAATAATCTTCAATCTTCTTTACCGCATGGTGATAACTGGCCTTTAGGGCACCTACGCTTGTACTGGTTATCTGTGACATATCCTCATAAGAAAGATCGTCATAATACCGCATATTAAATACAAGTCTTTGCTTATCAGGAAGATGTAATAAAGCTTTTTGTAGTTTCTTTTGGATTTCATCCCCCGATATATCGTTCGAGGAATCAATTTTAGACGATAATTGCCCGCTGATGTCCTCAATGGGAAGGAAGAAGCGCTTCCTTTTCTTATTGAGAAAGTTCAGGCATTCATTGGTTGCAATCCGGTAGATCCAGGTAAATAGTTGAGAGTCTTCCCGAAAAGTTTCGATGGCTTTGTGGATTTTAATGAAAACTTCCTGCGTGATGTCATCGGCATCATCATGATCAATGACCATTTTTCGTACATGCCAGTATACTCGTTGCTGATAGGCGCGAACGAGCATATTGAATCCGTAATTCCGGGTTTCTGGATTTTTGATCTTGAGAAGGAGGTCTTTGTCTTCCAAAGTCTTATTGAAGTCTGGTCTTAGACGCTAACTAAAGTAAAAGGTTTAACGCTATTTGATTTTTTCCAATTCATCCACCAGTTTTTCAAATTGCTCTTTGGAGTGTGCAGGAAAATTGGCAAAGCGAAGTTGACTCACCTTTTTGTCACCATAACCTTCTCCCGCCTGTAACCCTTCGGCAGCCAGATGCTTAGCAATAGTCTCGGTATGCTCCCCACTTTGAGCAACAATAACTGTTTTCGATTGATGCGCTGGGTCAGCGACAAAAGGCGAGGTAAGGCCATTTGAAGAAAGCGCCTTGTACAAGATGGCTGCTTTGTATTCGGTTTCTTTTCGTATGATATGAATTCCTCGTCTCAGGAAATCGTCAACTACTTTTCCCAGTAGATAAATACCTACTACGTTAGGAGTTTCAGGAGTCTGGTTCTTTTTACCGTACTGTAAAAGTGAAGGAAGATTATGATACGAGCCAATGGACAACCCTTTGGATAGGAGTTCTTCTGATTTGGCAATACATCGGTCATTTACGATCCAAACACCCAGACCGGCCGGCAATCCAAATCCTTTTTGAACAGAGAAGAATAATGAGTCAATTTTTGAAAAATCAAATTGAGGGTAGGGCAGAGAAGAAACGGCATCTACTGCTATAAGTGCATCGGGAAATTGATCTCTGAATTGATTGATAAAATTCATAGGCAACGAAACGCCTGTGCTTGTTTCGTTGTGCGTGAGTGCGATCAATTCAACACCTTCTTCTGCGGGAATGTCCATAGAAAATCCAAAACCAGCAGGGGCTTCAATTTTCTTTGGCGACTTGCCTAGTTGGACGGCAATTTCAAAATATTTTTTTGAGAAAGCGCCATTCACAAAGTGCAATGATTTATTTGCCACCAGGTTTTGTATGGAGCGCTCCCAGATTTCTGTGGCAGATGAGGTGAAAAATACATGAAAATCAGAAGGTATTCCCAATAGCTCTTTAACGCCCACCGTAGCTCGTTTCGAAATGATTTCAAACTCACCGGTTCGGTGCGACAGCGAAGGAATTCCTTCTTTGAAAGCGGCACGAACATGATCTTCCACTGTAAAATAGAGTTGCGCTGGGCCCGGGGTGAAATTGACGATTCCTTTCATACAAAAACAAAGCTATTTCTTAACCATCAGTCAGCAAAGCCTTGCGGGTATTCTTACAAAAAAAATAGTTTTTAATCAAGCCGGAATTGAATACAACATTTGTATAAGTTTGAATTATAATTCCCACTTGGATTTGGGACACGTTTGCTGAACCTAACAATTATAACAATACCGAGTTAAGTTTCAGGACAAAATCAGGCCTCAGTTCCGACTTGTCGGAATCCTCGCCCACAAAGCAGGTTAACAGTGGAAGGTTGCGGCCACGAAGCAGCTCAAAACTTGTCTTCTATGGGGTTCAGAAACCACCACCAAATCCAGTGGGTTTTATTTTTTTTAATATAACACCCTGAACTTAATCGTGTGTTCGATCGCACGCAGCTCCTTAATCAAATCTTTATTGTATTCTTTGTTGATGTCGGTGATTACATAACCGATTTGCTCATTGGTTTTTAGATACTGACCAACGATATTAATTCCATTTGCTGCAAGAATTTGATTGATCCTGGCCAGAATGCCCGGCACGTTGTTGTGAATGTGTATCAGCCGGTGTGCATTCTCCAATGTTGGAAGTGTAATGTTGGGAAAATTTACACTATTGCTGGTGCTTCCGGTGTTTATATACTCAAGGAACTTTCCTGAAACGAAGCTTGCAATGTTTTCCTGCGCCTCCAGCGTACTGCCTCCAATGTGTGGCGTCAATAATGTGTTTGGCAGACCTCGTAATTCTGATTTAAATTCCTCGTTGTTACTTTTAGGCTCGTGCGGAAAAACATCCACGGCACAGCCGGCCACTTTTCCGGATACTACATTTTCCTTAAGAGCCGCAATGTCAACCACGTGGCCACGACTTAAATTCAAGAAAATGACACCCTTTTTCATGAGGTCAAATTCTTTTTTCCCGAACAGGTTGGTATTTTCCTTTCGGCCATCTACATGCAGTGATACAACATCCGATATTTCTAATAACTCGTTCAGCGATTTGCACTTAGTGGCGTTGCCAAGTCCTAACTTTTCTTCCCGGTCGTAATAAAATACTTTCATACCCAGCGATTCAGCCAATACGGAGAGTTGAGAACCAATATTACCGTAACCAACAATGCCTAATTTTTTACCCCGGATTTCAAAGCTTCCGGTGGCAGACTTATCCCACTTGCCTTGATGCATTTTGGCAGACTTGTCGGCAATGTTGCGAATAAGCAGTATGATTTCTCCGATCACCAATTCAACCACCGAGCGTGTGTTGCTATAGGGTGCATTGAAAACAGCGACACCTCGCCTGGTGGCTTCTTTCAAATCAATTTGATTGATGCCGATACAAAACGCCCCAATGGTCATAAGGCGGTTGGCATTTTCAAGCACGCGTGCAGTAACCATCGTCTTGGACCGGATGCCCAGTACAGAAATGTTTTTTATTTTTTCACACAATTCATCTTCATCCAATCCGGCAGGGTATACTTCTACATTAAAACCTTCCGACTTAAATGCTTCAACTGCATAGGGGTGAACATTTTCCAGCAATAGAACATTGATCCGGTTTTTAGGGTAGGAGATCACCGTGTTTAATTTATTCAGATACAGGAATTCATCAAGGCTTGGTGCAATGTGATCGGCCTTATCAAGAACTTTTTCCCGTTCTACATTTTCAGTAAACGCAAAAAATTTATTGGCAAGTCCTGCATGCTTAATTTCATAATCCGTATAACCATCGCCAATTACATATACATCACCTGGCAGGTTGAGCCGTTTTAATTGTTCTACTTTTCCATTGTTAGCAGATAGCGGATTATCGGTGTCAAAGCCAATCACATTTCCTTGTTCATCAAAATGAAAACGATTGGCATGAATATTTTCAGGTTTCACACCGTATTCGGTGACGATGGGATCTATGAAGGCATGAAATCCATTGGAGATGATATAGATGTTATCAGCGTAGACCTGAAAGAATTCTTTGTTTCGCTTAAATGATTCTGATACCTGTTTCTTAAGCACGGTTACTAATTCTTCCAGGTGTCTGCGGTTGGGTGATAATAATTTCACCCTTTTTTCCAGTGACTCGCGAAAGGAGATGGAGCCATCCATACCTTGATTTGTGATCTCTGCAATCTGATGTTTTCTGGTTTCGAGTTCAGGATGATCTTTCAGGGAAATATCGGCAAGGGCATCAAAGGCTTCTACTTTTGTAAATGTGCTGTCGAAATCGATTACGAAATACTTATTGATCTTCATTGAGGACGAGGTAAACTCAAAGGTAAAACTAAAAGTCCACAGTGCACAGGTGAGAAGCTCTCACATTGGTAAAAAAATAATCGAACAGACGTTAGGGTTGATGTATGAAATCTACTGCCACTATAGGACCAATTTCATTACACGTGCCGAAGTAGGACATACCTGGGAGAATTCGGTAGAGGACTTTATTTCTTCAGGCACCGCATCACGAGGTACTTCACTGAAACCGAGTTTTAAAAAGAAGTAATAGGCGGTTTGTGTGAGTAGATACATCTCCTTTTTTCCTTTTGATTTGACTTGCTGAATAAGATCTTCCACGATTTGTTTCCCTAAGGATTGGCTGCGCATCGTCTGACTCACGGCAAGGGAGCGAAGCAACGCTTTATCTCCATAAAATTCAAGACCTCCTGACCCAACTAATTCTTCGGTTGTATCATAGCAGGTCATATATAGACTATCAGCTAACGTAAGATCATCTGCAGGAAGTTGATTGACTCGAAGAAAATCCCTTAACGAATTGAGTTCCCTCTCTGAATTGACGAATTGCTGGGTTATAAATTCTTTCATCGTTTAAATAGTTGTGCCCTATTTTACAGTCACACTTAAGATTGCCTTCCTTGAAGATATCTTTTACGCAAAGGTTAAAACCTTATGTTAAAATGAAATAAGAATGTGATTAAAAATTTATTAGCAACAGTTTGAGTCGGGGCCACAACAGGCAGCCTTAGCCTGCTCTTTTTCAGTGGTTGTTAAACCAGGCTTTTCAGCATAGACGGTGATGCTGAAAATTCCTAATTCATTACTTTTTACCCCCTTCATTTCCTCCTCGGTTAAATAGGCAGAAAGAATTTCATCGGGTAACTGGATTTTTTTATTTTTTTGAATTTGAATATTATCAAAGCCTGCATTTTTTATGATCTGCAAGTACTCATCTTTCTGAATAGCTCCTGATACGCAGCCCGCGTACATTTCAGCATTTTTGCGGAGTCCCTCTGGAAGAACACCCACTAGTACAATATCAGAAATACTAAAGTGACCACCGGGTTTCAATACACGGAAGGTTTCGGCAAATGCTTTTTGTTTATCAGGCACAAGATTCATCACACAATTACTAACTATCACATCGGCTACATTGGCGGTGACCGGTATTTTTTCGATATCGCCATAGCGGAATTCCACATTATGATATCCAAGTTTTTCAGCATTTATGCGTGCCTTTTCAATCATCTTTTCAGTGAAGTCAACGCCTATCACTTTTCCGCTTGCGCCTGTAACCGATCTTGCTACGAAGGCATCATTGCCGGCACCTGATCCGAGATCAATGACAACGTCACCTTCTTTGATCCTGGCAAACTCGGTGGGCAAACCACAACCAAGCCCCAGATCAGCATCAGCTGCATAACCGGATAGTTTAGAATAATCTTCTGCCATGATGGCTTCATCAATGGTGGCGCAACCACAGCCGCTTCCGCAGCAACTGGTTTCATTTTGTCCTTTGCTTTGATCAGCGATTTCACTGTATTTTTCCTTCACGATTTGTTTTAGTTCTTCTGAGGTGGTCATACTGGCTATGGTTAATGATTATCGCAATATTGCGATGATAGAAATCAAATTTTTTAACAACAATTTTCGTGTACTTCCTGAAAGAGATCAGTTAACAGCTTTCTTGCTTTTGCTAGTACTTTAGTGTCAACACAGTAGCAAACAGTAGGCCCGTCAATATTGCCCTTAATGAGGCCGACTTTCTTAAGTTCCTTTAGATGTTGTGAAACAGTGGATTGTGAAAGGGGTAACTCGTCCACAATATCACCACAAACACAGGTCTTGCGCTCTGAAAGATATTGAAGTATCGCTACTCTGGCAGGATGACCCAACGCTTTGGCCAGAGAGGCAATCTCGTTTTGTGTTTTGGTGTATTCTTCGGTCTTGGAAAGTCCCATGTGTGTATATAATCGTAATATTACGATAAAGGTTTCTTTTAGGCTGCTATTTTTTAAAATTATTTTCCAAATGGAATTCTTTTCAATGCAATTTGTCCATTGCTCATCACCAGCAAAGCATCTTGTAGATATCGAATTTCCTCTAGAGGATTTCCCGGAATCAGCACAAAATCAGCATCATAGCCTTTGTCAATTCTTCCGGTGGTTTTATCTATGCCCAGAAGTTCTGAAGCCAACACAGTTGCTGATTGAATGGCTTCAAAGTTGGTCATACCCATGCGCACAAAGTGTTGACATTCGAGAGATATTCTGCTTGTTGAGGTTGCGGTGTAATTGTTATCGGCACCTGTTACGATCTTAATTCCCAATTCATGGGCTTTTCTAAATACTTTTTCAGCTTGCGGCATCATAAACTTGCCGCGCAATTCCAATACCGGGCCTGTATAGTCTCCGCCTGGCTGCGTAAGATCTTCCAACGTAATAAATGTCGGAACAAGGTAGGTTCCTTTTTCTTTCATCAGCATAAGTGTTTCATCGGTAAGAAATGTGCCATGCTCAATACTTTTGGCACCTGCCTTCACTGCGGCTCTAGCCCCTTCATCACCATGGGCATGAATCATTACGGGTACGCCTCTTTTTCCGGCTTCCTGTACAATCACCCGTATTTGTTGTTCCGTATACACTTGTTCGCGAGGATCGGTTTCTGGCCTTCCGGCCCGTTCGGTGCCACGTGTCTTTATTACTTTCGCACCGCGATCGATATTCACATTGACTAAGAGTTTTAACTCATCATCTGTTTTTACTCCGTTGATCAGCGGGGCTAGTCGGGCATCGGCCAGAATGGTTTCTTCCAGGTTTGGACTCACATAAACACCTGCTGGTATTACATCGGGCCCTATAATTTTTCCACTTTTAGCAAGTTCCATAAGCGCAACATCCTGATAGGCAGCAACTCCTGCAGTGCGCACTGTAGTCACCCCGGTTTCCAAGGCCCGTTTTGCCGAAGCAAGGTTATCCAGGTGCGTATGTGCATCAATCAATCCCGGTATCAGGTAGTAGCCCATGCAATCGATTACTTCGTACTCTTTTGCAACCGCATCACCTTGTCTACCAATTCTTTCAATTTTGCCAGCCTTTACAAATACAATGGACGCCTTGTATATTTTATTCTCGAAGCCATTGAAAAGGTTCACATTTGTAAGAGCATAACTCTTTTGTGATTGTGAATGACCTTGGAAACAAAAAAGAAAAAGGATGACGAGGGTAATAATTGTCTTCATGATTTGCTCAGCGTTAATGAATGATTTTAAGTTGGCATCTTTTGTTTGAACTGACAAATAATACAGTGAAATTTGGTAGATATAAACGAATAAAAAAAATAGTATGATTTCTTCAAAAGGTTATTCAGCACAAAATCCTAAAACACCGTTAGCTCCTTTCAATTTTCAACGCAGGGAAGTAGGGCCTCATGATGTATTGATTGATATTCAATATTGTGGAGTATGCCACTCGGATCTTCACCAGGTGCGTGATGAGTGGGGTGGATCTATTTATCCGATGGTTCCGGGGCATGAGATTGTGGGTAAGATTTCCAAAGTGGGTGATCAGGTAAAGAACTTTAAAGTCGGTGACCTTGCCGGAGTTGGTTGCTTTGTGGATTCATGTCGTACGTGTCCGAGCTGTAAAGCAGGAAATGAACAGTATTGTGAAGTGGGCATGGCCGGCACCTATAATGGGTATGAGATGGATAAGAAAACACCCACGTATGGAGGTTACTCAAATTTCATTGTTGTTGATGAAAACTATACGCTGCAGGTATCCGATAAACTTCCATTGAATTCAGTAGCACCCTTGCTTTGCGCTGGAATTACTACCTATTCCCCTTTGCGCCATTGGAAAGTTGGGAAAGGCCAAAAAGTAGCGATTGTTGGGTTGGGCGGCCTTGGCCACATGGGTGTGAAGTTTGCAGTTTCCTTTGGTGCCGAAGTAACGGTACTCAGCCACTCGGCTTCCAAAGAGGCGGATGCCAAAAGATTAGGGGCTCATCACTTTGTGAATACAAAAGATGAAAATTCGGTAGCAAAAGTTCGCAATCATTTTGATTTTATTCTGGATACTGTTTCCGCTCAACATGATGTGAATATGCACCTAGGGATGCTGAGGACTGAAGGTACTATGGTGATGGTGGGTGTTCCTCCGGAAGCAGTATCTGTGCATGCTTTCAGTTTGATTCCAAAACGCAAGACCCTTGCCGGTTCGATGATAGGAGGAATTGCCGAAACCCAGGAAATGCTGGATTATTGCGCTGCTAATAATATTGTGTCAGATATTGAAATGATTGCCATCAAAGATATAGAAAACGCTTATGTGCGCATGTTGAAAGGGGATGTTCGGTATCGTTTTGTGATCGATATGGCTACCTTGTAATAAAGATCATATCAAAAGGCTACAACGGTAATCTGGCCTAATCAATGAAATAATTTTCTTGAACAGATTTAAGAAAATACTTTTTTAAGTAATGGATATTAATTTTTTACTCTGAATCAAAGTGATGATAGAATGAAAACATGGGATTGGTCAATTGTTCCTGAATCGTCTTGGTTCAATTGGAATTTAAAAGAATTATGGGAGTATCGTCATTTACTTGTCCGGTTGATCAGAAGAGACTTTCTGGTGCACCATCAGCAGACGCTGCTCGGGCCTATGTGGATTGTTTATCAGCCCATCATTACGCTGATTACCTATGTTTTCATTTTTGAAAAGGCTGTGGGTCTTTCAACCGATGGTGTGCCTTCTTATCTTTTTTATTTTTCAGGGATTATTGTTTGGAATCTTTTCTCGGAATCTTTCATAGGAACAGCTTTTACGTTTACTCAAAATGCTCAATTGTTTGAAAAGGTCTATTTTCCAAGAATGATTATTCCATTTTCTGTGGTGGCAACACACCTGATCAGGTTTGGCATTCAATTGATACTTTTCGCTTTGCTTTTGGCTTTTTTTATTTTCACCAAAGACTTCGAGGTGTATCCGGTTAGGTGGTTACCTGCTTTGTTAACAACACTAATTTTAGCTCCCGGCTTAGGGATGGGACTTGGCTTAATCTTTTCGTTGTTGACCGCAAAGTATCGCGACCTGGTGAATGTGATCCATCTAGGTGTTCGTCTTTTGATGTTTGCTACGCCAGTGATTTACCCGCTTTCTATTGTAAGCAGCGACATTCAAGCGATTGTTTTATTCAATCCACTGACTCCGGTTTTTGAGTTTTTCCGATACGCATTCTTAGGGAATGGAATGTTCAGCTATCTACAATTACTATACAGCTTGGTGAGCATGATTGTATTAATTGTTTTTGGCTCGATGTTATTTAACAAATTTGGAAGCAAATTACAGGATGTACTTTAAAAACCAGTTGATCTTATATTGATGGAACGCGCAATTCAAGTTGAAAATTTATCTAAACTCTATTCGTTGGGTAAGGTGGGCACAGGTTCATTTCGTCAGGACATAAAGCGTTGGTGGGTATCTCAAATCTTAAAAAAGGAAGATCCCTTTTTTACTGAGGCGAAAAGCAATCAGCAACTAAGTACTGATTTTATTTGGGCCCTTCGAGATGTTTCATTCGATGTAAAACAAGGTGAAGTATTTGGAATCATTGGACGCAACGGTGCCGGCAAGTCAACCTTACTTAAGATTCTATCTAAGGTGATAAGTCCAACAGAAGGCATCATTAAAGGGAGAGGGCGAATCAATAGCTTGTTGGAAATAGGTACAGGCTTTCATGATGAATTATCGGGCAGGGAAAACATCTATCTCAACGGACATTTTTTGGGTATGACTTATCATGAGATCAAGCGAAAGTTTGATGAGATTGTAGATTTTTCTGGCGTTGAGAGGTTTATTGATACACCCGTTAAGCGATATTCATCCGGCATGTACGTTCGACTGGCTTTTGCTGTCGCGGCTCACCTCGAACCTGATATTTTGATCATCGATGAGGTGCTGGCTGTGGGTGATGCAGAGTTTCAAAAAAAATGCCTGGGAAAAATGCACGAGGTGTCAACCAAACAAGGAAGAACGATTTTGTTCGTTAGTCATAACATGCAGGCAATATCAAACCTTTGTAACCGGGCCATGTTTTTAAATAAGGGTCAGGTGGCAGACATTGGCCCTGTTGAAAAAGTAGTAAACACCTATCTTAGTGGCATACAAAAACTCAAAGCGTCTCACTCCTGGAATACTAAAGAGGTTGCTCCAGGCAACGAATTCATTCGGATAAAATCGGTTGAATTAATACCTCATTTGAAAAATCCAACCGATCCAATAGACATCCGCACACCACTAACCATTAAGTTTCAATTTTGGAATTTAAAAAATATTAATTTGTGCGTGGGTCTTCAGGTATGTGCACAAAGTGGTGAATGTATTTTTGATGTAAGTTCACCGGCATATGATTTTTCAGAAGGGGTAATAGAAGGTCAATGTGAGATAGCGGGCAATTTTCTGAATGATGGATCTTACTACATCTCATTGATATTTGTAAAGGATACTTCGGTAGAATTATTCAATCTTGAAGAATGTCTTTCCATCGATGTGGAAGATTTTAGGGAAAATATTAATTGGTATGGAAAATGGCCAGGGTATGTTCGTCCTAAATTTCCTTTTGAACTGCGACAAAAAGTTACTTAAACACACATCGAAATCTGAACTCGTTGGCTTCTTTCACACCATACCGCATACACCATATAAATCTTGCTAGCGATGGATTTCCATTGAGTTTTGATATGAATTTCGGTCACTATTTGGTGTTTTGGTGGCACTCCATTCCGTTAGGTCACTTGTTTGTTTCGCCAGAAAGCAAGGGTTCAAAGGATGATTCGGTTAACAGATACTTGAATTCCATATGGCCAGCTATTCAGTTTTATTCTGAACAATCAGAACCAAAAACGTTGATAATGCAAAGACCGGCTGATGAGAGAGGGATGAGGGATTTATGTATGCATCTTTTTGAAAAGCGATTAAGTGAGCCAGTGCCGTCCTCTTGCCCGGTTTCAGTGCTCATCTGTACGCGGGACAGACCTGACTATCTTGAAAATTGCTTATCGTTTATTATGGAGCAGCAGTGCAAGCCTGCTGAAATTATTGTAGTGGATAATGCATCCAAAGATGGAAGAACGAAGGAAGTAGCATTGAGATTTAGCAATGTCCTTTATGTTCGTGAAGATCGACCGGGTTTGGATATAGCCAGAAATACCGGGGCACGATTGGCTACTCAGGCAATCATTGCGTACACCGATGATGACACCAAACCGGAACCAGAATGGGTATATCAAATATTTAAAACATTTGATGATAAGAAAGTATCAGCGATGACTGGATTGGTAATAGCAGCTGTGCTGGATTCGGAAGCTCAAGTGATTTTTGAAAAACATTGGCCATTTAATCGTGGCTATGTAGAAAAGCATTACAATCAGGAATTTTTTCAACGCACACTTCATGCGGGACCGCCTGTTTGGGATTTAGGAGCGGGTGCAAACATGGCATTTCGAAAAGACACCCTGGAGAAAGTGGGATACTTTGACGAACGTCTGGACGTAGGTGCTGCCGGATGCAGTGGTGATTCAGAATTGTGGTATCGCATTCTCGCCAACGGTTATGCCATACATTACAATCCACGGGCTGTAGTTCACCACTTTCACCGCGAGTCCATGGAAGGTTTGCACAAACAACTTTATGCATATATGAGAGGTTTTACTGTAGCCATTCTCATTCAATACCACCGGTTTCGACATAAGGGAAACCTCAGACATCTATTTTTCAATACCCCGAAGTATTATACCTATCTTTTGTTACGAGGATTTCCACGCTATCGCTTTCGTTTTCGTACTTTGTTATCAGAAATACGCGGTATTATTTCGGGCCTATTTTATTATTGGAAACATAAGAATACAGATCCTAAAATCTTTGTTGACAAATGAGTCGAGTTTCAAATATTGATCAGCCGCTGATTTCGGTTATTATTCCGTGTTTTAATCATGCACATTTTTTGCCTGATGCCATCAAAAGCGTACAGGATCAGAGTTATAAACATACGGAGATCATTGTAGTAGACGATGGTTCTTCAGATAACACAAAAGAGGTGGCGACATCCTTTCCCGATGTTAAGTATGTTTATCAGACCAACCAAGGACTCTCTGCGGCCCGCAATACGGGATTAAAAAACAGTAATGGTAAATACCTTGTGTTTCTCGATGCCGATGATTTTCTATTTCCGGAAGGATTATCAATTAATTGTAATTATTTAAGACAAAATACTTCCTGTGCATTTGTATCCGGGTGGCATGATAAGGTGGATGAGTGGAAGTTTCCAGTGGATCAGGATGAACAGGTTCTCGTCACAGACTCACACTATCTTCATTTGCTAAAAGGAAATTATATTGGCATGCATGCCACGGTATTGTATCAACGCTGGGTTTTTGATGACTTGCAATTTGATACTTCTCTTAAGGCTTGTGAAGATTATGATTTGTATTTTAAAGTAGCGAGAAAATATCCCGTTGGAAATCAAAGTCAAAAGATTGCTGCCTATCGTATTCACGGAAAAAATATGTCAGCAAAAATTCCATTCATGCTGCAACATGTATTATTGGTTTTGAAGAGGCAGGAGAATTTATTACGCAATGAGGAAGAACAAAAAGCATATGCCGAAGGTAAAAAAATCTGGAATGAGTATTATCTTACAAAATTGAATAAAACCTTGTTGGCTGACGTCTGGAAATCTGAGTCATGGCCAACAGGCACTGAACTTTCTTTATTGGCAAAGAGGCCCAGATGGTTTTTTCATTACTGTGTGCTTCGCCTGAAGCAGAACGCTAAGAATGTTTTAAAAAAGATTCTTCCTGACAGGATATTGAAAGTGCTTTTCAGAAGAGGTTTTTTTGAAAAATATACGCCTCCATTAGGGAAAATTATAACGGGCGATTTCGAGCGAATCACTCCTTTCAGTTTTGATTTTGGCTTCGATCGTGGTGGCCCCATCGACAGGTATTATGTAGAATCATTCCTTGAACAGAATAGAGGAACTATATATGGCCGTGTATTGGAAATTGGGGATAATGAATATACCCTGCGATTTGGCGGAGCTGCCGTGAAGCAAAGTGATATCCTTCATATCGATGCTAAAAACAAAAAAGCTACTTTTATCGGAGATCTCAGTAATGCGCCACAACTTCCTTCTGATAGTTTTGATTGTATCGTGCTGACACAAACGCTCCATTTTATCTACGATTTCAAAGCAGCGCTGCAAACCTGCCATCGTATTCTGAAGCCGGGTGGAAGCTTATTGCTTACCGTTCCTGGCATCAGTCATATTGATCACGGTGAATGGAAGGAGTATTGGCTATGGTCATTTACTGATAAATCGATGGGCAGGTTGATGAATGAATTCTTTGAATCAGAAGCGGTAGAAATAAAAACCTATGGAAATGTTTTTGTGGCAACTGCATTTCTTTATGGTATGGGATTGCCTGAGTTCAAAAGGAAGTACCTAAACCATCATGACCCCAGTTACCAGGTGATCATTTCAGTGAAGGCAACAAAAAAATAATGGCGTGAAGAATCAAATTCTTTATCGACTTAAGAAAAAATTAGCGAACAGGGGTGTTGTATTAATGTACCATCAGGTTGCAACTCTTCCTTGTGATCCATGGCAACTGGCCGTAAGTGCTGAGAACTTTGAGGCTCACCTTTCAATCCTTAAGAAAGATTTTGCTGTGGTGTCTCTTGATGAAATGATACGGAATTTCAAAGGACTTCCCTTAGGCAAGCGGATGATTGCCATCACTTTTGATGACGGGTTCAGAGATAACTACTTTACCGCTGCTCCCTTATTGGAAAAGTATAAGCTACCGGCTTCATTTTACATTGCAACAAAACTGATCAACAGCGATGGTATGTTCTGGTGGGATATGATTCAGTATCTGATTCTTTATACAGCGAAACTTCCAGAGGTTATTGATATTACAATTTCTGATAGGCCCTTTTATTACGAATTGAATAGTGAGGCCTTACTAACAGATACGCTCCGAAATGAAATAAGCAAGTGGAATTATGAATTGCCAATACCCAACAAGAGGGTGGAGCTGTATTACAAAATATGGGAGCAATTAAAACCACTTTCCATAGCGGAACGCGATGATGTAATTAAAGAATTAAAGTCATGGGCTGGAGAAAGCTATTCTTATCCTGGATTAGCTGGAGTAATGAATGTTAGCCAGTTAAAGTCGTTAAGTAAAAACTCATTGTTTACCATCGGAGCCCATACCGTCAATCATCCTGCACTCGCGATGCAAACCAGCGAAGAACAGATTTTTGAAATACAACAGAGTAAAAAAATATTGGAGGGATGGTTGAATAGGGAGGTTAACAGCTTTGCTTATCCTTACGGAAATTATGATTCCATGACGATTAAACTGATAAAGGAATCGGGCCTTCAAAATGCAGTAACCACAGCAGAAAAACTGGCATCGCGTTCTTCTGGGGTTTTTGAATTACCTCGATACCAGATAAAAAACTGGCGTGGTGATGAGTTTCATAAACAAGTTTCCAATTGGCTAAAAAACTGAACTATTCATGAAAGACGATCAGCCTTTGGTTTCGGTTATACTATGCTTCTATAATGAAGAGCGATTTATTGAGCAAGCTGTGCAGAGCGTAATAAATCAGACGAATACCTCATGGGAATTGATTTTGGTGGATGATGGCTCGTCTGACCTGAGTGTTAGCATGGCAAAAAAATATGCTGACGAATATCCTGATAGAATAATTTACCTGGAGCATGAAGGTCATTCAAATAAAGGATTGAGTGCCAGTCGTAATGCCGGAATTAAAATCTCACGGGGACAATTTGTTGCTGTCATTGATGCTGATGATGTATGGCTTCCAGGTAAGTTAGCTAATCAAATATCCCTATTTGAAAATCATCCTGACGCATCGGTGATACTAGAATCTTCCTTGTATTGGTATAGTTGGAATGATCCAAAAGCCAGGGACATCCCGATTCCGATTGGTGTTGCTCAGGATCGCGTGTATTACCCACCTCAACTTATGGTTTCATTATATCCTTTGGGTAGAGGAGCGGCACCATGCCCTTCTGGAATTATGATAAAAAAGTCTGTGTTCGATAAAAGTAGATTTGAGGAATCATTTTCTGGGATTTATCAGATGTATGAAGACCAGGGATTTCTTTGTAAGATTTACTTGAGAGAAAAGGTTTTTGTTTCGTCTGCCTGCAATAATCAATATCGGCAACGGCCATCGTCATTAGTGTCGGCTGTATATGAGACTGGCAAGTATGGCACCGTACGAAAATATTACCTGGATTGGTTCGAAAAATTTTTAGAGAACGAGGAGATTCACCATGAAGACGTTAATAAATTATTGAGAAAAGCATTTTTACCCTATCGTCATCCCATCCTTTATCAGTTAACGGAGCAGTTTCCGAAAAAAATCAAAAGTAAAATAGCCGGTGTGCTGGTGAAGTTGGGTGTACTACATTATCCAAAGAAATGATGAGTGCCAGAATCACAGTATTAATGCCCGTGTATAATGCTGAACAATTTCTTCGTGAAGCAATGGACAGCATTCTGAATCAGTCCTTTCGCAATTTTGAATTTCTTATCATTGACGATGGCTCAACAGATGCTAGTATTTCAATCATTCAGCAATACCAGGATCCACGAATCCACCTCATTCGAAATGAGAAGAACCTGGGTATATCACCTACATTAAACAAGGGCATTGAACTCGCTACTTCTGATTTGATCGCCCGCATGGATGCCGATGATATCAGTTACCCGAATCGTTTGCAAAAGCAATATGATTATATGATGGCCCACCCGGATTGTGCCTTGCTCTCAACCTGGGCCAGGGTGATCGAACACGATAAGAAGTTTGTGCGCATGGAAAAATACCGGAGCAATTTTTATTATTATAATCTTACGTTTGAATGCTGGATGTATCACCCGACCGTGATGTTCAGACGAAAGCCTGTTATGGATGTGGGGATGTACAGTATGCCGTACTCTGAGGACTATGATCTTTTCTGGAAACTTTCCGTCAACTATGAGATTGGTAACCTGGCAGAGCCGTTGGTTGATTACCGCCTTTCACCCACGAGCTTAAATACCGTTCTACGCAAGGAAGAATATGATATTGCCAATGAAGAGAACGTGTTGAGAAACATACGCTTCTACATGGCTAGTAATTTTTCAATAAGTAAAGCAGGTCTTGAGTGTTTACGACATAATTTTCAGCCATTTATTGAATTGGGTAGTGTAAGTGAAATAGTAAACTGCCTGGGCGTATTGGATGCTTTTACCGAAAGAATTTTAGAAAAAGAAAATGTTAATCGCGATCCAAAATCCATTGCGGAAGCCGCCTATTTTAAAAAACGTTTTATACTTACCCAATTTGGTCGTGAGTTACCTATTCCAAAGGCTGTACATTTACTCATTGCAACCGGGTCATGGTCTATTTTAGCATCCTTGATGACAGATTTCTTCAAGTGGAAAGTTGATAAGTTAAAGCAGGTTGTGAGTGGAAAAAGTAAGTAGATAAATTTGCAGATACATTGTGTTAATTAACGAACGGATTCCTCAATCACCACCCGAAATACTTCCTGTTTTAACGGATGCCCCTAGACCTTTGTGGTCGGTGATGATTCCTGTTTACAATTGCTCTGAATATTTACGATCCACTCTGGAGTGTGTTTTAGTACAAGATCCAGGGTTGGATAAGATGCAAATTGAAGTGGTAGACGATGGTAGTACAGATGCTGATGTAGAGGAACTGGTTAGGACGATTGGCAAGGGTAGGGTCTCTTACTTTCGGCAGCCGATAAATGTAGGAAGCCTATGGAATTTTCAGATGTGTATTAATCGGGCTCATGGGCATCTTATTCATATTCTTCATGGTGATGATAAAGTAAGAAAGGGTTTTTATAATTCAATGGAGACACTTTTCCAGACCTATCCATCTCTGGGCGCTGGATTTTGTTGTTATGCCTATATCAATGAAAAAGATAAATTTCTTTTTGATCAGCCCAGAGAAATGGAGCAAACTGGAGTTTTGGATCATAGTATCGAGCGCTTATGCGAAAGGCAAAAGATCCAATATGCGTCTGTGGTGGTGCGCAGAGAAGTGTATGAAAAACTTGGCTCTTTCTATGGTGTGGAGTATGGCGAAGATTGGGAAATGTGGGTAAGAATAGCAGCCCATTACCCCATTGGATACATACCTGATGTGTTGGCCGAGTATAGGCGCCATTTCAGGTCTATTTCAGGTAAATCATTTTTTACGGGCCGCAATATGGAATGTCTGGAATGGGTGATGCATGAAATTGAAAAGTATCTTCCTGAAAAGGACAGAGAATCAGTCATGCTGAGGTGTAGAAAATTTTATTCGCATTATGCTTTACTGGTGGCTAAATCACTTTGGGTTGACCACCGACATAGAGATGGCGTTAGAGCACAAATTAATGCTGCGAGGCGTTTACATGTAGATATTTTTCTTATATTTAAAATAGTTGTTCTCCGTTTAAGAATGGCTGTTGGCGTATGATTGAGCAGGGTGTTTCCATTGTTATTTGTTGTTATAATGGGGCACCGAGGCTCCCTGAAACCATCCATCATATTGCTCAACAATCGGTGCCATCAAATGTACCTTGGGAGTTCATCCTCATAGACAATGCCTCCACGGATAATTCTGCAGAACTTACTAGATCCCTTTGGGCTGGCTATAATATTCTTACACCATTAAAGGTAGTTTATGAACCTCAGCCCGGTCTTAGTCACGCAAGGTTAAAAGGCTTTAAGTCAGCAAGGTATGACTTCGTAATCATGTGCGATGATGATAACTGGCTTCAAAATGATTACGTGGCGCTTGTATACAACATCATGATCGAGCGCCCCAAAGTTGCAGCGCTTGGTGGTTGGGGTACATTGGCATATGAAATAGAACCTCCTGAATGGATTGAAAAGGCGTACATTTTTGCAGCAGGACCCCAGGCAGCAAAAAGTGGAAAGACGAGGGAATCCAAGCTTTATGGAGCCGGTTGTGTTATTAGAAAGTCCCATTACAAGACGATCCTGCGTCATGGGTTCAGGAGTTTGCTTTCTGACCGGAAGGGGATTGAGCTAAGTTCGGGTGGAGACTATGAACTTTGTTATGCATTTGCCATTGCCGGTTATGATCTACGGTATGACGAACGCTTAAAGTTTGTACATTTTATTACCAAAGAAAGACTTACGTGGGAATATTTCGTACGGTACGCCAAAGAAAGTTCGAAATGTTTTGACGTGCTGGAGGCCTATAAGTTTGTTGCCATCTACCGAATCAAAAATGTAGCGATGATTCGGGTTAAAGATTTTTTCTATTGTTTGCGGATCTTTCTTCGGATCAATCTAAAACGTTTAATTGTAAAGAATGACTCAACGGAAGGTCGAATTTTATACTTTAAGCATGTAGAATTCAAGTATAAACTGAATACTTTGCTGAAAGATGGAGGTAGAATGAAGGAGTATCATAAAGAAGTACTTCAATTTAAAGCAAAGCTCAAAAAAGTGAGAATGGGTCTGAAAAAAAATCCTTCTATTTCCTCTTCAGCGCCTTCTCGCCAGCCTTAACGATATCTTCTTTACTTAAGCCATACTTTTTAAGCAATTGAGTTGGAGTACCGCTTTCTCCAAACGAATCGTTTACGGCCACCATTTCAAGTGGAGCAGGGTGGAAGCGAGATAATACCTGTGCTACACTGTCACCCAGGCCACCATTTATCTGATGCTCTTCGCAGGTAACGGCACAACCTGTTTTTTGAACAGATGCAAGAATAGCCTCTACATCCAGCGGCTTAATGGTATGGATATTAATCACCTCGGCACTTATTCCCTTTTCGGCTAAAATCGCCTCCGCTTCTATGGCTTCCCAAACCAGGTGTCCGGTAGCAAATATGGTTACATCCTTCCCTTCAATCATCTTATCTGCTTTACCGATAACAAAGGGTCGGTCAGCCGTAAACATTGGCCAGCTGGGACGGCCAAATCGCAAGTAGGCCGGACCTTCATGACCTCCTAAAGCAAGCGTGGCTGCTTTGGTTTGGTGATAATCACAGGGTACTATTACCGTCATTCCGGGTAGCATTTTCATCATGCCAATGTCTTCAAGGATCTGGTGGGTGGCCCCGTCTTCGCCAAGTGTTAAGCCCGCGTGAGATGCACAGATCTTTACATTTTTACCTGAGTAAGCAATTGATTGGCGGATTTGATCATACACACGTCCTGTAGAAAAGTTGGCAAAGGTTCCTGTGAATGGAATCTTTCCACCGATGGTCATGCCGGCTGCAATACCCATCATATTGGCTTCAGCAATTCCCACCTGAAAGAAGCGCTCTGGAAATTCTTTTTTAAAAGCATCCATCTTCAATGATCCCGTAAGGTCAGCGCAAAGAGCTACTACATTGGGGTTGGATTTTCCCAGTTCATGAAGGCCTGCGCCAAAGCCTGAGCGGGTGTCTTTCTTTTCAGTAAAAGTGTATTTGGTCATGATGATCAATTTCGTTCGCAAGTTTATGCAATCCGCGGCTAACTTCCTCTCTGGGTGTTAAGGTTTTGTTAAAGAGAATATTTCAATAGCTGTAGTGCGAAGGCATACGTATCAGAGTGAAAATGCTCTATGTCTAAATCCGACCGCAAACTGCTCATTTGGTTCCTGGTACTCCTTGCAATAGCTGTTATCCCATGGTTTATCTGAACAAAAAAGTTCCTGACTGCCAGCAGGTTCTAATTCGCCACCTCAATTTTCACTTTGATTTTTTTGAGCTTTTCATTTTTAATGTTAGCTAGTACTTTATTCACAAGTGTTCTCTTCACGGAGACATAGGATGAAAAGTCGAGGGTGGTGATTAAGCCGATGTCATCACTTTGTAATCCTCCTTTTTTAGTGAGCAGTCCAACAATATCGCCTTTGCTGATCTTATCTTTCTTGCCTGCGCTGATGTATAGGCAAGCAAAGTGAGGCGGAGGTGGCAACTGCAGCTTACCGCTAAGCGTTAGCTCCTCTACGGATTTATCTATATAACCCGGCAATGTTTCATCATCTGCTAAAACCAGGAAGGCCTGTCCTTCGGCATGCATGCGGGCCGTGCGGCCATTACGGTGGATGAATGACTCTTGTTGTGGTGGTAACTGATAATGCACTACATGCTTGATTTCAGGAATATCCAGCCCACGTGAGGCGAGATCGGTGGCGATCAATACATTGTGCGCACCGCCCCGGAAGCGGATCAGATTTTTTTCGCGATCGATTTGGTCCATGGCACCGTGTAAGATGCCGTGCTCAAATTTGTGCTTGGTAAAAAGCGCACTGATACGTTCTACGGCTTCGCGATGATTACAAAAGACCAGGCATACTTCCTGATTGAATCCTGTTACCAGTCGCATGAGGGTCTCCACCTTGTCTACACTGTTTGTATGCACAACCCGCAATCTTAATTTGGAGTCGGCTTCATCTTTCAGATAGTTAATTGTTTCTGGTTTTTTAAAAGGCAGAAACTCCGGCCATGCATCCAACCGGGTGGCCGAAGTAAGGATGTGTTGTTGCTTGCCGGTAAGCGCCTTAAAAATTATTGTGAGTTGTTCATGAAAGCCCATCTGCAATGATTTATCAAACTCGTCTAACACGACCATCTTCACCGTTCGTGGATCAAATGATTTTCTTAGAATATGATCACTTAACCTGCCCGGTGTACCAATGATCACGGCAGGTGCCTCACTCAAGCTATTCTGCTCAATCTTCATCGAGTGGCCGCCATAGCAAACACTTACTTTGAAGGAGGTCTTCATGGCCCTGAACACTTGTTCGATCTGCAGTGCCAGTTCTCGCGAAGGGGTTACAATAAGGGCCTGCACACCCGATGCATCGGGACTGAGTTTATTAACCAACGGTATTAAAAAGGCAAGGGTCTTACCTGAGCCGGTAGGTGCCAGAAGCATTAAGTTGCCTGAAGAAGTTGCCTTTTCAATGAATGTTGTCTGCATTTCGTTGAAATTGGCAATGGAAAGATTCTTAAGAAATTCTGTGTTTGTCGCGCTGATTGTGTTTTGCATCACGCAAAGGTAGCTTTAAGCTAGCTTCTTTCGTTACTTTTTTGAGAGTGCAGTATTGCTTTCTGTAAGTTGAAAGGCTCCCTTATAAAAAACGAATACTGCAACAGCCATCAACGTGTGACTGATATCGATGTAGTTAAACCAGATATGTAAGGAGATATGGTTCATGAATACAAGCGCAGCTAAACAAGCGATCATAACAGCGCCCAGGATGATCAAACTGCCACGGTCACGGGTTTTGAAATAGATGAAACCATGAAACGGGAGTACCACAGCCAGCAAACCATAACCCGAGTGAAACTCCACCCATGTAAAGTCTAAAGTATAAATGGTGATGGTCATGACAGTCAACAGTTCAATAATGTTGAGGATTAAAAAGAACTTACCGATACGTGGATCGATGAGCGGCTTTGCATACTCAATAGAAGATCGTTCAATGAATGCAATGGAAAGCATACTGAGAATCCAACCAGGAAGTTTCCAGGCAAAAGTGAATACATATAAAAATCCATGACCTACGAGACCGCCAAATAGTGTGGCTAATCCCAATAAAAGAAAATACATGCGAAAGTATACACGGGTTCGGCCTGACTGTTTTCTTTTTGACAGATGGTAAAGAGCAAAGAAACACACAACGGATACGAGTAAATCAGTCAGGGTATTGATGGGCTCATCTATACGGATACCCACTATTGAAATAGAAGGCTGTGATGCTATGAATAAATCGGGGTTCATGATTAATAAACGTCAGAAGTCAGAACTGAATATTTTTTATCTTGATTTTGTTTAGGGACAGTAAACTTTAGGCTTCCCCAGCGGCAAATGTTATTACTAATTCGATTTTATACAATGACTTTAATGATTGATACCCGAGTATAACAAATGATCGAATAGCAGCATTTCACGCGCGAATGTATTTCAAGGTTCAATGACCTTCAATCACTTAATAATTCCAATTGGAAAATCGTTACCGAAAGAATACCCGGAAGGGAATTGAGGGGTTCCTTTATACTTTTCTGATAATTCGGGCACTCGATTTTCAATGTATAGACTCAATTCTTTAATGGTGATTCGCTTATCTCCATTATCAGCTTTTCCAGTTAAGCCTTCTATCAGCGAGTAGGTAAATACACCATGACCTAATTCAGCAAACTCAGTGGCGAATTGTTGAGTGCCAGTCGCGGTGATCCAGAACGTGCCCGTGCTGCGCGCCAATTGAGCCAGCGCTTTTTCTTCTGCTGCCCCTCTTACCGCCACCGACTCCAGCGCTCCGGAGGATTGACACGCATCCAGAATGAAAACCTGTTTTTGCGCATTGATGTTTTTTGAAAGGTCTTTCAATTCCCCTGCAGAAATTCCTTTTCCGGAAAGCAAATCATCACGACCATACAGTTGGGTGACATCATGAGGAATCAGGTAAAACTGCGATTGTGCATTTGTGCTTTCTGACATCACCCCATGACCTGCATAGTAAAAAATAAAAAGGTCTTGCTCTTTTGCTTTGGCTTGCACTTCCTTGATGGCAGTGATGATGGATGCTTTGGTTACTTTGCTGTTGCGCAACGATGTGACAACCACCTTGTCAAATAAACCCTGACTGGATTTCTTCACTTGTTCCTCAAATCCTGTTGCATCCGCAACAGCAAAGTTTAGATTGTATTTTGGATTGCGATATTCGTTTACACCAATGGTAAACAAATACAACACCGCTTTTTCATCGGTCTTGCCATCGTAAGCAACAATGAAGTTTATTTTTTCTGAATCAAATCCCTGCTTGCTTTTGGCGGTTGCATAAAAATAATTCTCCTGGCCAAAGGCATCGGTTAGGTTAACCTGAAAAATTAAATCGGGAGGTAAACCGTTTTTATTCTCAATGGTATTAACCAGTTTGCTATTCTGATAGAGGCGTATCTCATCTACTTGATGTTGATTTTTATCAATGGCGATTTTGATACTAATTAATTTTTTGGCGCTGCGTATTGGGGCATTCCCTGTATTGGCTATAAATGGCTTACCATCGATGGATAGAATTTTAATCACTGGGATTTCTTTGGCCGCCTGTTCTACTTTAAATTCACTTTTTGTGGCCTCCTCCGATATTAATTGGTTAAGGAGGCGAGGAGTAAAATTGGCATCAAAGGTATTTTCTAGCGGAATTTTTATTAATCCCTCAGACCATGAAAGGTTTTTGATGGCAGGCAATGAGCCGTCCATGCGACCATCCGCAGAAACAACCGCCCAATCGTCATTGTATAAATGGATATAGCCCGAGATGCCTTTCTTTTCTGCATTGTAGATATACAGTAAACTCTTGTTGAATCCGCCAATGATGAAGTTCTTACCTTCATTGACACCAAAAATATTTCGTGGAAAATGATCCAGCTTGCGAATCAAGCGTACCTTAGAAGCAAACTGATTAGAGATTACTTCGTTGCTTTGTAAATCATAAATCTGAATGGAACGGTCATCTGTGGTGGTCACCAGTACACTGCTCTTTTTATCGATATCAATGCACGTAAAACCGCCTAATGAAATTACATTAAATACAGCATTGATAATGGTTTCTTCTCCTGTGGAAAGGTTCCATTTTGCCACCGTTCTGGAATTACTTTTATGACCTGTATAAAGAGTGTTTCCATCATAACTAAAACGCATGGCGGTAGTTGCCCCCTCAAGTCCTTTTAATTTCTTTACAATTTCCCTGGAGGCAAAATCAAGCACAAGGATTGGATTTTTCTTGATCATATACCCCATGGCCACACCGGTGCCAACAGCGAGGTATTGGTAATCCGGACTAAATGCTAATGAACTTACCTGCGGTGCGCCAGTATTCATCTCTTTGACGATGACACCCTTCTCAAGATCAATAAAATTGATAAATCCCTTGCTGTCACCCACCACGGCTATTTTACTTTCCCCGTGAATTTCCAGACAACGAAGTTTATTTTTAAGCGTAATCGTTCGCCTGAGAGAGCCTGTTTTCAATTCAATGATGGCGATCTTGTTATCAAGGCCAACAGTAATAATGCTTTCACTATCTGGTGTGATGATGATTTCTTCTGGTGATGGATGAAAGCCCGTTATGCGCTTTAGAAATTTGCCCGTAACCCCATCATAAATTTTTATTACTTTATTTTCATTGGCTACTACGATATAACGTTGATCTTTACTAACAGCAAAATCACTCATTTCCCCATCATTGCCTTCCTTTAAAATGCGCAAACTGGAAAAGTCAGCCGCACTATTATTTTGAGCCGTAACGAGGCAGGGTATTGCAAGAAAGAGTAGCAGGGTAATTGTTCTGCACATGGCCAAAGTGTTTATAGTCCAATTTACAATTTGTTTCTACTCGTTCCAATTTAACGTGCTATAAAATTACCAGCATCATTTTATCTATATAGGTACTGAATGCCGTGTGAAATTTCAGTAACGCCCCTGTTGGTCTACCGGCAAGAGACAAAAACAAAGCCAATCACTTTAGCGGGAACTAAAGGGGGAATGCAGTAATGGTAATAAAATTATTTTTTGAATTTTCCGAATACAGGCTGACCCGCAAAGGTATTCGCTACGGTTTTACCATTCTTTAATGCCCATGCGCCATTCACCATTACATATTCAATACCTCCTGAAAACGCAAGTCCTTTTTCAAAGGTAGCTTTGTCGCTGACGGTGTTGGGGTTAAAAATTGTAATGTCCGCATCGGCACCCACTTGTATTCTTCCTTTATATCGCATCATCGGTGAGATTTCTTCTAGTCTTCTTGCCGGCAACAATGTCATTTTTTCAATGGCTGTTTTTAAATCGATCACGTTGTCTTCTCTTACATATTTGCCAAGCACCCGACAAAATGTTCCGGCTGTGCGGGGGTGGGCGAGTGGTGAATAGGGCATACCATCGGATGCGATCATCACACCCAGTGCAGCTATGCCGATATTGATCCATTCAGGCTTCATCATATGCATGATCGTAGATCCTCCTGTTTTGCGATAGGCTTCAAATGTTTCTTTCGTAAGCCGTTCGCCAGTGGCCACCCACTGCAAATCGTCATAACTCATTCCCAGTTTTTCCTGCCAGCCCTCATTGAACATGGCGCTTTGTAATAGGGTAGAAGCTGCCGTGTAGGGATACAGTTCAGTGGTGATATCAAATCCTTTTTTTCTGGCAGCTTCAATCATCTCTAGTGCAAGTGAAATATTACCCAGCGACATGCTGTTGATATGTACAAGGTGTAAAGGCGTTCCGGTAAGCACCGCATTGGAGATAGCTTCCTGAATAGATATCATATTTGGTTCTCTTACATGTGAAAACACCAAAGCCTTTTGCTCACCGGCTAGCTGATACACCCGAAACAATTCTTCCGGATTGGTTTTGGGTAAGTAACCAATTGGCACACCAATGCCAATGCCACCTTCTTCCAGTGAGGTCTCAATGTTGATGAGGGTTTTGTTGATCTCATCGGCTGTAAGATTTTCCATGAAGCTTGTGCCAGCGAGATTAAAAAGCGTCTCTAGTTTTGAATCGCCCTTCAATGTATTTTGAAGTAACTCATCAACTCCGGCTTTGTATTTGTCCATCGCCTTGAATCGTTGGAAGGGCCAGTTTACACTTGCACCGTAGTTGATAAGCGCTTTTGATTTCCGCGAGGCATACCACTCCTTAAGATATTCAATACCCCATTCCAATTCCAGCGCAGTAGTGATGCCATCATGCAATTGGTATTCCTGTTCCTGATTGCTGCGCCCATGTACATGAAGATCAATAAAACCAGGGGAGACAACCAGCCCTGCAGCATCCACGGTTTCTTTTCCTTTCAAAGGCTCCGAACTGATTTGAGCGATGCGGTTATTTCGTATGCCAATGTTTTTAATGGCATCCAATTTTGTTTCAGGATCAATTACACGACCGCCTTTGATTACGATGTCATATTCAGCATTGGTTTGTGCGTAGTGTGTTTCCGATGAAACCAGGATGGTTATAATGAGCAGGAGAATAACTTTCATTCTGTGAGTAGACATTAGTTACTATATTTTAAAAATTTCATTCCTTCCTGTGAGGTGGTTTTAGACATGTCACCACTTTCCCAATCACCGGTGGCAATGATTGTTTTCACATTACCATCGGCCAGTATTTCAAATTTTACTTTTAAATAGCTTAACCCACCTTCAAAGGTATTGTTGCCTTTATACACCAGACCTTCCATCAGTTGTCCATTGAATTTGAGCATGAGCAGGTCATCTTCCCTGTTGAATTCGGCCATGCCATCTTTCATTTTATAGATTCCGGTTATTTTTTTGTATCCGGCATCATCCAGCGGAAATGCCTTTCCCATCACCACATCAAACTTCACTTCATTTTCTATAGAGGCATTTTTCCTGATTTCTAAAATGCGATTCACTGCTATCGGGGAAGCAGCAGCAGCATCTTTTTCAATGTGCTGATCACCTTTAAAATAGATTTGTGTAATCAGGTCCTGATGATCGGCACTGGATACTCTCAGGTGAATATGTGCAGGTCTCCAGGTTTCACCATCTTTGTAAGGCACGGGTATGATGGTCTTAAAAGCATACTTTCCATCCATGCCGGTTTTTACTGCTCCCCGGAACAGGTAGTCATCGGAAGCGTTATCATAGCGTTCATGCTCATCGCATTGCCAGGCTTCAATGAGGCAATTCGATAAGGGAGTCTTTCCATCTTTCTGAAAAATGGTTCCGATCAGATTCATGACTTCACCGGTTGAACCTGATGGGATCAGGTTGCTGCGCATAGGAGAGCCGGGTCGATAAAAGGGACCAAGAATATCCGTTGTTGTTACTGTATCGCCTTCAAAACTTTTACCATTCCAGTTAATGGCGCCAAACGCAGCTACACTGAAAGCGGTTAAAGCGGATTTTTTGACAAAGGTTCTTCTTTTCATACTGTAGTGGGTTTGGAGATATTCGAATTAGCTTCAATAAGGTTACGCTTTATAATTACTAAACTGCTCCCTCAATACCGATTTCTTAAACTTGCCTACAGATGTTTTAGGAATCTCCTTGACAAACTCATAGGCATCGGGTAACCAGAATTTGGCGAAGAACGGTTCAAGAAATTTTTTCAACTCCTCACGCGTTGCTGTCTTACCTTCTTTCAATACAATGCATGCCATCGGTCGTTCTGCCCACTTCTCATCCGGAATAGCAAACACCGCAGCTTCCGCCACAGCGGGGTGACCCATCAAGGCACCTTCGAGGGCTACCGAACTGATCCACTCACCACCCGACTTAATTACGTCTTTGCTGCGGTCTTTGATTTCGATGTAGCCCTTATCATCGATCGTGACAATATCGCCCGTGCGGAACCAACCATCCGATGTAAATTTATCATCCTGTTCAGGACTATTATAGTAGGAACTGGATATCCACGGACCTCTCACTTCGAGTTCGCCCATCGTATTGCCATCCCACGGTATCATTCCATCTTCATTTTTTCCTCTTATCTCCACAAAGGCAGCAGGCACCCCTTGCTTGGCGCGATAATCATACTGCACTTCTATACTTTCTTTCTGTAGTTCACTGGTAAGAACGCCAATACTTCCTAATGGAGATGTTTCAGTCATCCCCCACGCTTGCAGGATTTTCAATCCGTGTTGTTCGTCAAAGCTTTTGATCATGGAACGTGGTGCCGCTGAACCTCCTACTATCATATGCCGCATGGAGCGCAGGTTATATTTGCCTGGATCAGCATTCAACACATTTAAAATGGCAAGCCAGATCGTGGGCACGCCAGCAGAGATGGTTACTTTCTCTTTTTCGAAGAGATCGAGTAAGCTTACGGGATCGAGATAGGGGCCAGGGAATACAATCGTGCAACCCAGCATGGTACAGGTGAAAGGCAATCCCCATGCGTTGACATGGAACATGGGTACTACTGGCAAGACTACGTCAGCTTCTAATATCGACATGCCTTCCGCATAAGAACAAACCATAGAATGCAACATGATGGAACGATGAGAATACAATACGCCTTTTGGCTTGCCGGTTGTGCCCGAGGTATAACACATGGCAGCGGCTGTGTTTTCATCTCCTTCGAAGGGAATGTATTTGCTTTCATCGCCCGAAGCGATAATATCTTCATAGTTTAATGTTCCGTCTGGCACAGGCTGCCCTGCATTCGGAATCACAATGATGTGCTTAACATTGATTTTACTTTTGAATTTATCGAATAAGGGAAGTAAAACCTGATCAACGATTATCACTGTATCTTCAGCATGATTCACAATGTATTCAAGATCATCGGGTGACAGACGGAGATTCAAGGTATGAAGCACACCACCGAAGGAGGGAACACCAAAATAGATTTCAAGGTGCTGATAATGATTCCAGCAAAGCGTGGCAACCCGGTCTCCTGGCTGTATACCTAATTGCAGTAAAGCAACACTTAGTTTCTTCGTGCGTAAAGCAAAGTCTGCATAGGTATAGCGATGCAATGACTTGTTGGGCAATCGGGTGATGATTTCTTTTTTGCCGTGAAGTGACTCAGCTCGTCTCATTAATGTGGGCAAGGTGAGTTGGTAGTTCATCATTAAACCTTTCATAGATAGTATAGTTGTTTTATGGGGTGATTTACCTTTGATTAAATAGAATCCAAACCTTACAAAGGTTAAGACTTATTTTTTAGAAAGTCAAATGCTGTTGATTTACGCGATAGGTCTAATAAATTGAATCATTGATATGACTCATGAAGGCAAGGATGTGAAAATAGTAGTATTTTAACAGATGTCCACAAAGTTGAAATCTCAGTTACTTACATTTACTCATAACCAAAACCAAATCCTATTAATATGAAACTATTGATCTCATGCCTGCTACTTCTTATTGTTTTGGTCTCCTGCTCACAGCAGGTGGACCAGTAACAAATCAAAACTTCCATTTTGGCAACCAACGCAACATTTATGGAAAGCATAACTGGTAAAAATGCCGAAGCTGTCGCCAATTTATATACAGAAGATTGTCAATTGATGGCTCCCAATATGGCAACCTTTAATGGAAGAGAGCGATTTTGCTATCGAGCGAGGTAATTATGAGGTGCATGCGATGGATTCTATCAAAGTAGATGCTGGCAAGTATATGGTGGAGTGGAAGAAGACAGGAGAAAAGTGGCAATTACACCGTGATATTATATGAATTCAGATATGGCTGCGCCACGCACTGTAGCGAAAGCTGGCGAGCCGGTATGGATCGTCACCTATTATGTAAAAGCGAATAATGGCAACGACTTTGAAGCCTTTGTGAAAAATGAACTCATGCCAGCTCTGGATATTTCAAATACTTCACAAGCCATGGCTAAAGCCCAAACACGATTGCTGGCGCCTAAGAAAGCTGATAAAAGTGGAAATCTGAAATATGTTTTATCATGGATCCCATAGTCAACGGAGTGAACTATGATATCGGAGAAGTACTTATTAAGAAGCATGGTGAGCAAGTTGGAAAAGAAAAGTTTAAGCAGTTCAATGCCTTACTTTCTAAAGACTTTGAGTTTACATCGTTAGTGCAGACGGATATTTAAAATAGTTTTACGCTGCAACTAAGCAGGTAAACACCCTTGTGATAATTAAAGATTTGCATTAATCCTACTTTGTCATTTTCAAAATATTTCGTGCCGATGGCACTTTGACTAGAAACGTTTGGCCGGATTTCTACC
>CAZIOY010000029.1:0-46576 GCA_964540915.1 uncultured Ohtaekwangia sp.
GAGACTGTATCAGTGCGCGACTAATAACTTCCGCCATGGTGAACTTTTCTTGTGCTTGAATCGACAAGCTACCGCATACAAGAAATAGAAATAGAATTATTATTTTATTATTCATATCGTAAAGATGCTATAGGGTCTTGAGTGGCTGCTTTGCGTGCCGGGGCGATTCCGAAAATCAAACCCACAGTGGCCGCTACACCAAATGAAAGTATGATCGAAGAGAAACTCACAATCGTTGGAATATCCGCCACCGATGAAACGACAAATGCCATCGTAACTCCGAGCACTACACCAATCAGTCCACCACTTACGCTTATCATAATCGCCTCAAACAAGAACTGTTGAACGATATCCTTTTTTTGTGCACCGATCGCAAGACGTAAACCAATTTCTTTAATGCGCTCAAGCACGGAGGCAAGCATGATGTTCATAATACCAATACCTCCCACCAATAGTGAGATTCCCGCAATGGCTCCCAACACATAATTAAAAATATCATTGGTACGCTGCTGTTGCTTCAAAAGCAATTCCGGAATTTCAATTTCAAAATCCACTACCTCATAATGCTTACGCGAAAGCAGGCGCGTTAATATTTCTGCTGTGGATTGCATCTTACTGGTTTCCTCCACTTGGATAACCAAACGATCGAGCTGATGATAATTCTTTTTATCCAACTCACTTTCCGAACTGGCATTACTTCCATTGTTAAACACCATCCCGCGGCTGCGCAAGGCTGCAAGTCGAAGGGCTTCTGCCGTAATCAAATCACGGTTCTCATAGCGGATCAACACACTCTGTAAAGGAGCATACACATCCATATTAAAATCTCGAATGCCCAGTTTGCTGATGCTATTCTGTGAAACCAGCCGCTCCTTCATCACGCCAATGATCTTCAGCCAATGAGGGCCTACTTTAATACTTTTTCCCATTGGATCTTCAGTAGGGAAAAATCGACTCTTAAGAGCTGAGCCAATGATACAAACCGGAGAACCTACCTTTAATTGCTGGGCATTAAACAAGTGCCCTTCGGAAAGTTCAAAGTCATAGATTTCGAAATAGACCGGATCAACACCCACCAGTTTGGCAGAACGCCTGATGCCATTGCGAATGATGTTGGTGTTGATAATGATCTCCGGACTAATTTTTGCCAATCCTGGTATCGTGGATTGGATGCTATTGACATCCCGTATGGTAAGTCCGGGCGAAAATTTCCTCTTCTCCTTTTTTCCAGATGCCTGCTCATTGAGTTTCTCTTCCTTCTGTTCAATGATGGGCTTAATCACGATGTTATTCACGCCCACCAGTTTTATTTGGTTGAGGATTTCCTGTTGGGCTCCGTTACCAATGGCCAGCATGGCAATTACTGCGGCTACACCAAAGATGATACCCAATGCTGTGAGTAGGGAACGAATGCGGTTGGCAATGACCGCGTCAATGGCGATATAAAGATTGGCTAGTACTCGAGGCGCAAAGAACTTATTCAACAGCACTGTTTACTTATTTACAGGAGTGGCCACAACAATCTTAGCATCGGCAGTGGCCGGTTCCTCTTTTTGTTTTCGCTTCCCATTCATTTCCGGAAGCAATTCGATTTCCTGCTTTTCCAATCCCGGAGGCACCGATAAATAAAGTCGATCATCAACGGAAAGGCCACTGATGAGGACTGCATCATTCGCATTCGTTTCGCCAATGATCACTTCTTGTTTAATGGTATTGATTCCGGATTTTTTGAATACGTATGTGATTGAATCAGCCTGGCTATGCAGTGATTCAAGAGGAATGTGCAATGCGTCTTCAATAACCGTAGCAATAATTTTATTGCTGGTAGTCATAGAGGGCCGTAGTGTTGGGTCGGTATCCTTGATCTCCACCGAAACAAGAAAAACCTTTGCATCAGAGTTGGGTCGCTGTTCTCCCACATTGGCCACATTCGTGACAACTCCCTTTAGTTTTTTATCTGGATAAGCATCTAATCCTACATCCACCAGTTGTCCTATTTTTATTTTCCTCACATCCACTTCATTCACATAGGTCTTGGACTGCATTTTACTGAGGTCGGGCAACGTGGCTACTGTTGGTTCCCACATCTGAATTTGAGATCCTGCCTTTATGGGTTTTCCATCCCATCCTTTTTCATAAATCACCATGCCATCTTCCGGTGCCAGCACATTGAACGATTCCAATACTTTTGTCATGCCATCAAACTCAGACTGTACTTTTCTTAACTCAGCGTTCACTTCACGCATCTTCTCGACATTCTGGTTCTTCTTTATTTTATAATTTTCCACGGCTTGCTGATGGGCACGTTTTGCTTTATTCATATTAATCTCCACCTGCTTAATAGTCGCTGGCGGCTCAAACTTGGATTGTTCAAGAATGATACTGGTTTCTTCTACCGCATAGTTCAGGTTAATTAATTCATCACGAGATTGCCTCAACTGAAGCGTAGTGTCTAATTGTATCTGATTGAATTTTGAATTGGCTTTGTCCAATTCAATTTGCTTGGATGTAAATTTATTTTGAAACTCCGATCTGTCTAACGTGGCTACCCAATCTCCTTTCTTAACAATCGTTCCTTCATCCACGATACTTTGAATGGCTACCTGATAAATTTGAAAGTCAAGCAATCCTCGGGGACCTAAAATTTTCATGGAGTTCTTTGCCTCCAGTTCCCCGGTGGTTTCGATATCCACCCGAAATTGTCCTTTTTTTACTGTGGCCATGATGGAAGCGGCCTCGCTGCCTTTATTGCTTCTCACCACGAAATATCCAATCAGCAAGACGATGATAATGCCTGTTCCTAATAGAATTTTTCGTTTCATAGGCGGGGTTATGTATTTAAATATAAGTTTAAAAGAAGGGGATCAGATTTTATAATTACTCAGAAAGTGACCTCAGGGTTACAACGAAACGAATAAAAACAGGAAATAATATAAATAAAGTGTGAAAGAACATGATCCTTCATCACCATTCACTTTTATTGAGCCGTCCCTTTTTTAATACTGAACTTGCCAAGGGCTGCTTCTTTGCTCAATTTTCCGGAAGCATAATCCTTCAGAACATCTGCCTTCACCGATATCTCAAGCGATGAAGGAATTCCGCAACGCTCACACCGGGTCAACTTGATGGTGAAGATGAGTGACTCCTCAGGTTTCAAACTCTTCACCGTGCGGCCATATTCAAGAATATCCTCTTTGATATCTTTCTCAAATTTGGGATACAGTTCTGCTACTTTCGCATCGCGTTCGGCTTGCGTGAGACCTTCCAAACCTAGCGTAGGCATTACATAGCGCGGATTCAAGTCTTCCCTTCGTCCATACACTCCGTTATTCTGCCCACTGCTGGAATATACCTGCATGTAGTAAATAACTCCATAATCCTTCATGCGCTCATAATAAATTTCGTCTTCTGTAAAAAACGTTTTGGACAAATCCTGGCGGTATAAGCGGTTGAAAATACTGGTTAATAATTCCAGGTCCGGTTGCAACTCATCATCCATCACACTGTTGATCACTTTTATTTTTCCATCAAATTGCTCTTTGTTCAGTTTGCCTTGCTTGTAAGAAGTAATATCCGATTTGTTTACTTCAAGAGACATATAGCTGGGGTGCGATCCATTTACAAATGCACCATACCAGATACGCTCACCTTCACCGCGGTTGGTGATTATTATTTTTTCATTGGCCGGCAGTTGAGTAATCAGGTCTCCGTAGTTGGCAAAGAAGTCCTTGCAGGCATTGATAATTTTGTCCGTAGATACCTCGCGAATGCTATCGATATTGATCCTGCGCGAAGAGGCCACCTTTGCCCGGCCCGAACCTGTACTACGGATGGTTTCAGTTTTTACTCTGCCTTCTTCATCTAAGATGCGTGCCAATTCAGCTTCCTGTCCGGAAGGGAAATTGAAAGAATAGCTAAAAGAATCTCCATCTAAAACATTCACTCCTGGTGCCATGCCACCTAGATTCCAAATCATAGGACCATTTACTTCGTATGGTAAACGGAAGGTTACTCCAAACCCTCCGCGATACTCACCCCTTATTTCCATTGGAAAAAATGAACGCTTTTCAAATTGCTGCTTAATCAGTGTGCTTAGAATATTCTCCGCTACTTCAATGTCACGCTCCATCCTACTTTCATCGATCTTGCCTTGAGCAACGGCTTGTAATGTGAATGAAAAAATCATTGCTATCAGCACAAAAAATCTATCTCGTATTTTCATAAAAATTATTTTAATAGTTGTTTACCTTCCGAATGGTAGCATCTGGTTTTGAAATGATACTGGCCAAAATCTGTTCTGTCTCCTGTTTAAACTGATCTGTATTTTTCTCGATGCTGCTCATGCGTGTTTGAAACAATTGAAAATCTTGTTTGCGTTGCTCTTGCAGATATTTTGAAAAATCGACCAGCAATGCCTCCACATACATCTTCTGCTCACTCGAAGAAAGCTGGAGATAGTCCTTCATCAATTTCAGATTATCTTCCTGTAAGCTCGCCACAAACGTTCGCACCTGATCTTGTGATGCTTGCGAGGTCACTTTCATGAGCTCATCAATTTTATTGGAATTTGCCGCGAAGCTGGTCCTAATAGATTGATTAATCTTCATTTGATTATCCTCCCACTCTGCCGCAATGACTTCGTTATTTTTCGTGAGTGATGAGTTGATCATTTCCTGAACTTCCATAGGAGTAAGTGACTCTTTTGAAGGTTGCACAACCTGTTCAATCTTTTTCGAATCGTTGAAGCTGATCTTCAACTCGCCACTTGCATAGGTGATCTCCGGCCCAATCAATCTTGCTGCCACTAATATTAAAATGAACGAAGCCGCAATGCTCATCATGGTCTTGAAATAACTGCTTTGCCAGAAATGTATTTGTCTGGAGGATACGTCACCAAAGATGGATGGTGCGATCACCTCTTTATCCTGAATCTGCTTCATTGAATTTTTCACATCTGATAACTGCTGAAGATTTTTTAATTCTTCAGGATGCTGGTTCAGATATTCAACTACCTTCTCTGCTTCTGCGGCATCCAGCTCACCATATAGGTAAGAAATTAGCGTGCCTTCGTCTGGTTTATAGTTCATAACCAATGGTTTCTTTAGTAATATTCTTGCTCTCCAAAATCTTCTTCAATCCATCCAGCCCATAATACATGCGCGATTTAACCGTGTTTTCTGAAATATTCAGCGCCTCTGCTATCTCGCGAAACTTTAATCCTTCGTACTCTTTCATGATCACCACTTCACGCTGTTCATCACTCAGTTCCATCAGGCATTGCTGCAGCAAGTCTGACAGTTCTGAATGTCGCAATTGTTTTTCCGGATTTTCCCTGCGACTGCTGCTCGCCTCCCACCGATAACTTTCTTCACTCTCGCCAGGCCTCAGATCGTGTAACGACACCGACCGGGTGGCTTTACGTTTTCTTAACTCCTCGCGACAATTATTAACTGCGATCGTATAGAGCCAGGATTTGAATCGGGAGGTCTCCTGGAGTCCATCAATACTCCGGTGCATACTGATGAATGTTTTTTGGGCCACCTCCATGGCCAGGTCGTGGTCGAAGAAGAACTTATAACTGAAATTATAAATCCGCTTATACCACATCTGCACCAGCTTTCCCTGGGCATTCTTATCCCCCTCGCGAGCCCGGGCAACCAGGGTATCGGAATGCATCATAGCTATGTCAGGTAAAGTTTGGGCAGGCATCAGGCTCTAAATTTCCGGAAATTTTAAGAGTTTTAACATGTTTCGGCTTTAAGATGAAGAAGGTAGGGGAAAAGTTTTAAGTCCATATGAAATTCAATGGTAAAAATAATCTGGTCTGGTTATTTCAACCGATTTGCAATTGGCTAGCATTAGTGATCTAATAGAATTTAGTCCTATATTTTTATCTTAGGATTAAGAGACTCCTTTTGCTATCCCATTATCACTCAACATCTCCGCTGCGTTACCTTGTAAGTCCATTGCCCCAAAGCAATTAGGAAAAAATATACTGAATTACAACAAAAAGTGATCTCCCGAAACATTATAATCAAAATCACGAGGCAGGAAATCAAGTACTGATAGTATCTTTGCAACCCATGAAACAAATTATCGCTTTTCTGATTCGATACGTTCCGCGAAAATATCTTCAGCTATTCACCGGGATTGGTTTAAAGACGCTGGGCGTTTTTTATGCTGGTAATAAAGTAGAATGCCCGATATGCGGTCATCATTACCGGAAGTTTTTGCCATACGGTAGAATCAATCCAAGGCAAAATGCACTTTGTCCTCATTGCCTGAGCCTGGAGCGGCATCGGTTGATTTGGGTTTACTTAAAAGAGAAAACAAATTTCTTTTCCAAAAAACTGGATTTGCTGCACATTGCACCAGAACCCTGCTTCATGAAACAGTTTGAAAAGCAGCACGGAGAAAAATACATCACCGCAGATATTGAATCTCCATTAGCGAAAGTGAAAATGGATATTCACGACATTCCGTTTCCGGAAAATCATTTCGATGTTGTGCTCTGCAATCATGTGCTGGAACACGTGCAGGATGACATTAAAGCGATGGGTGAAATAAACCGTGTGCTCAAGCCCGGAGGATTTGCCGTGATGCAAGTACCCTTTTTCTCACCCGTTCCGGAGGTAACATTCGAAGACGCATCGATTACCCATCCGCGCGAGCGCGAAAAAGCATTTGGCCAGGATGATCACGTGAGATTGTTTGGAAAGGACTTTGCCAAACGGATTGAACGAAGCGGACTAAAAGCAGAAGCCAGCGGCTTTGCGTTCGAACTTAACGAAGAGAAGGCTCACAGAAATGGATTGGTAAGAAACGAGATCCTTTACATCGGAATTAAAAAAACGCAGAACTCTATCACCGATTAGCCTAAGTAATCAATACGCCTGTATCAAGACTTCAGCAGGGATATCCAGTACTTCATTGAGTTTCCGAATCATCGCCAGGCTTAATTTTCTTTTACCCGAAAGGATTTCAGACTTTCGCGACCTATTACCCAGAATTTCAGATAATTCACTTTCAGACATTTCTTTTTGCTCCAGACGGAATTTGATTGCCTCTAATGGATTGGGTTTCGGCATTGGAAAATGTGCATGCTCATATTCCTTTACCAGCACGGATAAGATTTCGAGTTCATCAGATTCGGTTGAGTTAGCTTTAAGTTCCTTCTGCATCAGGATGTAAATCCGGCCCAATGTTAATTCATACTGATGGTTATTTTTTATTGGCTTTATCATAAGTAATCTTTTTTATATCAACTCTATCGTATTCTGTGTGGGTACCAAACCATACAACGAAGACTATTTTCAATCTGTATTCAATATCTACACCGAGCCTAAAGGTGTTCCCATGTAAATTAAAAACCACTCGCTTATCTGAAATGATAGAGGCATGGTGGTAATGCTTCTTTAAATCATTAGGGCTCCCCCACACCGCTTTTTCAGCCTCCTCATACCAGGAGAGTATTGCTTGTTTTGATTTTGGATACTCCTTAATGAACTGCTTTAAAGTTTTTACAGCAATAACTTTCATTTCCACAAAGATAGTTAAATGTTACCAAAATGGTTACGGTTTTCTGAAAAAGAAAAAGCCGGACTTATTATCCGGCTTTTCACTTTCAACTTTCTACTGTACGCTTTCTACTTTCCCAACTTATCCAACACCTCCATCACCTCTTTCACATGCACACGGCTTGTTTCCAGAAGCGCTTTCTCTTCCTTGTTCAAATCCAATTCAATCACTTTCTCGATACCGTTCTTTCCAAGCACTACCGGTACACCGAGATAACAATCCTTAATTCCGTATTCGCCATCCAGCTGCATACAAACAGGCAAAATTCTCTTCTGGTCTTTTACAATCGATTCAACCATCTGTGCAGCTGCTGAACCCGGTGCGTACCATGCAGAAGTTCCCATCAACTTCACTAACTCTCCACCTCCTACTTTGGTGCGCTCAATGATTGCGTTCAACTTATCTTTTGAAATCAACTCCGTAACCGGAATACCTGCTACGGTTGTGTAGCGAGGTAGCGGCACCATCGTGTCACCGTGTCCACCCAGCAACATGGCCTGAATATCTTTTGGAGAAACATTAAGCGCTTCAGCCAGGAAGGCACGATAGCGTGCAGTATCCAGAATGCCAGCCATACCCATTACCCTCATACGAGGTAACTTCGAAGTGATGTGTGCCTGATAAGTCATGACGTCCAACGGGTTGGACACCACAATAATGATTGCATTCGGTGAGTGCTTCACCACGTTCTCAGTTACCGATTTCACGATGCCTGCATTGGTAGTAATCAAATCATCACGGGTCATACCGGGCTTGCGTGGCAAACCCGAAGTAATGACCACTACTTCTGATCCGGCTGTTTTTGCATAGTCATTGGTTGACCCAATGGTGCGGCTATCATATAAATCGATAGGAGACTTTTGCCAGATATCCAAAGCCTTGCCTTCGGCAAACCCTTCGCGAATATCCACCAATACAATTTCGTTGGCGATCTCTTTGTATGCCAGTACATCGGCACAGGTGGCGCCTACATTACCGGCACCTACAACAGTTATTTTCATAATAAATTAGATTAGGTCGTTAAAATCGGATGCGAATTTATCAATAGAGTGATCAAAAGAAAAGGTATTGAAACAATTATGGCGAAACTAAAAAGATCAGGGCTCTTTTTGTGATAGAAGTCAGCTTAAAACGATCGTCAATGCGATGACCCACCACCCAGACAATCTCCCCTGCCGACTCGAGTACGGTAACCGCATCCTTCTCTCCCACAGAAATCTTTCTATCTATCAAAAAATCACTGATTTTCTTCCGGTGTGTCATTCCCAAGGGAAAGAAATAGTCACCCGGCCTCCATTTTCTCCAACTAAGCGGATAGTTCAGTTTATCGGCATCCATTACCACTTCGTTCGCACTATCGGAAGGCTTCAAGTCAGGAGATTCGCGAATATCCAACTTCCATGGCCCTAAAGACACCTGAATCTGATCAATTTGAATACTTATTTCACGCCAATGGTTTTCCTGGGGTGTCAAAATGAAATAAGCCCGATCTACCACAAGTTTGTGCGAAGATGACAGAAACTTTTTACCCGATTGTTTGGCTTTAATCTCCAACGCTTCCTTGCATTGTTCATAGGAGAAACCAAAGGTCTTCAAACTATTCCAAAGTAATGACGTTCCGTGTGCTGGATGTTGAAATCCGTACTTACTAACCTTGATCACATCACCCTCCTGAACCACAAATTTCGTTTTCCAGTCCTCCACACTTTTCTGATAGAAGGCCCACTCGTCTTCCATTTTATTTACGCTTTCGCGGAGGGTATTTTCAAGGGAGGTATTTATCCTCTTCAATGGAGGAATCACCTGATGCCGGATGAAATTGCGCTGATAATCATCGGTTTGGTTGCTGATGTCCTCCCGCCAGGTAATTTGATTGTCAGCGACATAGTGGATGATCTCATCGCGGGTGGCAAATAATAGAGGGCGGATTATACTTCCCCGATTGGAAGGAATTCCCCTAAGACTTTCGATTCCTGCCCCTCGCACCCAATTAAGCATCATCGTCTCAATTGAGTCATTGAAATGATGTGCTGTAGCCAACTTTGAAAATCCCTTACCCTGCATTAATTCATCAAACCAAGCATAACGCAGTTCACGCGCTGCCATCTGAATGGAGAGCTTGTTCCCGGTGGCATAGTTGTTGGTATCAAAGCGTTTACAAAAAAAAGGAACCTGAATTTTTTCACAATGCAACCTCACAAACTCCTCATCCTGATCCGAATCATAGCCACGCAATTGAAAATTGCAATGAGCCACGGCCATATCTACATGGAGTTGTTTGAGCAAATGAAGCAGCGCCATGGAATCCAGTCCACCGCTCACCGCAACCAAAACACGATCGTGTGGGCCGAGCAAATTCTTCTCCTCAACAAACCACTTTAATTTTTCAATCACAGTCCAAAGATAACTTTTCTATATTTTTGACCCGAAAATGAATCGATACCTGCCCTTATTTCTGATTTTACTCATATCCACAGGCTCTTTTGCCCAACGAAGAGTAAAACTCAAGCATGCTGATAGCCTTACGGGCAGCATTCGAGATGGGGAGCGATTCGACCGATTGATCGGCAATGTGGTCTTTATCCAAAACAGGACCACCATCTACTGCGACTCGGCCCACTTTTTTAAAACCAAAAACAGAATTGATGCTTTTGGAAAGGTTCACATCATAGAAGGTGATTCCGTGGATGTAACCTCGCAGGCACTTACGTATGACGGTAATAAGAAAATTGCTTACCTGCGCAAAAAAGTGGTATTCACAAAACTTGGCATCGCTACGCTTTATACCGATTTTTTGGATTATGACCGACAGAAAAATGAAGCACGGTATTTCAACGGAGGAAAATTGGTAGATACCACTAACGTGCTTACCAGTAAAAAAGGATACTATGATGTACCCACCAACCTCGCTTCATTCAAATCTGATGTAGTCGGAGTGAATCCGGATTACACGTTAACCTCCGACACACTTCAATACAATTCAAAAACAAAAATCATCTACTTCAAAGACGAAACCACGATCAAAGACAAAGATGGAGGTATAGCCGTATACAAGAGCGGATTTTATAATACCAACAAAAAATTATCAGCCCTTAACCTGGGTGAGATTGAAACGGTGGAATACAAAATCAAAGGTGATGAGTATTTCATTGACGATGCTTCAAAACACTATAAGGCTAAAGGAAAAGTGGTGATGACCTCCAAGGAGGAAAATATGCTGATTTTTGGAGACGACAGTTTTTACAATAAGAAGACCGGTATCTCAAAAGTATATGGCAATGCCTATGTAGCAAAAGTTGATGATGATCTTGATACGTTGTTTATCGCTGCCGATACATTGGTAGCCATAGAAAGCAAAGACCCCAATAAAAAGCGGCTGCTAGCATACAATAAGGTTAAGATATTCAAAAAAGATTTGCAGGGTGTTGCCGATTCATTGGTTTACATAACGGTTGATTCTACCATACATTTTTACACGGCCCCGGCCTTGTGGAGCAGCGGAAACCAAATGACTGCAGACTCCATCCGCATTCGCCTGAAGGGCAAAAGGATTGATAAACTTTTCATGGTGGGCAACTCATTTGTGGTCTCGCAGGATTCCCTGTCGAATTTCAACCAGATAAAGGGAAGGAACATGACCACCGATTTCAGAGGAAGTTCCCTCAATAACGTTCTGGTGGAAGGCAATGCTGAAAGCTTATACTATGCGTTGGAAGAAAAAGAAGAGGACCTGGATAGTGTGAAAGTGAAACTGACTATTACCATGGGAATGAATAAAATGATTTGCAGTAAAATGAAAATCATCTTTGAAGATGGGAAAGTAAACACCGTGAATGCCTACGTAAAACCCGATGCCCAGTTCATACCCCCGCAAGAAATAAAAGAAGCGGACCGAAAGCTAAAGGGTTTTGTCTGGAGAGAAGAACAACGCCCAACTCGCGAACAGGTGGTGAAGAGCCCCAGGAACGATCGCCCACAGCAAAAAATTGTTAAGGATCTGTAATTTTTATTAAAAAATTTAGGTAAAGCCGTTGCTTTGTAATAAATTTTCACTTGAATAAGTGTGCCTTTATGAAAAGCTGGGTATGTGGCATTTTTCTCCTAAGTTTTAGCCTCTCTGGGTTTGCACAAAACTTTGAATTAGTGGACAAGCAAGAGACCTTTCAAGCCTCCATTGGTGAAGCCGTTCGCATACCCATTAAGATAAGAAATAACACCAGCAAGGCCCAATTTTATATTATCCGCAAACTACATTCCGACCTTAACAGTACACAAAAGGGATATTTCTGTTTGGACAAAAATTGCCTTGAGCCTGGCATTGAGCAGTTTTCAAAAAAGGTTGAACCCGGAGAAACACTTCAATCTCTGGTCTATGTGCTTGAAAGCGGAATTCAAAGCGGGCAGGGTAACATCAAGTTTCAGGTTTTCATCAAAGGAAGTCCCACCGATGCAGTCGATTATGCGGTTTCCGTTACCGTTCAGGAAAAGGACCAAAAGCCAGTTATTTTCCAATCCAAAGACATCACCGTTGAGGATGTATATCCCAACCCCGTGCAGGACTTAGCCTATATGGATTACCGGATTCACAACGAATCTATTACCGCCAAAGTAGTCATTCATAACATTCTGGGTAAGGCAATCAGCGAATTTGAATTGTCATCCTTTGATGACCGCGTTAAAATCCAGACCGATGAATTTGTTTCTGGCATCTACTTCTACACGCTTTACCTGAACAACAAAGGGGTGCTCACGCGAAAATTGATCATCCGAAAATAATCTTCAAGCCGGGACGTTTTAGCTTAAAACTTTTCAAATTGGTAATTCATCCTCCTGTAGTATATTTGCAGGCTTAAACGTATTATAACTCTTGATTTTGAGCATTTTGACATACTTTCATGCGAGGCGAACCACAACCCTGATCCTGTTGGTGCTCTTCACGGTAAGCTGCAGCAAGTTCAGAAAAATCGAAAAAAGTGAAGATTGGCGCGTGAAGTACGAGGCTGGGTTGAATTACTATGGGAAGAAGGATTATTACCGTGCGGCCATTCTTTTTGAATCGATACTCCCTATCGTAAGAGGGCTTCCGGAAGGCGAAAAAGTGGAGTTCTATCTCGCCTACTGCCAATACAATGAGAAAACATATTTGTTGGCTTCTGACCAGTTTAAAACATTTTATGAAACGTATGGTCGCAGCCAATTCGCAGAAGAAGCAAATTTCATGTACGCTTACTCCTTATATGCATCATCACCTGACCATAACAAAGATCAGAGTAGTAGCATTGAAGCAATGAATGCCATGCAGGTCTTCCTGAATAAATACCCGGGCAGTCAGTTTATGAATAAGGCGATTGAAGTGATTACCATCAGTCAGGATAAACTGGAGCTAAAAGGCTTTGACAACGCAAAACAATATCTAAAACTTAAATTGTATAAAGCCGCCATTGTCGCCTTTGATGACTTTAAAATGAACTTTCCTGACTCAAAATATCTTGAAGAAGCAGCGTATTTGAAAGTAGTTGCCGAATTTGAGCTTGCCAAAGTGAGCATACCTTCAAAGCAATTGGAGCGCTACTCCATGACGCTGGATTATTATAAAGAGCTGGTGGATAACTTTCCGAATAGTGCATTCTTAAAAGAGGCACAGCGTTTCTATAGTGAGAGTCTGAATCAAGTGAATAAATTAAAAAGTAATAAAATCTAATTATATGGCCATACAACCTTCTCTTATCACACGCGACATGGAAAAAATCGTAGCTCCTACTGGTAATCTTTACGAATCTGTAGTGGTTATCTCTAAGCGCGCACGTCAAATTGCCGTTAACCTTAAAGAAGAATTGAACAACAAACTGGCAGAATTTGCTACCACCGTTGACAATCTGGAAGAGGTGTTTGAGAACCGTGAGCAGATTGAAATATCCCGCTACTATGAGCGCATGCCCAAGCCGACAACTACGGCAACGGAAGAATTCCTGGAAGGAAAGTTAACGTATCGTTTGCGTTCTGCTATTGACGCTGAAGCAAAGGCAGCAGAGTAAGATCATGCTGGCCGGTAAAAAGATTTTGCTGGGTGTAAGCGGTAGCATTGCCGCTTACAAATCAGCTCTTCTGGTTCGGCTGCTCGTCAAAGAAGGCGCAGAGGTGAAGGTCATTATGACCCAATCCGCCCACGACTTCATCACTCCTCTTACGCTCTCTACCGTATCGAAAAATCCGGTACTCACCGACTTTATCAAAGACAGTACCGGAGTGTGGAATAATCATGTTGACCTGGGCCTTTGGGCAGATGCGATGGTGATAGCCCCTGCCAGTGCAAATACGTTGGCAAAAATGGCTTGCGGAATTTGCGACAACTTATTGATGGCGGTTTATTTATCTGCCCGCTGTCCCGTATTTTTTGCCCCTGCCATGGATCTGGATATGCTCCAACATCCATCTACGAAAAACAATGTTCAAAAATTAATCACCTGGGGAAACCGTCAGATTGATCCCGGCCACGGAGAGTTGGCAAGCGGACTTATCGGCACCGGTCGAATGGCTGAGCCGGAAGAAATAATTACTCAGCTCAACACTTATTTTGCGGCCTCCTATCAACTGTCCGGAAAAAAAGCACTAGTGACAGCCGGTCCTACCTATGAAGCACTTGACCCGGTTCGATTTATTGGAAACAACTCGAGTGGAAAAATGGGCTACGCAGTTGCCGAAGAATTGGCAAACAAGGGAGCCGATGTGATTCTGGTATCAGGGCCTACCCACCTCACGGTGAGCCATCCAAAAATAAAAGTAGTACGGGTCACCTCAGCCGAAGAAATGTATCAGGCTTGCGTTTCTAATTTTACTGATTCCGACATTACCGTACTTTCTGCAGCCGTTGCCGATTATAAACCCACTCACAGGGAAGATCAGAAAATCAAGAAATCAGATGCTGTATTTACAATTGAGCTGATCAAAACGCGTGACATCGCAGCGGAATTAGGAAAACTTAAGAAGAAAGAGCAATTCACCGTAGGCTTTGCGCTGGAAACAGAAAATGAAAAAGGCAATGCTGAAAAAAAGATCATAGCAAAAAATTTCGATCTGATCGTTTTAAACTCCTTGAACGATGCCGGTGCCGGCTTTGGATATGACACCAACAAAATCACCCTCATCGATAAAAATAACATCGCCACAGAATTTAGTTTGAAATCCAAGAAAGAAGTAGCTACAGATATCGTTAATGCTATTATTGATCACTGGCATGCGTAAGGTTTTTATTTTTATAACAGTATCGTTAGTTGGATTTGCTGCGGTAAGTCAGGAGTTGAATTTTAAGGTTTCTGTAAATGCTGATCAGATTCAAACTACTGACCGAGGCATTTTCAAGGATATGGAAAGGGCCCTCGCCAACTTCTTGAATACGCGTAAATGGACTTCTGATTCCTACAACAATCACGAGAAAATAAACTGCACACTTTTTCTCAACATAACCAAGATGCCATCCATTGGCAACTTCAGTGCCAACGCACAGATTACCTCAGCACGACCAATTTATAACAGCAACTACGAAACCGTGTTATTAAACTTTGCCGACCGCGAGTGGGAGTTTGAATATATCGAGTCACTGCCCTTGGAATACAACGACAACACGTATATCAGCAACCTTACTTCGATGCTGGCATTTTATGCCTATATCATTTTAGGTATGGACTATGATTCGTTCAGCGAATCAGGAGGTAACACGCATATTCAAAAAGCGCTCAATGTTGTTAATAATGCGCAGTCATCAAACCGGGTAGGCTGGGATGCGCTGAGCAGTACGCGAAACCGCTATGCGTTGATTGAAAATCTCAACAATCCACAAATGGTTGAACTGCGTAAAAATATTTATAAATATCATCGGCTCGCCTTAGATTCCTTTGATAAGACACCGGACGAAAGCAGGGAGATTATTCTGGAGGTATTAAAAAACGTGAAGAAAGTGTGGACGATTTACCCTAACTCCATTTTCGTTATTTCCTTTTTTGATTCCAAGGCAACCGAACTGGTCAACATCTTCTCTGAAGGAAGTTTACCGATACGAAGAGAAGTGTACGATATTCTGGTATCCATCGACCCGAAAAGAAACATTTATCAAAAAATCATATCCAACTAAGTAATTTCTTTACGCTTAGTTCTTAATTTAACATTCCATTTTAGTTTCCTTCGATGCTTACCCATCTGATCATAAAGAACTACGCGCTGATTAAACACCTGGAGTTATCGCCTTCGTCCAGGTTGAATGTAATTACGGGCGAGACCGGTGCAGGCAAATCGATTATGTTAGGCGCTATTGGTCTTTTGTTGGGAAACCGGGCGGACACCAAAGCCTTGTGGGATGAAACCGAAAAATGTGTAACCGAAGGAACGTTTGACCTTTCTTCCTATCAACTGAAAGAACTGTTCGAATCAGAAGATGTAGACTACCAGAATCAGACTACTATCCGCAGGGAAATCAATCCCAATGGAAAGAGCCGCGCTTTTATCAACGACACTCCGGTAACACTGGAGGTGATGCGCAAAATTGGCAGTCGCCTGATGGATATTCATTCACAACATGAAACATTGGAACTGGGAAGCAAATCCTTTCAACTGGAACTGGTCGATTCATTCGCTGCCAATGCAAAACTGAAAGACGGCTATGTGCACAGGTGGAAGAAATTCGTGAAAGCACAGGAAGAATACACTACTTTGTTGGTTGACTCGGAGGCGTTAAAAAAAGAATCTGATTTTATTCTATTCCAACTGGAGGAATTAGTAAAGGCTAGTTTAATCGAAGGAGAATTGGGACAACTTGAGTCGGCTCTAAAAATCATGGATCATGCCGAGGAGATCAAAATAAATTTCAATGCCATTCTTGAGCAATTGGGACGATCGGAATTTTCCGTTAACACCCTGCTTGGAACCATACGTGCACAGTTTCAATCGGTAGCTTCTTTCTCAAAGGAGTATGAACAACTTTTTCAGCGATTTGAAAGCGCCCGCATTGAATTGAATGACATTCTCAATGAATTGGAACAGGCGGAAGAAAAAATTGAATTTGATCCTCATCAAACCGAGAAAACAAAAGACCGATTGAGTGTGCTATTTCAACTCCTTCAAAAACACCGGATGAAAGAAGTTTCTCAACTTATTGGACTGAGAGAGGCCCTTCAGCAAAAAGCCACCAAAACCCTCAATCTTGATCATCTGGTTGCTCAATCAAAAGAAGTGCTCCTTCAATTAGAAAAGGAATTAAAGCAATCGGGAGAAACGCTCAGTAAATCGCGGCAAAAAGTATTTGCGCCACTCTCCAAACACCTTATCTCATTGCTGAAAGAATTGGGTATGCCCGATACACAACTTACCATCGAAAACACCCTCACTCCACCCGGTCCGCGAGGCATCGACAGCATTGAAATTCTTTTCACCGCCAACAAAGGAATGCAGCCCCGACCGTTGGCCCAGGTTGCTTCCGGTGGAGAATTTTCCAGGCTCATGTTCAGCATAAAATATGTGATGGCTGCAAAGACCGCTCTGCCTACCCTGGTACTGGACGAAATTGATACAGGGGTTTCCGGTGAAATTGCTATACGGTTGGGCAACCGGATGAAAGAAATGGCCTTGCGCCATCAGGTAATTTCAATCAGCCACCTTCCGCAAATAGCTTCCAAAGCAGACGCTCATTTTTTTGTGTTTAAGGATAACTCTTCCACCCGCACCATCACATCGATCAGAAAGCTTAATGAGGAGGAACGAGTTAATGAAATTGCGCAAATGATTGGAGGCGCTAAACCATCCGTGAAAGCAGTAGAAAATGCCCGCGAAATGCTTCATGCTCAGGCATAGCCAGGCCTAAGTATTACACGGAAGTGCTTGAAAATTTATTTTATTTTGCTATTTTGTGAATGATTGGTCCGAAAAAATTGAGTTTTAGACCCATCAAAAGAACATATCTTCAAATTAACTCACTTTTGTATTATGAACATCTTTGTTGCCCGATTAAACTTTAAGACCAGACGCGAAGAGCTTGAGGCAGCTTTTGCGAAATTTGGAGAAGTTACCTCAGCTAAGATTGTAAAAGACCGTGACACCGGTAGATCGAAAGGATTTGGATTTGTAGAAATGCCGAATGATGATCATGCCAACCAGGCAATAGCGGCATTAAATGAAACCGAACTTGATGGACGCACGATTGTTGTTAAACCTGCCAACCCCAAAGCCCCGGGAGAGGGCGCACAAACGCAAGGATAAGATATTAAAATCATACCCAGTGAATACTTAATAGCGAGATCTTCATCTCGCTATTTTATTTTGCCACTTGCATAACCCGGTTTGTAATGGTTGGATTGAATCCTTACTTTGACCGACCAATACACTATGGAAGAACATTCAGACTCGCACTCGCACATCAAAGTAGTAGGATTTCTTGGAGGCCCCATTGCATTTTTATTGGTGACTTCATTGGTGAGTCAGGAATTTATTTCTCCCGGAGCGAATAAAGTACTGGGTGTAGCAGCGTGGATGATTGTTTGGTGGATCACCGAAGCTGCGCCTATTCCCATCACGGCACTCTTGCCCTTGATTTTGTTTCCTTTCCTGGGCGTAATGAAAATGAGTGAGGCCGCAGCACCCTATGCCAACCCTATCATCTTTCTTTTCATGGGTGGATTTATGATCGCGTTAGGATTAGAAAAACATCGACTTCATGAACGCATAGCATTAAATCTTATACGAATCACCGGCACCTCCGGCAACGGAATCATATTAGGATTTATGATTGCCACAGGCTTCATCAGTATGTGGATTAGCAACACTGCCACTGCTATGATGATGCTTCCCATTGCGATATCTGTAGTTGATCTATTAAAAACAGAAACCGATAATATACCCGAAACGGTAACGAAAGGCGAACGCAATTTTGGAATAGGTCTTATGCTGACCATCGCTTATGCTGCTAACATTGGTGGAATTGCCACCATCATTGGCACACCACCCAATGTGGTATTTATTGGATTACTCGATCAATTCTATCATCAAAAAATCCCCTTTGGTAAATGGATGTTGATTGTGCTTCCGCTGAGTATCATTCTGCTCACCGCATGTTACCTTGTTATAACAAGGTTGGTTTTTCCGAATAACTTAAAAAAAATACACGGCTCTGATGTGCTCATTAAAAACAAGTTAAAGGAATTGGGCAACGTAAGAAAAGAAGAGAAACTGGTGATGATGATTTTTGGTATTACCTCTTCGCTATGGATTTTTCAACAAGCCATCAATTTACTGATCGGTAAAGAAATGTTGAACGATACTAACATTGCTATGATGGGAGGCTCTTTGATGTTTGTTGTGCCCAGCAGCCTGAAGAAGTTTAAATTTCTTTTGCACTGGCGTGATACAGAAAAACTTGCGTGGGGTATTTTGATATTATTTGGTGGAGGCTTGTGTTTGGCTCAAGGTCTTTCCAATGCCGGCATCATTCAAGCTGTAGGTGCAGCCATTGCCGGACAAGGAAGTGCAATTAACTGGCTTTTATTAGGGTTGATCACTGCCTCGGTTTTCATTACGGAAGTGATGAGCAATGTAGCCCTCGTTCAAATTTTTATTCCTGTCGTATTTGGTATTGCCGTAAACCTTGGATTAAATCCTATCTTATTAGGGATGCCCGTAGCCATTGGTGCCAGCATGGCCTTTATGTTTCCGGTGGCCACGCCACCCAACGCGATTGTATTCTCAAGCGGGCACATGAAAGTGAAAGACATGATGAAGGCAGGTATCATACTCAACATTGTTTCCATTCTGCTCATTTACCTTTTTGCTCGCACAGCGATTGAGTGGGTATTCGGATAAAAAAAGACCCGATCTTTACAATCGGGTCCATCCAGCGTTCCATCCATCTGACAATCAAACTTTGTTTTGATTCTTTTCCTCAATGAGGTAAGCCAGTCCTAACCCCAAACCTCCAAAGATGAAGATCATAGAGAAATAGGCTACTTCCTCCATATCAAATGCGCGGTCTAACCAGTAGCCCATCAGCAGACCAACTCCGGCACCAATCAGTAACAGGGAAGCACGCAATGCACCAGAAGTAGAACGTTCTCTCTTAAACAGATCAGGGCTCAAGCCTTTATCGATAATAGCCATTCGTTCGATGTTATCATACTTGCGAATGTATACCACCATCACAAATGCGCCCAGCGTTATGATGATCGGCAACATGATGCCAAGTACCGGGATGATTATCTCTTGTTCGTTCATAATCGTAGTTGTTAATTTTGCCTCTATGACGCAGTGTTTCTTTGGCCGGTTACACGTGATGATAAAACTATTTTGCTTACGCCAAGCCGTCAGACCGCTTGGAGCGGTCAGACGCCTCAATTAATATTAGAAGTAATATGTAACTTCGATTTCAAAATAAGCGTCCAAAGGCCGTGATCACTTCAGAAGAAGAATATTTACTGATTGACAGGATTTTGGCTGGCGACCGAAATCTCTATGCCACGCTGGTGGACAAGTATAAAAGCTATGCCTACACACTTGCTATGAAAGTGCTGGAGAACAGGTCGGATGCGGAAGAGGCTGCCCAGGATGCCTTCATAAAGGCGTTTCACTATCTGAAAGGGTTTAACCGGCAAGCAAAATTCAGTACCTGGTTATATCGGATTGTATTTAACACGGCCATCAGTTACAAAAGAAAAAGAAAACCCGCTTTTCAAAGTATTGAAAACAGCATTGTCGAATACTCCGAGCGGGCCGACCATAAAACCGAACAAGACGATAAACAGGTTTTTATTATGAAGGCGATGGATAAATTAAATGAAGCGGACCGATTGGCCATACAATTATTTTATATCAAAGAATTTAGCATGGAAGAAGTGGCGGACATGATGGGACAAAATATCAATACCATTAAAGTACGCATTCACCGGGCCCGGTTGAGGCTGGCGGACAAATTAAAAGGTATATTGAAACAAGAAGCATTAACTTTATAGGGATATGAATAAACTGTCAACTGCCAAAGAAGAGGAACTTCTTCGCTATTTAGATGGCGAGTTGGATTCCGTACAGAAAACAAGTCTTGAAGCTGAGATCCAGGGCTCTATCATATTGAAAAAGCGTTTACATGAATTACAAACCGTGCAATCATTTCTGATGCGCAAGGCAACGCTCGAATCTCCCTCCAAAAACTTTACGCTTAAAGTAATGGAAGGATTGGATACTCAGTCCGTGAGATCACTATTTTCTCCGCGCAAAGGGCTCTTGCTATTGATTGGAGTAATCATTGCTTCGGGTATCTCCTTGATGCTATTGACCAGTGGCGTCTTTGATACAACCACTACCTCATTGATAGTCGATACCCCAAAGAACAAATGGATTCAGGATCCGTCCTTTTCTATTCCATTCAATGGAAAAATTCTGGTGAATGGGATCATCTTTTTAAACCTGGCATTGGCACTTGTTCTGCTGGACCGCACTATACTGCGTCCGCTGTTTCAGAAGCGGGCATCAGTAGGATATTGAGATTGGATCCTATTAAACTTTAAATCTATGGACACACGCGTCACCTTAGGAACTAAAATCTTTAAATTAGATACAAAAGGGATATAGTATCCGGAGTTCGTACATCTACGGGTTGGCAGTCATTTACTATGGATAATTTTATCAATTTTTTTCGCTGACTGCACTAATTCTCCTTCTATACTGCTGTTAAGACAAACCAAATAAATCGACAAAGATCAACCCGCTCTTTCAGGAGTTCTTAAATATAATTCCTAACAAATCTCTACCAATACATTTTAGTTGCGGTCTACCCAACGAGTTAGAGACCACAAGTGATTTTGAAAAATATGAATCAATTTATACCTAAATCGGCCGACAGAATCTTTGGGACAATTGACAGCAAAAACGACACTTATAAATTTATTATCTACGGATATACAGGAAACGATATTTATCCATTTTTGTACTCTTACGACAATGATGGAAATGTTAAAGACTCGTTAAGTTTAATGCTGACTGGTTGTGGATCAGCTGACGAAACTGCAATTCCTCATTCTCGCGTGTTCATAGACAAAGAGTTGATGATTTTATTAACCGATACATCCTTACTAATACACTTTCCTGGTTACTGGAAAAAGACGGACAAGTTAGCTAATGGCATTGACTCTGTTTGGGTGACAACTGGCGACTATGTTATTGATTCCTTAAGAATTTCAAGGGATATATTTAAAGTGAACAACGAAGGGAAATTCGTGAAGCAGTAAAAGCCTACTTAACATTTCCCCTTCACTAAACTTTCAAGCCCTCGTATAGCTTTTGCACAGAGTAATGTATCTTGTGGAAAGGCATGTACCTAGTTGTGTTGTTGTCATGGACACGATTAGTGAGAAGTGCATGACCCAACAAAAAAGGCATCCTTCCGGATGCCTCTCTCATGTAATTCAATTTAAAATTATTAAGTAGCCCAGGTTTTTCCATTGCCTGCTTCGGCCAATGGAATACAACCTTTGTAAGATCCGGGCACGGCTACATATTGCAGCACTTGTGTGGCACCTGGCTCTGATGTGAAAAAGCCCAGCAATGTGAGTTCTTTCGCCATCAATATAAATGGTCTCTTGGCTTCTTTATTTTCCTTTGCTTCCGCCAGAGCGGCAGCGTGAGTTTTGGTTACGAACTCCACTTGCTGTTCAGGCTTGCAATAAATGAAGCTGTCGCCATAGGCTTTCTTCGCTTCTTCATCGAAGGTGGCAAGGCCCGCGATAAAACGATCCTGGTCTTCCTTCTTATAGCAATCTTTCAGCATGATGTCAATGAAGCCGGGCACGCCAGCATCTTTGGCACCGGGGGTATCCGTTTTAGGGATAATGATTTCTGCTACTTCCATCACAATGCGGGCCTGATCTTCCGTAAAAAACTGAGGCGTGTAGGTAAGTTCCGGTGTGGCCTTACAACCTTGCAGAATACCCGTCAATGCCGATGCAGACACAGCCGCGCCCATGAGCAGGGCTGTCTTGCGTAGTGCTTCTCTTCTATCGATTAGTTTATTCATAGTTCAAGATATAAAATATTTTATAAGTTACCTTTTTTTAATTCTTCCACGGCATAGTTTGCGGCACGAGCGGTGAAAGCCATATATCCAAGGGAAGGATTTTGACATCCGGCCGAAGTCATGAACGAACCGTCTGTTACGAACACATTCTTGCAGGCATGCACCTGGTTCCATTTGTTAAGCACCGAAGTTTTAGGGTCTTTACCCATGCGGGCTGTTCCCATTTCATGAATGCCCAGACCTACTCCGGTTTCGCGATCGTACTTGCGTATGTTTATGAACCCGGCACCCTCCAGCATTTCGGCTGCATCATCAGCCATGTCTTTTCTCATTTTCAATTCATTATCACGCAGGATAGCATCGAACGTGAGCGTTGGCAAACCATTCTTGTCTTTTTTGTCTTTGTTGATCACCACATTGTTGGTGTGATAGGGAAGGATTTCACCAAAACCACCGAGGTTCATCGACCAGCCACCCGGAGCAGACAATGCTTGTTTTAAATCACCGCCCAATAATTCTTCTTCTGCACTGCGTGCCCAACCTGCACGGCTTGCTCCACCCTGATAACCAAAGCCTCGCAAATAATCACGCTTATCTTTTCCGATGTTGCGATAGCGGGGAATGTAAACACCATTCGCGCGTCTTCCAAAATAATATTGGTCCTCATAGCCATCCACCTGTGCCGATGCACCCACACTGAGGTGGTGATCCATAATGTTGCAACCCAGTTCACCACTATCATTACCAAAACCATTAGGGAAACGATTGGAAATGGAGTTCATCATAATAAAAGTAGAACCAAAAGTAGAAGCACATAGGAAAATTACTTTTGCATAGAATTCCATTTGCTCTCCACTCTCTCCGTCCACCACCTTCACTCCGGTAGCTTTTCCTTTTTGCTCATCATAAATCAATTCATACACCACTGAATTGGGTCTCAGGGTCATATTACCTGATTTATCTCCTGCAGGAAGTGTGCAAGAGTTGCTGCTGAAATATCCCCCATAAGGACAACCACGGCTGCAAAGATTTCTATACTGGCAAGTGCCTCTCCATGGAGTATGAGGCAGGGCTGCCGTAGCATGCGCTACGCGACCAATGGTTAAAGCGCGACCAAATTTATCCTTCATGGATTTTTTCAAATCCAACTCTACGCAATTCAATTCCATAGGTGGAAGAAATTTTCCATCCGGAAGGTTTGGAATATTTTCGATCGAACCACTAACGCCAATGTATTGCTCAACATAATCGTACCATGGCTCAATATCTTTATAGCGAATGGGCCAATCAATGGCAATACCATCCTTTGCATTTGCCTCAAAATCCATTTCACTTAAGCGATAGCTCTGGCGGCCCCAGGTGATGGAGCGGCCTCCCACATGATAACCACGCATCCAATCGAAACGATTGATTTCTGTGTAGGGATGTTCAAGATCATTTACAAACCAATGGCTGGTAGATGGACGAACCGTGTAGCCAGTGCGCGCCTGAACCAGTTGTTTTTGTAAATCTTCCTGTGTGGGGCGATCACCATTTGGCAATTGCCAAGGGTCTTTTGTTGCAGTAGGATATTGAGGGTGTTTTACATCACCACCGCGCTCCAGCACCAATGTCTTCAGGCCTTTTTCGGAAAGTTCCTTGGCGGCCCAGCCTCCGCTAATGCCCGTGCCGACCACGATAGCATCATACGTATTTTGTTTCTCTGCGTCTATATTCAAATTCATCTCAACGTGGGGGTTTAATGAAGTCTAAAAGGTAAAAATATTTTAATAACAGTTATACCACCGTTTATCATATTTTCCATAACCTGGCGCAAGCGCTTTAGAAATGTTCAATAATGCCCAATCCAAACAGGGCAAAATCATACTTCACAGGGTCGATCGGGTCAAGCGAACGAAGGTTAGCGGTTAATTCCAGGGCTGTTTGCCAGTTTAACTGTTTGCTCTTTATCAATTTCAGTTTTCGAGCCACACGCTCCACGTGCACATCGCATGGACAAACTAATTGCGATGGCGACAGATTTTTCCAGATTCCGAAATCAACGCCTTTTTCATCTTGTCTAACCATCCAGCGCAAATACATGCATAATCTTTTACAAGCCGACTTGCGAGCGGGCGTTGACACATGTTTTAAGGTTCGCCTGGGATAATCTGGTAAGCTAAAAAACGTGTCGTGAAAGCGCATGAGCCCCTCTTCAATAGGAAAATAGGGGTTGGAATTATCCCGTGGCAGAAATGCCTTTTCCAATGAATCGTGTTTCTTGTAGTACTGAGAAAGTGATTCGATAAAATAAAGTACATCGGTGGCATTGAACGTGCGATGTTTATAATTTTCAAAAACTTTCAGATCATGCAGCTGGTGGTTCAACAAAAAATCATGTGGAGCATGGTCCATCATCCGCAAAAGTTCTTTGCATTTATTGATCACTGTGACCCGCTGTCCCCAGGCCAACGTGGCGGCAAAAATTCCAGCAATCTCTATATCCTGCTTTTTGCTATACTGATGTGGAATTGAAATCGGATCTAATTCTATGAAGTCGAATGCATTGTAAAGTTCAACCTTCTCGTCAAGAAAATCCTTCAATTCAAGAATTGACTTTTTGGGTTTCGCCATATTCGTCAATTTAAAAAACGGAGTTCCACCCTCCTATTTATGGCTCTTGTTGGTTCATCACTGCCTTTCTGCAAGGGAGTTTGTTTACCAAAGCCTTGTGTCTTGATTCGAGTGGGATCAATACCTCGTTCAATCAGGTAATCGGCCACGCTGCCGGCACGCTGTAAAGAAAGATCAAGGTTAAATGCATCCGATCCGACATCATCGGTATGACCACTCACTACCACCTTCCATGTTTTATTATACTTCAAAATATCCACGACACGATTCAACTCTGCAAACGAAGTTTCTAAGAGAGTAAAATCATTAAACTTAAACTGAATGTTCTTCAGAACGTAATCTTCATTCGTCTTCACTTCCGTGTAACCGCTAAGCAACGGTGCCGTGGGGGATTTGGTTATCTGAACAACCTTTACATCATCCACAAAAAAGTAAGCCGCTTTATAAAGCAAGGGCTCGAGCGCCTGCGAACCGGCAATGAAATAATAGCGCGTATCACTATCCTTTGAAAAGTTGCCGATCGTAATAAAGCGTTCTCCTCCTTTTGCTTCAAAGGTGAAACCGAACCGTGTCCAGTAGCCTGTGGTGTGACTATAAATAGTCCGATTTATATTCTGATAGGTGGGTGATACAGGAAATACGCCATCTTCTGTGGTTTGATAGGAAGAATCAGAGATCAGAAATCCGATGCGATCAATGCTGTATTTTGAATTTGATGAGAGCTTGTAATAAAACTCAACGAGGTAATTTACACCACCCTGCAAAGGTGTGGTGAACTCAGCCTGCAAATATTCTCTGTATGCTTTTTCTCTGCCGTAGATGAATAAATAAATTCCGGCATAACCGAATCCGGAATAGGCCTTTGATTTTCCTGCCCAGTTAGTGGGCACTCCTGCTTCCCCAATACTACAGGTGTTAAACAAATCCGGAGTGCCTGTTGAGGGCGACACCCAACCGGGTGCAATTTTTCCAGTGCGTGTGGTGGTGTAAGAACCCGGACATTTATAGTATTGCTCAAAGCTGCCGTTAGGCACCAGATTTTGCGCAACCGAGCCGATAGCCAGGGCCAGAAGCAGGAATAACATCCCGGCCTGCATGATCTATTTGTAATAGGTGACCTCTACCCGGAAACGTTGGTCAATCGCGCCCAGCCGATCATAAGCGGACTTTGAAATTTTTATCACCATGTTGGTATTGACACCGGTATTAGGCAGCGGCCCTGCTACGCGCACAAATACTTCGCGATTGTTCAACTCGTTTCTCACTTTCAAAATCGTTCCCACTTTGGCTGTGCGATGTAAGGCGAGATACTTGCGATTACCTTCGGTACCTTCAATGAGTTCCGCGAGGCCGCCTTCTTTCACTTCGTCAGAACCAATCACCTTCTCCGAAATGGTAATCGTGGTTTCTTTTCGCGGTTGAATTATTTTTACATCCGGTTTTAAGGTCTCAACAGGTTCTTTTACTTCCGTGACTTTATCTTGTTCCGTCTTTATCTCCGTTTTGTTATACATCGGCTGAGTGACAAACAACGTCTGACCAATCTTTACTTCACTTCCCTCAATGCCATTCCATTCCTTGAGTTGCTGCACGGTGATTCCATAAAGCCTGGCAACAGAATACAAGGATTCTTTAGCAGCCACGGTATGTACTCCGGTCAACGATTTCGTTTCGGGTAGTTTGTTTGTTTGTGTGGTGAGCGTTGATTTGGATTTTATAATCAATTGCTGGCCAGTGGAAAGAGAGTTGTCTTTCAAATTATTCCAGACTTTGATATCGTCCACCGAAACATCGTACAGTTTTGAAATTGAAAACATGGTTTCCTTAGGGGCCACCTTATGCAGTCGGTCTCCACTGGGTTGAGCTTTTGCTTTCGTCCCCTTTGCCACATAGGGCACTTTTAAAATCTGACCCGTTGCCAATCCTCCGTCAGCGCTCGGATTGACTTCAAGAATGGCTGTGATGGGTACGTTATATCTTCGCGAGATAGAATAGAGCGTTTCCTTTTCATCAATCTGGTGGATAATAAACTGTTTTCCGTTGATGTTTTCCATGCGGAGAGAATCAAGCGGAGCCCCGGAAGTAGTCCAGGAAATGAGAGTTAAAAAAATTACTTTAATCATAGCTTAAACAATGCGAAAAGTTACCAATTCTGTCCTGTTCTTCACAAAAAATAGACAGCCTGAAGCAATAAAAAATGTGTTTATCCCTATTCCTTTCAAATTCGTGCCAATTTCTTCCTGATAAAGGTATTCGCCCATCGAATTAAAAATTACAAGACGGTTTACAAACGCGGCAGGATCACCCACATAGTATGAAATAATAATACAGTCGGCATACTCAAGGTATTCGGCTCCAAGCCGGGAAGTAATTTCCATTTTGCTTTTTAGGAAATTTTTCACGGTTTCAAAGTCAGGTTCACCATCCAGATATTGAAACGGTTGCACGGTGTCAATCGTATGTAGCCAGTCGTTTTGTTGAAACGGGTGATCTGCAACTTTCCCATCCTCCACAGAAAGAAATAGCAAGGAAGTCTTATCGGGGTTTTCGGTGCTTTCAAACACCTTTATAACAACATGATCCTCTGTTACTCCGGCCAGGTTTAGCCACCATTTTTCTGATAGCACCACATCACGCCAAAGAAATCTTTGATTCTCATAGTCGAAGACCGAAAAAGATGCCACCCTATTCACTTCATCCCGCTGTTCAATTGCAAGCATCGGCTTCCCGGCAAACGGCAACAAATTCCAAACCGGGGCTGACAGAGTTACAGAAGAAGGATTACGGTGTTTTTCGGACAAGACTTAGTATTTTTATACAAAAATAAGACAAACCCATGCGAAAGCTATTCTTTATCAGTTGCCTGATCGGTTTCTTCCCTATCCTGCTTACTGCCCAGAACGAAAAGAAGAAAGTAATGGTGATGGAGATCAAAGCTGAAATCGATCCGCGCATGAGCCGATATGTAAAACTTGCATTGGCCAATGCTGAAAAAACAAATGCTGATTATATCATCATTGACATGGACACTTTTGGTGGCGCATTGAATGACGCGAAAGAAATTGTAGACATGCTGATGGATGAAAAAAGACCGCTATGGGTATTTATTAATGCAGATGCCGCCTCGGCCGGTGCACTGATTTCAATTGCCTGCGATAGTATCTATATGTCTCCGGGTGCCACGATTGGTGCCGCCACCGTAGTGAATGGAACTGGCGAAGCAGCACCCGACAAATATCAATCTTACATGCGTTCGATTATGCGGTCAACAGCCGAAGAGAATGGGCGCGATCCGCATATTGCAGAAGGCATGGTAGATGAAAATATTGTAATAGACAGTTTGAAGCAAGCCGGAAAAGTAATCACCTTCACGACCAATGAAGCAATTGAAAATGGCTATTGTGAAGCCAAAGTAGAATCCATTGAAGAAATATTGAAACGCAACCAGGTGAGTTCTTATGAGATCGAAACGTTTGAATTGAGCGCCTCCGAAAAGATTATCGCAATCTTTCTGAATCCTTTCATCAGTGGCATTCTGATTCTTGTGATCATTGGTGGAATCTATTTTGAACTTCAAACTCCGGGCATCGGCTTTCCTTTATTTGCCGCTCTTACGGCCTTGGTTCTCTATTTGGTTCCTTACTACCTTAACGGACTTGCTGAATACTGGGAGATCATCGCCCTGTTCACGGGTATCATTCTCCTGGTAGTAGAAATTTTTGTGTTACCCGGTTTTGGCATTGCTGGTGTAGCCGGCATTACGCTCACGTTGGTTTCGCTCATCCTCATCATGCTCAACAACGACTTCTTCAATTTCGAATTTGTTCCCCTTGGCGATATTATTGTTGCCACATTTGCTACCGTGGGCGGCCTTACAGGAGGAGTACTTTTATTATTCTTTGGCGGGGCACGACTAACTAAAACAAAAGCCTTTCAACGAATTGCACTAAACGATACACAGCAAAAATCACAGGGATATACAGTAAACACGCTCAGCGATACACTACTTGGAAAAAAAGGAGTTGCCTACACCATACTGCGTCCGGGTGGTAAGGTGATCATTGAAGAACAGATTTACGATGCATTCACCCGTGGTGATTATGTTGAAAAGGGAGATCCAATCGAAGTAATTGGCACTGAAGGCATAACATTAAAAGTTAGAAAATTAGAATGAGCATTCTCGGCATCATACCAGCCCGCCATGCTTCTACCCGATTTCCGGCAAAACCGCTGGCCGACCTGGGTGGAAAGTCGATGATCAGGCGTGTGTACGAGCAGGCTAAAAAAAGTAAGTCACTATCAAAAGTAGTCGTGGCTACTGATCATGAAGAAATTTATAATCATGTTATTGATTTTGGCGGAGAGGTGTACATGACTTCATCACACCACGCCAGCGGCACCGACCGTTGTTATGAAGTGCTATCGAAAGAAACTTCTTCGTTCGACTATGTAATAAATATACAAGGCGATGAACCTTTTATCGCACCAGAACAAATTGATTTACTGGCTTCCTTGCTGGATGGAAAAACTGAACTCGCCACGCTAATAAAAAAAATAGACTCTGTTGAGCAGCTGCTGAATCCGAACCTGGTGAAGGTGGTATTTAACAAAGATCAGGAAGCGCTGTATTTTAGCCGGTCGGTGATTCCCTATTTCAGAAATCAGGAGCAATCCGAGTGGGTAACCCATCATCACTATTACAAACACATTGGCCTGTATGCCTACCGGAATGATGTGTTGGAAAAAATCACCCGTCTGGAAATCTCATCGTTGGAAAAAGCAGAGTCACTCGAACAATTGCGTTGGCTTGAAAATGGGTATACAATCAAAGTGAAGGAAACCGGCATCGAAACGATGGGCATCGACACACCAGAAGATTTACAAAACGCCCTGAAGTACCTTAACAACATCGCATGAGCAGTCATCCGGAAGTTGATCACTCCAGGGAAAGCGCTGTCACTTTTTTTCTGGACTTTATTAAAAAAAATGGAACCCAGTTGCGATCAAAAAAAGTTTGCGACCTTTCTGCCGGAAGAGGATACATTGCACGATTGTTTGAAGAAGTGGGGGCTACTATATCCGCTTATGATCTGTTTCCCGATCAGAACAGATTTCTTAAAACATCGGTGCAGAAAATTGATCTTCAGCAAAAGTTCCCAATTGACAGTGCTTCCATGGATGTAGCAATCTGTTGCGAAACCATTGAGCACCTTCCCAATCAATATTTTCTTTTTCAGGAAACGGCACGCATACTTAAACCAGGCGGCACATTCATACTCACCACGCCCAACAGCTCATCATTAAGAAGCAGGTTCTCCCAATTTATAATGGAGAGTGAACATTATGGAGCACCAGCCCCCAATGAACTGAATGCTTTCACTTTGTGGGACGACAATAAGGAAGGATACTTCAGCAAACTTTTTATCAGTGGCGTGTTGAGACTGCGTACATTGGCAGCGCTCAACCAACTTACCCTCAAGAAAATTCATCCTACGAAAAGAAGTTCAACCTCTGCGTTTCTTCTTTTTTGGTATCCTGTGCTTTATTACGTCAACCGGAAAGCGATGAAGAAGCAGATCAACCAGGATCCAGCCAATGAGAATATCTATCTTATCATTTTTCAACTAAACACATCGATGGATGTACTTTTAGGAAAGCATCTGATTATGGAGTTTGAGAAGAAGTGATTAATTGATGGGTTTCATGCCGAGTTTTTCAATTGCAAACTTCTTCGCTTCAGCATGTACTGTTTCTAAATCTTTGGAGACCAAATAAGAACCTATCACGTGAAATCCAGCATTGGGTACAGGCACCGCTGCTTTCAATGAATCAGGTGTTCCCAATTGCTTATTCATTTCAAGCATAGCACTTACTTTCACGGTTGGGTCTTGCTGTTGTTCATTCTTGTAGTAATATAATGTCAGTGAAGGGCACTTTACTTTTTCAAATGTGGATTTGTTCATCTTATCTTCCAGCATTTCTTCCATCTGTACGAGCGACTCTATCCGATACTTACCATTCCAGTAAATCTGTCTTGCTGAGTCGTAGGTGATATTCTGATAGTCGCTGCCCAGCACCTTTCTTGCAATCTGCAATCCCCATGGATTATTTAACAACCAGGCACTGGGATCATTTACCGCAATGTTGGGCGACATGTTGATGATGGCATACACATCAGCCGGATATTCTGCAGCCAGCATGATGGCCATCGTTCCACCTGTTGAAGTGCTCAACAAAATCACATTTTCTCCAATGGCTTTGCCAATTGCCAACGCTTCTTTGGAACTTTGCCACCAACGATCAGCCGTAAAATATAAAAGTTGTTCAGTTGTGTCAACGCCATGATCGGCCAGGCGCGCGAGAAAAAGATTACATCCAAAATCTTTGGCAAACTTCAAATGAATGGGATCCCCCTCTTTTTGACTGGCAGAAAAACCATGCAAATACACCACACTAAACTTTGTTTTCTTCTTTGTGCTATCCGCCCAAATGATCCTTGCTTCGTTGTCGGGTTTTAGCTGATGCTGGCTCTCCTGGTTAGCGATGTACTTTTCCAATTCATTTGAATCTGTAGGTACAGAGATAACCGTCTTTTCCCATCTAGGTTTAGCCGGAGTGGGGCCTAAAAAATAAACAGCCACTACCAGCAAAATTGGAAAAGTAATGAAGATGAATTTTCGTGACATAGTTTTTAATTAAGAACCTGATTACGGAGTTCGAAGATATAAAGATTCATTTCAGAATACCTATTCCATTAGCCTTCTCCATATCGATCAAATGACTCAGAAGTTCTAACGTAACGGCCCCAGGCTGCCCATTTCCAATAACCGTATGATCAACCTGAACGATAGGGACAATTCGCTTGGTTGTACTAGTCAGAAAAACTTCATGGGCTGTTAACACCTCTTGCAGGGTTACCTCTCCTTCCTGAATAGTGAACTTCCTTCCTGACAGTGAAAGAATATTCTTGCGGGTTATGCCATGCAATACACGATCGGACGGAGTTACTACGATGCCATCCTTACGTACAATAAATACATTACAGCGTGGAAATTCCGAAACCTGTCCATTCATGTGATACAATACATCGTAGGCATGCTGATCCTTCACATTATGTTGCAGCCAAATACCCATCAGGTAGTTGATCGTCTTCACGTGCGGAATGTCGCGTACATATTCATGGGTAATTACCTTCACACCCTTTTCAAGCATATCGGGCGATGGCATGGAAAGTTTATGCTGTGTGATAATCAAATTGGGGGTATCAATCTCATACCCATCGGGCGAATAGCCTCCGGTAAGGATCATCTTGATACCGCAGTCAGGCTCACCGTTTTTAATAATCAACTCATGAATTGCTTTCCTTAATTCTTCACGCGGCAATGAAACAGGAAGTCGCATGGCTTCGGCAGATCGATAAAAGCGATCGAAATAATCATCGAGAAAAAGAGGGCGGCTGCTCACCACCTTGAAGAAATCGAAAATGCCGTAACCCCGTTGCGTGGCCAGGTCACTTACGTGGATGAAGGTTTTTTCAGCGGGTAAGAATTCGTTATTGAAAAATGAATACATAATTTACTTGATAGCCTGATGTTTTTTTAAAATCTTAATTACTTCTTCTTTCGGTAATGCTTTAATCGTATGACTATCTTTTCCAGTCATGGTTTCAGCTGCGAATAAGGAATTAATAATCGCTTCTTCGGTGGCCTCAATCACTGCAATGAAGAGCGGAGACATGGCGTCATTGCGCAAGACATTTATTGTTTCCGTTCTATCTTTAGAATCATGCTTCACGCGAAGTTGTGGATCGGTTGAAAAAGCAATCACATAATCTCCACTGCCATTCGAGCCGATTCCACCGGTCCTGGCCAAACCCATAATGGCACGTTTTGCCATACGTTCGAGGTTGCGTGCATCAACCGGGGCATCGGTTGCTACCACAATCATGCACGAACCATCGGCTTTGTCCATGAGTTGCTCACTCATAAAAAACTGTTTCAACTCCTCACCTACCGGCACGCCATCAATCTGCAACACGCCACCAAAGTTCGATTGCACTAACACCCCTACCGTATAACCTCCCGATTTTTCAGGTAGCACCCGTGACGATGTGCCAATGCCACCTTTAAAACCAAAGCAGACTGTACCCGTGCCGGCACCCACGTTTCCTTCTTGCACTGCACCCGGCTGTGCTTTACTGATTGCATCGAGCACATGTTGCTTTTTAACATGTCGTCCGCGAATGTCATTCAGATAGCCATCATTGGTCTCGCCCACTACAGCATTAACGGATTGTACATTTTCATTACCCTTGATGTTGAGTGTATATTCTACGATCGCCTCGATACCCGTTGCCACACCTAGTGTGTTGGTGAGCACAACAGGTGTTTCAAGATTGCCGAGCTCAATAACTTGAGTGCTTCCGACAAGCTTTCCAAAACCATTGCCTACATAAATTGCAGCCGGTACCTTTTCCTGAAACAGATTTCCATCATGCGGAAGTATGGCCGTGACTCCGGTGCGCAATGATGTTCCTTCCGATAAAGTGACCTGACCCACCTTCACTCCTGATACATCTGTAATCGCGTTGAGTTTTCCTGGTGCTAATACTCCGATCTTTAAACCAAAATCACGCGCACGATTTTGTGCCTGAAGTTGTATTGAAAACAACATAAGAAGGAACAAAACCAACACATCGTTTTTCATAACTCGATTTTCTTAAGTCGCTCAACCATCTCCAGTACAGCAGGACACACCAGCGTATTCATATACGTCAGATCCATAATCTGCACCATTTTTTTTCGATCCGTATGTGGATACTCACGGCAAGCTTTTGGTCTGGCCTCATACACTTTGCAATAATTATCACTATCCAGAAAAGGACAGGGTGAAGATTTCAACACATAATCACGGTCCTCGTCAACGCGCAAGTATTGTTCAACAAAGTCACCGGGTTTCAGGCGCAACGCCTTCGCCACGCGTTCGATATCCGTTTGATAAAAAACAGGGCTGGTCGTTTTACAGCAGTTAGCACACGTAAGGCAATCGATCTGTTCGAATACTTCATCATGCAGTTTATGAAAAGCATCATCCACCTCACGGGCATCTTTCTTCTTAATCGATTGAAGAAACTTCTTGTTCTCTGCCGCCTTGTTTTTTACCTTTTCGTGGAAGCGATTTAAATCCATGGTCAAAGGTAAATCAAAGATCGCAATGTTAAAGCAATCCCGATGCGTTATGTGACAATGTCCTCCTTTTTATCAAACAACCTTTCCGCTTACTCGGGAAGCACTCAACATGGTTAAGAAGGTATTTATGGCTTAGGCGAAGGAATTATCAAAAAACAAGGATATAAAATTATAGAGATAAGTCAACATAGTGAAGTCAACTTTACCGTGTTGTCACTTATATTCGCACCCATGGACGGAAGTATTTCATCTCATATAACAAGGCACGTCACGCTCACCAAAACAGAAGAGGACTTCTTTATTTCTGTGCTGTAAAACTTCACATCAACGTGGAGTTAACCAAAGGTTAATAGCATAAAGAGGGGTTAAAAAGCGAAAGTCCGGATTCATTCCGAACTTTTTGTATTTATGACCAATTAGAATTACTTCAGTGTTTCACGTATTCCTTCCTTATAGAAGGTTGCGTTCTCATTCAAAAACTTTGAAGCTTTGCTGCTGTCAAAGATGTAATCGTTTTCAAATTGATACATCATCTCAACGAATTCACGAAGTACAGGAATAAACAATCCTAAAATCCTCACTCCTGTTTTCGACATGGCTTGCGCGCCCTTGTTGGGCATATTCATGATTTCATAAGCCATTCTAACTAATTCTTCGCCCGTAATTTTTTCTGGACTTGTTAACGCATGCCAGGTTTGATTATACGCTTCATCGGCATTGCCAAGTAATGCCACAGTTTTGCCTGCATCTGGTGTATAGGTGAATGTGTGAATTTTTTTCTTGTCTCCAATCCACTGCGCGCGCTTTCCTGCGTTTAACCTCTCCGTTACAGTGGAATGAATCAAACTTAATGTAGCGCCAGGTCCATAGAAATCAGCACCACGAATGATCATGCCTTTCAGATTCTGCGCTTTCATTTCCTCCAATAACATGGTGGCAATCTTAGCGCGCACTTCACCTTTCTTGCTGTTGGGATTGAACGGAGTCTCCTCCGTCATCACCCCATTTACCTGGCCATAGGCATACACGTTATCAAAAAACACCAGCTTGCTTTCATGCTTCTTACACGCATCGATGGTGTTCTTCATCACCACCGGCCATTGCTTCTCCCAGATCTTCGCTTCATACTTCAAACCGGCAACCAGGTACACAACTTTGCTTCCTTCCACCGCTTTCTCCGTCTCTGAATAATTCAACAGGTCCGCTTTGACAAGCTCATCGGTAGGATTTACTTTTTTTGGATTGCGACTCACTTGTCGCACTTGCGAAGTCTGTTGAGGAAGGTGCTTTGATAATTCCTTACCGATTACTCCGTTGGCTCCCAGTATAGTTTGCATAAGTATTTCTTTTATAGTAGTACAAATTCAAAAATTATTCTATCGATAACAAATGTTTTTATAAGGGCAGTAGTTGCACGTTTCCACTTGCTTTGTCTGATCAAATACCTCTGTCGGATTAAAGATTTCTTCCAGTATTCCTTTCAGGTGTGATTCGAATTCGGCTATTACCTGATCCGTTGCCTCCACGATATTGCCTTTCTTAATCCTGAAACCAAAATCACCCTTACTGAACAAATGGTCCCTGTTAATTAATCCTGGAATCACATGGAAACCCGGTGATGGATTGTTGGCTTTATACAGTAACGCATACAGAAATGTCTGGAATGCGGCCTTGTTACGATTAACATCACGCTCAAACAAAGAATCCATGCTATCGAATTCAAGTTTGTCTTTACCGGTTTTATAATCAATGATGCGCAACTCGTTGTCCTTACTATCAATGCGGTCAATTTTACCGCTGATGATCGCATAGCCGGGAGCGTGATCGATCTTAACGTTAAATAATAATCCTTGCGCTTCCGTTGCTTCCATGATGAAAGGAGCACGCTTCTTATCCAGGGCAAGAATCCGCAAAGCAAAACGCTGCACAATCTCCTTCACGATTAATCGCTGCCCCACATAATCCACCTTTTCGTTGGGATTCAGTCGATAGCCTTCAATGAAAACCTCATCGATCAATTTATTAACGGTAGTCTCCACGCCATCAAAATCACTTTGATCCACTTCCTTCGATGTCTTTTTGGCGTAGAGATTTTTATAAAACCGTTCCATCACCAGGTGAAGGAAATTTCCGAGTATGCGGGCGTCAGCGTCTTCTTCTATTTCCTTCGGTTCTTTTATGCCTGCAATCTGTTTGAAATAAAACTTAAGCTTACACTCCAGGTAGGTGTTGATAGCCGAAGGAGAAATTCCGCGAAAGCCTGCTTTGCCTACATTCAGGTTTTGAATGACGCTCATCACCTCTTCATTCTTCTGGATGACAATCGGCTGCAAGGCAGTAGGCTGCACTGGGTTGTGCAACACATGCCGGTTTATTTTTAATCCACTTTCATAAACCAATTGTTGCAAGTAACGGCTCATCTCACCCTGACCCAACACATCGGTTTCGGTGTTGTAAAATAATGAAACATTTTCCGCACGTTGCAAAGATCGATAGAACAGATAAGCATACATGGCATCCTGATGCATTACCGTAGGCAAGCCATACGCCCTGCGCACATTGAAAGGAATGTAAGAACCTTTGCTGCCGAACGAAGGAAACACTCCTTCATTCAATGATAGAATAAAAATATTCTTGAAATCAAGATTACGTGTTTCCAGTACACCCATGATCTGCAAGCCCTTGAGTGGTTCTCCACTAAAAGGAATACGTTGAGCGCGTACTAACTGGCGGAATAAACGCAGAAAAGATTTTAATGACCTGACTCTTTCTTTATCGATCACCGATGTATCGGCTGGAAGATCGCCAACCACATCATGGATTCGATTAACTATTTTAATGAATTGAAACGCAAACTCTTTGTCGATGTCGTTGATTGTCTCCAATGCTCCTATCTCACGGATGACGGACGTGATGTGCGTCAGCAATCCATCCTCATGATCACCGAATATCAGTCGGTGCATGGGCGTATTGGTGGCCAGAAAACTTTGCGGAATGTGTATCCAGTTATGCTGCAGGATTTCCTTTCGTTTGGCATTCGCTTCGGCAGTACCAGCCGCTACGAGATAAGGATGACCTAACAAGGTCATGACCGGCCGATGATTGAAATGATCTTTGCGTTTGCTGATCTGCAAATCCACGAGCAACTCTATCAATCCGAAGAACGGTGTGTTGCTCAGAGAATACCCCATCGTGACATTGAGTTTATCCGTGAGTGCGGGAATGGCATACAACACGGGCATCAACAATTTTTCATCAGGCAACACAATCAATGTCTCTTCCGGCTTGATGCCCTTGGCAAATTCTTCATTCAACACCTGCGACATTAACTTCACCTGTCCGCTGGGTTGAGCCGAACCGTATAAGTTCACGACTTTATTCTGCCGCAGGTTAGCGGGGAAGCTATCCGGAAATGTCTTCTTTAATGAAGTGTGTTGCTGATACTCGCGAAAGAAAACACCTGCCTCCTGCTGAATGTTATTCACGTAATACTCATCACCATCCCAATGGAATGAACTGCCCCGATCCGCAAAGAAGCTCAGAATAATTTCTTCTGCTTTGGTTAGCGCATTGAATCCTGCAAAGACAAGATGAGTCGGATTGTATTTTTTTGTTACCTCTGGTGAAATCGTTTCGGCTACCAGGCGATGCAACATGCCATCGTAAGCGAGTCCGTCTGCTTCTATTTGATGTTTGTAGGTTTCATAAAGATTAAAAAGCTTCGACCATATTTCAATGAACTTCCTTTTATTCTCTGTGATATTCTCGCCAAAGCTCTTCCAGAATTCCATTAAAAATGCACGCTGCTCGTCCGTGAGATAATCAAAACCCGATTCAATTTCTTTCAGGTTGCGCAGGTCTTTGAAAAGACCTGAAGCATGGACCATGTATTTATCGAGCTCATCAAAATCGCGCAGCAACATATCACCCCAGAAATAAAACTGGTCGAATGACTCATTGCGCGAAGAGGGTATGTCGCCCATCACCTCGCGGTATGTGGCATGAAGACGATGAACGAGGTCCAGTTTATCCGGAACCTTCAGTGTGCTGAAATCAGAAATAAAATCTTCAATCGTAATTAGGTTAGGAGCAAATATGGGTTTAGATATAATCTCGCTCAGATACTTTCTGAAATACAGGACCGCTCTTCGGTTGGGAAATACAATTGTGAGCACATCCGGATTAGGATGCTCCAGGTAAATTTTGTGCGCTATATCTTTTAAAAATGATTCCATAATTATAAACCTAACCCCAATTGACCATCCGGATCATCTTTCACTTTCAATTTTTTACCCGGTGGCACAGAAACCACTTCACCGGTTTTGATATACAGTAAATAACCTTGCACGTCAACAAAATTCATCTGGCTTAAGGTATCGATGTAAGAAACTACTTGCTTTTGATCGGCAAGAGATGGTTCGCCAGTTTTAAAATCAACGACAACTGCTTTCTTACCTTTGGTTAGCAGTCGATCAATCCGGCTATCACCTTCGCCAGGCAAAAGAATCGGCACCTCGGTACGCACATCCCAAGCGGATGAAAACCAATGAGCGATCGTCTCGTTAGCAAGTAGTTCGTTGATGAGTTTGTGAATCACCGGTCTTTCATCAGCGGTGATTACGCCATCTTTCTCCATACTCAGAATGGCTTCATCCAATTCATGATGATACTTTATTTTGGAAAGCACCGTATGAAGATGAATGCCATACTTTACTTTCTCCACAACAACATTCTCTGTCGTTTCAAAATGCCCCTTTGAACTTTGCTTGATTACCAATTTCTCACGCCAGGAAGATGTCTCGTAATTCTTTAATTGAATGGGATGAGAACTATTTTCAGATTTACCTTTCTCTTCTTTAAGACTCCACTCACCCGAACTCCATGTACTTTGGTTAACACTCCATCCTGATGGTAATGCCCGTTGCATCGAATTGAAAAGTAACTCGCTTATTTTACCACCGTAGCTTCTCTTGTTTGAAGGATTGGGAGCCATCACAATCAATCCATGTTCGGCCCGCGTGAGAGCAACATATAATAAATTAAGACTATCGAGATAGCTTCGTGCTTTTTCCTCTTCATAATAAGAAGCAAACAGTGTATCCTTCAGAATACTGGAATACTTCACAGGAAGATATCCGGTTTCATGGAAAGGTGATTCATTGGTTTTCACCCAAAGTGTTGGCGCATTGAATGATCCATGATCAAGTTCCCATGAACAAAAAGGAATGATCACATACTTAAATTGAAGTCCCTTGGATTTATGCACGGTAAAAATCTGCGCAGCATCTACTTCGCCTGAAACCTGAATTGACTTTTTGTTTTTATTCACTTCCCACCAGATCAGAAACGCAGCGAGATCGTTTCGCTCGCGCGAAGAAAAATCTAGTACGAGGTCCTGAAACGTTTGAAGGTAACTTAATTCTCCTGTACATTTTCCCAATTCAAATAGTTGCACCAAAGATTCCGTGAGTTCAAAGAGCGGTAATTTTTTTAAAAACATTTTTTGCTTTGAAAACCCCTCCGGCAAATTATTCTCGAAGGTGGCGCGGTTGGTCACGGCAAATACTTCTGCCAGATCATGAAGTTGGTTTTGCAGTCGTGCATACTCATAAGAAAGTTGAGCACGGGCAATAGCATCTTCGGTGTTGTTCAGATATTTTAAAGCACTCACCAATAAGTTAACCGAAGCAGCGCCATCCAGACGAAGCGATTCGTTGGAGACGACATCATACTTACAACCAGGCTGTGCCTGCTCAGAACTTTTATAATTCAAAAGATGAGCCACAATCTGCTGGCCATCTTCATTCCTTCTCACGAGAATGGCGATGTCTTTCAATTTCGCTCCAAGGCGCTGAAACTTTTCCAGGAGAAAAGGAATGCGCTCCATCGCTACTTCATTCCATTTCTGATCATCATTCTCTTCTATAAAATTGATTTCAACAAAGCCCTGTTCTTCTTTAGAAACAAATTGACTTATGTCCCCATAGGCTAATGAAGGAAGTGGATGTCCGGTCTCTGCGGAAACTGTTGTGGCAGCTTCTTTAAACACGGCATTGTTAAATTCCACCACTGACTTTGAGCTGCGGTAGTTTGAATTCAGGTATTTGCTTTCTACACGATCGGTACCAATCAATGCTTCTACTTCCTGTTGAAGCAACGAAAGATCACCACCGCGCCAACGGTAGATGGCTTGCTTCACATCGCCTACAATCAGGCTGCGATCGTTCTGATCCAATGCATTGGTGAGCAATGGAAAAAAATTCTGCCACTGCATGCGTGACGTATCCTGAAACTCATCGATCAGGAAATTTTTATAGAACGAACCCACCTTTTCATAGATAAACGGAGTATCGCTGTCGCGGATAACGCCATTTAAAAAATGAGGTGCATCGGCCAATAGCATGATGCTGTTTTCGTCCTTGTATTCTTTTAGCTTACGCGAGATATCGGCAATAAGGCCGAAGGAATAGAAGTTGCTTAACACGACCTGAGCTGAGAGCGATGATTTATAATGCTTCGCTCTGAATTCAAGTATTTCATTTAATAGTGGTATTAACCGATCTTCTGCTAACTTCTGAATGGCCGCCTTATGGGGAGAATCTTTAGCGGGCCAGTTTATACTTTGCTGATAGTCACCTTCTGCCCTTTTCCCTTTTTTCTCCTCATCAAAATCATTAACAGATTCAATCTTTGATACTTTTATCAGGTAGCTGAATGCTCCGCCTCCTGCATACTTAAAGTCATCAAACTCATAATGGTTACTTCTGATTAATGAGACAGCCTCATTCGCTTTTCCTTTAATTGTGCTTAAGAATAGTTGCTTCTGCTTAGTCAGTACATTCAGCAAATTTTTGAAGAACTCCGGATCAGCCGTGCTTTTACTTAGCTCTCCTTCAATGTCTTTAAACTCATCCCTGAATATTTGTTTGGAAAACTCCAGCAAGCTGGTGCGCACATCCCATGCCCGTTCATTCTCCAGTTCCTGGTTGGCAAACTTCACCACCCAATCGGTCAGCAGATCATTACTGCCCAATTCATCAATCAGGTTGTCAACCACCTCTTCCATGATGGGATTGTTCTCTACTTCCAGCCGATAATCTCCGGCCAATCCTGCCTCGCGTGTAAACGAACGAATTACGCGCTGAAAAAAAGCATCAATGGTGCTGATGGAGAATTGTGAATAATTATGCAGCACCTGCGCTCTTACTTCATCGGCATGACTTTGAAATGTCTGTGCGTCCAGTTTCAATTCACTCTGTAGCTCGCGCGACAAATCATTTTGCTTCCCTTGCGAAAAATCATTGAGATACGCCAGGATACGATCTTTCATTTCCTGGGTGGACTTGTTGGTAAACGTTACGCCCAAAATATGCCTGAAATAGCCGGCCCGTGATTGAAGAGCGAGTTTAAGATATTCCTTTGCCAGTGTGCGGGTTTTGCCTGAACCGGCTGAAGAGCGATAAATGGAGAAAAGTGCAGACAATAACTATATAAGTTTATCGATACGATTTACAAATTTATCAGATAAAGCCCATCGCATTTAACTGTTTTTCTTATTTCGTCTTCCCGCCTCGATTTAATAGCTAAATTTTAATATCTTGAAAAGCGTAAAGCATGAAAAGAATCTACCTCCTCCTTTCTAATCTATTTTACTCCTTCCCTGTTCAGCTATTGTTGAACAACATCAGGCGCAACCATGTGCTTATGCTGTGTTGGATTATCCTTTTTGCCATGATGACTGGCAACTTTGGTAAATACCTGGGTATCCCCTACCTCTTTCTTGATCCTGAATATCTCAATAAAGTTGGCTTCATGAGTTTCCTGATCATGGGCTTCCTCACTGCCGGCTTTACCATGGCCTTCCACATCACATGCTATATCTCAGATGGTCACCGGTTTTCATTTATTGGCGCGTTGGCAAATCCTTTTAAAAAATTTACCGTCAACAACAGCCTGATACCAGCTGCTTTCCTGATCACCTACGTCTATCAGATTGTCTCCTTCCAGGTGAGCAATGAATACGTAACAAAAATTGAGTTGGTTCAAAACCTGGCTGGTTTGTTCTTAGGCTACATCATCATGACGATGATTTTTTCAATTTATTTCCGCTTCACCAACAAAGACATTTTTAAATACATGGTGTGCCGCATCGATGAAAAGATCAAGAAAAATGTGAAAGTGACCAAGGCGAGCGTCTTGCGAAAGCTGGACGTTGCCAAAAAAAAACAAGTGCGGGTAGATTATTATCTGACCGGGTACCTGCGAGCCAAGCCGGTTGATTCGACTACCTTTTATGACCGCCATACCATCATACAAGTGTTCGATCAGAATCACTTTAACATTGTCGTAATCGAGGTATTCATTTTTATTTTAGTTCTCTTATTAGGAATGTTCAAGGACTTTCCTTCCTTTCAGATACCGGCAGCCGGAAGCTTCATTATCTTCCTTACTATCTTCGTGATGCTATCCGGTGCGTTCTCCTACTGGTTTGGTGAATGGTCGGCCACCGTAGCATTGATCTTATTTCTGTTTGTGAATCACCTCGTGGGCGAGGATTTCTTTACCAGAAAATATGAGGCTTTTGGATTAGACTATGGCATGCAACCGGCCGAGTATTCCACCAACACCCTGCAACTTCAAATCGATAGCGCCACGATGGAAAGTGACCGGCAAGCACTACTTCCGCAGCTGTACAACTGGCGCAAGAAGTTTGACCACAAACCAAAGATGGTTTTCCTATGTGCGAGTGGTGGTGGCAAGCGCGCCTCACTCTGGACACTCAATGCCTTGCAGGCAGCCGATAGTCTTTCTGGCGGCATGTTGATGAAGAATAGCGTTTTGATTACCGGTGCCTCCGGGGGCCTCATTGGCGCAAGCTACTTTCGTGAACTTAAACTAAGAGAGCAGCTGGGGGAATCCATTAATCCTTATGCCAACATTCACCGCGAAAAAATCTCTACGGATAATTTAAACCCATTGATTTTTAGTTTGCTGGCCAACGATCTGTTTGTTGGATTTACAAAATTTGAATATGCCGGCAAGGCTTACACGCGCGATCGTGCCTTTACATTTGAAGATCAACTCAATCAAATCACCGAAGGGTTGATGGACAAACCCATTCGCGAATATGCGCAGGAAGAAAGCCTGGGAAATATTCCAATGGTGATTCTCACCCCTACCGTAATCAATGACGGGCGCAAATTGTACATCGCCTCACGCCCGGTATCATTCATGAATTCTGAAATCGAAAATTTGGAAGACTATCAACAAGCCAAAGTGAGCGGAATAGATTTTCACCGTTTCTTTAAAGAACACGATTCCGAAGACCTGCGATTTCTTTCTGCGTTAAGAATGAGTGCTACTTTTCCATACATCACTCCGAACACTACATTGCCTACACAACCTCCCATTCAGATTATGGACGCAGGTATTTCAGATAACTTTGGCATGTCGGATGCAGTCCGGTTTCTGTATGCCTTCAGGGAATGGGTAAAAGAAAATACTTCTGGAGTGGTGTTTGTGTCCATACGCGATTCGCCTAAACTCAGGCAAATCAATGAGAAAAGTTCGCAGACGATCATGGATAATATGACGCAGCCCATCAGCAGTGTGTACAACAATTTTGAAAACTTTCAGGACATCACCAGCGATTTGCTGATCGGACAGGCGCACTCCTGGCTGCCGTTACCCATTGATCGTGTTGATATTCAGTACCAGTCAGAAAATTATACCTCTGTGCTTCAAAAGATGGATAGTATACGCAACAACAGTGCACGCGCTTCACTAAGCTGGCGATTGACTACCCGCGAGAAACAGGGAATTGTCGATAATATCCATTCGGATAAAAACAGAGAAGCAATCGAGAAATTAGTGAGGCTTTTAAAATAATTATCACTTACCGCCAAGTCCTTTCAAAACCTGACCACTGCGCGCACCGGTGTGCTTTCCATTTTCAATCACTGTTTCACCATTCACAATCACATAGGAAAATCCCTTTGAGTAAGCGTGGGGAGTGGTGTAGGTGGCCGCATCGCCCACGGTGCGTTCATCAAACACAACAATATCGGCAGCCAACCCTTCCCGCAATAAACCCCGATCACGCAAGTTAAATTTCTGAGCTGGCAGCGAGGTCATTCTGCGAATCGCTTCTTCCAAACGAATTACCTTTTGTTCCCTCACATAACGACCCAACACCCGGGCATTGGTACCATACGCTCTTGGATGCGGCATCCCCGAACCAAACGTAGCGATGCCTGCATCGGAGGCAATCATGTTGAAAGGATATTGCAGTATGCGCGTCAAATCTTTTTCATCCATACTGAAATAGACCATCTGGGTACGATTAATGGCGCCTACCATTTCAAGGATTGTCTCCGCTTCATAGATTGCTTTTGGTTTTCGACCCTTTAACGTATTGATCTCAGAAATATTTTTTCCATTGAGCGTAGTGTCAGGCTCATAGCGCGCCACCTGTGCATACGAATAATTTTTGAGCTTCTTCTTTTTAAGATCCTCCACCATCTCCTTTTTAATCTTACTGCGCATGGCCGGATCGTTAATCCGAAGTTTCAATGAATCACGGCCTCCGCTAAACACCCATGTAGGCACGGTGGTATCCAGTGTTGTGCTACTGGCCACATAAGGATATTGATCCATCGTTACATCCAGACCTTCCAACCTCGCGCTTTCAACTAACCCAATGGTTTCTGTTGATCGTCCCCAGTTTGGTTTGTAGGTAACCTTGAAGTGAGAAATCTCCACTGGTATTTTTGCCTCACGGCCAATCGAGATGGCCTCGCTCACGGCTTGATGTACGTTGTCACCTTCATCACGAATGTGCGATGCATACACACCGTTATATTTTGAGGCCACTTTCGCCAGACCAACTACCTCGGATGTTTTTGCGTATGTTCCGGGGACGTAAATCAACCCTGTAGAAATTCCTACGGCCCCTTCTTTCATTGCTTTTTCTACCAGTGACTCCATGCGATTCTGCTCCTCCACGGTAGGTTGGCGATTTACGTCTCCCAATATGGATCTGCGAACTGTGTTATGACCAATCAGTGTTGCAATATTTATCGAAGTTCTGACCGAATCAATCCGCCTAAAATATTTATCCACCTCCAGATTTGAACCACCACAATTGCCAGTAACCACCGATGTCACTCCATCAAAAATAAAATTATCGGCCGTGGGCACGGTCATTTCACTTCCTTCTATGTGCGTATGCACATCGATGAAACCAGGAGCCACAATCAATCCTTTCGCATCCACGATTTTTCTTGCATCGTAATTCTCTTTCTTACCGATAAAGGTGATTTTACCCTGACTGACTCCCACGTCCCCATAAAACCAGGAGTTGCCGCTCCCATCGATGATTTTTCCATCTTTAATGATAAGATCAAAGGTTTGCGCATACGATAAGAAGGACATTGAAATCATCCCAACAATAAAAAAAAGAATGCGCATACGAGTGAGGTTAGTTGTGAAATGTAAACAAATGGCATAAACATCAAAAGCACTATTACATCAAATCATCTATTTATTGGGTAAATGAATTACCCTGCGTAGATTGAACCGTTATTCAGACTTGCCATGGACTTTCTTTTCACCACCAGATTCTTAAAGATTGCTTTTACTTCTGCCATCGTTTTTGTGCTGCTTGACTTTCTCTGGCTGGCTGTGATTGCTTCGGCCTGGTATCGGCAAACTCTAGGGTATTTGGCCGAATTAGACCAGCAGGGAAAAATAATTTTTAATATCCCTTTTGGATTAATTGCGCAGGTTGTCATCTCCCTGGCCTTGAGCGCGGTGATTATGCTGGCCCTTCATGTTGATAACCGATTAGTGGTTGCTATGGGGTGGGGTGCGTTTGTCGGACTTGTCATTTACACCACGTATGATTTTACAAATTTATCATTCATAAAAGGATGGCCATTATGGATTAGCTTAATGGATGTTGCCTGGGGTACTTTTCAAGGTCTGTTAGCAGGCGTCTATGTATTTTACCTTAATCGCTTTTTTAGTTAATTTTTTAATGATACCGTTTTTGTCGGCTATCAATTCAAGATGGATTTCCGAAAATACATACCCTACCGATTCGTTATTCTCTACCGATGGCTAAAGCGATCTATTCATGAACAACTTATAAAGAATG
>CAZIOY010000030.1:0-5173 GCA_964540915.1 uncultured Ohtaekwangia sp.
TAAATCATTTCGGTCGGGGACACAGACCGAGGAGTAGGAGTTGTGATGGCGCAGAGCGAGGTAATTACTTTTTCAAATCCAATCGCGCCACATTTTCCACATGGATGGTTTGCGGGAACATGTCCACGGGCTGCACGGCTGTGATGTCGTATTTCTCAGAAAGAATTTTTAAGTCGCGGGCCTGAGTGGCGGCATTACAACTGACATACACAATTCTTTTCGGTGCGGCCTTCAGCAGCATGTTGGTTACATCTTCGTGCATACCTGCGCGGGGTGGATCTGTTATTATGATGTCGGGGCGACCGTGTTGTGAGAGAAAGTTGTCATTCAACAAATCTTTCATGTCGCCTGCATAGAAATCGGTGTTGTGGATGTTGTTGATTTTTGAATTGACTTTGGCATCGTCAATCGCTGCGGCTACATATTCAAGGCCTACTACATTTTTTGCCTGGCCTGCTACAAAGTTGGCGATGGTGCCCGTGCCGGTGTAAAGATCATAGACCAACTCATCACCTTTCAGATCGGCCATCTGCCATGCTACTTTATATAGTTCAAATGCCTGATCGGAGTTGGTTTGATAAAAGGATTTCGGCCCCACGCGAAATTGCAGTGTCCCCGACCCATCGGGTTTTTGCATTTTCTCGGTGATGTAGTAATTTCCTTTCCAACACACCACATCCAGATCCGCAAAGGTGTCGTTCTTTTTTCCGTTGATGATGTAGTTGGCCGAAGTGATTTGAGGAAATCCATCGGTGAGTGTTTTCATCATTAGCTCAATCCATTTCATTTCATCATACGTCACTTGCAAGATGATCATCACCTCACCTGTGTTTGCAGTGCGGATGGTGAGTGTGCGCAAAAAACCAATTTGCTTGCGCAGATCGAAAAACGGAATTTCATTTTCAACAGCTACCTTTCTCGCCAGCAAGCGGATGGCATTGGATGGATCGGGTTGCAGATAACAATTGTTCACGTCAAACACGCGATCGTACATGCGGGGAATGTGATAACCCAAACCGACATCATAACGCTTTTCTTCGATGGCAATATTGAGTTCGTCTTTTGTTAGCCAGCGATTGGCGGTAAACGTGTAATCCAATTTGTTGCGATAGTAATTTATTTTCTTCGATGCGAGGATGGGCGTCATCGCAGGAAGTGTTAATCCTCCTATCCGTTCGAGATTATCGATGACTTGCTGTTGCTTATACTTTAATTGTGTTTCATAATTAATGTGTTGCCACGAGCAACCACCGCATGTGCCAAAGTGCTCGCAAAAAGGGTCGGCCCGATGAGGGGATAGTTTCTGCACGGTAACGACTTTCCCTTCCAGGTAATTGCTTTTTATCTTGGTGAGTTCCACTTCTACCGTGTCTCCGGGTGCTCCGCCCTGCAAAAAAATAACCAGACCCTCTACTTTGGCGATGCATTTGCCTTCGGCTGCCATGGTTTCGATTACGATATCGCTCAGTCTGTCTCCTTTTTTCATGGAATTTTGATTTTGCCGGTTACTTACATCAGGGGCTGCGAAATTACTGAAAACTATGAGGGTTTCAGCAGTGTTTCAAATTAGCTATCTTTCGTAACTGTTGCCGTATGAAAAAGGTATTTCTTACCCTGTTGCTGTTGATCTCAATTCCCCTGGTTGCTTCCCATATTGTGGGTGGCGAGTTTGAGTTAATACATATCACGGGAAGTACCTACCGTCTCAATCTCATCATTTATTTTGATCAGATTAATGGAGCTCAGGGTGCGAAAGATCTCAATGCCAATGTTACCATCTATAGAAAAAGCGATAAGGCCCGCATGGCTTCTATCATTCTCGGCTTGAACAATGAATCAAACGTACCCTATACACAACCTGAATGTTCGAGCGGTGAAATCATTACTTCCAAACTAACCTATACTTCTACCATTACCCTTTCGTCCACCGAATACAATGATCCTGCCGGATATTATGTGGTATGGGAACGCTGCTGTCGAAACTACACCATAACAAATATCTATAGCCAGGTGCCAGCCGGAGCCAACATTTCTGCAGGGCAAACATTTTATCTTGAATTTCCGGCCGTAGTTAAAAATGGAGAACCTTTCATTAATTCTTCCCCTCGCCTGTTTCCTCCACTCAATGATTTTGCTTGCCCCTTTCGTCCTTACTATGTTGACTTTGCGGGCATCGATGACGATGGGGATTCATTGGTTTACACTCTGGTAACTCCACTTAACGCAACTGCCGCTGTTGCATTGCCAATGCCTTCACCCGGTCCGTATCCGGAAGTGGTGTGGAAACCTGGTTATAATTTATCCAATATCATTGGTGGCAAACCCGATTTAAAAATCAGCAATGAGGGATTACTCACGGCCACCCCACGAACGCAAGGGCTTTTTGTTTTTGCTGTGAAGATTGATGAATACCGTGCCGGTGAAAAGATTGGTGAAAGCAGGCGTGACTTTCAAATGCTGGTGGTGGATGCCTGCCCGCAAGCTGAACCTCCTCAGATCAAAGGAAAAAAATTAACGGATGCGTCCTTTATCTATAATAACACGATGAGCGTGAGTTTTGGCAATGGCGTTGCGGATGCTGATCGCTGTATTCAGGTAAGAGTATCTGACCCTGACGCCAGCAAAATTGAAGACAACTTCAGTGAGAAAATATCCATTCGCGCGGTGTCATTGAATTTCAAAAAAAATGTAAAGGAAATTCTTCCTCAGATCACATCAACTACATTGTTAAATGGTAGCACACAAGACTTTACCATTTGTTTTCCTGCCTGCCCTTACATTGAAGGCGGACCTTATCAAATCGGCATCATTGCCTTTGATGATGCCTGCAGTTTGCCGCTGAGTGACACGCTTAAAATTGAAGTTAACATTCAGCCGCCTGCTAACACTAAGCCCTACTTTGTAAAACCGATCAATCCAATTACTTCCGTAATAATCACTGAAGGCGGATTTTATGAATCGGATTTTGAAATACGCGATGATGAAAACGATGAATTAATTGTAACCATCACCAATAATGGTTTCATCCTGGCCGATGCGGGCATTGCTGTGCAAATCGAAGAGCCCCGGGTAAATGGCATTGTAAAAGGTAAAATCCGGTGGGATGCATTCTGCGATATCTTTGATTTTACCAATCGCACGTATTTTGAAGTGAATATCTCTGCCAACGATAAAGATGTCTGCGACACACGCGAACTTGTAACCACCACCTTTAAAATGAATGTGCTTCTTCCGGGCAATGCCGATCCATTCATCGATACGGATCTCACAGTCGATCCGCAAGAGCGAAAGGTGCTGAACCTGGAAAGAAGGATCAATGAAAAGTTATCTTTCACCGTTACCGGCAAAGATCTTACTGATAATGATTTTCTCGTGCTGGATGTAAAGCAACGTGACTCGCTGAAATTATTCGGTATTTCTTTTCCTAAAGTAAGTGGCCTTGGCCAGGTTTCTTCTTTATTTCAATGGGACTTAACCTGTTCTACTGTTGACCTGAAAAAGAAAGATAAATTTCTGTTTCAGTTTATTGTAGTTGATAATTCCAACAAGTGCCGCTTTTATAAAGCCGACACGGTGGATGTGCAGGTGAAAATTCTTCCACCGCTGAATGCCGCCCCTGAACTGATTATTCAAAATGGTTCTACGGTTGTTAATGATCAAACTGTGAGCATCACCTTGGGTGAACCGATTTTTTTTAACCTGATAGGCACCGATGCTGATCTGCTGCCCGATAAAGATTTGCTAAAGCTTACTCTTATTGAAGCAACCGGAAATGTGCCTCCGGATGGATATGTGTTTACTCCCAAGGAAGGAAAAGGAAGAGTAGAATCAGTTTTATCCTGGTCGCCAGATTGCTCTATATTCAAAGATAATATTTACGAAAACACATACACGTTCAAATTCAGATTAGGGGACGACCGTTGTTTCAACGTCAAAGCAGATACCGTTACCCTTACCGTTAAGGTGAAAGATATTGACAATAACGAAAGAGAATTTCTTCCTCCCAACGTGATCACTCCCAATGGCGATGGCTGCAATGACTATTTTGCAGCAGAAGGAACTGAGACTTGCCCACTGGGTGATAAAACATTTAACCCGGACGAAATGATTGCATTTCCTCCCGACAATTGCATCCGCAAATTCGAATTGGTTCGGATTTACAACCGATGGGGTAATTCTGTGTTTGAAAGTGTCGACCGTAAATTCAGATGGTATGCTCCCGATCAGCCAGCCGGTGTATATTATTACTTAATCAAATTCACGGATAAAGATTATAAAGGATCGGTTTCAGTACGTTTTTAAAGCGTGATCGGAGTAACCCGGTTTTCTTTAACATAAACGGGCTGATCAAACCATTGCACCTCTAGCCACACATCCTTTTTATTCAGCCTACGCAACTTATGTCCTTCATCCACCACACCGATCACGTTGGCTCCGGCCGATGGGCCACTCATCAGGTAAGTATTACTGCTCGTTATCATCACGGTGGAATCTTTCAATGGAAAATTCACATTCACGGCAAGCAGCACCAAAAAAATAATGAACGCAACCACGGTTGGTACTGGCTTTCTGTCTTTTTTCTTTTGGGTGTAGATCCACGCCAGTGCAAACAGTGCGGCACTGGCCAATAGCAATGAAATTAAATAACCGTATTTATTGACAAGATAATAGAAGTGATCAGAGTCCTGATTTTCGTAACCCTGCAGACTGTTTTTACCAGCAAGTTCCTGCATCTTTAATAAGGCCTGGTCATCGCCTGTAGCCAGATAATACACGTTGAGGTAGTAAAGGCTCTTGCTGGCTTTTCCTAATCCTTCCTGAATGAAGGCCATTTTCAACAACATAGATGGTGAATATTGCTTTGCCGCAAGCACTTCTTCATAAATCTCAAGCGATTGCGTGTATTGCTTTACTTTAAACAAAGAGTCTGCGTAGGCAAGCTGTCTTGAAAATATTTGAGCGTTGACACCATGAGCAAAAAAAGTAACTACGATTAGGAGAAGAATTTTTAAAATGCTCGTTTGTATATTTTTCATATCCTGTTACCTTTGTGCCCTCAATTACGGAAATGCCTTTTAATTGGGCAAATTAGTGGTTCTGATAATGATCGAAAGATCTCGTAGCTCAGTTGGTAGAGCAATACACTTTTAATGTATGGGTCCTGGGTTCGAAT
>CAZIOY010000030.1:5183-13887 GCA_964540915.1 uncultured Ohtaekwangia sp.
CAGGTTACCTATTCGGTTACCAAGTTCTTTTCCGTTATTAGGTAGCCGAGGGAGTTATAAGATGTTGAAAAACAACATCCTTAACCAATCGTGATTTTGAATCATTTGCCGTCAAAAGATACGAGTTCGGTTACCTAAAAATTAAAAGGCAATGAACTTCAATCAAACATTCTCAAATCTCTTCTGGCTCAGCAAAGCCAAGATGAACAAGCAGGGTCTTATCCCGATATGGATTAGGATCACGGTTGATGGCAAGCGTGCAGAGTGCCGAACAAAAACAGATTCATCCCAAATTTTGGGACGCGGAAAACAGTAGGGTCTGCGAGAAATTCGTTGAGGCCAGATCAATCAATGATTATCTGACATTGATCAAAGCTGATCTTCTCAGACATTACAACATACTTCTTTCAACTAAAGAAGTTGTTACTGCTGATGACGTAAAAAATAGTTACAAGGGTATTAAGGAGATTAAGAAAATTTTCCTTCAGCTATTCACACAATTCACTCAGCAGCTTACCGAACGGAAGGAAATAGAAGATCTGTCTGAAGGTCGGCACAAGCGATTTGAAATTCTTTATGGCAAGTGTGAAACCTTTGTGAAGTTCAAATTTAAAAGGTCAGACATTCTTCTTGAGGAGTTAAAGCTAAGCTTCCATGTGGAGTTCGAACATTACTTGCGGGTACGGTTAAATCCCGGAAGACCGCCTGATTAGTTTTTCAGCCCTTTTCTTGCATTAAACCTTTCCTTTTGTTACCTTTTGGCATTAGATAAACCCCATTTTTTAGGGTTTATCCTTTATCAAAGAGTAATGGCCAGAAGCACCTACCTATCTGCAAACCTCACCCAGCCCCAGATTGATCTCCTGCTTATGTTGGATGACGAGGAGCTGAACATCTTTTCTCTGGAGAAGGTGAAAAAAATTGCAGGTAGAAAATTCAATAACGTGAGCGAGTTGGTGGAGAACCTCGTTCATAAAAAAATACTCTCGCGTATAGAACGCGGAAAATTTTGCAAGGCCAATTTCCGGGATGAAAATGTGATCGGATGTTTCCTGGTCGATGATGGCGCAGTTGCCTATTGGTCTGCTCTCAACAAACACGGCCTTACGGAACAATTTCCCAACACGATATTTATACAGACCACGAAACTGAAGCCTGCCAAAGCAGTTTTCGGCACGAAGTATCAATTCATAAAAATCACAAAGACCAAAAGGACCGGAATTGTAAAAGAAGGTTTTGGCAATAATCAATATGCGATGACCGATGTAGAAAAAACCATCGTGGATTGTTTTGATTTGCCGCAGTACTCCGGTGGCTATGCGGAATTACTCAGGGCGTTTAACCAGGCCGATCTTAATCCATCCAAACTAATTGCGTATTGCAAAGCCGTTGCCAACAAAGCCGTAACCAAAAGAATGGGTTTACTGGCAGAGATGTTGAAACCTGAACAGCTAAATTCATTCATTGATTTTGCAAAGAAAGAAGTGAATCAAAAATATAACTTGTTTGACCCGACCGGAGAGGATGAAGGAGAATTTGTGAACGCATGGCGGGTACGATTGAATATTAGCGGTGCACGAATTTTAAACATTGTGAACAAGCAATACTGATGATCCTTCAAAAGGAAATAATTACGACCGCAGAGCAAAAGGGAGTTTTGAAAAGCACCATTGATAAAGATTGGGTGCTTGGTCATTTTCTGGCTGCAATGTATTCAGAGCAAACGCTACGCGAGGCATTGATATTTAAAGGAGGCACGTGTTTGAAGAAATGCTGGTTTCCTGATTATCGTTTCTCAGAAGACCTTGATTTCACTTCACGCCAAACTGATTTCGAATTAAAACAGAGTCACCTCGATTTTATTTGCTGGCATGTAAAAGAAAATGCTTCTATCCTTAATCAAATCGAGTCGTTGAAACCACTCCGATTTCAGGATCAACTGGCAGGGTACGAAGCGGTGATAAAATTCTGGGGTTCCGACCATCCAAAGAATGAAGCGCCTTCGCCACCGGAGCGTTGGCACACCAAGATCAAAATAGAGATTACACTATACGAAAAAATATTGTTTGCACAGATTGACAAGCAGATCATCCATCCGTATTCCGATCAGCTATCCATTAATCCCAATGCCATACCCTGCTATGCCATTGAAGAAATGCTGGCGGAGAAATTGAGAGCGTTGGTCCAGCAGTCATACACGGCCCCGCGCGATTATTACGACATCTGGTATCTATCCAACAATATCAAGGATTTGAACGGGCCTAAGATTGCAGAGGCTTTCCACGAAAAGATGAAATTCAAAGGGCATAAGTTTACCGGCATAGATCAGTTTATAAACGCGGAGAACGACAAGAACCTGAAAGGTGCATGGAAGAATAGCTTGGGGCACCAGATAAAAGAGAGCCAGTTGCCGGAGTATGAGGTTGTGAAAGAGAATTTAAAATTACTTTTTGACAAGCATTTTTAATCAAGAGGAATTCATATATCCGTTATTTAATTCAATTGCTTATTTTGTCGTACATAATCTTATAGTTAATGCAACTCACGGCTATCACACCAAAGCAATCTTTGAACAAGCCTATTTAAAAGAAAAGGTCACTCGTGCCAGCATCGAACTTTTTAAAAAGAACCTTGTAGAATTTCTCAACGGGGTCAATGAGAAAGAGAGTGAGGAATATGCAAAAAAACTGTTCACCAAATTTCTATACGACACGTATTACAACGGTAAAAACCAAATCAACACTAAAGGCCGCATAGATCTGGCTATTTATGAAGAAAAAAAACCGGTAGTCATCATTGAAGCCAAACGGCCGTCATCTGCCGACATGGTAACTGTCAATGACTTGAATAAGAAGGCTACCCACGAACTCTTCAATGTAAAACCGTAAAAGAGATCCATACGATTTATCCGGATTTTTAAAATAATCTGCAACAATTTCCCAGGAACCAGAACCGCCAAGAAATATAACAGCCGGTTTGTTATGTACTGTATTTGATGACACCAATAATCCTTGAATTGAAATTTTTCCATTCGGAATCATAACCCGTTGGTATGAAAGGTTAGGTTCTGAATTATTTTGGGAACGAACAAAACAAGTTACTCCTAAGATTATAAAGAGTGTAAAGCCACTGCTTTTCATAGTTGAATTAAAATTTAAGCGAAAGTAAAGTTTCTAAGGTTAAATATTTTTCTTGTTAAACCCGTAATTCAGACGGAATTTAAATCCACTACAACCAGTATAATTTCATATGCTTTAGGCACGTCTTATGATTTGAACCAAAGACAACTTAAGTGATAAAATCACGCATCAAAAAATTATGAGCAGGTTCAACCAGATGAGCAGATAAAAAAGCCCCAGCTATTTTAATTCAGGTATCGTTATAGTTTACCATTGCATTTTTTTCAATGTAAAAGACAATTTCTTCCAGAATAAGCTGCATGGACCCTAAAGAAATTTTATGATATTATTCAAATTAGTATTTATAAAAGCAGACGGGACAAATGGTGGAGGCTGTAAAATATGTGGGGAACAATACTTTTGAAGGAGCCACAATGAAAGTAATTTTTGAATTATTACCGGGCGGTGATGCAAAAGTGACCGTTAAAGATGGAGAGAAAATATTATTAACGGGTAAAAGATTCTCGAAGTATTAAGGCGTTTTAGAACTATACTACCCATAGCAGCAATAGCTATATGGCACATATGCCACTTGCTAGATAATGGCGAAAGTCGACATATACAAACTTGAAAGTAAGAGGAACGCAAAAATCAATCTGACTCATGTCTTTTTTAAAATTGAAAAAACAGGATTTAATGCTGACGGAAATGATCCTTCTATAGTACTTTTATAATTAGCTATTGAAAAAACCTCCCTATGAGGAAGAATCTTGAAGATAAAATCGGACAGCGTAAAAAATTCAGTGCCGTATTTACGCGCTTTGGAAAAAAGATTAATTACAACGGGTTTACCGACATCACTGTTCTGCTCACAAACATTTTGGATACCGAAACCAATTCGCTGGTGACAGATCACCATTGGTTTGCGTACACAAAAGGCTTCGAAAAAGCTCAACTGAAAGAAGGAGCCACGATTGAATTTGAGGCCAGGGTAAAAATGTATAAAAAAGGATACGTTAACCGGAGACTGTCCATCAATAAACGACAGTCAGATTGTAAGTTAAGTCATCCTTCCCATATTCGGGTAATCAATAGCACTGCACAGCAACTCTGACACCTCTCACCCTATCGCTTTTTCTTTATTACTTCCAATCGCCTGAGAAGAAACACCTTTTAAAAACATAGGCACAAATAATCGAATCAACCAATTCGCTTTGGCTAGTCTTGGTCCCGCCAGAAGATCGATGCCCAAAGAAGTTACCCCCTTCAAAAAGGAATTGTTGGATCGTTTACCGCTAAAAATGTTTAGAACTGGAAGCAGATTAAAAAATGGTTCGAGTTTTTCCTTTAAATCTCGCATGTCCTGGTGAATAATCAGTTTCTGCTCCACGATTTTTCCTTCTACTCTTCTTCGCTCTGCCACCAGCTCTTCATAATTATTAATCCTGCTCATAGATTTTTTTGATAATAAGATTTCGGATGCGCGGCACCCATACTTTGCGTGAAGTTGCCAGGAGGATACTAAAAATTACCGCGTACACTCCTCCAACAATAAAAAAGCCCGCCTTCATATTGTTTAAATACTCACCCAGCCACCATGCAGAGCCCATCCCCGTAAACAATAATGCGAAAACAGCGAGGATCAATGATAATACTCCAACAACGCTCACCGATATACCGAGTGAGGTGTGCTCAATCACTCGTATGGATACAAGATCGCGATAGGCCTCAATGAGTTCTCCGGCACTATTCACCCATTTTTCAGTACTGATTTTTTCGTTTTCCATACTTAAGGCTTTAACACATTAGCACCTTCCCTATCAATATCTATTAACTCTGACGTTAGTTCGGTAACGTTACGCTGAGCCGAAGACTTAAATTCAGACGCTAACTCCTTGCCTGTGTTTATTAAATTCGAAAAATTACTCAATAAATCACTCGCTCCCTCTTTGATTTTCCTTTGCAGATCAACGCCCTTTTCGGGTGCCATTAACATTCCGATAGCTGCGCCAGCGGCAGCTGCTATTGATATCCCTAAGATCACTTTGGTTGTAGTATTCATATTCTTTTTTATTTATTTGTTTATCGATTGTTTTATGACGATTCTGTTGATGCTTCAATTTTTTTTGAGGCTGAATCATTCGTTTGATTATCGCCTAATAATAATCCCCAGGGCTTCAGTTCCGGTACTTTATCAAAAATGACTTTTAGCACGGCCAGACCCGGAATCGCTAAAAACATTCCTGGTATTCCACACAGAGCACCACCCACCACTATTCCCAGAATCGTTACTAATGCATTAATCCGCACCTTGTTCCCAACGATCAATGGCATTCCAAAATTATTATCCAAAAATTGGACCAAAGCCAGTATGGCGCCTACCCATATTACATTGCTAATTACATCTGAGCTAACCAGGGTTATCATCATGCACAAAATATTACCCACCAACATACCGACATAAGGGACCAGATTTAGAAGCGCAGCTAACAGGGCCAGGAAAACGGCATACTTAATTCCCACCAATAAAAACCCAATCATGTTTAATATGAAAACAAGACTTGTTTCTATTAATAAACCGGTAAGGTATTTTTGGGCGATGGTTGTTGATTCAGTAAGAACTTCTTTAACATTTTGTTCATAGGCATTTTTAAACACCAGAATCAGAAATATTTTTATGTTGGATCGATAGTAAAGGATCAGAAAAGTGTAAAGGGGCATCAGTATTACATAAGTGAGAATTCCGGTAAGTGAGGTTACCGTCATTTTCATCAGTACTGGCGCTTTGTCTTTTAAATCGCCCACGGTATCATGGAGATACTGATTTTGTTTACGAATGGTAATGGACGTGCCTTCTCTAAACCATACCTGAAAGGAGCGGCTCACCGCATCAAATCTCTTTTGTAAATCGGGAATATCGTCAATAAATTTAATTATCTGGCTGGACAGAAAATACAAGAGGCCAACACCAACAATAATTGCAAGTAGAAGCGGAATTAAAATTGAAAATGTCTTGTGGAACTTTCTTCTGTGAAAGTAATTGGTTAAGGGCAGTAAAAGATTAGCCAATAGGATGGAGAAAAGCAATGGCAAAATTATGTCCTTTCCGATATAGAGGCCTGCAATGATCAATGCCACAGAAGTGAGATTAAAACTTAATCGCTGGTAAAAGGGTGTATCTGTGCGTTTATCCATATCGGACATTACTTTTCAAATTCTTGGTAATTATCATGCCAATAGTGCTCAATGGAGAAAGTATAATTACGATATTAATAAATTCATAGTGAGGAGAAATTTCCACACCCCTGAGATTAAGTTATACAGGAACAATCAACAAAAATCAAAAGAATTAGTTGATTATTTTTTATTAGGGTAGCATCGATAAAAAATTCAAAACACAAAGGGAGTTACCGATAGCAACTCCCTTTACCTTTTGATAATGATTGATTTTAAGCACCGGTGTTGGGCCCCATAAAAGAACCCCAATGCGTATTTACATCAAAATAATGACTGTTTGTTTCAGGCCAGTGTTCTTTATCAAACCCAGGCGCTGATTCGACAAAACGTTTTTCTACATCCAACGTAAAGTTTTGATCTTTCGCATTCAACTTTACGGCAGCGAAGGGTACCGCAAACAATTTTTCTCCAACACCCAAAAAGCCTCCAAACTCGATAATTAAATACTGAATTGTTCCATCCAGAATATTTACCATGATGTTGTTTATTTCACCAATATTCTCACCTGCACGATTTATTACTTTATCTCCAATGATGGAAGTTGCTGTTAAGATATGGACAGGGCGGTTTGCGTTTGCGCCAGCCTGATTTTGGCCGGTAATATTTTCAGTTTCTAAACTTAAATCTGTAGTCATAGTAATTAATTTTTTTTATGATAATTTTGTAATTAGTCAAGAGACCCCTTTTATGGGGTCTCTTTTTACTTCTGTCGAATAAACCCGTTATTACCTCTTACCCCAAAGTTCAACAATGGATTTATTATTTGATTCGTTCTTGGAATCATACCAGAAAGTTACCTTTTCAATGGGTCTTGAATTTCCTTTCAATTCCATTAGTCGGCCATCATTGGATTTGTTTACCTCCTCAGCAAATTCAATGTCCTGATGATCTCCGTTAGCAAAATGAACAGTTGATTTATGCATGTTCAACGTACCGTTTTTCACGATGAATTTCAGAGCGGTATAGTATTGAGTGCTCTCTTTTAAGGACACCACATCACGATCCAGCGTGTAGTCAACGGTGCGTGTGCCTAGCAACGTCCAGCCATCCAACGATTTATTAGCGGTTTGCGCAATTGACACGTGTGTTTGTGCAAACATGATAAATCCCATCATAAGAGCAACTAGCATTTTTGTTTTCATAATTAATTGTATTTAGTTTATTTTTTAATTGATATACCTAGTGATAACATGCTCGCCTATCTTAAAAGATTTAAAACGTAAGCATTTCGGTGTTCTCCTCTTTATTCTCTTTTTGTCCCGAGTGTTTTTCTTTTTTCTCTTCCTCCTTGTTTAAATCTTCATTGCTTTCCACGTCTGTAATTTGATTTTCATTATCCTCGTTCAAATCATGATCATCAATGCGAGGTGGTACAGGAGAATTGGGATTGCCCCGATTAAACTGCAACTTCGGTTCCGTTTCGATTTTTATCATCTTCATAAATTATTGTTCAAGTTTTTTTCAAATTCAGTGTAGAAATAAGCATACCATAGTGAGATCAGTGAATGCAGTTCGCTTTACCATTTATCAAATAAAATATTGTAGAGGCATTTTCGTGGTGAGGAAATTATTCTACATGTAAAAATAAAAGCTGCCTTTTGGATAGCTTTTCTATTCTTTACTCATCATGGTCACAATTGTTTGGCTTTAAAACCAAATATCACTCCCACACTATGTTGCAAGTATGCATCATTTCCTCCCTTTGATACGCCATCCCAGGCATCATAGAGAGGAACATTAATGGTATTCGATACCTCCAGGCCCAGTTGTTCATCAAACTGAAACAGAACACCGACTCCAGCAACCATATTTAATTTCCACATGCCATGCGAAATAACTCTTGAGCTTTGCTCTTGGTGCTGCCGGGAATCAATATACGTTTCACCAATTCCTGCCACTAAAAAAGGGGCTATGGAAGCTGTCTCTTTAAGAATATATCCGTTATTAAACTTGTATTTCAATTTCAGGTTGAGTGCTAAAATGTTAGCATCCACACCTGTGGTCTTCGAGGTATTTTGATACCGCACCTGATTAAACGAAAACTTTTCAACCAAATTAAAAGAAGGATTTAGATATTGCTGCAATGAAAATGATCCACCCATCTGCCTGAACTTAAAATCATAAAAATGATGCTGATTGCCATTTAAATCTCCGTCATACTCCGTTAAGGTCATGTGGATACCATAGGATCCTCTTTGAGCTTGTGAAAGCAACGTAGAGCAGCCATACAGCAGTAAAAACAAAAAAAATATTTTCCTATTCATATCAATATCTTAGTTCTACCGACACAGTAGAAATAAGCATACCAAGTCGCTTTATGGCGAGCATCCACGCCTGAGGCACTTCTT
>CAZIOY010000030.1:13987-42151 GCA_964540915.1 uncultured Ohtaekwangia sp.
AGCCAAACATTAAAAATATATCTCTTCCGATCTCTTTCAATATCAATTATGCCCGTCTTTGCTGATGACGATTTAAATTGATTCTTGCTGTTTTTCACGAACATGTTAATTAACACCGTTCGAATCTCATTGGTCGTGGTCTTGTTTTTATCCAAACTGGTGATCCGTAAGTCTTCGTAATCGATTTCCAGTATACCTTTTGAATTGAATTCCGTATAATCGAAATTGAAAGTGAGTGAATTTAAATAGCCTGATTCCACCCGGACATCTACTACTTTCAGTACTGGATTAAGTTGTGTGAAAGGAATTTTAGAAATGGTTCCACTTGCCCGATAGGTCGCTGAACCATCCAACGGAAATTTAAAGGAAGCTTTTATCCGACCGGTATTCAATAAAAGACCTGAGGCATCCATAACCGCGTACGCATTCGTCTCTTTGCCGGGTCGATTGATAAGTCCTGTTACTGTTGCGTTTATATCTTTAATTTCAATCTCATAAGGTTCAGAACCATTTTCAGGATACTCCTCGATCATGATATGAGAATTCTTAATTACAACAGAATCAATCTGTATCCGGTATGGCAGTTTTAAAAATCCCGCCATGGGCAACGGGATATTCTTCTTACGCAAAAAAGGCAAGCGCTTGTCTTTAAATGAATACAACTCAAAGGATGTTATAACGATTTTCGAAGCTACTAAAGAACTATCCTTGATTTCTCCAAATTTGACACCCTCTACTGTAATCTGCGGAATCAATACATTTAATCGTGCCGTTTGTTCGCCTACCTGCCGGGCAAATTCATACTTTCCATAGGTGGGAATCAACCATGCAGAGTCAAGCGTTATCTTCTCCTCCTGTGTATTCATGTAAAGACTGCCAATGGCTCCCTTATATTTTCCATAATTTTGATATATGGATATATTTTTCATGGAGGCCTCCGCCCGCTCTATTGAATGACTGACTTTATTCACGGAGTCCAAACTCACGCGTACACCGGAGAGCCGGCCGCTTACCGTGGCTGCATAATTCATGATCGTATCCACCTGAACCCTCGTTTCAATGTTGTTAAATAATAGGTCCTTTATTAAAAAGAAGCTATACCTTGTTTTTAAGATACTATCCTGTGGATGATTGCCGACTTTCTTATAGCGAATCACTCCGCTATCTAATATGATTTTACGAATTACTATTTTCTTATTTTTGGCCAATTCGTAATAGCTCAATCCCCTGATGGACAAAGTATTTAATCTCACATAAAATTGATGGCTACTTGTACTATCTGACAATGAATCTAATTCCAGATCACTGATTTTTAGAGAACGGGCAATAAGATTTACATCAATGTCGGAAGCCCTCCCATTCAGTGAGTGTACCTTTCCCTCAATTTCGTTTTCCAGGAAAACCGAAAATGAGATGATAGCAACCATGGTGATGATTATGATGCCTGACAGAAATAGTATCCACCCATAGAACTTTCTATTGTTGGGGGATGGTCTGGCTGGAGACACTCTGTTATCCATAAATATGACTACATTTAAATGGCGCTATCAACCCTTGATTACGCGCACCAGTATCGCTATCACGGCAATTATCAATAAAATATGTATTAAATAACCCGCGCTATAAACAAACAAACCGAGTAGCCAGAAGATAATAAGTACGACTGCAATCAGGTAAAGTAGGTTGTTCATGGTCTTTTAATTTTCACAATACGGTGAAAATTAATGCCAACAATTACAAATGGCTATGCTGAATCAGAGGGCTTCCAAAAAGGCATATTGCTTATCCTTTACACAAATTATGGGGCATAAAATCCACATCACCACCGCCTGAGGGGAGAAAGAAAAGATTTGCACATGGCATGATTTTACCACGGTAATGATAAAGCAAACTATGAAAGACATACTAATTTTCATCATCGTATTAATCCTTGGCTATGCATCCTTTATAAGCATAGCGTTGCTGCTGATAAAGTTATTTTTCCCGTTTCTTAGTCAGGAGGAACTTGAAAGACGTAACCATTTAATCAGCATAAAAGAAACAAAATGATATCATGAAAAGAGTTCTGGTAGTAGATGATGAGCTGGATATCTGTTTGATGGTTACTAAACATCTGCAAAATCTGCATTTTGAAACTCACTACGCGCTAACCGTTAAAGATGCCCTTCGGTCCATCAGCTCCTATTCGTATGAACTCATATTTGTTGATTTAAACTTACCGGATGGTTCCGGATTTGATGTGATATCCCACACCGGCAAGTTGAGCTTGCAATCTAAAATCATTGTTATCAGTGCGCATGATAATGAGGCGATGAGGGCCATGGAAAATGGAGCCAATCTTTTTATAAGTAAACCCTTTACATTAAAAACGATTAACGAGGGTCTTAAAGTGTTACATTTAATTCCCAATTAGTTTTCATCACAATCATCGTCAATAATTTTACTTAACACCTCTCTACGAGTCGCCCCGGATCATTTCCCATCCGATCTGGCTTTGGTGAAATATGTAAAATGTGTAATAATGTGCATGAAGTGTGTAACAATTACCCACTTGAGAATGGTCACTTTTATGCAAGCAATGACCAATGTTACTCCAAACCCCAGAAAGATGGGTTTAGGGTTAATAGGTTGTGCAGGAATGTAATAGAAGGCTTCAACTTCCAAATAAAATTTAAATTCTTGCTTCCTATACCCAAGGGAACCTCACTTGGTGGTTTAACGTGGCTTGGTTGCTTACTCACTTATTTAACCCTTTACTGACCAATCTATGTCAAGTATACTAGTTATTGATGACGACAAAGAAATTTGTCTTGTTCTGTCCAAATTCTTAGCCAAGAACAACTATATCGTTTCTGTTGCCAACACAGGCGAAGAAGGACTAAGATCGTTGCGCACCAATGATTTTGATCTCATTCTTTGTGATTATAAACTACCAGATATCACAGGCGTTGAGCTATTGCGAAAAATAAAAATTTTAAGCTCAAAAATTGCCGTCATCATTATAACCGGATATTCTGATGTAAAGACAGCGGTTGAAACCTTCCGGTGTGGCGCCAATGATTACATTACAAAGCCATTATATCCCGATGAATTACTTTTAACGATAAGGGAGACCATTGCGCGGAATCAATTAAAATTAAATATGGCCCTTGGAGATTCTCATGCCGAAAATGGAATCAAAAAAACTCGCACCGAAACTGCTTCATCCAACTTCGTAATCGGAATAAGTGCGCAATCGAAGGCTGTTCAACATCACATTGAAATAATTGCACCTTCTGATATGACGGTAATCATCCACGGTGAAACCGGTACAGGAAAAGAATTTGTGGCGCAATCCATACACAAATTCAGTAAACGGGCAGGCAATCCCTTCATGGCCATTGACTGCGGTGCGCTTCTAAAAGAGCTGGCGGGCAGTGAATTATTCGGTCATGTAAAAGGATCTTTTACCGGGGCAATCACCGATAAATTAGGAAGTTTTGAAATTGCCGATGGCGGCACCATTTTTCTGGATGAAATTGGAAATTTATCCTACGAGAATCAGGTAAAACTTCTCCGGGTTATTCAGGAGCGAAAGATAAAGCGCATCGGTGCCAATAAGGATATTCCGATTGATGTTCGCATCATTGCTGCTACAAATGAAAATCTGTCTAAAGCAGTAAAAGATGGCAGGCTCAGGGAAGATCTCTATCATCGTTTAAATGAATTCAAAATTCAATTGACTCCCCTGCGCGAAAGAAAAGAAGATATTACCTTTTATTCGGATTTCTTTCTTCAAAAAGCGAATCAGACCATTGGTAAAAATGTCAAAACATTTTCCCCGGAAGTAAAAAGTCTGCTCCACAACTATTACTGGCATGGAAACTTAAGGGAATTAAACAACGTGGTAAGAAGAGCGGTGCTGCTGACCGAGGGCGAAGAAATACAGCCCGAAAGCCTTCCAAATGAAATTGTGCAAAGCAACGGGGCCAATCACAGCGATGGAGAAATCATTCAGGAGAACGTAGGTCTTTTAAAATCAATCGCCTGGACCGCGGAGCGACAAGCCATTATGGATGTGTTGGAGCAAGTGAATTATAATAAATCTAAGGCTTCCGAACTTCTTAGTATTGACAGAAAAACGCTTTACAATAAATTAAAGCTGTATAATATCAGTGCATAAAAAAGGTATCCTGTTTCCAGGATACCTTTAACCCCACTTCACTTCCTACCAAACTTAATTATTTCTTACCCAAATTCAGTGCCAAAAATAATTGCGCGCATGAATTCTTAGCATCACCTAACAATGTTCTCGCTGCATCACTGTCAGCAATTTTTACAAGTCCATAGTTATATCGGGCACCCACCTGAACGTTACCGAAATTCATACCCAGGCCACCTGCTAAACCATAATCAAACGATTTAAGACTATTTTTATTTACCTCTTTTACTCCATTCGCTGCATTTCCTTCGTACGAAATATTGGCACTTAATAAATAACTGGCATAGGGTCCCGCATGAATTTCCACCGATTCGCCAAGTTTAAAAACTAATAGGACAGGCAAGTCAATATAATTTAAGTTGTAACTAACATCCTGGTTGATGATAAGCCCGCTGTGAGTGGCCTTGGCACCTTTTGTAGAAAAAAGCAATTCAGGCTGGATGGCAAAGGTCTCAGAAGACAAAATCTGGCCATATAGACCGGCATGAAAACCCAGACGTGCATTTTGATCATTTACATTATCTATGTAAAGATTACTAATATTTAGTCCGCCCTTTATCCCAGCCCGGCCGTTAGTTTGGGCAACCACCTGTTGGCTCATGAAAAGACTTAGCAGTATTGCGCTACCTAGTACAAATATGTTTTTCGGTTTTAATTTCATAATAATTCATTTTTAGTTCAGTCACCGTAGTGTAAATATTAAGCCAATATATTCCCGCGGCCTTTCTATTGTTTTCTGCTAAAGAATGATTCAAATAGTGGTATCTTACACTGATATAATTCTACACGTGTGGCTTTTGAACCCCATCATGAAAAATAATTTGCAAGAAGTCGTGGTTGATCAGAGTAAGGTGCTTTTGAATGAAGCAGAGTCGCTAGCAAAAATGGGAAGTTGGAAATGGAACGAAAGCAATAATGAATTAATCTGGTCAGAGGGCCTCTATAGAATCTTTAATAAAGAACTCCATGAAACTATTTCATGGGAGACTTTCCTCGAAAACGTCTCCCCAGATGATGTGTCATTGGTAACCCATTGCCTACATCAGGTGAAAACAAATAAAAGTGGCTCAACTATTGACTATCGTGTAATCAAGGAAGGGCACATCCGCTACCTTTCTCTTACTGTGAAACCGCATACAATTTTAGACATAGACATTTTGGGTACCGTGGCCGACATAACTGAACGCAAAGAGTACGAGAAACAACTCGAGCAATTTAATCTCAGTCAATCGAAGATTATACGAGAGCTTGATGAGAAAGAAAAAAAATACCGTACGCTCTTTGAAAGGTCCATTGACCCTATCTTTCTAGCGAACGATAAACTCTCTCTCACGGATGTCAACAAATCATTCCTGAATTTTTTTGAATATGAGGAGAGTGACAGTCGCTCCATTATCACAAATAATATCTTTGCTCATGCAGAGGAGTATACTTATTTTAAAAATACCCTTAAAGAGGTGGGTCAGATAAAAGATTTTGAAGTGTCGCTCATGACGAAAACAGGAGACATTAAGGTGTGTCTTTTAAACTGCGTGTTTATTCCAGATCTGGAGTCCGACTATTCCTGCTATCAGGGCATTGTGCGCGATCTTACCGTTCGTAAAAAGGCAGAAAATGAAATGCTCAATGCTGAACGTCTTTCACTGACAGGAAAGATCGCACGAACCATCGCGCACGAAGTGCGCAACCCACTCACCAATTTAAGCCTGGCGCTCGATCAATTACGGGATGAAATACCCTCTGGCAATGAATTGGGGAAACTATATGGCGACATCATAGAAAGAAACGCCAATAGAATCGAGCAACTTATGGGCGAAATGCTCAATTCATCAAAACCTCGAAAACTCCGGCTGGCACTTGCCCCGGTCAATGAAATTATTGATGATGCCCTTAATCATGCAAAAGATCGGTTAAACCTAAATCAAATAGAACTCATTATAAATTATCAGGATAGTTTGCCTGAAATTTTAGTTGACAGGGAAAAAATTAAGATTGCCTTACTCAATATTTTTATAAATGCCATTGAAGCAATGACACCTGGAAAAGGTGTTCTTACTATTACCGTCAGTGCAGATGCTGATCTTTTAACCATATTAGTTTCTGATAACGGAAAGGGGATACCCGCCTCTGACCTTGGTAAATTATTTGATCCGTTTTTTACGAGCAAACAAAATGGTATGGGGCTTGGGCTTGCCTCCACAAAAAATATTATAATCAGCCATGGCGCACATATGCTGGTAAAAAGTGAATTAAATAAAGGGACTACCTTTTCCATTAATTTTAAAACAACGGATCAACACGTATAAATGCGCTCAGCTCCGGTATAGATTTTAAAACGGATTGAGGGGAATAATTTCCCTATTCATGGATCCAATTTCCCCGCTCGCGTATCAAAAAATCGATTCTTCCCTGCCATCACAAATTCAAGTTTGAATTGCAGATAGTCTACAGGCTCTCCTACAGGATAATAATTGCATTTGTTAGATAACACGCTTCCGATGTGTAGCATCTCAAATGGTGGCATACTATTTTCTAGGTGATATGTGCAATCGTACAAATAGTGCGGATGATTTAAATAAAATAATAATTATGAATACTAAAAATTTGATTGCCGGCCTATTGGCCGGAGCGGCTGTGGGTGTTGCAATAGGAATGCTGCTAGCGCCTTCAAGCGGTGAAAAAACGAGAGCGGATCTTGCAGAAGGCTCACGTAAGTTTGTGGACGGTTTGAAAGGATCTGTTGAAGATTCAATTGACTCACTAAAAAATAAATTTACCTCCAGTTTAGATGAGGTAACGAAAAAAGGAAGGGAGAAATTTAGTACCTCTAATTTTAATGATGGAGTGAAAATTTAATTAAACCTTACAGAGTATGAACAAATTACAGATTAAAGGTTCCTGGAACGAGACGAAGGGAAAATTGAAACAAAAGTATGGCACTTTAACCGATGATGATCTGATGTTCACAAAAGGACGAGAAGATGAGCTCATAGGCCGTCTTCAAACCCGATTAGGCAAAACAAAAGAAGAAATAAAAACCTTAATTGAGACTCTTTAATAATCGTCTTTATCAACACTTCTTTGAAACGCCATCCAGCCGGATGGCGTTTCATCTACTCATCACTCAATTAAATAGTAAAATAACCAACTACCTATATGGAACCAGGAGGAGATGCCACATTGACTTTGACCACGTTGTCCGAATGTGTGAATAATGCAGTAGAGAACGGATACACTCAAAATTTCAAAATAGCTGATAATAAACTTGTCACTGAGGATGGAAAGTCCTTTTATAAACCTGCGGATATAATCATTTCAAACTTCTTCCGTTTTGAGGGATACACGGATCCCCAGGATAGTTCTATCCTATTTTTGATTGAGACAACGGATGGCAAAAAGGGAATACTGATTGATGCCTATGGCGTTTATGCTGATTCGGATTATTCCGATTTTATCCGCCAGGTAGAAAATATACACAAGGGTTAGGCAATACCAATCTGGTTCCGGGAAACCGAAATAGTCATTGCCCCCCAAATTCACATTGGTGTACTTCTATTGTTCTATTTTGGTTTGTGATTCCTTTTACCAAAGACCTTCTGAAGGAATGTCTCTTTTACTTGCTTAGGATTATCCACCGACTCAATATTGATTTCATTATCGATTACGGGAACGATAGCTTTTATAAAGCCATTTTTTAAAATATTCATAAATGCATACCAGGTATTAGCATTCGGATCATTTAAATTTCCTTCAAATGGGATTTTCGTAGCAATTTGATCTTTTGCTTGATTCTTTAAAACCTGTCCCGTGGAACCAACGGCTCCCTCCCATAGCTGCCGGAATACATTATCATTTCTATCCTCCTTACCCAGAACATCCAAATCTGTAATTACCGGTTTTATATAACCCGTAAGTTTTCCATCAAAGGCAGCGGCTTCTATATACATTCCGAAAACCCCTTTATTAACATCCACCTTGGCATATGCCTGAAAAAAGTCATTGAGCTTAACCAGGTTGGTATTTTTCAATTCTGAATTCATATCAAAATTTGTTTTAATGGACATCGGATCCAATTTCATAGTAAAGTCTAATGTGCCCTCGTAGACAGAGGCGATTGCTTTAATCTTTGCTGGTAGCAAACTTGAGGAATCATAACTATTTCTCAGATTTTCAGCCAGTATATGCGCGTTGTTGATTTCAATATCTACGGGCGGAGTAGAACCTTCGTCCTTATAACGGATGATTCCGTCTATCACTTCAAATCGGTTTATTTTCAAAGGCATCGTTTTATCCAACATCATTTTAAGATAAGATGAATCCCGTATAAGCTGCCCCGGTTCTACTTTATCCTTGGTAAAAAGCAATAATGGATGCCTCAGGATTACTTCTCCTGCCAGCGAACGATTCAGTAACGCTCTCCACTCTACGGATAACTCAACATGCGATGCAGAAAAAAATGGTGTCTGTTTTTTGGTAGTGGTATCTACCTTATTTAGGTAAATGCTGTCCACCGTGTAGGATCCTTTTATGAGTGCTAAATCAATGTCGTTAATGTGGCCATAATAGCCACGCATGTTTGCCAGACTCTGATTGGCAAAATGTAAAACAATAAAGGGAAGAATGAGCCGCAGGATAATGAGTAAAACCACGACTATGGTAATGATCTTAAACTTTCTCGTTTTTATAAATACTATTTTCCCGGCAGTCATAGTGGATTGATTTACCACTATTGATAAGAAATACTATGCCAAGTAAATTTACTGAATACTACCTTGCCTCGAACCTCTTGCCGGGAAGTGTGGATGATTTTCCACACCCTCCACATGGATGATTAATGCTACTTTGTCATGTTTCATCCCTACGGGATTCAAAATTTATATTCTACCCCCAATTCTACCAACATATAGTCCCTACGGGACTGCATAGATGCCGTCAGGCATCCGATATCGGTAGAAATCCGGCCAAACGTTTCTAGTCAACGTGCCATCGGCACGAAATATTTCAAACATGACATAGTAGGATAATTGAAAAATCTGTTGTCAAAACAACTGGTCTAAATATTGATATGCTTTCCGCTGACGATTGTAAAAGCGCCCCTAGGAAATTGTTAACAGCACACTATGACTTTAAAAAGCTTTGGAGAATTACTAAAGGATACATTTAATCAATGGAAAGACAGATCCCCGTTCAATGGCAGTATTGTCATCGCCTACTATACCATCTTCTCATTACCGGGTTTACTGGTTATCATTATAAACATCGCTGGATTTTTTTATGATAAGAAAGAAATAACCACTCAGATTACCAGTCAGATTCAAATGGTGATGGGAGGTGATACAGCAAAGGACTTAGAATCGATCATCACTAAAACCAGTGAAAAAAAGGAATCTGTCATTTCCTCAATTTTGGGAATTACTATTCTTCTGTTCGGAGCTACGGGCGTATTCTACGAACTCCAGCAGTTATTGAATATCATCTGGAGCGTTAAACCCAAGCCCAGAAGAAGACAAAAAATATGGGTGCTCATCCGGGACAGGCTTTTTTCGTTTGGTCTTATTTTAGTTGTGGGCTTCTTATTACTGGTATCGCTTTTACTTTCGACAGCCCTCACCGCATTTAGCGGGTGGATTTCAACTCACTTGTTTGCGTCATTTCGTTTACTGTTCAGTGCATTGGATCTTATCATTTCCTTAGGGATCATAACACTTTTGTTCGCGGCCATATTTAAATTTCTTCCGGATGCCAAGATTTCCTGGAAGGACGCCTGGGTGGGAGCTTCCGTAACAGCTGTCCTATTTGTTATCGCCAAATTTGCGCTAGGGTTTTACTTCGGCCATACCAATATTGGGTCTGCCTATGGCGCAGCAGGATCCGTTATTCTGATAATGTTGTGGGTGTCTTACACTGGTTTAATCCTTTTATTTGGGGCCGAACTTACTCAAGTATATATCAGTAAGCGCGGTAAGAAAGCGGAGCCCACATCCATTGCAGTTTCCACCTGATGTGATCCTATGAAAAGTCGCTTCGGATGGGTTAATTGAATTTTAAAACATGCGGCTTAAATACCTGGTTAGTGCCAAATATATCAATCAATGAAGTTCGTAATTTAAACTCCCATGCCGGACCATAACTTTCGTTACCTCCAAAATATGACAGCTGTAAGGAAATTCTTGGCAAGACTAAATTTTCATTGATCATTCTTGCACCCCCAGTGAAAATAGGGAACACTGATTTTTTATGAAATAATGAGTCCTCATTTGAAAGTAACTTAAAGTCGATGCGATGAAATATGGCAAACTGAAAACCATATACATACCACGACATAAAATAAACTGATTCAAAGCCTAGCGTAATTCTCTCATTACCAAGAGGGACGAATCCATCTATATTTTTCCATTTACCACTTAAGCCAATAGTTTGATCCAGAATACGGTTGAACCCTTTCGTATAATTGAAATAAATAAATTGGCGCAACTGGTTCTTTCTTAACTTAATCAGATCGCTGAAATAAAGTCCGTTTATTATAACCAGACCATCTTCCGCCACCTGCTGCTTAAAAAAACTGCCGGCTGCCGCAGAGATATTAAGATAACCGATTTTAGGAAAATATCGTGCGAACGAGCCTCCCACTTCATAATACTTCCGGTTGATAAATTCATTTGCCTCATTGCCAAAGATAACGTTCACCGAACTAACTATGGGAATATCCTCTGTTCTTCCAAAACCAAGAATACGCAAGCTTTTTAAATAATTGCGCTTTATCAACGCAACACTTCCCAGCAAGAGTGTTCTGTCATAAAAAAAAGAATTGGAATCATTGGAAATAAACGGTTTACTGGTAAAGTCTTTGGAATTAATCCGTGTTGAAAAAATCAAGTTCATCCGCTTTTTAAATTCAATGGATCGTCCTGCCCATAGATCCAGATTATTTTCTGTGTACGGCATTTCCAGCGTATCATAATCCTCAAAATAATATTTCTCACGGGTGCGGTATAATTCTATACCTCCCGCATACTTAATTTCCGGGGCGAAAAAATCCCTCCCCAATGCAAAGCGCGTGCGTTGTCGCAGATAGTTGTTTGTGTATTGAAGTTCGCTTTGCAAAAACGTGCCCGCCCAATTGGGCTCGCGAAGTGTGACCTCGTATCCATTTTTAGGAAAATTGGCAGAATTTCTAAAATACGATACCCTTAGTTGCTTGGCATATCCGAGGATGTTAATGTCAAAAATATCAAGCCTGAATTTTCCTAATGAACTGTATGATCCTGCTACTCCAATGGAGGTTACGTCCTGGGTAACCACCACAACATCAACCGTGTTGGGCGAGTCCTTATTCTTTGTCAGATAAATCCGGGCATCTCTTAATGAAATGAATTGTCTCAATATTCGCTCATTGTCTGCCAGTTGGTAGGGGTCCACCTTGTCGCCTACATGAAATAAAAGATTGTTCGCAATAATTCCTGCTCGTGTATCCTTATGTACCTTGTTCACAAATTTCCCAAGCTTAGTCTCTGCCTTCTGCAGTGTGTCTATTACCGAACCCTCCAGCATGTCTACGTTTTTGAAAACAATTGAACCGATTGCATAGCCAGTATAGGGCATGAATATTTCCTCGCTCTTGACAACGGCATTGACCAATTTTTCTTTTCGCCCTCGCTTTTTAACTACCAGATCAAATATTTCACGGGTTACTTTATGCTTATAGGCGCTTATTGATAAGCTATCATAAAAATTAGATGATTTCACGAATGGATTTTCTCTGATCCGAATCGTTGCCTTCTCCACTTCACTGAGCACAAGCACCGTATCTCGTTTCGTTATAAAGGTTGTATCGCGTAAAACAACTAATAATCCTTTTTTTACTTTTATGCGACTGGGTTTATCCTGACTGGCGGCTTGCGTCACGCTCAGCAATAAAAAAATAATAGCCAGTAGTGTTCCCTTTTTCATCCCTAACTGTGAGCCCATTCTAAATTCGTGCTACAATTATAATGACAAAAAGGCAACCGTTACAAAGTTGTGGAGAATGCCATGGGAATAAATCTCTACACTATTGATCTTTATGCTGAAGGAGAACTCAACAGAACCATTGAATCTTCTTTCTATTACTCTGAATTTTTTGGCACAGGTTTTCCTATTGGATCAAAAAACCTACACGTACATGGTTCTCACTAAAGCGCTTATTGATGTGGCCAACATCTATAAGTTTATTTCAGAATTTTTCAAAAAAGCAATTCGTCCACCCTATGAGTGGAGAGAGATATTGAATCAATGCTTTGCCATGGGCAACCGGTCGTTGTTTCTTATCACCTTCACTTCTTTTCTTGCGGGTATTGTTTTTACAAAACAATCAGAACCTTCATTATCCTCCTTTGGTGCTGAGTCGTGGCTTCCTTCCCTGGTTTCTCAAGCGGTGGTGAGAACCCTCGGTCCGCTGATCACTGGATTAATATGTGCCGGCAAAATCGGTTCAAACATTGGGGCCGAACTTGGAAGCATGAAAGTAACTGAACAGATCGATGCCATGGAGGTGTCAGGGACAAGACCCTTTGCCTATCTGGTAGTTACCCGTGTAATAGCAGCCACCCTCATATTACCGATTTTAGTTATCTATTCGGATGGCGTGGCACTGATGGGTTCGTTCGTTATGGTGAATTCATTTAGCGACTCCAGTTTTCTTTTGTTTGCGAATGAAGTAGCCGCTTCGATTTCCTATCTCGATATTTTCGCTTCACTTATAAAATCTGCGTTGTTTGGTTTTACCATTGGAATTACCGGCAGTTATGCTGGATACTACTCTGATGAGGGCACCACGGGTGTAGGCAAAGCCGCCAATACAGCTGTGGTGGTGTCCATGACGTTCCTCTTTGTGATTGACCTTATCATGTTACAATTCCTGAATTTAATACGATAATGGAAACAACATCATCCCCATTGGAAGCAAAAAAAACACTAGGCTTTGCAAACGTAGTTGAGATCAGGAATTTGCAAAAAAGCTTTGGTGAGCGAAAGGTGCTCAACAATGTGAACCTGGACTTGCGCGCTCAAGAGAACCTGGTAGTGCTTGGGCGATCAGGAAGCGGAAAATCAGTTCTTATCAAATGCATGGTGGCATTGCTAAAGCCTGATGAGGGAACCATAAAAGTGCTGGGATACAACGTACCTTCATTATCTCCATCAGAACTAAATGAACTCCGGCTCCAGGTAGGCTTTTCATTTCAAGGCAGTGCGCTTTATGATTCCATGACCATTCGAAAAAATCTTGAATTTCCGTTGATGAGAAACCTGGGGATTTATGATACGGTGAAACTGAACGAAATGGTGCTGACGGCCCTGGAAGAAGTTGGGCTAGCGCATACGGTGGATCAACTGCCTTCTGAGTTATCCGGAGGCATGAAAAAGCGAATTGGCATTGCACGCACGCTTATTCTGAAACCAAAAATTATGCTTTATGATGAGCCCACGGCAGGCCTGGATCCGGTAACGTCCAGCGAAATTAACGATCTGATTCTGCAGGTACGTGATCGATACCATACCGCCTCGATTATTATTACACACGATATAAGCTGTGCCCATCAAACATCCGATAGAATTGTAGCCCTTATTGAAGGAGAAAGCAAGGTGCAAGGAACATTTGATGAATTGAAGGCCAGCAATGACAAGGACCTTAAACACTTTTTTAATTATTAGCAATTATGGAAAATCAAGAAATCAAACGAACAATAAAATTAGGGGCCTTTGTAGTAGGCGGAATAATAATCTTTCTGGGTTCCCTTTTTTACCTGGGCCGCGAAGGAAATTTATTCAACAAAACTTTTTCGGTGTCTGCCGTTTTCAAAAACGTAGAAGGGCTGAAGGAAGGTGATAATGTATGGCTGTCGGGCGTAAAGATTGGAACGGTGAGCCTTGTTCAGATCGTTGCGGAAGGCAAAGTGATCGTCCGCTTTTCGTTGAAAGACAAGCAGAACGAATTCATCAAGAAAAACGCAACCGCTTTTGTTGGCTCCGATGGTCTGGTAGGTAGTAAAATTGTGGTGATCAGACCGGGAAATTCGGCCGAAATAATTGAAGATAACGACACCATCAATGCCCTGTCTCCCACGGATACCCAGGAGTTGCTCAATATCGCCAAAGAAGTAGGTGTGAATGCGCGTTCCCTTTCCGATGAATTAAAGCTTATATCCATTCGATTAAATAAAGGAGAAGGAATTTTCGGTGAATTACTACTCGATGGTCCTATTTCAAAAGATTTGCGGACTACGATTATCGCCTTGAAGGCAACAGGAGAAAATGCAGACCAAATAACTTCTGATGCGAAAGAGTTAATGGACGACCTACGGAATGGCGATGGGCTTGTAGCGAAATTAGTAACCGATACAACCTATGCGCAGAATTTTCAAAGCACGTTAGAAAATTTTACTAAGGTGGGTGACAACACTAAAAAAATGACAGAAGACCTTCAACGTGCTATTGCCAAAATAAATAAAAGTGATAACGCCATTGGTGTTTTGCTTACGGATACCGCTTTCGCCACAAAACTAAGGGGCACTTTAAATCATGCTGAATCCGCCTCTGCTAAGCTGGATGAGAATATGGAAGCACTACAACATAATTTCCTACTAAAGGGATATTTTAAAAAACAAAAGAAAGCAGAAGAAGCGGCTCAAAAAGAGCTATTGAAAAATTCTCTATCAACAAAGAAATAGACTGGTCAACTTATCTACACACCTATGAGCTTTGTGGAAATTTATATACACACCGGGTTATCTGTTCTGCGATTCTCTCATTCCATTGGAATAGGTAAGGTCAAAGCAGGTTGGCACAATTATGTATCTGCTTATTATAAATCTATTAAATAAACATATGAAACAGTACATTTTAGGATTAGCCCTTATTGTCACACTATTTAGTTGTGATACTAAAGAGAAAGAAAGATTATCATTATCGCGCAAAGTGGATTCCTTGAGCGTTCAACTGGTAGCCAGCAGAGAAGTTGAGAAAAATATGAACGAGGTGGGAATTCTCATCGATTCGATCGATTCAAGCCGCAAATCATTAAAAATAAAGATGGTTGAAGGTGGATCGTATTCAGATTATGTCATTCGCCTGAAGGACATTAATAACTATGTTCAGCAAACGGAAGCTAAACTCGATGCTCTTGAAAAAGACAACAAGAATTCTTCGAAAGTTACAAAAGCTTCGATCAGACGAATGAAAGCTGATCTGGAAATGCGTGCACAGGAAATTTTAGATCTTCAAATGCAAATAGCCAAAGTACGTGACGAAAATCTGGCGTTGTGGGCTAAGGTGAATCAGAAGGATTCCGTTCTATCCACCAAAGACCAAATGATAAAACTGAATGAGAGCGATATTGCGTCACTGGAAAAAATGATCAATGACACGCAAGTTGAAAACAAAACTGCCGTTGCCAATCTTTACTACGACCAGGCACTGGCATTAGAAACAGCAGCGAATCGCACACACTTTGCGCCACGTAAAAAGAAAGACACAAGACAAGAAGCACTTGAGCTCTATAGACTTTCCTTATCATTAGGTAAAACAGAAGCACAGGCTAAGATCACTGATCTGGAAAAGAAACTAAGCTAACGCAGATTACCTTTTAAATTCTTCTAAAACCTTTGTGCCTTACCGCGCAAGGGTTTTTTATTGACCTTACTTTCATCGCCATCAAGTACTGGTTATGGTTTCGGTCCAGGTCGTGTTATCAAAATCCTCCGCGCCAGGGTAAGATCATTTAAATGCAGCACTTATTTATACCAGCGACCTAATCAATTATTCCGGCAACGAAATAATGGGTAGCGCTTCCCGAATAGTACGTTACCGGAAGTAAATAAGCAAACTTGTCGAGGGGTATGTAATGCAGTTCAATAAAGCTCTGAAAAAATAGAGCTGTAAAAAATAAATGGGTGGGTTTTGTTAATCATAACCGATAAACGATACTAACCTAAAAGTAGTTTTCAGGAAGAATGAAGATGTTTTATATGGGTACCTACATGTTTAGTAGATCCATTACTGTAAGTGGATCCGAGTCTCAAAGTTATATCTGACCTGGTTGTGCCCTACATGTTTACTCTATGAGAAACAAAAAGGGTATACACCTACTATTTTCATCAAAGCTACCTTGCGGGAATCAGCTCTTAAAAAATGAATGGGTGGGTGTTGTAAAGAATAGCAGGTAAAAGAAATCTCGTTCTAAAGAGTAATCTTTAGGAAGAATGAAGATGTTTTATGAGGGTAACTACATATTTGGTAGAGCCATCATTGTAAATGAATTTATTAAGACTGAAAGTTATACTAGCTTGGCTATCTAGCACCTGTTTGCTCTGTGCGAAAAAACCAGCGTATAGCACTTCTTATTTCATCAGAGCTGCCACGGGCATCAACTCTCTTTCAAAATAGACAAGCTCTTTGAGATTTGGATTCTCCTCAATCTTGCAATAGTATAATTTGTTGATATGTCGTGTAATGATCAACTTTTGAGTGGGGCGTATTCTCTCTTTCACAACTTCACCCTCTTTAAACTTATTTTCCATGGTTTGATAGGTTAGATATTTGTGTTTTTTGGCCCCTAGTATATTCTCTGTAACGGGAAAACTAAGGGTGTGGTTTTATTAGTTCAAAATAACAGATCAGAAGTGCTTCCACTCTTTGTATTTCCCTGGTTATAATTCAAGGTCAGCACTCTTTTGTCTTCTTCGGCATCATAGGGTTTCACCCAAAACTCTGATTCCTCAAATTGTCTCTCCAATAAACTTAATTCACTGTCATTGAGCATTGGAAATCTCAATCTTAATTTTGCTCCACGATCGCTTACATTGTTGGCTAAATTTTCCATACTAGTTATGTTTTATAGTTATAGTTAATAATTAAGTGAGTTACTCTTTAATGAATCCCGTATTGGATGAAATCTTTTCTACTGCCATCGCTAATTCCTTACACTCTTTAGTAATTTTTTCCATATCGCGATTAAAATTTCCTTTGAATACCTTCCAGTTATCAATTCCATCCGCACGGTAGTATTCCATTTTCAATTTCATATCCTCGTTGCGCTTATCCAGTGCTGTGATCTTTTTCATATACTGCTGATCATACTTTTTCTCTTCGATTTCCGCTTTGACAGCTGCCAGTCTCTGGTCGTTCAACATAGACTGTTCGTGTGCTTCCTCTTTGACCTTCTCGATATCCGCCTGGTAATCACGAGTAGCCTTATCAAAACGAGATACTCCAGCAGCTAAATTTCCCTGTATGCTGTCTACTTTAGGCAACGTGCCGTCAAAAGTTGTCAGAATAGCGCCCATCACAAATGCAACACCCGCTAACGCCAAAATCACCTTAACCATATCATCAAATTTTAAATTGTTTCCGATTGACAATTCAAAGGTGACGGCATTTCACTTTTAAAGCGTTACAGATCCATAAAAAGAAATTGTAAAATTCACTGATCGGGCAAACGACCCTTTCTCATCACATTTCATAGATTCAATTAATTATTAACTGCTCCTTGATTAACATAACCGTATGACAGAAATAAAAAAGTACCCTATTTCCGAATGTTTTGCTTGAAAAAGTAAACACTTCTCAACATCGATGAGAAGTGTCTTACTGATGGCCAGGTCCTGAATGATCTTTTGTTATGACACTAGATTCTCCGGCCCTGAATAACCCGAAGTATTACTGCAATAATCGCAATGACAAGAAGAATATGTATAATTCCTCCGGCCTGATAGCCAACAAAACCGATTGCCCATGCAATAATCAAAATTACCGCAACGAGATAAAGTAGATTTCCCATAATTTTAAGTTTATACTATTATTTTAACGACCTGTACTTTCTATCATTTCTAAAAAGCATCTTATTTCCGGGTGCTTTGCTTGAAAAAATTAAACACTTCTCACAATCAATGAGAAGTGTCTTACTGGTAGCCAGGGTTCTTAGTGATCTTTTGTTCTGCACACTAGATTTTCCGTCCCTGAATAACCTGAAGTATTACTGCAATAATCGCAATAACAAGAAGGATATGTATAATTCCTCCGGCCTGATAGCCAACAAAACCGATCGCCCATGCAATGATCAAAATTACCGCGATGATATAAAGTAGATTTCCCATAATTTTAAGTTTATACTATTATTTTATTTTATTTTAACAACCCTGTACTTCCTATAATTTCTTCTCACCTACCAAATAAACAACGCCACCTACCGCCATTACCACCAGGCCCACAATAGGCGACCAAGCCATGTTATGACGTTTATTTGCAGTGATTTCCAGACTGCCAATGTCCACTACTTTTTCTCTTGTAACATAGCTGAAGCCCGTTACTGCAGTAATTAAAACACCTATCACAAAAATTATTAAGCCTATCTTTTTCATATATCTTATTTTAAACTATGTAAACCCGATTAAAGAAGGAGAATTAGCAACAGGATGATAATGATTGCGCCCACCGAAACGTATACACCACCACCTATATCATTAATCCGCTCGCGTGAAGCACGGACTTCCTTGCGCAACTGTTTCTTTTCAGATGAGCTTAGTCTTGATTTATCCATGGCCTTGATTTCGTCCAACCGGTCGAGCAGTGCTTTTGCTTCTGCTGCATCGCTGGCACTTATTGTATTTGTTTTGGCTGGCTTGGTTGCCGTAGCGGCATGTGATTGAATGGAGGGGACAAATGTCATCAGTAGTATTGCAACTGATAACCAGAGAATTGGTTTTTTCATTGTATTAAATTTCTTTTCACGCAAACTGGCGAGTCAGGTTGTGAATTAGTTTCCACTCAATAAATATCACAACCTTTTGTCGCAGACGCGTTACATCTTTTGGTAAGATTATTACATAATTCACAGGTGGACCAGAGACTAAGATCAAGGCCCTGGTTTTGGACTAAGTAGATTAAAAAATTTAAGCTTTTATCCGACCTTTTCGAGGCACTTGATGATTTTGTCATACAATGACTTCTCATCAATGGGTTTCGGTATATAATCATTCATTCCAACCGCTTTGCATTTGGCAAGATCTACTGTGGTTACATCTGCGGTGAGAGCGATAATCGGAATCTGAGACTTCATTGTGTTTCGTATGTATTCGGTAGCCTCAAAGCCATTCATGACTGGCATTTGCAAATCCATCAAAATAACATCATATGGATTTTCTTTTAGTTTATCGATAACGATTTTTCCGTTGCCGGCAATATCTATTTCAAAACCAAAATCTTTAATTATCAGCTTTATTAACAGTTGATTCAGGGCAATGTCTTCGGCAACCAACACTTTTATTGATTTTTCGGCTGTGAGAAAAGAATTACCGTTCGGTTGTTCAATTACCTTTACTTTTTCCTCTTCCTGCTCACTTCCTTTGTCGAAAGTCAAAACAACGCCAAAGGTTGATCCCTTCCCAAATTCACTGTTTGCCGTTACGGTTCCTCCCTGCAGTTCCACCAGTTGTTTAACGATGGCAAGCCCTAAGCCGGTTCCTCCATAAACGGTATCACTATCCTGTTGATGCACCTGCTCGAAATTATTGAAAATACTTTTCAATCTATCTGGGCGGATACCAATGCCTGTATCGGATACGGTAAGTTCGATCGTGGCTGTTTGTTTATCTTCTTTCAGTAAGCGAACATGCATCTCGATTTTACCTTCCTGCGTAAATTTGACAGCATTACTCAGCAGATTTAAAATGACTTGCCGTAATCGGAATTGATCGCCTATTAATTTTTTTGGAATTAAAGCATCATAGTCATAGGTCCACTTTAAATTCTTCTCCTTGATTTTTGATTCGACTAATATAATAGCTGACGCAATGGAAGCGGATAAGTTAAAGGGGGTTTGGTGAATGATCATTTTTCCCGCATCCACTTTGGCGAGATCAAGAATATCATCAATTAACGCTATCAATGATTCTCCGGATACTTTAATTGCCTCTGCATACTCCTTTTGTGATTCATCCAGGTTGGTTTTCAAAACCATATTCGTAAACCCCACGATCGCATTCATAGGGGTTCTGATTTCATGGCTCATATTCGACAAAAATTGCTGCTTCGATTTTACCGCCTCTTGCGCGATGAGCTTTTCTCCTTCTGCAGTATCCCTAGCCATGATTAATTCATCCTTCAGGTTAATATGATCCGTTACTTCATGGGCAATAACGGTAACACCTGAAATCGTCTCGTCTGCCTCCATATAGGGCTGATACACAAAATTGAAATACACGTTTGCCATTTTGCCATGGCGCATGAGTGGCACCAGAAATTCATAGGCATTAAAGGGTAGGCCCGTGGTGTGCACCTTTTGAAGTAATTCAGGCACTGGCCCGTCTTTCAATTCCGGCAAAATCTCAAACAAGGATTTTCCCTCTATGTCGCCATCCCTTCCCCACATTTTCTTAATGCTATCATTCGCCATGTAAATCACCATCTCTTTTCCTTTCAATATCGCAAAGGCGAATGGTGATTGCATAAACATCATGTTATAGCGTTTATTGCTGTCCTCAATGGTCTTTAACGCAGCCTTTTCGAGTTCCAGTTTTTCTTCCGCGCCTCTCTTTTCTTTCTCCAGAATTTTTTTGGCGAGCCTTCTCACATCCGTAACGTCCTGGATAGCCAACAGAATTAATTGCTCCTGGCTGGCCTTCTGAATAATCCGGTTGGCGTAAAGCATCAGCACCTTCTCGCCTATCGTACTGAAGGTGTGGGTGATTTCCAAATCCTTAAAGGGAGCATTCCTACTGACGATGTCGGCAAGCAATTGCCGCAGACCGGGAATATCCCAATCCATATTGCCCAAATTAAACAGAAACATTCTCTCTGTTTCTTCGGCATGTAAGTGAAACTTTTTGTAGAACGCCCTGTTAGCAGATTTAACACAAAGGTCCTTGTCAAGAATAATCAGCGGCTCGTGAACGGTGGCAATAATCGCTTCTGCATAATCACGCGCCTCTGTTACCTGTTCATTCAAACTGATAATTTCATGGTTCACCACGGTAAGTTCTTCATTGGTGCTTTGAAGTTCTTCTTTGTTGGTTTCCATTTCCTCATTCAGGCTTTGCAATTCTTCGTTGCTGCTCAGCATTTCTTCGTTGGCGCTTTGCAGTTCCTCATTGTTAGCTTCCTGATCTTCGGTGATGCTGCGCATGTCTTCGCGGGTTTGCTCCAGCTCTCGCTCCAATTGCTGGATGCGCAAATCTCTTTCATCTTTTTTTAATCTAGCTACTTTTGAGCTTGAAGTCTGTAGTTTGAAATTTGGAGTTTCGTATAAGAGGATTAAATAATGGGGCTCTGCTAAGTTGGGCAAAGGAATGGCCTCGATGGAAATATTGCGCAGGCTGTCGTTTATCTGGAGTGGGATATTTTCCTTTATCACTGCCACTTTACTCTTTTTTGCCTTGTGCAAAATATTGCGCAGTTCAAAAGACAAGCCCTGCCTGGCCATCTTTAATAAATTATGACTGGGTTTACCGGGCGATTGCTCCAGATAATTGCCTGTGTTGCCCCGAAAATGAACAATGTCCATCGCCTCGTTGATGACCACACCGGCCGGGGTATATTTGCTGAGGAGGATTTCGTCTGCCGTTTTCTGAAAGTCTGTGTGAATGGTTTCATTCGTAGGCGTATCCTCCACAGCAATAAGGTTGCGCTCGCTTTGCTGGCTTACTACGTGCATAAATCTGCCTGGCACATTTTTACGCGTATACAACTTATCATTTTTTACAGCCGGAGCAAAAAGATCCGGAACACCGCTGGTAGTTTCTGATTTGCCCAGCACCAAAAATCCTTTCGCATTCAAGGAATAGTGAAATGTAGTGAGCGCCCTTTTCTGGAGATATGGTTCCATGTAAATAAGCACATTGCGACAGCTTATTAAATCAATTTTACCGAAGGGTGGATCTTTTATAAAATTATGAATAGCAAACACACACATATCCCTGATTTGCCTTTTCACCTGGTAATGACCGTTGGTTTTTACAAAGAAATCATTGAGGCGCTGAGGGGATACGGAGTCCAGTTGATTTTTTGCGTACGTACCCGTGCGCGCTTTCATAATTGCCGGTTCACTGATGTCGGTGGCAAAAATCTGCACCCGTTCTTGTTTTTCACCTAAAAATTCTTTTAAGCAAATGGCCAGAGAAAAGGCCTCTTCGCCTGTGCTGCAGCCTGCCACCCACACCCGAATGGGCTCACCGGGTGTCATATTTTTAACAAGGCTCGGAAACACCGTTTCGCATAGCGTATCAAAAGTTTTCGTGTCGCGAAAAAATTCGGTTACCGGAATTAAAAGGTCTTGAAATAAAATATTCAGCTCGGACTTATTTTCACTCAAATATTTAAGATAGGTTGCCGATTCGTCAATCTTAATAATGGCCATCCTGCGCAGTATCCGTCTTCGTATGGTGGCTTGTTTGTAGTAGGTGAAATCAGTTCCCTTGCGAATGCGCAGCAGAGAAATAATCTGTTTGTATGTATCTCCTTCTTTCTTGGGAAGGTCTAGAGGATCTCCTGCATTTCTGAGAATGCCGGTTATCTCCATAATTTTTTGCGGTATTTTATCAGGCGGAAGAATAAAGTCAACAACTCCTGCCTGCATGGCACTATGGGGCATGCCATCATAGGCTGCGGATTCTTCGTCCTGTGCAAAAGTAATTCCTCCGTTATCCTTAATGGCTTTTAAACCCGCGGTGCCATCTGAAGCGGTGCCCGATAAAACCACCCCGATTGAATGTGTCAGATGCACCTCCGCCAACGAACCAAAGAAAAGGTCAATGGGAAGGTTGAGTTCATTTTTACTTTTTTCAGGCCGTGTGGAGAGCAGGAGAACACCATCCGTGGCCACCATCATTTTGTTGCTGGGTATTACATAAATATGATCGGGTTCTACTTTAATATCATCCACCACTTCCAAAACAGGAATGCGTGTAACTTTTTGCAGCAATTCTGGCAACATGCTTTCATAGTTGGGGTCTAAATGCTGCACCAGCACATACGCCATTCCGGAATCTTCAGGAATGGCCGCCAATAGTTTCTTAAAAGCATCTAAGCCTCCGGCCGAAGCGCCAATGCCCACTACCGGAAACAGGTTTCGTGATTTAATCGGAGGATCAGTTACTTTAGGCTTACTTTTTTTTGCTACGCTCATTGTTGAACTGCTCTATTTTTTTCTGCGTGCCGGCAAATTGCCCTGCATAATAGTAAATAAATATCAGGATTGCTTCCGTAACTTTATAGGGCTGCATTTCAAATTGTCGCTTCATTCAAATGAAATCCCGAAGGGATGATATTTTTATAGAACACGATGATCATTGCATCAAAACTCTGAAAGGGTGACATAGTGCCACTTCTTCAGAGTTTGATGCCGGCCTGGCTTTGTTTTTCTATAACTATTCCAGTCCTTCGGGCCTAGTTCATCCAGTAAACATGATCGACAATTTGAAATGCCCCCATTTATAGGCTGCTGATCACATTCTTTCCATATACCACTTCAATTCACTTTCCGTCTTCTTTGTCTTTAAAATATTCAGGATGATTTTTTGCAACCGGAGGAAGGCCGTTTCGCTTTTCACCACATAATCAAAGGCGCCATGATGCATACAGCTTACAGCCACATCAATTTTATCCTGTGCGGATAGCATGACAACCTGAATATCGGACTTAAGCGATTTTATTTTATCCAATGTTTCTATTCCATTCATGGCCGTTTTATCGATCCCGGCAAGTAAATAATCCAGGATGACCACATCGGGATGATAGGATAAATTATCCAGGCAAAGCTCTCCACTTGAAAATGTCTTGATGTCAAAATCTGTCTCCTGTAAGAATTCTATTTCCAATAACTTTAGAAACAAAGCATCGTCATCGACCAGAAAAATCTTTATTCTATTATGTTGCATACGTCTGCATTTTTAATTCTTTTAACTCTTCCTGCAACTCCTTGCACGCTTGCAAGCAAATGTTTTCCAGTTGCAACACTATTTCATCCATTCCCTCTGCCTGCCGCTGTGCGATGGCGTATTCTTGAATCTTTTTGGCCATGTTTTCAAAATCCACATGGATGCCCATGATTGAAAATGAAGGAATCAACGTGTGAGCCGCCATATGCAATCCATTCCAATCTTTGTCGTTGAAGCTCTGCTTCATGGCATGGATGAGTGTAGGGGTTTGATCCAGATAAAGCAAAATCATTTCCTTCATTAATGAAGGATCTTTTCTTGTTCGCTGACTTAAACTACCTAAATCAATGCACCTCGTGCTTGTCTTTACCTCATTACTATTTTTATCACGTGCCTTTTTTACTTCAGGCGCAGGCTTCTTTACTAATGCCATCATTTTACTGTACAATATTCTTTCATCAACCGGTTTTGAAATGTAGTCATTCATGCCTACCGCTTTGCATTTTTCGAGATCCACGGTGGTTACATCGGCCGTTAATGCGATAATGGGGATTTTAGATTGCATTGTGTTGCGGATATAGTCGGTAGCTACAAAGCCATTCATTTCAGGCATCTGCAAGTCCATCAAAATAATATCATAGGAACCAGCCTTTAATTTTTCTATCGCAATTTTTCCGTTCGCGGCAACATCACGTTCAAATCCAAAATCATCGAGCAGCGTTTTCATAAGCAACTGATTAAGGGGAATATCCTCTACGACCAATACTTTAATATTTTTAATTTCTTTGTCCAACTCAATTAATTCCACTTCCAATTCGGCTTCTCCATTCGTTTTCTGAAAGTTTAAATTAAAACTAAATGTAGAACCTTTATCAACTTCACTTTTTACGGTAATCGTTCCGCCCTGCAGCTCTACTAATTGCTTTACGATAGCGAGGCCTAGCCCAGTTCCTCCATACAACCGGGAAGTGCCACTGGTCGCTTGCTGAAAATTTTCAAAAACCTGGCCTAATTTCTCCTTGGAAATACCTATCCCGGTATCGGTCACAGAAAACTCAATGGTTGCATGTTCCGCATCCTCACTTAATAAACGAGCACACACGGTAATCTTACCTTCGTTGGTAAACTTTACGGCATTACTGATCAGGTTTATGAATATCTGGTGCAGTCGCATAGCATCTCCCATCAGCACTCCGGGGATATCAATGTCATATTCACTCACTATCTCTATATTCTTCTCCTGAATTTTTGTTTGAAATAATTTTAGCATGACGGCCAATGACGTGGTCATCCTGAAAGGTGTCTTCTCAAATGACATTTTTCCGGCATCCACTTTAGCGAGGTCAAGTATGTCGTCAATAAGCACGATTAAAGAATCGCCACTCATTTTTATTGCTATTAAATATTCCTTTTGCTCTGCCGACAAGTCCGTTTTCAATACCACCTTGGTAAATCCGATAATCGCATTCATTGGAGTGCGGATTTCGTGGCTCATGTTCGACAAAAATTGCTGCTTCGCTTTCATGGCACTTTCCGCATAGCGGGTGGCCCCCTCCGCTTTTGTCTTCGCCAGCTCGGCCATGGATGCCGCCAATTCGGCAAACACCCTGGCTTCAATCAACTGCCTTTCAATCCTTTTTCGCTCGGTAATGTCTCTTGCCACCACCACCGCGCCCAGCACTTTTCCCCTCCCATCTTTGTACACGGAACCATTAAATAAAACATCGGTCGATTTACTATCGCGCATCGTGAGCGGTGAATCGATCACAAAGCCCTTGGCAAATACTTCTTTATATACCTTACGTGCTTTGCGCGAATCAGTAAAATAATCTTTAAAGTCGGTGCCGATAAGTTGTTCTCGTGAAATACCTGTAAGGTTGGTTAGTGCCTCGTTCATGTCCGTGATTTTGCCCATGGTGCTGATGGTAACCAGTGGGTCGAGGCTCGCTTCAATCAAACTTCTGGCATATTGAGGACTCTTTATTTCAGCATTTTTCATCATCGCTCTAATTATAGGATACCCACCATAGGATCATTTTTAAGAAATACACTTTTACACTTGCATAATATCAGGGGCAATATCTTCAATCGGGGTGCGGCCTCTGTTTTTTAGTTGCTTAAAGTTCGAGGGTGTTAGTCCGGTAATTTTTTTAAATTGATTGGATAAATGCGCCACGCTGCTGTAATTCATTTTCCATGCAATCTGAGTAATGGAAAGTTCATCATACATGATCAACTCCTTTACTTTCTCAATTTTATGAATGATGATAAACTGCTGTATGGTAATGCCTTTCAACTCAGAGAATATGTTGGACAAATAGGTATAGTCATAACCTAATTTCTGACTGATGTAGTCAGAATAGTTGATTTTCAGTGATTCATCAGAATAATGAATCATTTCTGTAATCACCACTTTAATTTTTTCAATCAGCACTGCCCGTTTGTCGTCCATTAATTCAAGCCCCGAGTTGAGCAACCCTTGTTTCAGTTCTTCCAATTTCTCCCCTGAAATATTTTCCATGATCTCCACTTCACCCAAGTCCACCACAATAAAGTGAAGGTCTAGTTTCTTTAATTCCTCCTTAACCGCCATCTTACAGCGGTTGCTGACCATATATTTTATGTAGAACTTCAATATGCGTGGATCATTATACCTCAAGGTGAGGATAATACGCCTGTGGATCATTACACATTAGATGAGAAATGTTACACAAATCACACGTTTTCAGGGTTACTATCCCGTTTTTGCTTCAATTGCCTGAAATAAGAGGGGGAGAGACCGGTGATTTTCTAAAACTGGCCAGATAAGTGGGCTACGCTGCTGTATTTGAGCTTATATGAAATCTCGGTAAGATTAAGCTCTCCGTATAAAAGTAATTCCTTTATCCGTTCGATTTTATTTAAAATAATGAAATGCTGTATAGTCATGCCCTTGACCTCCGAAAACATATTAGAGAGGTAGGTGTAGTCATGGTGCAGTTTTTCACTGATGTAATTGGAGTACTTACTTTCAGGCAAATCATCGGAATAGTGAATCATATCCGTGATTACATTTTTTATTCTTTCAATCAAAATGCTCTTACTATTATCCAGAAGCTCTAAGCCTGACTTTAGCAGGTTTGCCTTTAGCTGGTCGTGTTGCGCTACCGTTATGTCCTCCAGAATTTCAACCATGCCCAGGTCAACAATCACATAATGAAGTCGCAGTTTTGTTAGCTCCTCTTTCACTAACATTTACACCGCAAACTGACCATATATTTTATATACAACTTCATGCTGGAATTACCATACTAAGACAATTAATCGCGAATTACTTCCGCATAAAATCAGTGAAATCTTAAGCAGGTTCGAAAGGAAGTGCACGATGAATGGTTTGCTGCGTAAGTGCCCATCGTTAACCTCAATAAAAGGGGAACCTGCGAATGATGTAATTCTATTTACGATTACTGTAATCATCACAACAGGATATCTGTTGACATTTGTTTATAAGTCAGTTGATATTTAATAAAAGGCTCAATACTATGATTGCACTGTGCCCTTAAGTTCCAAGGTGGCTTTTTACGCAGATATAAATAAACCTTTTATGAAAAGTAAATTATTTCTTGTAACCGTGGTTATTATCGCTATCGCAGCATCCACCTCACAGAGCCAGAACACTGACCAAAGGGCAGTTGCATCCCGCACTTCATCCGCCTCGTTCGTGGCGCCTGAACTGCGGATAGAAACAAAAGATTCCATAGCTGCCTATGAATTATTCCGTTCGGAGGCGCACATCAGGATGGCCCAATATGAAAAATCGATCGATGAGTTTTCTGCCCGGCTGGCTCAGGAAAAACCAAAAGTTCAAAATAAAAATTATCCCAAAGTAGTGGCTCTTGAAAAAAAGGATGCTAGACTTAGAATTAAAATTGAAAGCTACAAGCCAGAAAATGGAGGCGAATGGATTACGTTCAAGCACGCTACCACAGTAGCCATTGATACGTTCGGTGAAGAAGTCGCCCGACTGAAGATTAAAGATTGAACCCGATGAACCGGGTCGCATCTGTGAAAGATACAATT
>CAZIOY010000030.1:42251-45740 GCA_964540915.1 uncultured Ohtaekwangia sp.
AAAGATACAATTCATAAGAAATCTTCTGCAAGAATAGTTCAAAGACTTGTAACCACATTTGAGTAACAATTTGATACACCAAAATATGATCGCTCATAAAACTTATACAAGCAGAAAAAAAGAAACAAAAATCCAGAAACTTAAACTTAAGTTTCCATTACTCACGGAATTTGAATTAAACACGCTATTTAGGAACACAAAGCAGATTAATTGAAAAAAGAGACTCGGGTCACTATAGAAACACTGTAGATGGCTTGGATGCAAAAAGTACCACTAGCTTACGCTAACGGTGCTTTTTCATTTTAAGGCCATTTGTGAAGATAGTTTAATCCTTGTGTTTTTTCCTTCCCAGCGGTGTCCTGCCTCGGGAGCTCCGCTTAGAAAGAAAAATGGTCAGCATCTTTATGATTCCTCACTTTTCTCCAGTCAGTAATATTTCGAAGTACGTGATCGGGAAAAGTGAAATCTATGCAACCTGCTCTGATGGTATGAAAACAACTCCCATATGCTTCATCTCTTCTATAGCGCGGGCCACATCACCTTTCACCACATCCACACCACGCACAGCATCTTGAATGACCAGTACATTAAATCCTTTCTTATACGCATCGATCGCGGAAGATAACACGCAATAATCAGTGGCCAGACCACAGACATATACATCATCAACTTGATGAGAACGCAAGAATTGTTCGAGGTTATTGTTAGTAGCTTCAAAAGCAGAGTAACCATCGTCTTCTGCACCCGTTCCCTTCAAAAAGATTTCCTGGATTTTTTCATCATCGAGCTGAGGATGAAAAGCCGCACCAAAAGTATCCTGAACGCAATGCACAGGCCACTTCGTAAAGTGCTTTGTTTTTTCCGGATGCCAATCTTTAGATGCAATTACTATTTTAAAACGATCCATCAGTTTATTAATCACGGGCACCACGTTCTCTCCATCAGGAACCGCGAGCGCGCCTCCAGGGCAAAAATCATTTTGAACATCTACAATCAATAATGCTTTCATCTGCTTATGCTTATTTTTTATTGGTCAGATGGCATCTTCCTGCCCAATTATCATTGCTATGAGTGAAAGGTATATATAAAGATTTCATGTGCGGGGATTTAAAATCATGGCTCATTTCATCACTGTGCGTTTTTGAAATAGAGTTTTTCATTTACCAACGCATCACGCAACTTAAGTAACCCGGCACTGGCGCCTACTTTGTAAATGTGCGGATATTCAAATCGCTTATGCTCGTCTGGCAAAAGAGCTAATCGCTCCTGTACGTAAGCAGCAATTTCATAAGGCGTTTGTTTAGCAATCAGAACTTTTCCTTCTTTCATCACACAATTCAATAGCGATTCTTTTCTCAGCCCGCTCAACGAAAGCCGTTTGGTGGGTTGGTGCGGATGAACCATCTGATCAATGTCTGTTTCCTTCTCTTCTACTACGGCATCTGCATAAAATTTATTATCCCCATTATAATACCGGTATATTTTCTTTACATCAGGGATCAGCGTCTTTTCGATGTTATCGGATATTTTGATTCTCGGCTCCCCATCATACTTAGAGAGTTTATAAACTCCATCCAGGGCAGCATCTTCACGACCAATCACTAAACTCGTGCCCACACCAAACACATCAATCTTTGCTCCTTGCTCAAGCAAACTTTTAATGATGTGCTCATCCAGTTGATTGGTGGCAACAATTTTCACCTGATGAAGACCCGCTGCATCCAACATAAAGCGTGCATGCTTACTTAGATACGCCAGGTCGCCACTATCCAGACGAATGCCTTTTACACGGTGACCGGCCCTTTCCATTTCATGCGCTACCTTAATCGCATTGGGAACACCCGATCGGAGCGTGTCATACGTATCCACCAAAAAGATACAGTTGTCCGGATAAATTTCCGCAAACCTGCGAAACGCTTCTTCTTCATCATCGAAACTTTCTACCCAGGAATGTGCCATCGTTCCAGATGGCGTGAGGCCAAAGGTAAATGCACTATACACATTGGAAGTAGATTCTGCTCCGCCAATCACCGCAGCGCGAGTAGCATGAATTCCTCCAAGGCCTTGTGCTCTGCGCAAGCCAAACTCAATCACACTTCGGTTGCCTGCAGCGTGCTTTATGCGACTGGCTTTTGTAGCAATGAGTGACTGGAAATTTAAATAATTCAGCGTTAGCGTCTCAATAATCTGAGCTTCAAGAATGGTTCCTTCCACGCGCAACACCGGCTCATTAGGAAAAATAATCTCTCCCTCCCTTACAGAATGTATTGTTCCTTTAAATCGGAAATTAGTAAGGTATGATAAGAATTCTTCCTTAAATCCACACGCCCGCAAATACGCAAGGTCCTCTTTATCAAATGAATAATCTTTAAGTATTTCTAACAGATCGTCTAATCCTGCAAATACTACATAGCCACCTTTGTATGGAAGCTTGCGGAAAAAATAATCGAAACATGCTTTCTTTTCGGCCATGCCCGTAAGGAAATAACCCTGGGCCATGGTCAATTCATAATAATCTGTATAGAGCGCTGCGTGTTGATGTAATGATATCATCATGAAAGTTAATTATTTTTCAAGCAGTGGCTTTCATTCGCTTCTGCTTTTTTTAATGTAAACTTTTGAAGCTGGCGTTGCGACCTGTTTTTAAATACTCCATGATGTTTGCCTCCAGGGCTTTTCCGATGCCCCCGAATAGCACCCGGGGAATCCGTCTTAACTGTGATTACTTTCGTTCTTAAGAACGATAATACTTACTAACTTTGAAACCATGACTATCCTCCACATCAAAAACATGGTTTGCGACCGCTGTAAAATGGTAGTAAACCAGGAATTGGAAAAGCTGGGTTACCATCCTGAAAAAGTAGCCCTTGGCGAAGTGGTATTAAAAGAAACTAATCTTTTACCCGCTCAACAAAAGCAAATTGATGAAGCCTTGATCGCAGTGGGCTTCGAGCGAATTGACGATAGAAAAGCCCGGCTCATTGAGAGCATCAAGAATAAAATCATCCAATTGATTCATCATTCAGATCGGATCACTCTGAAAGTCAATTGGTCAACGCTGTTGGCGGATGAAGCCCATCATGAGTACGGCTATCTGAGCAGCTTGTTTTCATCGATGGAAGGGATCACGCTGGAGCAGTATATTATCCGTCAAAAAATTGAACGCGTAAAAGAACTTTTGTTTTATGATGAATTGAGTTTGAGCGAGATTGCCGACCGTCTTGGGTATAGCAGCGTGGCACATCTCTCTGGCCAGTTCAAAAAAATAACAGGTCTCACTCCTTCTGAATTAAAGAAGTCGCGCAAAATTGATCAGGCAAGAAAGTCGCTGGATTCTATTTGATCAGTAGAGATTTTTTAGCCACAGATTCACTGATTAACACCCGTGGTCTGTGTCCAAACAGAACAACCCCGTGGTCTGTGTCCTCACAGAACACATGATATTTCAATTCTCTAAACCCGTGATCTGTGTCCGCACAGACCACATGA
>CAZIOY010000031.1:0-44789 GCA_964540915.1 uncultured Ohtaekwangia sp.
GGGAATTCAAGCACCACGATTCGTTCTGGGTTCCAATCACCCTCCAGCGTTTCAGCCTTACCACCCCGCACAATAAATTTTCCATCAAAGGGCTTCAGGGATGGTGGGGTCAACTTTTTATAATCCTCGTACTGTGCGGGATTGTGGATGGAAACTTCAACAATGATATATGCTGGCATAATAATTAATTAGTCATTCTTAGCTTTTCCGTAAGCTTCAATGATTTCTCTTACCAGGCGATGTCGTACCACGTCTTTTTCATTTAACTCAACAAAGCCAATTGAATTAACCTCTATCAGAATCCGAACAGCCTCCTTTAAACCGGAACGTTGACTGGCAGGTAAATCGATTTGAGAAGTATCACCGGTCACGACCATTTTTGAATCGGGGCCCATGCGGGTGAGAAACATTTTCATCTGCATGGGAGTAGTGTTTTGAGCTTCATCCAGCAAAATGAACGCGTTATTGAGTGTGCGTCCACGCATGTAGGCAAGCGGGGCGATCTCAATGATTTCCCGTTCCATATAATACTTCAACTTTTCAAGCGGAATCATATCGTTGAGAGCATCATAGATGGGTCTCAGGTATGGGTCTATCTTTTCTTTTAAATCGCCAGGCAAAAAACCAAGGTTCTCGCCTGCCTCTACAGCGGGGCGGGTGATTATTATTTTTTTTACTTGCTTATTCTTCAGCGCCTTAACAGCCATGGCAACAGAAACATATGTTTTTCCTGTTCCGGCTGGCCCAAGAGCAAACACGAGGTCATAATCTTGAATAGTTTTTACAAGTCGTTGTTGATTTACCGTTTTTGCTTTGATGGGCGATCCCTTGGTGCCAAAGAGAATAATGCCATCGGGAGAATCTTCCGCAACAAACTCTTGTCGTTCCTGGGTGATATAGCCTCGCACATTCTCCTCCGTCACTCTGCCGAACTGATGAAAATGATCGATCAAAGAATTTAGTATATCCGTGATCTGAATGATGTCGGGAGCCTCTCCCTTCACCAGAATTTCAGTGCCTCTGGATATAATTCTGCTCTTCGGAAAAGCAGCAGCCAACTCAGCGATGTTCTTGTTTTCAACTCCTAAAAAATCCAGGAGACGAATATTTTCTAATGTGATGGTTTTCTCTATCAATGAGGTAAAATGAGTTTTAAATAACTTATTTTTGAGACACAAAAGTAAAACAAATCCCGGCATCACATAAAATAAAAAACCGGGTACACTGCTCAGATGGCCATCGTTACATTACTCACTGATAGCGGGGAAATCGACCACTACGTGGCAGCCATTAAAGCTAAGATACTAGGAGTAAACCCAGGCCTTAATCTGATCGACATAAGTCATAAAATTTTGCCCTGCGACATTGCCCATGGGGCTTTCGTATTGAAGTCAGTATTCCGCGATTTTCCAAAAGGCACCGTTCATTTAGTAGGCGTAGATGCCAACGGAGGCCGTGACGATCAGCCTATTGCCCTTCAATTGGAGGATCACTTCTTTGTTGGCACCGACAACGGGTTACTTGGACTAATCAGTGACAAAAATCATCAGCAGGCAGTAACTCTGAATTCATTGAATCCTGTTCAAACTACATTTCCAGAAAAAGATATTCTTGCTCCTGCAGCAGCGCGTCTTGCAAGCGGAGTCGCTATCACTACATTAGGTAAACCGATGACTTCGTTTAAGAAAATGCTTAACAGGCAAGTCAAAGCCACCCGGAGAATTATTGCAGGGCATGTAATGAAGATTGATAACTATGGTAATCTGATCACTAACATCCTCAAACAGGATTTTGATATTCTGAGCAAAGGAAAATCCTACACCATTCAGTTTGGAGGAGAAAAATCCAGACGAATTCAAACCGACTACCACCAGGTGGAACAAGGTGATTGTTTTGCTCTCTTTAATAGTCTGGGCTTATTGGAAATTGGAATTAACAAAGGAAATGGAAGCGAACTGTTGGGTTTGCAATACGACAGTCCTATTAATATTACTTTTGAAGAATAATCTAATTTGAGACCATGATTATTCGAATTGTGCGCATGCATTTTACAGAAGCGGGAGTAGACGAATTCCTTGAAATTTTTCATCACAATAAGGAGGCCATTCGAAATTTTCCAGGTTGCACTCATTTACAACTATTGAAAGACCATAGTGATCCTACTTGCTACACTACGCTAAGTTATTGGAATGATCATGCCAGTTTGGATAATTATCGCAAGTCTGAACTCTTTGACCGCGTGTGGGGGCTTGTAAAAACTCTCTTCTCCGAAAGAAGTCAGGCATTTTCTCTCGAGAAATTTATCGAGCTATAAAAATTGTAAAGGATTTAAAGATTATACATATTTGCACCCCTAAGCCAAAGTGGCGGAACTGGTAGACGCGCACGACTCAAAATCGTGTATCCTCGGATGTGCGGGTTCGATTCCCGCCTTTGGTACAAGTACTCTATTTATCACCTGAAGTGACAATATTGTTTTTTGACACTTCATTTAACCCTTGCATCATGCAAATCACAAAACACACAGCAGCTGCCATTCATTACACTCTTACCGATAATGAAGGAAATGTCCTTGACTCCAGCGCAGGTCGCGATCCCCTTCATTACATCCAAGGTATTGGCAATCTGATACCTGGCATGGAAGAGGGCCTTGAAGGAAAAACAAAAGGTGAAAAATTCAACATCAAAGTAAGCCCTGAGAAAGGTTACGGTGTGAAAAGTGAAGAGCTGCTTCAGCAAGTTCCAAGATCTTCCTTTGGTGATCAGCCGGTAGAGGTGGGAATGCAATTTCAAACCAACCAGGGATCGGTAGTAACCGTGACTAAAATCGGACTTGATTCGATTACCGTTGATGCCAATCATCCACTTGCCGGTGTTGAATTAAACTTTGATGTTGAGGTGATGGAAATCCGCCTTGCTACGGAAGAAGAACTTGCTCATGGGCACGTTCACGGACCCGGTGGTCATCACCACTAAGAATCAGCGAAGCCAGATTAATCTTCCTTTATTTATAGCATCTATTTCTCCTGCTTTTATTCGCAATCGGTAGAGGTATACTCCATTGCTAAGAATTTTTCCGGAAGCATCTGCGCCATTCCACATTATTTCATTGGTGCCAATGTAAAACCTCTGCATGTCCTCCATACCGAACCGGGTTACCAATTGACCCGTAGAAGAAAACACTTCGAGAGAAAACTCTTCGGGTAATGTATTTCCCGAAAGTTCAAAATTGAAAAAGAATCCAATGGATGATGGGTTCGGATACACCCCTTTAAAATTCAATATTGTTTCTGATTTAATATTAAAAGAAACCTGATAAGGAACTTCCCCGCTCAAATTTCCACTTGCATCGCTTGCTTGTATAGAAAGAATATATTCTCCATCCGTTAACGTAGTTGGCGTAAACTCAACACGAAAATCAGAAGTGGATCTTGCGGAATACCATTTTATGAAGTTGCTGCTAAGAGGTATTCGGGTAAAAAGACAATTACCCGTGGCACAAGGATAACTCAACAAAATATTAACACCGATTGTATCCGTCTTCAGGATAAATGGATTTTCATCTTTTAAAGTAAATTGAATTAAAGGCGTTGGCGAGACATAATCACCATTGCGGATCTGGCGTCCATCGATGGTCACCTCCAGCAAAGGCCGGGTCTTGTCGGGTTGCACAATTAAATAACCCGGTAGGTTAGCAAAATTATTATCGTAGTACTGTTCAGGAACTTCTCTCCGGTTTACAAAAACGTTGATGTCATTGGTTCCGACCTTTCCTAGCGTAGTAGATGGTACTTCAAAGAATGGTATATCAAAAAATGTTGTGTCGCCACTGGCAGGAGCTGCGATCCTGAAATTTTGACTCACCCGATGCTGAGTTTCCTGGGTAACTACATCCAACTCCACCTTCAAAGAGTCATTGAAAACTTTGTCTGAGATGTTTGCGAACCCAAATCGTGTGTTCCATGATTGACCTTCCTGCACCTGTTGTGTTTCGGATTCTCCTTTGTACAGCAAGATACCTTCTGCCACCGGTTCATATTGCACCGTCCAGTTCTTCCAATCAGCTGGGGTGAGGTTGATATCATCTTTTGCTTCATACGTCAATCTTAAATAAGGAAATTGATCGGTTGACACCTGTGTCAAATCAAATCCACTCACAGCATTATTGGTAATCAACGTTTCGTCTCCGTTCTTATCAACACCATAAATTAAAAATGTAACCAGATCGGATGACTCAAGAGATGGAGAGTTTATATTGAACTGATTCCACTGAGCGGCAGGGCCAATTACTACTGATTTCATAGCACCTTCTGTTTTCCTTCCCGTAATTTCCTTTGCAACAGAAATAAGTTGTTCACTTGCTGGAGATAAAAGAGACCTGAAAACAGTGGCCGCACCCGGTGACGCACCTTTCTTTCCGAAAATAATTACCGGCTCACCGGATTGGAGGGAGCTCAGTTCTGTCAAACTTACGCCCAGCTCACCCAGTTTTGTTTTTACGGAAGAAGACCAGACCGAATAGCCCGGATCGCCAATTGAAAAGATAACGATTGAATCGCTCAGACCAACCGCGTTGACGAATGCTGCTAAATCATCACCTACCCCCGTTTCGATTTCGGTGGCTGTAAAACTATTGATCAACTGTGGCTCTCTGCCACATGTGCGTGGGTCCTGAAAATTAAATGGAATACCCGCATAAGGCACCGCGGTTGATTTGTTGAAGGCGATTAGATTGAGTGTATTGTTACGACACGGTTGACCTTGTGTGGCCAGGTTATATTCAGCATCATTGATCTTAACAGACACATCGGTAGAGGGCAACGGGTTATTACTTCCAAAAGTCTTTATCGCAATAGAAGTATTACTCTCTACAAATTTGAAAGGCTTGCCTTCTCCTTCACTGATCAATCCACTGAAAAAGTTTTCTCTTGTCTGATCCTTTCTCAATTGTGCCCATCCTTCAGGACTATCTTGTATGTATGAAAATGAAGACACGCTCCATTCATTACTCTCTTCTGCCGAAGGTTTGTCAAATCGCGTACGCCAGTAATAAACCGTTGAATCTACATTTAGAAGTTGGAGGGTGGTAGTTACAAGCACTTTACCAGATATCACTTTTTTTATTACGAACGGACTATTAAAAGAAAGCGTTGTGTCTACCTCAACCTGAAAGTCTCGTCTTCTAGAAAGTGGATTACTGGATTGCCAGATAAACTTTGTGGATGTTTGATTTACAATACTGTAGGCGATCGGAAAAAGATTTAATGTAGCACTGGATGAAATAAAAGCTGAATAGGTTGCCTGGTTATTATCCTCATCTAATTCCTGAATCTTATTCTCCGGATCAATCTCAACGAGGAAAGTATTGTCACCCGAACCATCTCCAACACTGCGATGAATTTTAAAAATCAAGGTGTCTTTATAAAGCAATGGTGCAAAAATAGAATCGTATGAAACGGTTGATCCATTGCTGAATGTACGAGTGACTTTTACTTTAACCGGCAGGTTTTTCACTACTCCTATATTCCGGGTGGTTATTTTTATAGCAAATGAATCAGTAAGTGCCGTTATGGGCTTGTCATCAAATGAAAATAAAGAGAGTGACGCATTGGTGATTTCATAATCGGGATCAGCATATTGAAACAATCTCACGGCAGGATCACCCAGCAATACCATTTGTTGCACTTGTGTAATATTCGAAATAATCGCTGGCGCGGATTGCATGTATTGCCGGGCTACTTCTTTTTGCAAATCCCCCACTCCTTTTTTTATGAATATCGAATCAGCAAAACCAATTCTATAAAAATAATCAGAGTAGCTGCGCAAGGTGGAAGCAAAACCAAATGAACTGTGTGCAATAAAGCTTCTTGCTCCGCGGTTGGGCGCTGCAATCCAATCCTCACCAAAGATAATTCCATTCGTAAAAAAATTTCCCGCATTGCATCCATTAATTAACATGACCGGATACTTGCCTGCGTTATTATAACCCATTACCGGATCGGTGGCAAAACCAATATCGATGTCGATGGTGCTCGGTGAAGAGTGACCAAAAAAAGTGACGAGGTTTACTCCTGCATTAATTTCATCCGATACGTTGATTAACTCAACCGTTGAAGGATCACGCTTGGCGACCGTGCTGATGGAGCCTCCCCAATAAATTCCTTCCGCAGTAGATTTAAATCCATTCAGGTATCCACGAAAAGTAGGTAATTCATATGCCTGAATACCTCCACTGAGATGAAGTCCTTGCTTTTGCCAGTCCTGAATTACATTCGGGTTTTCAATTTCTTTTATCTTATTTAAATAGTTAGCAACCTCAGCGGGTTTGGTAACGGAAAGCCGGCCGGTTGGTACAGCGGGTTCATAGGTAGTTCCGGCTAATCCTATCGTAAAATTCATATCGGAACCTGGCATGCCGGCAGAAGGAACCAGATCTTTTAATACTTCAGGTCCCGGATTCATCAACCTATGAAAACCGGCATTTACATCTCTCCCCTTGCCAATCAGAAACAAATACTTTGGTTGGCCTTTCCCTACCATGAATCGCATAAACTCATAAATGGCCACAGGCGATGTTTCACCGTAATTGAATTGATTATACAATTGATCCATCGTTACCAAGAGTGTATCATAAGCCCCGCCCTCGGAAGAAGCCCGGTAGCCCGCATAGGCTTTTACCGGATCACTGTAAATTAATGCCGGTTTCATCAGCACCTTATTAGAAATGATTATATAATCGGATTGCACAGGATCAATGAGTCTAAAACTTACTTTCTTCAATGAAGGTGTAGTCGTTGACGTAAATGTGTATAGCGTTCGTGGTGTTTCAGAAGCACCCACCATTGCCGTTAATTGATTTCCCGATGTGCGGGTTCCAATTGAAACAATAGCGGTAGGATCAGTTACATCCCACACACGCATGATGGAGGGTGCTGCATCCCACTCCACGTAAGATTTGCCTGTTGGCTTTGCTGGCAGATAAAATATTTTTTCAGTTAAGCCAACTGATTGGAAATTTTGAGGGAATGTCAGCTTAAGATATGAGGCACTGAATTGAGGACGATTGGTTGTTGCCGAAGGTGCAGCAAGCCTGACGATCAATTTTCCATCGGTACCAATGTCGCTCCAGTTTAGTGGCAGGGATACTTTTACCGTTTCAAATCCACCAAAGATATGGGCACCCACCGATCTCAATGCTCCACTACTGGAACCAACAAAAATCTCAGCGGTATGCGAAATATTATCCCGGCCAACAAGCAGTATTTCCAATTGTGGATTGCCAGAGCCAGTTTCAATGTTGTTGACAAGATTAATCGTGTAATCAACAGACTGCCCTTGAATGACTGCATTGCCTGTCCAGCCCTCACCCATATCAAAATGAGTGTATTGAAGTATGTCATTCACGGTTACTCCACCCGCATATTGAGTTTGATTGATGATCAGTCGTTCTTCATTATGAAATACCTCTTTAGGGATGTTGGTTACATTAACCTCATCGAAAAACGTAACTCTTTTTCCCGGAACTGCACCAAGGCTCCACGTCAAAAAATAAGCAGTCGTGTCGCTGAATAAATTGTAGTAGTTATGTGGCTGAGAGGTGCTGGACTTATACAATGTCTTATCCAGGGTTCCATCATTGGCCTGGCCAAAAAACTCAATATAATCATCGGTATTAAGCACACCATCCGATTGACCCTTCACAAAAATGGCTTGCTCCTTACCACGATGAAAAAGTTGAACAAGCTGCGGGGCAATGGCACTCACCGGCACACCGGCATTTTGTAAATCCGAATGGGTTAACTTGTAAATTCCTTTTTTGACAACCGGTATTCGATAATAAACTTGTCCCGGGCGGACCCATTCATTGGTATATTGAGAGTACCCCTCCCAGGGCAACAAGACAAGAAATAGCAAAAGATGAAATCCTAACCGCACAGTTTTCTCAATATGATCGTTCTGGACTGAATACGAAATTCAAAAATACGGGTAACCATCCGCTTTCAATCCTCAAAATCATTAAAATTAAGGCCTTTTTAAAAAAACATTAAAAATTTTCATCCAGTACTTGGCCATACATAGTACTTTCGCGTATAACATCGCAAGATCAGTTCTTAACAAATGGATGTATGAACCTTGAAAACACACAAGTACAGATGAGAAAAGGCATATTGGAGTATTGCATCCTTCATATTATTTCACGTGGTGAAGTATACGCTTCAGACATGCTGGATGAGTTGAGGTCTGCAAAAATGATTGTCGTAGAAGGCACGCTGTATCCGCTACTGACCCGCCTGAAAAATGCCGGGCTGTTGGAATACAAGTGGGTGGAGTCGAAATCGGGGCCACCACGCAAGTACTATAAATTGACTGAAGAAGGTGATAAATTTCTGAACGGGTTAAGCAATACCTGGGACGACCTTGTTCACTCTACCCAAATGATTAAAACCAAATCTACTAGCTAACTTCCACTAACCCTGCTCATAACGATCGTTCGAATATGAAAAAGAATATCAGTATAAACATCAGCGGCATTATCTTCCACATTGAAGAAGACGGGTACGAAACACTTCGTAAATACCTTGATTCGATTAAACGCTACTTTGCTTCGTTTGAAGACAGCAGCGAGATTCTCATTGACATAGAAAGCCGCATTGCCGAAATATTTTTAGCAAAACTCAACGAAGGCAAACAAGTGATTACATCCGAAGATGTGACCAGCCTGATTGCCACCATGGGTAGCGTAAGCGACTTTAAAGCTGCCGAAGAACAAGAACTGGGTGCGGCTGAATTTGCATCGGAAGAAAATAAAAGCAAAAGTCAGTCTTCGTCCTCAGGTCATGCGCGTGAAGCCTCTAAAAAATTATTCAGAGATCAAAAGCGAAAAATAGCAGGTGGTATTTGTGCGGGATTAGGACACTACTTTAATATAGACCCCGTGTGGCCACGATTACTTTTTGCTTTGTTAGTATTGGGTAGCTATGGAAGTTTATTGATTGTCTATATCATTCTGTGGATCGCTCTACCAGCCTCTGAGGAATTGGAAGAAGAAGCCTCCGTGAAAAAAATGTATCGCGACAGTGAGAAAAAAGTAATTGGCGGTGTGGCCAGTGGTGTGGCCGCATTTTTCGGAGCCGATATCGCACTGATTCGCGTATTGTTTGTAATCTTCGCCTTCTTCGGTGGATTAGGACTTCTTACTTATATCATATTATGGATCGCCTTGCCGCAAGCAAAAACTATCACCGAAAAAATGCAAATGCAAGGCGAAGCTTTTACCTTATCTAACATTGAGACTACGGTAAAGAAGAATCTGAATGAAAAGGATGATCAGGAAGAAAGTGTATTAACCAAAATAGTATTATTCCCTTTCCGATTGATTGCCATGATTATTGAAGGCATCTCGAAAGTACTTGGTCCGGTTTTTAAAGTGGCTATTGATGTAATGCGCACACTGATCGGTCTTGTCATCAGTCTTACCGGGCTAAGCATGTTTATCGCTCTCTTAATTGCCGCTGGCCTTGTGTTTGGATTCATCTCCATCTCGGCATTGCCATCCTGGTGGGATATTCCGGTAAGTGAATTTGGTTTTCCGATGGAAGCATTCAGAAACTCCTTCCCTACCTGGACGATTGTATTTGCCTTTATCGCAGCATTGATACCAACTATGTTTATTATTCTGATTGGTAATTCAATCATTGCCAAGAAAATAGTATTTAATCCACTGGTAGGCTGGTCGATGTTTGTACTTTTCTTCATCAGTGTTGGTGTCATGAGTTTTACCATCCCACAGATTGTGTACTCCTTCAAAGAAGAAGGTGAATATCGCGTAGAAAAAACATTTACCCTTGATGGCAAAACACCCGTGTTAAAAGTGAATGAAGTTGGTTTGGATGACTATGATGTAACTTCCATCACCATCAAAGGATATGAAGGCAATGGTATCAAGTTGGTGCAGCGTTTTGAGGCGCAGGGAAACACGCGCAAAGCGGCAGGTGAAAATGCTCAAATGGTTGACTACCAAGTGACACAGAGCGATAGCATAATCACCTTTGATTCTAACATTACATTCAAAAAAGATTCTAAATTCAGAACACAGCGATTGGACATGGATCTTTTCATACCCTATAACACACTCTTCGTTGTGGAGGAGGGCATGTGGCGCATGATTGATAATAATTTCAGAGAATATGATGGATACCGAGACTCCAATTTCAACAAGACCTGGAAAATGACCAAGGATGGATTTGAATGTGTGAACTGCTCAGAGCCATCAGAAAGAAAAATTGCGGAGCTGAATGATCAGTATGGTCTGAAAGATTTTTCATCGGTAGATCTATCGGGCTTATTTGATGTGCGGATTGAACAAGGAGACGTATTCGCTGTGCAAATGACCGGCTCTGATAGCGAGAAGAAACGATATGAAGTCTATCGCGATCAGGAAACATTAGTGATTGAGTATAAGAATAAAGACAAATTCTTCTGGAAGAAGGATTTGTTCGATGATGACAAAGTGAAGATAACCATAACCATGCCCGAGTTAAAAGAGCTCAGTATACAGGGTGCCGGTAAACTTAGATTCGGAGGCTTTCGATCACAGGACATCGAAATAAAATTGACTGGTGCTGTGAATGGCGAGGGAGATATTAATGCAGAAAACCTTACAATTGAATTAACCGGTGCGTCAACGCTCGAACTTAAAGGTGATGGTCAGTTTATGGAAGCGAACCTGACAGGAGCCTGTGGCTTACGTGCTTACAATTATCAGGTTAACCATGCCATTATTGAAGCGCAAGGCGCATCATCAGCTAAAGTATTTGTTACCAACAAATTGGAAATTGATAAAGGTGTGGCCAGTTCAGTATCACATCGGGGTGATGCGGAAGTGATTACAAGAAACTAAGAATTAGTTAACGATGTGTTTGTGCAATGATTCAAAGTTCGTTGCCTAACACTCTTGCAGAACACACTTTTTTGGTATCTTTCTGAACTGAATACTGACTGTTCTTTTCATGAAAGTAAGACTAAAATTTCTTGGCGCTGCTCGCAGCGTAACCGGTTCAAAATATTTACTCGAAGTTGACCACAAAAAAGTTCTGATTGATTGCGGCCTCTTCCAGGGCCAAAAAGAATTACGACTTCGTAATTGGGATAGGCTACCGATAGATCCTGAGACAATCGACTTGATCGTAATCACACACTCACACATCGATCATATTGGTTATTTACCACGATTAGTAAAAGATGGTTTTCACGGGCGCATCATTTGCACCCACGCCACCGAAGATCTGATGCGAATCATGTTAAAAGATGCAGCCAAACTGCAAGAAGAAGAAGCACTCTTTGCCTTCAAGCGTGGATACTCAAAGCACCATAAGCCCGAAGCGCTTTTCACAGAAGAAGATGCTGAGCGCGTATTTGGATTTGTTGATAGCGTTGGATTTGAAAAGGAAATAAAACTGTTTCCAAACCTTTCGTTAGTTTATCACAATGCAGGGCACATCCTGGGCTCGGCCATAGCTGAGTTGGTGCTGGCAGGAAAGGGAACAAAAAAGAAAATTGTTTTCTCAGGCGATCTGGGTCGCTATAATGACCCGATAATGAATCCGCCCAAAGCCATTACAGAAGCTGATATTTTGGTGATTGAATCCACCTATGGTGACCGACTTAATCCCATCGATCAGGTGGAAACGGATTTAGCCAAAATTATTAATGAAGCCAATGATCGCAATGGCGTTATTATTGTTCCGGCATTTGCGGTGGGACGAACTCAGTTAATGATCTACTATTTCCATATGTTAATGGAAAAGAAGACAATCCCTACCCTGCCCATTTATATTGACAGTCCGATGGCCATTAGTGTAACGGATCTATATGAACGCCACTCCAACGAACATAAAATAAAAGTCACTCACGTAGACGGAAAATTAATCAGCATCTTCGATGATCCTCATGTTCATTTTTGTAATTCCCGCGAAAGCTCAAAGGCATTGAATGATCTGAAGAAACCTTCCATCATCATATCAGCCAGCGGCATGGCTACCGGTGGCAGGGTGTTGCATCATTTATACCATCGTCTACAAAAAGAAAATGATACCGTACTTTTTGCAGGATTTCAGGCAGAAGGTTCACGTGGAAGACGCCTTCTGGAAGGTGAACCAACCGTAAGAATATTTGGTGAAGATGTGCCGGTGAAATGTCAGGTGAGAGTAATCAATGGTCTTTCTGCCCATGCCGATCAAAGTGAATTACTTCGCTGGCTCGGAAATTTTAAGGAAAGCCCAAAAATGACTTTTATCACGCATGGAGAAATAGAAAGCGCCACAACCTTTTCGAAAAAAATAGAAGAAATGGGATGGAAACCAATCATTCCGGAATACCTGCAGAGTTTCGAACTTTTCAACGGCATCTAAAATAACTCCCATAATTCGCTCAGAAACAAAGCGTTTGCCGTATCCGTTGTAAACCACGGGCTATCATCCCAATAGGGTGCTTCAGTATTATTTCAAAAATAAATAGGTTGATGCAACCCCGGCACCGGGTTTCGCATCTTGTAATTGAATTTGATCGAATGGATTTTACAGTTTACAGAGCTAAAGACATAGAACTGATCGAAGGCTGCAAGCGCAAAGATGCTAAGGCCCAAAAAGGTTTGTACGAGCGTTACGCAGGTAAGCTGTATGCCTTGTGTTGTAGGTATATCAAAGAAAAAATGGAGGCCGAAGATGTGTTGATCACCGCCTTCACCAAAATCCTGGATCGGGTTGATCAATATAAAGGAGAAGGAAGTTTTGAAGGTTGGATGAAGCGGGTGGTGGTAAATGAATCACTGACCTATCTGAGAAGAAACAAAAATATGTACCTCGATATGGACATTGAAGCAGCGGACCGTGAGCCGGATTTTGAAAAACTGGAAAGTCACCTGCAGGCAGAAGATCTTTTGAAAATGATTGAAACACTTCCCTCCGGTTATCGGATTGTGTTCAACCTCTATGCGATTGATGGGTATTCACACAAAGAAATTGCCGACCAGTTGGGAATCAGTGAGAACACATCCAAGTCACAACTGAGCAGAGCAAGAGTAGCCCTGCAAAAGAGTCTGATAGAAACTGAAAAGAATTTAATTCAAAAAACGAATTGATATGAGCAACCGTATCGACCAATTATTTAAAGATGTGCTGGGTGGTCACACGATCACACCTTCAGCGGACGCCTGGGAGAAGGTGCAAGCAGGACTAACAAAAAAAAATAAGATAATTATTGTCTGGCGAATGGCCGCTGTATTTGTTTTGTTTTGCACTCTTTTTAGTGCGTGGTTTTTCTTAAACCAGGATGAATCGATTGTCCCCGTTGAACTAACAGGGAAAACAGAATTGATTGTACCTGAAAAAAATCCAATTGAAAAACCCGTTGAACAAATCATTGAAAGCACTAAACCCTACACGGCTCAAACAACTAAGCCAGAGAAAAGAAAAAAAGGAAATGAAAATAGCGATGTAAAAAAGGAGCAAAATTCACTCACGGAAACGATCGCCATAGAAAATAATGAGCAGCAAACGCTGGTTGAAGAAATTGTGGTTGTAGCCGAACCAACACGGGTTGCTCAGGTTACTAAAACAGAAAGACCTGTGGTGATCGAATTTACACTTGAATCCATATCAAAAGAACCTGTCATAGCAGTGGCTCAAAACAAGGAGGTTGAAAACTCCGGGTTGAAAAAAATACTGGAGGCCGCCCGCGATGTAAAAAATGGTGATTCAGACCTGGGTATTATTCGCGATGCCAAGGATCAATTATTCGCCCTCGATTTTAAAAAAGATAAACCAAAAAGAAATTAATATATACTCACATGAAAAAGAGAATTGTCATTGCTCTCGCTTCGCTCCTGTTATCAGGAACCTATGTGCAAGCGCAAACCAAACCTGCAGACACGGTAGTCATTAAAGTGGGCGAAGCCAGCAAAATTACCTTCACCATTCAGAATAAAGAGGACCTTGAAACACTCAAAAAGTATGACTTCCAGGCACTGATGAATGATCTGATCAGGAAGTTGGAACAAAAGGATACAAGCGCAAATAGTCATTCCTCACAGGAATATTTAAAAAGGGATTCGGTTATCGTTTCAAAAGCAGAGACAGAAGAAACTACCAACACCGAAGACTGGACCAATGATAGCGAACACAAGGAATGGCATCACCCTGACAGGCATAATAGGGGAACATACCACTCCATCAATTTTGATTTGGGTATGAACAATTATGTAACAGGCAGTGGATTTCCTGACCAGGACAACAGTTTGTATACCGTAAAACCATGGGGTTCCTGGTATGTGGGCATCAACTCGGTGCAGCGCACCCGACTTGCCAACAAATTTTACCTGGAGTGGAGTTTGGGTGCGAGCTGGTATAACTTCAAGTTTCAGAATGAACAAACACAAATTACGAAAGACAATAACTCAGTACTCTTTGCCTTGGACACACGCGATGCTGACTTCAAAAAAAGTAAGTTAACGGCCACCTACCTTAATGCCTCCATCGTGCCCATGATTGACTTTGGCGGCAATAAAAGAAAACCCAGCTTCTTTGATGGCAGAAATTCAGACTCTTTCAGAATTGGTGTAGGCCCTTATGTTGGATATAGAATTGATAGTTACACCAAGCAGGTATTCGAAGAAAGTGGTGATGAACGCAAACCAAAAGATCATGACAATTTCTATTTGAATAACATTCGCTATGGTTTGCGTACACAGGTAGGTTTCAAAGATGTAGATCTGTTCTTCAATTATGACATGAATGAACTCTTCGCAGAAAATAAAGGGCCTAAGTTAAATGCCTTTAGTTTCGGAGTAACGTTTTAGCACAATAAAAATGAAGAAGGTCCGTGTTGCGCCAAGCGATACGGACTTTTTTATTTGAATGCTTCACCCCGTGTGATCACCATTTCTCTCTCATCGCCCCGCAATTGTAAAAGTCGACAAACCCGTCTGGGTGTTGGCCACTGCAAAAAAAACCACAACACCAAAACTCCAAAGGCAATACTAAAGTAACTATCACCGGTGAAGAGTAAAGCAATAGGCATCAGTAGCGCCAGTATTGAAATGGTTAGCATCTTTCGCGTTAGCAACGTTCCAAGCTTCTCCAACTTGATTCCCAATCCCACCTGCCTGGCAATTGCATTGGCTTTGTTTTTGGTTTTTACCTGAACGATCGTTAGGCCTATTATACTCAAGCCACACAATACGAAGAAAAGAACTTTAGAAATCTCACGATTCAAAATTATCATTCCTGATAGGTTAATGATCGATTGCGCATAATAAAAAGTAAAAAGAATAAGAGGCACCATCATGAGTTGGTACCCCGTATTATTCAACTTATAAAAGTACTCCTTCACTGAATTGAACTTCATTTTAGGCAGATTTGAATTTTATCAAATTTAATTAATTAACTTAGCCCAACGATAAAGTGAACATGGAAGCAGCCGTCAATCTCACACGCAAAGAGCAAGTAATACGCAGTGCCGCTGAATTATTTCGCGAAAAAGGATATGCGGCCTCCTCCATGCGCGACCTGGCCCAGAAACTAGGCATTGAAGCCGCGAGTCTTTATTCCCACATTAAGTCCAAAGAAGAAATCCTTCAGCACCTTTGCTTCGACATGGCCGCTGAATTCAGAAAGTCTTTGATGGATGTAGAAAAGAAAAACGTTTCAGCTACCGAAAAGCTAAGACTTGGTATCATTGGTCACATCCAGGTAATGGCGAAAGACCTGACTGCATCGGCCGTTTTTATGAATGAGCACCGACACCTGAGCCAACCATATTTACGCGAATTCCTGTTTCTCAGGATCAATTATATCAATCGCTTCAAAACCATGATTGAAGAAGGCACCCGCACCGGAGAGTTTAAAGATACAATCGATAAAAAACTTGCTGTGATGACGCTTTTCTCTTCCCTTAACTGGATGCCAATGTGGTATGACCCGGCAAGCAAAATAGACCCTCAAAACCTGGGTCAGCAATTGGCCGACATGCTGCTGAACGGCCTGAAGAAAGTCTAAAAATCCTCACTTCTTCTTATTTTTTTGCCTTACGGGACTAACCTTCTTCGTCAGGTACTGTTATATTTGCAAACGATTGTTAGGCATAAACCACATCAATTATGTACGGAGGAGGAAATACGTTTGAAGGAATCAAAATCGACAGTATTGCACAGGAAGATCCAGCAAAACTTGCTGAGTTTGAATCGCGGATTGCACGGGGAGAAAAAATTGAACCTACCGATTGGATGCCACAGTTATATCGGAAGCAACTTATCCGAATGATTGAGCAGCACGCCCACAGCGAAATTATTGGAGCCTTACCGGAAGGCACCTGGATTACGAGAGCACCGGGGTTCAAAAGAAAAATGGCACTGATGGCCAAAGTTCAGGACGAAGTAGGTCATGCCCAACTTTTATACAGTGCAGCTGAAACCTTAGGCAAATCACGCGAGCAAATGATCGATGACCTGATCACAGGCAAATCAAAATATTCGAACGTATTCAACTACCCAACTTTTACCTGGGCCGATTGCTGTTTTATCTCATGGTTGGTCGATGCTGGTGCGATTGTAAATCAATTAGCCAATGCAAAGGGAAGTTATGGACCCTATTGCCGGGCGCTTGATAGAATTTGCGCTGAAGAGTCCTTCCATTTAAAGTATGGACATCATTGCGTTATCTATCTTGCATCAGGCACACAAAAACAAAGAGACATGTTTCAGGAAGCCCTGAACCGCTGGTGGCCACCCATGATGCATTTCTTTGGCCCTTCTGATAAAATTTCTACCCACACTGAAGTGTTGATGCGATGGAAAGTGAAGATGGGCACCAATGACGATATGCGTAACCAGTTTCTGGACATGTATGTTCCTAAAATCTGGGAGTTAGGATTTACCATTCCTGATCCGAACCTAAAGAAGAACACCGAAACGGGAAGATGGGATTATACGGAGCCCGATTGGGAAGAATTTAAACGGGTGATCAACGGAGATGGCCCTTGCAATAAGGAAAGACTTGAGGTAAGAAGAGTTGCTGAAGAAAGGGGCAAGTGGGTGCGTGAAGCGTTGAAAGCACCGAAGGCAACGTATGTTACTCCATTAGCTTGATTTACGTTCAATATTCTATATTCAAAATTGAATTGTAGATGTTGGATTGACCTTGAATTTTGAATCTTAAATTTTAAACCTTGAACTCTTTAGACCCCCGCGTCAATCGTTTACCAGAAATCGTGGAGACGGAAAGTCACAAAGTTCCACTTGATCAATTTGGCACCTTTGAAGTTTTTGTAGAGCCGAAAGAAGGAAAACCGTTTCAGCATGAGGGCTGCGTACATGCCCCCAATTTAGAAATGGCATATGTGTTGGCGAAAGAAGCATTTACGCGCAGATTTACCTGCACATCCCTGTATGTCGTTGATACGCAAGATGTCTATGTTTCTCCCATGACAGAAGGTGATAAAAATGCGTATGATTCAATTCCAGAAGTAGCTGACGATGCTGGTGATAAGACTAGCTTCGAAATTTACCACCTTATAAAACGCGGGAAGCAACACGTGCACGCTGGTTCAGTAAGTGCAGCAAATGATTTACACGCAATGGCAATTGCTAAAACAACATTAAATACTGGCAAAACCGTGTATAATATCTGGGCGATCAGAAACGATAAAATCCGATTCACCACACCCGAAGAAAAAGATTTATGGATCACCTTACCGGAAAAAAAATTCCGCGATGCATCGGAATACAAAGGCGGAGTTAAACTGAAAAATTTCCTGGAAAAAACTAACTAAGGCCATGAGTGAACTCGCATTAAAAGAACTTCTTTATAAAATGGCTGATGATCAACTCATCCTGGGGCATCGCAATTCAGAATGGACCGGTATGGGACCATTACTGGAAGAAGACATCGCGTTCTCTTCCATGGCGCAGGATAAAATCGGTCAAAGCCTGGCACTATATACGATACTTCATCAATTGGGAGAACGTGATCCAGATACAGTAGCGTTCACCCGCAATGCCAGTCAATTTCACAATTGCCAGTTAGTGGAATTACCCAATGCAGAATATGACTTTAGCTTAATAAGACATTTTCTGTATGATACAGCAGAAGCAATTCGCTTTGAAGCACTAACCCGATCTTCGTATGAACCACTGGCACAGCTAGCAGCCAAAATCCGTGGTGAACTAAGATACCACACGCTGCATGCAAACACGTGGATCAAACAACTTGGGTCAGCAACACCTGAAAGCATAGAGCGTCTTCAAAAATCATTAGCGTATGCACTGCCATTTGCAGTAGGCATCTTTGAAGAATCTCCTTACGAAAAGGAAATCATCGCTAGCGGTATCTTTGAAGGTGAGCAGAAGATAAAAGAGAAGTGGCTGGCGCAGATTCAAAAGATACTGGCTCAAACCAGTATGTACTTGCCTGATATAAAAATCATTCAGCCCATCGTTGGAGGCAGAATGGGAAAACACAGCGAACATCTTCAACCCTTGCTGGATGAAATGAGCGAGGTATTCAATATTGACCCCACCGCAGAATGGTAATGGAAAACATAACATCAGAACTAAAGGAAATCGTTTCTACCTTTTCAGTAAAGATTAAGGCGATCAGCACACATGACTTTAACGCAAAGCCAGATCCAAATAAATGGGGTAAAAAAGAAGTGCTTGGCCACCTGATTGATTCAGCACACAACAACCTCAGAAGATTTTTAGTAGGGCAATATGAGCAACAACCCAATATTGTATACGATCAGGATTTTTGGGTAAGTGCCAACGACTATCAAAACATGCCAGATGCTGAAGTAATCGCCCTATGGCAATTATTGAACGAACGAATCATTGCTGTGCTCAGCAAAATGCCAGTTAAAAATTATGATCGCACCTGCGATACCGGAAAATTAAGTCCATCCATTCACACAGTTCAGTGGCTTGCAGCCGATTATATAAAACATCTCAAACATCATCTTAATCAAATCATCGCAGGATCATTCAACATAACGTATCCATAATGAATCCTACCGCAGCTGAAATCTATACCTGGCTAGAAGAAGTGAAGGATCCTGAGATACCGGTGCTCTCTTTGGTTGACTTGGGCGTTATCACGGACGTTGCTGTTGATGAGGAAAAAGTTACCGTGGAGATGACTCCCACTTTTGTCGGTTGCCCTGCGATGGAATACATGAAGAATGAAGTGGAAGGCGTTTTAAAAAATCGTGGTGTAAAAAATATTACTATAAACATCAGCTTTAAGAAACCATGGAGTTCAGATCTGATCTCAGAAAAGGGAAAGCAATCCCTAAAACAATTTGGATTGGCACCTCCACCCTCATCCAAAATATTTATCGATCTCGAAATTTTAGAAACCGCCATTTGCCCACGTTGCAATGGCACTAACACCGAATTAAAATCTCCTTTCGGTCCCACCCTATGCAGAGCTATCTTTTATTGCAATACCTGCAAAGAAGCATTTGAACAATTTAAACCTGTGTAGCACTCAAAAAAAAAAGTTGTCAGAAATATTCCAACAACTCATCTCGCCAACGCAAAGTCAGCTTAATAAAGTAAGAAGATCAATATCTTCCGCGGCCTTTTCTTTCACCACCGCTTCTTCTTGCGCCACCACTTCCACCACCAAACGACTCTTTCTTAGAGCCATAGAAGCGTTCTTTCTTCTTCTCTGAATATTGCTCTTTATGAGGACCCGAAAGCTCTAATCTCACTTTTCTTCCTCGCACTTCAACACCTTCAAAGCCTTTCATGATCTGCTCGGTGTACTTCTTGTCCACTTCAAAGAATGAATAAGCACCCTTCAGGTCAATCTTTCCAACCACATCTCCGGTCACTTCACCAAAATCACAAATCAATCCCAACAAGGTTCCTTTTTCAAGGTCATCCATCTTGCCTACATTGATGAAGATACGGTCACCTGTTGCAAACTGATCACCACCCGCATCACCACTACTTTCGTACGATCTTGTTCTGCCATCTGATTTATTATTCAAATCCTTCGCATCGCGATAGTATTCGAGAAACCGATTGAACTCAATCGAAGCAAAACGCTTGATGATATCTTCTTTGGTGAGGTCTTTCAATTCATGATATACTTCCGGTAAGAAAGAATCAATTTCTTCTTCATTTACTTCTACCTGCTTCACTTTGTGAACGAGCGCCAGTAATTTATTCTGACACACTTCGTCACCCGTTGGCACGTTTATCTTAGAGAATTTTCTCTTTAAGCCACGCTCCACCTGTTGAATACGACCGATTTCTTTTTTTGAAATGATCGCTAATGAAATTCCTTTCTTACCCGCGCGCGCAGTACGTCCGCTTCGGTGCGTGTAGTACTCCATTTCATCGGGCATGTTCATGTGAATCACGTGAGTGATGCCACTCACGTCAATACCTCGTGCGGCCACGTCCGTAGCTACAAGCAATTGAAGTGTCTTGTTTTTAAAACTGCGCATCACGCGATCGCGTTGCATCTGAGTAAGATCACCATGCAAAGAATCGGCATTGTATCCGTCTTTAATTAAATGCTCAGCAATTTTTTGTGTATCGATTTTCGTTCTGCAGAAAATCACACCAAAAATATCGGGTGTATAGTCTACAAATCTTTTCAAGGCCAGGTACTTATCGCGATCGTCCACCGCAATGTATTGATGGTCGATATTCTCGTTGCCTTGGTTGCGCTCGCCCATCGTGAGTTCCTGGGGATTGGTCATGTAGTTTTTCGAAATCTCCCTTACCTCGCGAGGCATGGTAGCTGAGAAAAGCCACACGTTCTTTTGCTTAGGCGTGGTAGAAAGAATATCATCGATATCTTCCTTAAAGCCCATGTTGAGCATTTCGTCTGCTTCATCTAATATCACATAGCGAATGGCTGTTAAATCCACCACTTTGCGTGAAAGCAAATCAATTAAACGGCCCGGAGTGGCTACAATAATTTGCACTCCCTTTCTTATTTTTCTAATCTGATCGCTGATGCTGGCTCCGCCATACACCGTAACGATACTAAGATTTTTCATCCCAGCTGAGAACTTCTCAAGGTCACTGGTGATTTGCACGCTCAATTCGCGCGTTGGCGCCAGAATCAGAGCTTGCGTAGAGCGGTTAGAGTCCTCAATCAACTCCAACAAGGGAAGACCAAAGGCAGCGGTCTTACCGGTACCAGTCTGCGCCAACCCTACCAGGTCAGTATTTCCGGTTAATAATATTGGAATTGCTTGCTCCTGAATCGGTGTGGGTGATTCAAAACCCATTTGGCGGATCGTTTCCACCAGTTGCCCGGAGAGTCCCAGGTCGTCAAATGATTTCATCAATGTTTTTAAATAATAATTCGCAAAGGTAACCTAATTAATTGAAAGTGATATTATTGTGAGTTAAATGCCTATAGCATCGGGCGGCATCGCCACAAGGCGAAAAGCATTTGTTTTATTTGGTCAATCAACGCAACTGCCTACATTTTTGTAAATTCGAACATGAAGATTTTCAAAAAACTCAGCTTCTTCACCGCTTTCATACTGCCAGCTCTGATTATGAGTGGCTACTATCTCGGAGGCTGGTGGAATTACCTAACCCTTGGGTTTGTATTCGTATTTATCCCATTCGTTGATTACCAAGCAGGATTGGATACAAAAAATGTAATTGAAACGGAGGCCAAAATTGTAGGAGAAGAGTTTTATTACCGCTTCATCACCTACTTGTGGACGTTCATTCAACTGAGCTTTGTTATTTGGAGTGCCTACGCAATTACCACCGGAGCAATCAACACGCTGGCAGAATGGATTGGGTTTACCATCAGTGTGAGCTTATTAACCGGTGGAATCGGAATTACTGTTGCCCATGAATTAGGGCATAAAAAATCACCGTTAGAGCGCTTTTATAGCAAACTGATTTTAATGACGGTTTGCTACATGCATTTCTATATTGAACACAACCGCGGCCATCATGTCTTTGTAGCCACTCCAGAAGATCCGGCCACCGCCAGAAAAAATGAAAGTTTCTATTCATTTTGGTTTCGCTCGGTATTTCATGGTTATGCCCATGCCTGGAAATTAGAGAAGGAAAGCTTGCAGCGAAAAGGTAAATCGGTGTTAAGTATTGAAAACGAAATGATCGGGTTTGCTATTTGGCCTATACTCTTTTGTGCCCTGCTGACTTATTTTCTCAGTCTACATCAAAATGGAATTTTATGGCAAGTCCCCATTTTCTTTTTTGCTCAAAGTATACTCGCCTTCACACTGCTTGAATTAGTAAACTATGTAGAACATTACGGCATCGTACGCAAACAATTGCCCGAAGGAAAATACGAACGCGTAAATCCACTGCACTCCTGGAATGCCAGTCAGCTCATCAGCAACTTCTTCTTGTTTCAATTACAGCGCCATTCCGATCATCATGCCAATGCCATCAAACGGTATCAGGTGTTGAATCATTATGATGAAAGTCCGCAACTACCTTTTGGTTATCCTACCATGATTTTGATTGCCTTAGTTCCACCGCTTTGGTTCTCGATGATGAATCCATTATTACATGAGTGGGAGAATAAGGTTTATCACCATTCTGTTCCTGCCTGATTTCTGAAAACTTAATAAATGGCCAGGAAGACCAAAGACATTTTTCGTTTCAAACAATTTTCTGTGAAGCATGATCGGTGTGCCCATAAAGTGGGAACCGATGGCGTATTGTTAGGAGCGTGGGCAGACGTAAGCCGGGCTAATCGGATTCTCGACATTGGCACAGGATCAGGAGTGATCGCGTTGATGATGGCCCAGCGATCGGCACTCCAGGCGCACATTGATGCGATTGATATTTCCTCGGAAGACTGCGAACAGACAAAAGAAAATATCGCTGCCTCACCCTGGCCACAAAAAGTGAGAGTCAAAAATACCTCTCTTCAAAACTTCGAATCAGAATCGTATGATTTGATCGTGAGCAATCCTCCTTTCTTTATACACAGTGCAAAGCCCCCGGCAGAAGAAAGAACCCGGGCACGACATACGGAATCCTTACCTCCCGATGAACTTCTTATCCATGCCAGGCGCTTAGTAACACCTCAAGGAAAGTTGTGTCTCATTCTTCCGGTTGCGGAGGCACAAAGTTTTATTGCATTGGCCGAAACCCAGAGATGGCACTGTTCTCGACTTTGCGAGTTTCGAGGCCGCGCCAGCAAACCACCCGAGCGTTTGCTCTTTGAACTTCAGCTCGAAAATCATAAACTAAAAAAAGAGTACTTGATACTTCATGAAAAAGCTGAAACGTGGTCAACTGCCTACCAAAATCTAACACGTGATTTCTATTTAAAAATCTAACGCTGAAAAGCCCTTACCTCCACCTATCAAATTTCATTACCTGACCTTCAGGCGTTCTCTATATTTGCGCGCTTAATTTAAAACTTGTGCGCATTCTCATTTTTCTGATTCTATGCTTATCCGCAAGCTCTGGTGCCCTGGGGCAGTCCGGCATTGTGATCAGAAGAAGCTCAGCCCCTATCGTACTGGATGGAGTTCTTGATGATGTAGCCTGGCAAACCACTGAGGTAGCATCTGATTTCCGTCAATACTTTCCTTACGATTCTTCATTGGCTAATGCTCAAACTGAAATTAGGCTCGCTTATGATGAGCAGTTTATTTATGTCGGTGCAAAAATGTACAACAGTGGGAGCGGGCCACGAAAATATGTGACTCCCTCTTTGCGGAGAGACTACCGTGGTGAAGCCAATGATGGTGTATCCATCGTGTTCGATACATTTAAAGATAAGACGAACGCATTTGTGTTTGGTGTTAATCCATTTGGCGTTCAGCGCGAAGGGTTAATCGCCAATGGCGGATCAGGCAATGCTGATTTCGCACTCAGCTGGGATAACAAGTGGTACTCGGAAGTGAAAATTTATGATGATTACTGGATTGCCGAGTTCGCCATCCCATTCAAAACCCTTCGCTTTAAAGAAAATCTTTCCAGCTGGAACGTAAACTTCTATCGCATCGACAGCCAATATGCGGAGCGGTCAACGTGGTCTCCTATTCCACGCAACTTCGACATTGTAAATCTTGCTTTCAACAAAGAATTAATTTGGGATAAGCCCTTGCAAAGACCCGGAGGTAATGTGTCTGTGATCCCGTATGTGGCTGGTAATTCCCAACGTGATTTTGAAGAAGGCACACCCACCGATGCAAAAATTCAGGTCGGTGGTGATGCTAAAATCGGTATCGGTCCAGCGCTGAATCTTGACCTCACGGTAAATCCGGATTTCTCACAGGTAGAAGTGGACGAACAAGTCACTAACCTTGACCGATTTGAGATTTTCTTTCCGGAACGAAGGCAGTTCTTTCTGGAGAATGCCGACCTCTTTGCCAATTTTGGTTTGGAGGGAACCCGCCCCTTTTTCTCACGGAGAATTGGTGTGGCCCGCGATTCTTCTACAGGACAAAATGTGCAGAACCCTATTTATGGTGGCGTCCGCCTAAGCGGGAAAATAAATAATAATACACGGATCGGAATTTTAAATATGCAAGCCGGGGAAGATGAAGAAATCAATTTACCTTCTACCAACTACACGGTGGCCACAATACAGCAAAAAGTATTTGCCCGCTCTAACATTGGTATGATCCTGATCAACAAGCAAGCCTTTCAGGATTCCATCGGAGGAGAGTTCACCAGCAATCCAACTAATTACTCAAGAGCCGCAGGTCTGGATTTCAACCTCGCATCAAAAGATAATCGCTGGAATGGCAAAGCATTTTATCATCACTCCTTCAATGAAGAAAAGAAAGATTCAGCGTTTGCCTATGGCGGATTTATCACCTACAGCACGTTGAAATGGAATGTGAATATTTTAACACGCAGCGTTGGCGCCAATTACAATCCGGAAGTTGGCTTTGTAAGAAGAAATGATATCCGACAACTCGCTTCCACCATCTGGCATAACTTCTATCCATCCAAAGGAAAAGTTCAAAGCCATGGCCCCGGTTTTGACTTTGATATGATCGGAAACGAAACGTATGGGTTTTTGGATTGGGACTTTAATTTCATGTATCGCATGCGTTTCAAGAGCACCGCACTATTCACAATGCGACTTAGAAAAGAGTATACGTATCTGTTCAGCCCCTTTGATCCAAGCGGCACAGGAGGCTTGGAATTACAAGCCAACACGGATTATAGCAATTATTTAATAATTGCTAACTATTCATCAAATGCCCGTAAGCGTTTCTATTTTGATTTGAGTACGAGATCCGGAGGATATTTCAATGGCAGTCGAATCAATTTTGTGGGTATTCTTACCTACCGCTATCAACCGTGGGGATTTACCTCCCTCAATTTTAGTTATAACCGAATACGCTTACCATCTACCTATAGTGATTCCGATCTTATTCTGATCGGTCCTCGCTTTGATATTACATTTTCCCGAAAGGTATTCTGGACAACCTTCATTCAATACAACAGCCAGATCAACAACCTGAATATCAATTCAAGATTTCAATGGCGGTTCAAACCAGTTTCCGATCTCTATATAGTCTATACTGATAATTATTTTGCTGAATCACTTGAGAATGGCAATGTCTTTTACATTGGCCAGCCAAAAAGCAGGGCCATCGTTCTGAAACTCACTTATTGGCTGAATCTGTGAGGCTCAACAAGTATGCGGTTCCTCGTTAACAAACTTTTTACTGATTGATTAACAAGTATTTAACAAAATAAATATAGATGTTTAAACATCTATTTAAAAACTGGTGTTATACTTGCACAGCAAAATGAAATACTAACTAAAAATCAAAAACACATGAAAAAAATAAATTTAATCGCTGCCTTCTTATTGGTAGCTGGATTTGCAAGTGCACAAACTACCTGGAAAATTGATAAGTCACACTCTAAAGTGGGTTTTAGCGTGGTACACATGATGGTATCAGAAGTAGAAGGAAAGTTTAATGACTTTGATGGTTCCGTGATCAGCAAGTCTGACGATTTCAACGGAGCAGAAGTTGAATTCTCTGGAAAAGTCGCTTCTATTGATACTGATAATGAAAAACGTGATGGTCACCTTAAGTCAGCCGACTTTTTTGATGCGGAAAAATATCCTGATATTAAGTTCAAAGGCACGTTGGTAAAAGAGGGTGGTAAATATGTAGTGAAAGGTAAATTCACCATGAAAGAAGTTACTAAAGATGTAATCTTTGATGTGACTTATGGCGGCACTGTAAACACTGGCCGTGGTTTCAAAGCCGGATTCAAATTGAATGGCGTTGTTAACCGTCAGGATTACGGAGTGAAGTGGGCAAACAAATTACAGGACGGTGGAGCCGTAGTAAGTGATGAAGTAACCATCTCTTGTAAAATCGAATTGGACAAGCAAGCATAATTTGTTGATATTAAGGGGAGTTTTAAGACTCCCCTTCTTTTTATGACCATCGAAGAAGAAATCAAGCAAGCAAAATTTAAAAGTCCGCATCAGAAGGCCGTGCTTAATCTTCTTTTTACTGCCAACTGGATTCAGAATAAACAAAGAGAACTCTTTGAACCATTTGGTGTAACCGGCCAACAATACAACATGCTGAGAATACTAAGAGGTCAACACCCGAAGCCTATTCCAGCGGTAGAAATTAAAATTCGGATGTTGGATAAAAACTCTGACGTATCCCGTCTGCTTGACCGCCTGATCGGAAAAAACCTGGTAAAAAAAAATCAATGTCCTAACGACAAACGTGCTTCAGACATCAGCATCACCGAAACGGGTTTGAATCTCCTCAACAAACTTGATTCTGCCATTCATAACCTGGAGTCTAAATTTGTAAACTTATCCAAAGAAGAAGCTAAACAACTGAGCGATCTGCTTGACAAGGCCCGCGGTTAAATTTTAGCAAATTCCTCTTTCACAAAGTCCATCAACTCTTTGATGTACTTCCTGCTAAAATCAAACTTAATATTAGCTGCTTTATAAATCTCTGGTATCGTGGTGAGGTTACCCAACTTCAGCGCATTCATATACCCCTCCAATCCCTTTTGCTTATCCATGTTATAATTTCTCCACAGTGCAATAGCACCTAGCTGTGCCATACCATATTCGATATAATAAAAAGGCACTTCATATAGGTGTAACTGCTTTTGCCACGCATAATCCCTCCCCTCTTCCAGTCCGCTCCAATCGGTAACGGTATCTGCATAGCGTGCAAATACTTCGTTCCAATTTTTATTACGTTCATCCTGTGTATGAGCGGGGTTCTCATACATCCAATGCTGAAACTGATCAATGGTAGCTACCCAGGGAAGTGTTTCAATGATATCTTCCAATTGCTCACGCCTGGCCCTTCTCAGATCTTCCGGATTGGGGAAGAAAATATCCCACGCATCCATCGAAATCAGTTCCATCGACATGGAAGCCAGCTCAGCTACTTCCATGGGAGGAGATTTAAAATCACTCAATTGCAAATCTTTCGTAAGAAAATTATGAACCGCGTGGCCGCCCTCGTGCATGATGGTAGTCATGTCGCGCATGGTAGAAGTTGCATTCATGAAAATGAATGGCACTCCGATCTCTGCCAACGGATAGTTATAACCGCCTGGTGCTTTTCCTTTCCGGGATTCCAAATCAAGGTGTCCCATCGATTTCATAATCGACAAACATTGGCCGAGGAAGGGATCTAACCGGTGAAAGCATTCAATTGATTTTTCAGTCAGATCTTTTCCGCTATTAAATGCTTTTAGAGGTTCTCTTCCTTCCGGATCCACCACCTTATCCCACGGGCGCAAAGATGAAACTTTCAATTTCTCCTTGCGCTCCTTGCTGAGGTCATTAAGAATGGGCAATACTTCGCTGGCAATGGCATCATGAAAATCAAAACAATCTTTTGGTGTATAGTCAAACCTTCCGTATGACTTGAACATGTAATCACGAAAGTTGGTGAAGCCTGCATTTTTTGAAACCTGATGACGCAGGCCTATCAATTTTGAAAACAAATCATCGAGTTCGGTTTTATCTTTCAATCTGCGCTCAGAAATCTTACGATAAGCTTCTTCACGTTTTGCACGATCTGTTGACTGCAAAATTACACTGGCCTGTTGCAGGGTAAGTTCCTTGTCATTTATTTCCACCATCATCGCCCCGGAAATCTGGGCATACTTTTGAGTATCTGTATTGATCTGAGTGAACAAAGGAATATTTTCCTCACGGAATAATTCAATGTCTTTCATCAAATTACGGATCAGGATTTTAAATCCCGGCTCACTTTCCAATTGGGCGAGGAAAGTTGAGGCGACCATCTTCTTATTCAGCTGATCTGCCAACGGAGCGATCTGAGGTTGTATGTTCTCTACAAAGTCCTGGTAACTCTTACTATATTCTTCGTTGTCGGTATAGCAGGTCATTTTAATATACCGCCATCCCATGTCTTCGCTAATCACCGACTCCAATTCACTGCGGTCGGATAACCATTTTCTCAGCGATGGTAAGTCTGCCAATTCCTGTGACAAAAGATTTTCAAAAAAGTACTTTAGTGAATTCCAGTCAGAAACGTTAAAGTCTTCGGGAAGAAAGGTGCGCTTGGGTCTATTTATTTTTTCAACTGCGGGCATACTTGGGTAATTTAAAATGAACTATATTAACATGACACAAAAGTACCGAAATGCCCCTCGAACTAAAAGCGGTAAATAGCAAAGCACAGCTGAAAGAATACATTTATCTCTGTAAAAATATTTATAAAGGCGATGCACGCTGGGTACCCCCATTTTATGACGATGAATGGGCATTTCATGATCCTAAAAAAAATAAGACGCTGCCGCAATGTGAAACGATGAGAATGCTGTTGTATAAAAATGGCAAAGCCGTTGGGCGCATCATGGGAATCATTCATCATCCCTACAATCAAACTCACCTGGAAAAAACGGCCCGCTTTTTTAATTTCGATTGTATCAACGATCAGGAAGTAGCTCATGACCTTATTGACTCGGTTGAAAAGTGGGCCATGGCGAAAGGGATGAATAAAGTAATCGGCCCATTCGGGTTTTCAGACAAAGATCCACAAGGATTGCAGATTGAAGGACTTGAATATTTACCGGTGCTGGCAACGCCAACCAATCCGGCCTACCTCCCGCAGCTGGTAACCAGCGAAGGATATTCAAAAGAAATAGATTGCGTATCGTATCAAATGCCGATACCCAAAGAGGTGCCACAACTCTATGCAAAAATCAGCGAAAGAATCAAAAAAAATAAAACGCTGACGCTCGTGGAGTTTAAATCGAAGAGACAATTGAAGCCTTACATCATACCCGTGCTCCGTCTTGTGAATGAAACCTATGCTCCCCTGTTTGGGTTTGCGTCCATGAGTGAAGAGGAAATGAAAAAATTTGCAGCTCAATACTTGCCTGTACTCGATCCCGAATATGTAAAAGTGGTAGTGAACACAAACGATGATGTAATTGCATTTGTGGTGGCAATGCCTGATATGAGTGCAGGTATCCAGAAAGCCAAAGGAAAACTTTTTCCGTTTGGTTTTATCTATGTATTAAACGCCATGCGCAAAAGCAAGCAACTCAATCTTATGTTGGGGGCCGTTAAAAATGTACATAGGGGCAATGGCGTCACTGCGCTCATGGGAAAAGCCATGATTGATTCGGCAAATAAAAGTGGTCTTAAAATTATGGATAGTCATTTAATTCTGGAAAATAACTGGTCCATGCGGGGCGAATGCGAAAAGCTAGAGGGTAAGGTGTGCAAGCGTTACCGGATTTTTTCTAAAAGCCTGGTGTGATCCGGTAGATTGTATCCGTTGAGTTGACATCATTGAATGAAATCGATATGCCCCATAAACTTACATCATTATGAATGCAATTTATTTTATCACGACTGTTGGATTCCCATTAATTTCTATCGTCTTCTTTTTCTTTTTTATAAAAGAATTAAAAACAGCGATTGAAAAAACTTCGTGGCCACTTGAAAAGAAAAGGAAAATCATACGCAGCATCCTGGGAGGTTTGATGGCGTGGGCCATTGTGGTGAGTGTAGTTTCTTTGACGGGATTTGCCGGCAAATTTCAACTCTTTCCACTCAATATCATGCCGATGGTTTTGATTCCGCTTGTTATTGTCCTGGTGCTCGTGTTTAGCAACGGTTCGAAAACAATTCTTTATCAATTGGACCTCAAAGTAATTACACAGCTTCAGGTTTTCAGGGTTTTTGTTGAGATAATCCTCTGGCTCTTGTTTATTCAGAATCAATTGCCTGTACAAATGACTTTCGAAGGTCGCAATTTTGATATCCTTGCTGGAATTACCAGTTTAATTGCCGCCCGCTGGCTACTCCGATCACGAAGGTGGATGATTGCCTGGAATGTAGTTGGATTGGCTCTTCTTATTAACATTGTAACGGTCGCCATTTTGTCGATGCCAACATCCTTGCGTGTATTTGAGAATGAACCGGCCAACACGATTGTCACTCAATTTCCATTCATCTTTCTGCCAACATTCTTGGTTCCATTGGCATACATCCTTCATTTTCTTTCGTTGCGAAAATTGTTCATGAAATCGTAATTGATTTTTCCTATCTTCCATCGAAAAATAAAACCGATGAGAACGCTACTATTTTTAACCCTCTTGCTGGCTGGCTGCAACATGAAAGAAACCAAAACTATTGGCACGATTGAACGAAGTGACTCCGACCTCAACGCCATTATAGATCCTGATGCAAAAATTGAAATCATTGCAGAGGGCTATACCTGGAGTGAAGGACCAGTCTGGGTTGAAAAAGAAAATATGCTACTATTTTCCGATGTACCCGAAAACATCGTTTACAAATGGACCGAAGAAAAAGGTGCTGAGCCTTACTTAACTCCTTCCGGTTTTACCGGTGACTCAACCCGCAGCCATGAACGTGGTTCCAATGGATTAGTCCTGCACAATGACGCTCTTATCCTTTGTCAGCATGGCAACCGACAGATGGCTAAAATGAATTCTTCCCTTAAAGATCCTAAACCGGAATATATCTCGCTGGCAAGTACTTACAATGGCCAGCGATTCAGTAGTCCGAATGATGCCGTTTACAGAAGCAATGGTGATCTTTTTTTTACTGATCCACCCTACGGCTTAGCCGATCAGGATAAAGACGTTGAAAAGGAAACTCCCGTAAATGGAGTTTATAAGGTTACTCCAGAAGGCCTTGTTACCCTCCTGGTTGATTCCTTAACACGACCAAACGGAATTGCCTTTATGCCAGGCGAAAAGAAATTTTTGGTGGCCAACTCCGATCCCGTCAAGGCGATCTGGTATGAGTTTGAACTCAACGATACCGACTCAATCATATCATCAAGAATTTTCTACAATGCAACTTCAAACGTTGCTACCGAAAAAGGTCTTCCCGATGGATTTAAAATTGACCGCAATGGAAATATGTTTGCAACTGGCCCGGGTGGAGTATGGATTTTTAATAAGGAAGGCAAGGTGCTTGGAAAAATAAAACTGCCAGAAGCCTCCGCCAATTGTGCTTTTTCACCAGATGAGAAAACACTTTACATCACTGCCGACATGTATTTGTTAAGGGTGAGGTTGAGAAAGTGACCAACAAATTTTAATGGAACTCCTGATTGACATTTTAGGTTGGGTTGGCTCAGTAGAAGTAGTTGCTGCGTTCGGACTAAACAGCTATCAAAAAATAAAATCGGATTCGCTTACATTTCAATTACTAAATCTTACCGGTTCCGCCTTTCTAATTATTAACAGCCTTTATAAGGAAGCCTATCCATTTACCTTCATCAACTCGGTGTGGGCGGTCATTTCCATTGTGGCTATTATTGGAATCGTGAAAAAGAAACAGCCACAACCGTGACCGCTGCAGAGAAAAATATTCAAATTCAACGCATCGTGGTGGTGGTGGCTATCACCCTTCTGGTAATAAAGTTTATTGCCTATTACCTCACCCACTCGGTAGCCATTCTTACCGATGCCTTAGAAAGTATTGTAAACGTAGTTGCCGGCTTGTTAGGACTATACAGTTTGATAGTATCAGCAAGACCCCGCGATGAAGACCATCCCTATGGTCATGGAAAAGTGGAATTCATTTCTTCTGCGGTAGAAGGTACACTGATTGTCATTGCCGCCATCCTCATTCTGTATGAATCCATACATGCACTGATCTATCCACGGGAACTTAACAAAATAGACTATGGAGTAATTTTGATTGCATCGACTGCTGTCGTTAATTACCTGATGGGCTCCTGGTGCATTCGGGTTGGAAAAAATCACAGCTCGTATGCACTTATCGCCAGTGGCAAGCACCTGCAAACCGACACCTATTCTACTCTGGGCATTATCGCAGGACTTATTGCCATCTATCTCTTCAAAATAGACTGGCTCGATAGTGCCGTGGCCATCTTCTTTGGAGGACTTATCTTATACAATGGTTATAAAATTGTGCGTCAATCGATAGCCGGCATCATGGATGAGACTGATCAGGAACTATTAACAAAAATGGTGACTGTACTGAATCACAACCGAAGAGAAAATTGGATTGATCTTCACAACGTAAGGATCATTAAGTACGGACCGGTACTTCATTTGGATGCACACATCACCCTTCCGTGGTATTTGAATGTACACGAAGCACATCACGAGATTGATGCTTTGGCTTCCCTGGTCCGCAAAGAGTTTGGTGAATCACTGGAGTTATATGTTCACTCCGATGGGTGTCTTGATTTTTCCTGCCCGGTGTGCCAAAAGCAGGATTGCATGGTAAGGAAACATCCCTTTGAAAAAAAGGTTGAATGGACCATCCAAAATATCTCAAACAACAAAAAGCATGATGCAGCAACCCATTAGAAGTATTATTGCTATCGTCATTTTCATCACGCTAACACAGTGTGCCACAAAAAGAACCCTGGACAGTGATATTAATTCCATTTTCAAAAATGTTTTTCAATCCACTACACCGGGTGGGGCGTTGTTGATTATGAAAGGGGAAAAAATTGTTTTCTCCAAAGGCTATGGCCTGGCAGACCTTCAAACCCAGGAGAAAATAACAACGCAAACATTATTTAATACGGGCTCTATCTCAAAAACATTTGTTTCGCAGGTAATTCTAGATCTGGCCCGGGAAGGAAAATTATCGTTACAAGATAGTCTTGCCAAATACTTTACTGATTTTAAAAATCTGGCCATTGCCAATCAGGTTAAAATTCATCACCTCCTCACTCACACCTCAGGCCTTCCGGATAACCGTAGAGTATTTTTAGACAGTGTGTTTTTACTTACTGCTAAAGATGAAGAAAATTTTGCGCCATTAAAGCAAAATCACTCGTTGTTATTCGAACCAGGTTCGCAGTATGAATATTCTAACCCTGCATTCAACGGATTGGCTCTTATCATTGAAAAAGTGACAGGCAAAAAATGGCAAGAAGTGGTGAAAGAAAAAATATTTGATCCGGCCGGAATGAAAACCAGTGTGATTACCGATGGTCCTTTCCCCGTAACCGGAGTATCACATGCCTATTTCAAAACCAAAGAGGGATACATCGAAAAAGATTATGGTGAAGAACCCACCTTTGCTGCAGCCGGCAATGGTGGTGTGTGGAGTTCGGTGGAAGAATTAGCCTTGTATGAACTGGCATTACGCAACGTAAAATTCTCAGATTCCAAAATAATAGAAGACTCCAGAACCATTAAAGAATATGCAAACTGGAATAGTAATACACCACCTTTTATTGGATACAGTTGGTTTATAGGAAAGACGGAAGAAGGACACAAAATGATTTATCACACTGGTACTCAAGGTGGTTTCTATGGCGACTTTGTGAGCATTCCGGAGAAAGGCATTACCTATATCCTGCTATGCAACATTCCCACACCTCAAGAGGAAAAGAGAGATGCAGTATTATCAATTTTAAAAAAGTATAACTGGTTGGATTAACTGTTAACTCATATGAAAAAAAACTTATTAATCGCGATACTTCTATTCACATTTGCTGCATCTGGTGCGCAAACCATTGAATCCAAGGTCAAAGAGTTTGATGCCTACGCTGAAAAATCGCGTAATCTCTATCAGGTTCCGGGCCTCGCTTTGACTGTGGTGAAAGATGGAAAAGTGATCTTCAAAAAAGGATATGGTGTTCAACAACTAGGCACCACAAACGCAGTGGATACGCAGACGCTTTTTGCATGCGCCTCCACCACCAAAGCCATGACGGCAACCTGCATGGCTATACTGGTCGATGAAGGAAAAGTAAAGTGGGATGATCCGGTGATTAATTATTTACCCGATTTTCAATTGTATGATGTGCAAGTAACGCGTGAATTAAAAATCCGTGATTTATTTACCCATAACTCTGGCGTAGGCAATGCTGATTTCCTATGGAGTATCATGAATATACCCAGTGATGAAGTATTATCGAAAATGAAAATGGTAAAACCAAGCTATTCGTTGCGGTCAGGTTTTATTTATCAAAACATTTTCTATCTATATGCAGGCAAGGTGATTGAGAAAGTAAGTGGGCAACCCTGGGAAGAATTTATCCAGAAAAGAATTTTTCAGCCATTAGGTATGACTCGTACCTACCCTATGCTAAAAATGGTTAATGATGCCAATCAATCGCAACCCCATTTCATGATTGAAAATAAAATCACCGTAATCAAAAGAACCAATGCCGATGCCATTGGCCCTGCAGGTAGTGTTTGGTCGTGTATCGATGACATGAGCAAGTGGGCACTTTGTATGCTGGATAGCAGTAAATATGGCGAAGGCCGATTGGTAAAACCATCCACCTGGAAAGAAATGTTTAAGCCACAGGTGATCGTAAGCGCGAATGAGTTTTATCCAACGGCTCAATTAACAAAACCCAATTGGATGACCTATGGATTAGGATGGTTTCAGCAAGATTACATGGGCAAGAAAGTAAACTATCACACCGGAAGCCTGGCAGGAGAAACTGCAATTCATGGTCAGCTGCCCGATAGTAAACTGGCCATCTATGTATTCGGAAACTATGATCATGCTGAGGTGCGTCATGCGTTGATGTTCAAAGCATTTGATCTTTTCGGCACGGGCGGCACGCGCGACTGGAGCAGCGAATTTCATACGCTTTACAAAAATATTCAGGCGGGTGCTGATAAATCTGAAAAAGCTTCTGAAGCTGCTCGCGTAGCCAATACAAAACCATCTTTATCTCTGGATGAATATGCCGGCACATACACCGATCCACTTTTTGGCGAAGTCATTATCACGCGTGAAAATGAAGATCTTATTATCGTCTCCAATCAGTTTTTAAAAGCTCGCGTAAGTCATTGGCACTACGACACCTTCCGGGGTTGGCATGATAAGCGATGGTATGGGAAAATAAATGTTACTTTCAACTTAGGCGCCAACGGAAAAATTTCAACTGTAAATTTTGACGGGTTAGAGTTAAAGCGAACTTCTTCGAAACCTTAAATTTTTACTCAGATAAGCTTTTTTATATTTATTCATTGATTTAGAGTGTGTTACGGAATAAATTAATGTATATTCAATTTCACCTAAACCAAAAACCCATGAAAAATCTGTCCCTCATCCTGGTAATTCTTCTATTCATAATTTCGGCATGCACTAAACCTGCACCACCCCCACTAACACCCGCAGTTGATTCGGTTGGTGATAAAAACAAAGCACTTATTGCACAGTACACGGAAGTCGTTGTTAAGGGCGACACTCTTGCCATGTCCGCATTTCTCGCGGACAACTTCAAAGGCTATGGACCATTATTAAATGACTCTACCGATCGTGCCCAAGAAATTTCAATCTGGTCGAGAAGCTGGAAAAATGAATTTTCTTCCATTGATTTTAAAAGAGCAGGAATGATTGCATTTACTAATCCGGCAAACGGCCCATACCCTGGTGACTGGATTTCTGACTGGGCCTTAATCACAGTTAATTATAAAAATGGATACAAAACTTTTACATTCTGGTGGCATGCAGTCTCCAGAATCAAGGATGGAAAAATAGAACTAACCAGAACCTTTTATAACCAAAACGACTTCTTTACTCAGCAAGGATTTACAGTAACACCGCCCAAGCCGGCAAAGAAATAGACTCAAAATAAAAACTCCCGGCTTACCGGGAGTTTTTCACTTTATCCTATCTCTATCACCACATCATCGGTCATCGGATGCCCCACACACGTGAGCACGTAGCCTTCGGCACGTTCGGATTGTGAAAGACCTTCTTCTTCGTCCAGTTTCACCTGGCCGGATAATGCTTTTCCGCGGCATGCAGTGCAAAGTCCGCTTTGGCAGGAATAGGGTAAATCAATTCCTTTATCAAGTGCTGTTTCCAGAATAGTGCGGTTGGGCTCTACCACGAACTTATACTCCTGACCATCGTAGCGAATCGTAACCTCACGCGCTTTCTTCTCGCTAGTCGGCTTAACCTCTTCTTTCTTTTCTTCTTTGTTGATGATGCCCTGAACAAAGCTCTCTTTAAATATTTTTTCTTTGGCGATGTGCCGCTCCGCTAAAAGCGCTTCTACGTTTTTCATCATCCCTTCAGGGCCGCACATGAGATAGGTGGTTTTATCAGTGCCCCAATCCGGAATGCGCTCAAACAATTTTGTGAGCATCTCATGATTGAGCAGACCCGAATACCCTTGCCAGTTCATAGGCGCATTGTCAAGCACATGAATCACATGTAATCGGCCGGCATGAGTAATCTGAAGTTTTTCAAACGCGTCTTTAAAAATGATGCTGTCGATATCGCGATTGCAATAGATAAGGGAGCAAATACTTTCCGGTTCTTGCGTCAGGTTACTTTTTATCAACGACATCATGGGTGTGATACCAGAACCTCCCGCAAACATGATCACGTGCCGCTTATTTTCTTTTTTGTAATCTGTAGTAAAATGACCGGTGGGGGCCATCACCTTCATTGTCTGTCCAACCTTTAGATTGTCGGGCAGCCAGTTAGACATCAATCCGTTGTCAACACGCTTCACAGTAACCACAAGGTCACCATCCGTAAAGGGCGATGAACTTAATGAATAGGCTCTGCGCACTTCTTTTCCTGCTACGGTTGCAATTACCGTTAAGAACTGACCTGCCTTGTAAGCAATCTTCTTTTCAGGTTGCTCAAACACTACACTAATTGCGTCTTTCGTTTCCTGAACGATATTTTTCACCTTCAAATCAAAATAATGAGGACCATGGTTTGCCGTTGCCTCTTCCTTTTTTTTCTCGCCTTTCTTAAAAAATCCGAATGCCATGTGAATGAGGAATTAAACTCGCACAAAATTACTGATAAAGTGCCAATACCAAAGAGCCAGACATAAGATGTGAGACGTAAGACAAAATCCCTGTAAATACTTAGATATTAAGCCAGTAGGTGAACTTGAGCACCAAAGCCCTGTTTTTGCTCTGCAAATGCTCAGGTAGATAATTTTCTGTGTAAACAATAAAAAAATCGGAAGCCGGTTTATAGCGCCATTGAAAACGGGCGTTGAGGTTTACGTTATCATACCGATCATTGTATTGAACAAACGTGGTAAAAAATAATTTATCGGTAAGCGTAAAATCCAATCGTGGGCTTAACAATAAGAATTTAGCACTACCATATGCAGGTGGAAGCACAATGTCATTATAATCTCCTGAAATGGAAATACTTCCAAAGGGCTGTATACGATACGATACCGTGCCAGCCACTCCGGTTCTAGTACCATTATAAAACTCACCACCACGCAACGTGATCATGTACGTAAAAAGTTTGCGTGTGTCAGAGGTGTACTTCACTTCAAATTCATTCCACTGATACTCTTCCCCTTTCAGGAGAAAGGAATCTCCCTCGGGATCCAATACATCAAAGTCGGCAGGAAGTTTTTGAAACACGTTTTTTAAAGACGCTGTCATCTGGGCCGTACTCCTGAAGTTCATCGCATAGCGTAGCGTAAGGTTCCGGTCCGTCTGCGTTCCATCTGGAATATAATTTACATCGAATGTTGCACCCGGCATCATTAACACCAGTGGCCCTGATTTTGGATATAGCTTGAAATCGGCTATGGCTATTCCACCAAGTGTGCCCGGATACACTGCCAGGTTTGGAACAAACCCAACTTCGGCATTGTAATCCTTGCCCAGGCCAATGAATCCACTCATCAAACTAATTTTCCGGGTACTATAAGAAGCAAAACCTCCAAAAGAATAACGATCCTTCTCAGAAAAATTATCAAACGAATGATGATAGTATGCCTTTCCTCCCCACTTGTTATCCGCAGTAATCAGGTTGAAGTCAACACCCGCTACGCGATTATAGGTATTGAGTTTAGGAACCGAGTCTGCTCCATTCCAAACTTCTTTCACCAGGCTTTCGTGATAAAATTTGTTGGGATCATATTCAGCTAATCCAACAGATTCTTTGTTCACCAGGAAGATATCAACATTTGACCTTTCAAGAATTTGCTTCTGCAAAACGGCCACGGTATAATTCTGACCGGGCAGCCCTAATGACTTCGTTTCTTTGGTTTGCAGATTCATCAGACCAACACGCCATTTTTGTCCTAGTTTTCCGCTGATCCGTGCTCCGTATAAAATCGGAACACGTTGCTGATTATCCGTTGTATCGGTAGCCAATCCAATCCTTCGCGAAAAAAAAGGTTGCGTAAGCGAGGAGAATCCTGGTGCCGAAAACAGATCGCTGTTTTCTAAAAAGAATTGTCTTCGCTCTGGAAATTGAAATTCAAAACGCGTCAGGTTAATCACTTGCTTATCTACTTCTACGGTGGAAAAATCAGGATTCACCGTGAGATCAAGATTTAAGGATGGAGTGATACCCACCTTTGCATCAAAGCCGGCAGTAAGCGTATTTTCAGAGGTACCGTTTTCATTATCCTTTGACGTGGACGCAAGTGTGTAGGGAATCAATGAGATGTTGGTGCCGGCATGCGGAGCAGGCGTCTGCCATTGCAAGGCACCTGAGAAGGCAAAAGCGGAAGGAAAAAACTGAATGGGTGTGGCAATCCAGCCAGATACCTGATTTCTTTTTAAATCCTGACGAACGAAGTTGACATTCCAGGCAGGCTGCCCTTGATTGTAGCGAAAAGATTTCAAGGGGATTGCCAATTCTGCAATCCATCGGTCATCCAACCGCTTTACGGATGAATACCATTTGTTATCCCAGTTACTATTGTACCCTTGCTGTTCGGTTCCTCCACCCGACATAATGCCCTCTCGTTGAACGCCATAAGGTGAAATACCAAAATAGAATCCATTGGTAAAATCGTTGAAGGGGTCTAGGTACAATCCCACATTGTCGTTGAGTGACCATTCAAAGTCCCTGCGAAGAGATTGTACCACATTAGGTCTATTGTCATCGTAGCAAACAAAAGAAACGTAGAAAAAATCATCATCAAACGTAATCCTCGCTTCTGTTTGAAAAGCAGCCAGCAATGTATCTGTAGGGTAATTAAGAAAGAAATTAGTAGCAACCTCTGCTGATTTCCAGTCCTCCTCGTCCAGCACACCATCAATTTTAATAGCCCCTTTTGCTTTGGTGATAGGCAGGCCAGTACCCGGTTTGTTCTGCGCAAGCGATAGTGAGCAAGATAAAACAAGGAGTGCTGTCGCGAAAACTGAAGATTGGTTCATAAAGGGATGCAAATTTATAAAAAGTACGTTCCCTACTACATTTAATTACTTCAATAATTCATTTCTACAGATGAGAGGAATAAACCAGGTGATCTGGCTGGATTGGAGGCACTGCATTTTTCCCGTAACTTTGTTGAAATGAGAAAAGTTGAAGTCATTTCCCGAAACCAAAAAGACCAGGAAAAACAGGTTTCATCATTGCATTTAAAACCATCGGAACGGATCATCCATATGTTCAGGTTGATGGAACTTTCAGTTTACATGCGCGGAGGCAAAGATGAATCTCCTATTAATTCACAAAAGTCAAATATTATTGAATTGAAGCTGGCAAATGGAACTAAGTGAGAGACTGAAAAATCTGCTGGAGAACTTTATTCTTACCTTCAATCAGTATGAGGTAGATTACATTGCCGTGGGAGGCATTGCCGTGAATCATCATGGGTATTCCAGAGCAAGTAACGATATTGATTTCTGGTACAAACCCACCATAGAGAATTTTGAAAAAATTATTCTTGCTCTTACCAAGTTAGAATATGATACCCATAATTTGAGTTCAATGGTCTTCGATGCCGATAAAACAATCCTGCGATTGCCATTGGATTATTTCAAAGTTGAATTATTACCGGGCCTGTACGAAGAAATGAAATCAGTTGAATCACGAAAAAGTTTTAATCTTGCCCTTAAAGGCTGTGAAGAGAATTTTATAGGAAAAGCTTCCTTTAAAGTACTCGGTTTTGATGACTTGATTCATTACAAGGAATTATCTGGACGACCTAAAGACCTGCTTGACATTCTGGAATTAAGAAACATCCGCAAAAACCGTGATGCTTAATCTCCATATTTAGTAATTTTATGCTTTAATAAGTTACCCGTGCAACTAAATTCTCTTACTGCAATCTCGCCCCTGGATGGGCGATATTTTGAAACTACTAAACCGCTTGCCCCTTACTTTTCAGAATACGGACTGATCTACTACCGGGTGCGTGTTGAGGTCGAGTACTTCATAGCACTTACCTATGCCCTGCCCGAGTTGTCAGGTTTTTCAAAAGATCAGGAAGGTAAACTGCGCGCTTTGTATGAGACGTTTACTGAAGCGGATGCTACCTCGATTAAAGAAATCGAGAAGACTACCAATCACGATGTAAAAGCCGTAGAGTATTTTTTGAAGAAGAAGTTTGACGAGCTCAATCTTTCCGAATACAAAGAGTTCATTCACTTCGGGCTTACCTCACAGGATATAAACAACACAGCCGTTCCGCTTTCACTGAAAGAATTTATGGGGGCCGAGTTTCTGCCTGCACTTCAAAGATTGATTGCCCAACTCACTAATCTCTCCGTACAATGGAAAGATATTGCCATGCTGGCGCGCACGCATGGTCAGCCCGCTTCGCCTACCCGATTAGGAAAAGAAGTGTACGTGTTTGTTGAGCGCATTCAGAAACAAATAGAACTGCTTCACACGATTCCGTACTCAGCAAAATTTGGAGGCGCAACCGGAAACTTCAACGCACATCATGTAGTGTATCCGGAAATCAACTGGAATCATTTTGCCAATACCTTTGTGAGCAATCAATTGGGTCTATCGCGCAGTAATCCTACCACGCAGATTGAACACTATGATAATCTTGCAGCGCTGTTCGATAATTTGAAAAGGATCAATACCATCCTGATTGATTTCAGTCGCGATGTATGGCAATATGTGGCCATGAATTACTTCAAACAAAAAATCAAAGAAGGTGAAGTGGGTTCCAGCGCCATGCCGCACAAAGTAAATCCAATCGATTTTGAAAATGCAGAAGGTAATCTTGGATTGGCAAACGCCCTCTTTGAACATCTTTCCGCTAAACTTCCTATTTCACGTCTTCAGCGCGACCTCACCGACTCAACGGTGTTGAGAAATGTTGGAGTACCGCTTGCTCACACACTCCTTGCCTTAAAATCATTAGAGAAAGGCATTGGTAAACTAGAACTAAACCGCGCAGCCATCGACCACGACCTGGAAGAAAATTGGGCCGTGGTAGCCGAGGCCATACAAACCGTTCTTCGCAAAGAAGGTTACCCCAATCCGTATGAAGCACTAAAAGCGCTTACGCGTAAGAATGAAAAAATCACCCGACAAAGTATCCATTCATTTATCGACAATTTGAATGTCAGCAAAGAATTAAAAGAAAGACTTATGCAAATAAGTCCATTTAATTACCTGGGAATTTGACTGCTCTACTTCCTCAGGCACATACAATAACTTCCCATTCGCAAAATCATATAGCGTTAATCTTCGTAGATCATAATAGGCTGTCCAAAATGATTAGAGGGCTTGCAGGTAGCTGCGCTTGGCATCATCTTTTTCGCGTAAGGCAATGTTCAAATTGGTGATGTCAGGTAAGAAGTTCGCGGTTTTGCGCTATGTTCCAAATCCTGTATCTATCCTTCCAGCATTCTGATCAAATCATCATTGAGGTAATACACTTCTTTGCCATCCTTTTTTTGCGATAATATGCGCGCGTTAACCAGCTCATCCATGTATTTGGTAAGCGTTGTCCGCGAGGATTTTCTCAACACCTCTCCAATAAGTTTAGGGCGGCTATAGGGTTGACTGAAGAGCGCTTCGTTAACATCTTTGCTATACCATTTAATCTGAGATTTTCCGTGAACCAGAGTAACCCCCATCTGCTTTACTATTTCGTTGATAAGGTTATTGGTGAGTATCGAAGTTTTTTCAACTGCTTCAAGCACCAGGGTTTCCACATGGCCCGTTGTGTTACTGCGCTCAGATTGTAATAGTATTCATCTTTATGTTGAATGATATACTTTGACAAGTAGAGTACAGGTTTGGATAATAAATTTTTTTCCACCAGATAAAGTAAATTAAGAATGCGCCCCGTTCGTCCATTTCCATCCTGAAAGGGATGGATGGCTTCAAACTGGTAGTGTGCAATGCACATCTTAAGCAAAGGATCGGCAGGATATTTCACATCATCATCGAGATACACCAGCAAATTCGCCATGAATGTCTCTACTATTCCTTCACCACGGGGAGGAGTGTAAACTACTTCGCCCGTCCTGAACTCGCTCAGTCCTTGTTTAATTACCACCAATGATTGCGCGGGACGTAAGCCCATGTTCGTATTTTTTATCTGCCAGAATATAGATATCACTGATGAGAGATCGATTGAATGTTTCGCTGTTAATTGATGATAGCCACCCCACAACGCTTCCCGGTATCTCAAAACTTCTTTTGTAGCGGCATCAGCCTTCTCTTCCTGGGCTGTATCTGATATCGCTTTATAAAGTTGATCCTCCGTGGTGAAGATATTCTCAATGGCGGTGGATGTTTTTGCTTCCTGAAGAGCAATAGTGTTGATCAGCATGGAAGGATTAGGCAGTCTTAATACATTGCTGTTTACCGTGGCCAGCGCCCGGGAAGAACTAACCAGTTTTTTTAATATTGTGGGATGCTTTTCAATCTCACCCACAGGAGGAAGTAGCGGAAGATCATTAGATGGCTGGTTTCTGTCGAATTTGATCATTTACATGTCCATTTATTATTAAATACTGAACACGTTTCAAGTAATGCACATAATCTGGACAATCACAAGTATCGTGTTCATATTTTTGCTAATAAATGGACATGTTGATGATATCCGTCCAACTGTTATCAGATTCTTTGATTATGTCAATCCTGACAGCATTGGCTTGGCCAACTGACGTATTCGTTTGGGATCCTACACTCGTTACAGTAAGACAAAACAACGGTATAATTGTTTTGTAGCATGGTAAGCAGATCTAAGGTTGAGATTTTGCAAACTTACTCCTCAGGCACATATAACAATCTCTTATTCGCAAAATCATACAGGGTTAATCTTCTTAGATCATAATAGGCCGTCCAAAACGATTTGAGGGCTTGAAGGTAGCTGCGCCAGGCAGCATCTTTTTCGCGTAAGGCAATATTCAAATTGGTGATATAAATTTTACCAATCAGGTACCGGTTCTGTGCTATTTCATCTTGCCTTCATAGCGATGTCAATTTGTTAGCTTGTCAAAACACATGAATAAACATCAACCTCTTATTTGCAAAGTCAAAGTGCGGTTAGTATTCTTTATCTAAATTAATTGATTTTGTTAAATTGCAGTATGAAAGTGAAATCCATTAAATCCAGAAACCTTGCACTGGAAGGAAATCCGTTAACTATTGATGATCTCAAAAAAGAGATCGCCAAAGGTGAGAAAGGTCCTTTCTATTCAACGGAAAAAGCTAAGAAATTAATGACTGAATGGAGAAAGAAAAAAGGCTCCCGTTAAAAGTATCCCTGGCCTTTCTGCAAGATCTGGAAGAAATTTTTGACTATGGTATTAATACCTTTCGCCAGGCTCAGGCAGGAACTTATGAAAATGGAATTTGGGAATTAATCGAATAACTTCCAACAAGTTATAATCTATTTCCGGAATGCCGGCACCTCCCCACAAAATCTAAAATGTATCGTTGGATCATACTCGATGCACATCTCATCATTTACCGAATCAAAAGGGAAGAAATCCAAGTGCCGAGAATTTTGCACGCAAAGCGTAGCATCAATAGCGTAAAATCTTCCCGCAGTGTTAAGATATAAGGTACGACAACGCTATCAATAGCTGATCAGCAGTCCACCCGCGATGACACGTTGTAGTAGAGTTAGCAACATCTTGTGAAATGCCCGCCCGGTAGCTCGCATTCCCAATCAGAAGATGAGGTGGAAAAGATCACGGTTAAACATGACACAGATACTATCAAATAGTATTACGTTAAGATAATATTTCAATCATATAGTAATTTCAAGATTCCGTTTCAAAAACCTCCTGAACGCTTCAACCCGATTGAAACTTGAGTTTTCAAACACAATACTTTTAAAGGATTCGCTCAGGATCAGACCACGAATTTTTTTTTAGCTTCAGTTAAAGAAATTCTCAGCTTAATTTCTACTTCTCCACTTCTCAATTCTCAACTTCTCACCTACTCCTCCGGCACATACAACAACTTCCCATTTGCAAAATCATATAGCGTTAATCTTCGCAGATCATAATAAGCTGTCCAGAACGACTTGAGAGCCTGCAGGTAGCTGCCCTTGGCGTCATCTTTTTCAGTTAATGCATTGTTCAAGTCACAATTTGAACAAATGCCATATTTGCTTAAATTGTA
>CAZIOY010000032.1:0-44768 GCA_964540915.1 uncultured Ohtaekwangia sp.
AAATTGTTTTGGTTAAGGAAGCATAATAGAAAATGGTACCAGGTTATCTTTGTCAGATTTTTTTGTCTTTTTTATTCGATTACAGGATAATAATCCATTGTAGAATAATATAAAACACCGAAGGGCAAAGCAAACAACCTATGCCTGTGTAGAAAGTAGCCGTGATGGCTCCATAGGGTACAAGTTTTGGATCGGTGGCAGCTAAGCCAGCAGCCACACCGCTCGTAGTACCGGCAAGTCCACCAAAAATCATCGCTGCTTTTGGATTATTCAATCCGATAATTTTAGCGATCGGTCCGGTGCCAATGGTCACCAGTATGGATTTGGCTACTCCGGCCGCGATGCTAATGGCAATCACATCCGAACTGGCACCTACTGCGGCACCCGTCACCGGCCCAACAATAAATGTGCAGGCACCCGCACCAATGGTCGCCATACTTTTCGCATCTGTATAGCCCATGAGGGCCGCAAGAATGGCACCGGTGAAAAACGAAAGAGAAATTCCTACCAGCAGTGCAACCATACCGGGTATTCCTGCCTTCTTGATTTCAGAAAAACGCGCCCCCATAGCTGTTGACACAATGGTGAAATCACGCAGCATCGATCCTCCTAATAAAGCGAAACCAGAAAAGATGCTGATGTCAGCGATTCCTTTTTCGCCTTCCGTGATCACACCACCTGCATAGGCGAGCAACAGGCCAGCAAAAATGGCAATGGCGGCAGCGGGGATTTTTTTATTAGTCAGCGCAGTTGAAATCCACGATGATGCCAATATGATTAATCCTGTTGCCAGTAACGCGACAACGAATCCATTTTTTATTAATAGGTCCTGAAGGGTATATACCATCAATCTGATACGGTTGAATGTTCACCTTCAATTTTTTGAGCATCTTTGTTACCTAGTCGCATTAATAGCGGAAGCATCAGTATACAAAGCGCAACCGGGATGATGCCAGCAAGTAAAGCAATAATTCCACCCGAAGTGGCGGCTTTCACATCTTGTATGGAAGACATGGCTACGATCACGGGAATGTATAAGTTGCTCCAAAACAAAATACCTTTCTCCATTTCTGTGGTTAACCATTTGCGTTGATGCATCCATTGGTTCACCAGAATGAGCAGCAACATAGCGAAGCCAACGCCACCTACGTTTGAATTAATATTGAGCCAGCGTCCTAATAGTTCTCCAATGGTCTGACCGACCAGGTAGCACGCTGCGAGTAAGGCTACACCATAGATCATATCAAAACCATTTCTTTACTTCGTTCTTGGTCACTTTACCCATAGCGTTGCGCGGCAGTTCGTTTACAATATGAAATTTTCTTGGCAGGCGGTAGGGGGGTAGTTGTTCTTTCAGCCAGGTGCGCAGCAGATCGAGATCAAAAGGATCGACTGATGACACAATGGCTGCCGCAACGATCTCTCCCCATTCTTCATTATCCACACCCACCACAGCACAATCTTTCACTGCAGGATGAGTGCGTAGAATTTCTTCGATTTCCAATGCTGAAATTTTATAGCCACCTGATTTAATAATATCCACCGAGTTTCGGCCCATGATGCGATAGTATCCATTTTCTACAACCGCGATGTCACCGGTTTTGAACCAACCATCGTGGGTGAAAGAACGTTGGGTGGCATCAGGTTTATTCCAATACTCAAGAAAAACATTTTCCCCTTTCACCTGTATCTCACCGGGTTCATCATAAACTTCTTCATTGGCTTCGTTGGCCAATCGAATCGAAACTCCCGGCAACGGTAAGCCAACAAAACCAGTTCTGCGATCACCTACATAGGGATTACTAATAGCCATACCCAACTCGGTCATACCATAGCGTTCTAATAACGTGTGACCGCTGATGGCTTTCCATTTTTCCATTACGGTGGCGGGCAATGCGGCCGAGCCACTCACCATTAAACGGAACGAGGAAAGAGCATGAGAAATTTTTTCCTGTTCCTTTACCGGAAGACCTTCCCAATGCGTGATCAGTTTAAAGTAAATGGTTGGAACGGCCATAAAAACATTGACCCGCTGCTCTAGAAAGATTTCACAAACTTTCTTTGCATCAAATTCCGGAAGAAACTCGCAGGTGGCACCGGCCCACAATGAACAACTGACTACATTGATGAGCCCATGCACATGATGAAGCGGCAGAATGCACAGCGTGTGATCGTTGTCACTCCAATTCCATGCGGTAATCAGTGTTGTGATTTGTGCCTGTATATTTTGATGGGTCGTGACAACACCTTTTGGCAAGTTGGTTGTTCCACTCGTGTAGAGTATTAGGGCTCTTTGGTTCAATGATATTTCTGGCAGCTTGTGTGGCAAAGTCTCTTTGTTCAGAGTGCCCAATTTAAGTGCACGCAATTTTTTTTCTTGTATGAGTGGCGATAGTTGTGATTCAAATTCTGGTGAGAAAATCAGAATGGTACTTTTTGAATCTTCGACTGTATGCCGTAGCGAGGGTAATGGATGAGTGAGGCAAAGAGGTACGGCAACACCACCAGCTTGCCAAATACTCCATAGCGTGGCAACATAATCAAAGCCTGGAGTTACCATAAATGCAACACGAGCCTCCGCTAGATCAGTTTGATTATCTAACAAAATATCTGATAGGTTTTCTGCGGCATTGACCAATTCACGATAACGGTAGGAAACGTCTCCCGCGAGGATGGCGATGGAATCCAAGTGTTGCCTGGCCTGTCGTATCGGTTCGATCAAAGCGGTGAATGGTTAAATCGATGCACCAATATAGTATAAATAGTATGACCATAAATGAATCAGGTCTTCCGTGCGAACGAAAGACCTGAATGGAATATGACTTCAAAACCTGATCACCTAGTCATGCAACTCAATATGGGTTCTTCCGATCATGATGCCTCGGCTGATGTGTGGGTTACCGCTAATGTCAATATCCGGTTCACCAAAGGCATTGATACGTACTTCATCGCTCGCTTTCATGCGAAGTCGCCCTTCACCATAGATCCTAGCCGAGGCAGTAATACTCTCGAATCCGCGCGTGTCAATTTTATTTTCACCAAATAAGCGGTACACCTGGTGGGTACTTTCACCTGATTTGATTTTGATGTTATTCACACCATAGAGGGAGGCTTTAAATTTGTGAGCTTTTAGTGACGCCAGATTTACTTCAGATTTTCCATACACCTTCAACTTAAATTTGTCGGTGTCAATTTCACTTTCGCAAGTCAATGTTTCTTCACCCCGCATTTCAAGTTCTTTTAAATAGCGATAGGTAACATACGCTGTTACGGATACATCGTGATACATGCTTACCCGTGAGTGATTATCTGAACTACGCTCTCGTTTGTCGACAAGGCGGGCCTGATCAAGGTAAATCCGAAGTTTATTTCCGACTACCTCTACGTTGATTTTACCTGACGAGATATTGTTGTAGACGAGGCGCACGGATTCTTTGTCTCCTTTTTCTAAAACGAGGGATATTTTAGGTGAAACGGAAATCTTATCGAAGGATGGCACTTTTCGCATCATTTCCTCCTGAGCCAGAGCCACACAGCCCATAGCCAGCATTACCGTTGTTAAGATTGTCTTTTTCATAATTATCTTTCTTTTGCTTAGAGACAACTCAAACGAAATTAACCCCTATTCGAAATAATAAATATTTTATTAAGGACAGCCAGAAACCCGGAAACTGGCGACCGGTAACCCTGAACTATTCGCTCCGCAAACTCTGTGAAGGATTGGCTCGTGCCGCACGCAAGGCTTGTGTGCTTACAATAAGCAACGCTAATAGTAAAGCGGTAGCTCCGGCCAACGGTACTATCCACCACATAATAGAAATGCGATACGGATAGCGTTCCAGAAAATTATTCAAAAACCACCAGGCAATTGGTCCTGATACTAAAAAGCCTAAAATCACGAGCCTTGAAAAATCTTTGGAGATCAACATCACTAAACTTGAAACCGATGCCCCCATTACTTTGCGGATACCCACTTCTTTAGTGCGTTGTTCTGCGGTAAAGGCAGCTAATCCAAAAAGACCAAGACAGGTAATGATAATCGCTATGGAAGCAAAGATGGTAGCGAGTCGGCTAATCAGGTTAATCGTAGAGAATTTTTTCTCAAAGTCGGCATCAGCAAAACGAAACTCAAACGGATAAGTAGGATTAAGTTTTTTGAAGACGGCCTCAACCATATCAATTGACTCTCCCAGATTTTCTGTTTTGTTTAAACGCAACGTGATTGTGCTACTCCAACTTGGACTGAAAATTAATGTCATGGCCTCAACAGGTTGGTACGGTGAGTCCATCACTACGTTTGGCATGACTCCAATAATTTCTAGGTTTTGATTATCATAGATTAGTTTTTGACCGATAGGATTTTTCATTCCCATCAGGTCTACAGCCGCCTGGTTGACAATAACCGCCATCGAATCGCTTTTGAAGTCTCTGGAGAAATCGCGCCCTTCAAGCATTTTTATGCCCATCGTTTCGGTGTAATCATATTCGGTAGCGATGGTAGCAAAGGATACACGTTGATCGGTAGCCATGCCTTCCCATTTCACTTCGTTGTTGGAGAAGATGGAAGTGATTGGGCTGTTACTCTTACAAACAGATTTAACAACTCCGGTGCGCACCAATTCTTCTCTTATGGTCTGGAAGTTGGTTTCCAATTCTCCGTTGGTCCAGATTTGCATCAGGTTTTCACGATCATAACCCATGTCGCGATTTTTCACGTGCATGATTTGCTGGTAGATAACGATCGTGCCAATGATCAAAAAGATGGAGAACCCAAACTGAAGTGTTACCAACACTTTGCGAGGAGTAGTAGCACCTTTGCCAACATTCACTTTTCCTTTTAGTACTTTCACCGGTTGAAATGAGGAAAGATAAAAAGCCGGATAGCTGCCAGCGAAAACACCAATCACCAACACCCAGCCAATCGCAATGGACCAAAGCCATGGATTGGAGTAATCAATGGAGATGTTTTTGTTCACCATGAGATTGTATGCCGGCATAACTAATTCAACTAATACGATGGCCAGCACGGAAGAAATGAACGTGATCATGATGGACTCACCTAAAAATTGAAAGATTAATTCTTTTCTTCTTGAACCTACACTTTTGCGGATGCCTACTTCACGGGCTCTGCTTTCACTTCGTGCAGTGGCCAGATTCATAAAGTTGATGCAGGCAATCACCAAAACAAAGATGGCAATAGCGATGAACAACCGAACGTATTCAATCGTGCCTCCGGAGTTTATTCCGTTTTCGAAATTGGAGTAGAGCCTCCATTTGCTCATGGGATGGAGGAATAATTTGGCGGTGGGCGCTTTGGGGTTGTTGTCTTTAATAATGTCTTTAATGCTGCTGTTCACCTCTGCTTCCGTGGCATTAGGCTGAAGTTGCACATACATTTGAAAAGAGTTGTTATTCCAATTGTCTTTGGAATGACGTACCCAGCTTTGAGTGGCTTCATAGTAAGTAAAGGGTAATACGTATTCAAAATTGAAGAACGACTGTTTAGGCACATCTTTAATCACGCCTGTGACTTTCAATTCTGGTCCGTTGTCAACTTTGATCAGTTGATTGATAGGATCTTCGTCATCGAAAAAAGCTTTGGCAGTTGATTCAGTAATGACAATGGATGAAGGATCAGATAGCGCTGTCTTAGGATCGCCCTTGATCATATCAAAGCTGAACATGGTAAAGAAATCTTCACTCGTGCTAATCCCAAGTTTGTTGAGACGCTTTTCTCCTACCTGAAGCATGTTGCCTTCGCCCCAATTGGTCATTACCACGTGCTTGATCTGGCTCGACTTATCTTTAATTGTTTCCTTCAAGGGAAAGGGCATCGAGTTTCCTGTTCCAATGCCTTGGGCCCATTGTTGGCTTTGATATAGTTTGTAGATGGAATTGTAATTGGTATGAAACCGGTCGTATGAATATTCGTCTGATACCCATAATAGAATCAACACCGAGCATGCAATGCCAATGGAGAGCCCGGTGATATTGATGAATGAGTACACTGAGTTTTTGAGAAGGCTGCGTATAGCGATTTTGAAATAGTTCTGAAGCATAGGGTCAAGATTTGGAACGTCTTATCCCAAATCAGTGCCAACCCAAAATCAGCTTTTTCAATTGAGAATCATTGATTTACCAAAATCCGTTCGGTCAGTTGTGAACGCATACGTCCGGATTCGATCAGTTATCGCTGTGGTAACGCAATTCCTTTTCGCGCTCGCTTTCCTCTTTTTCGCGCTTGATGCGCACCTTGGCAGGAGGCCCCACCATAATCGGAACTCGTTCTACCTCTACGTTGGCGAGTTCAAGGCCATACATTTCTTCGGTAGACAGGCTGTGCTTCTTAATAAAGCGGTAGCCCTGAATAATCAAGTTATCGAAATTGGAAATCTCGCTGTCAACCGAAGCCAGTGAATGCAGAATGATAAACTTAAAGTCGGAAGGCATACTATGTCTTTGAAGGGAATCATAATGACTGATCAAATCGATCTCGGCACTTTCTGCCATGTCGTGCAGAATTTTATTGAGCAAGAGATTGACGCGATGATCGGATTTAAAACCAAGCTTGATACGAATAAAGAAACACTTACGTGGGATGATTGTATCCACCGAATATTTTGATGTATAAGGACTATCCACGGTATCAACATGCACAAACCAATACACATCAGCACGCTTTGGGCGTTTTTTAAAAATGGAATAAATAATATTTGAATCGATATAGCGCTTGCTATTGGCCACGGCCATATACACGAGGTTTGTAGCTTCTTTTGGAACCGACTTATCTGCCTGCAAATCCTGAATGAGTTGCACGTAATGTTTAAGATCCACAAATTCCGTATGACGGTCGCGCAGGTTACGTGCCTTATAAAGTATAAACATCATAAAGAAGAAGACGCCTGCGATGCTGAAAGAGAACCACCCCCCATGGGTGAATTTGCTTAAGTTCGAAACAAGGAAGGCACCTTCGATGGTAAAAAATGTAAATGCCAAAATACTCGATCGTATTCGTGATTTTTTTGCAGTGGCAAAGTAATAGACCAGCAGTGAAGTGGTCATCAGCATATCAAACGTGATGGCCAATCCATAAGCAGATTGCATAGCGTCTGACTCTTTGAAATATAACACCACCAGAATGCTACCAAACATCAGAATCCAGTTGATGGCAGGTAAATAAATTTGTCCTTTCACCTGGGTTGGATAACGCACCCTTGTGCTGGGCCATAATTTTAATTTCATGGCCTCATTCACCAACGTGAACGTGCCCGAGATCAACGCCTGACTGGCAATGATGGTGGCCATAGTGGCAATGATTACCCCAAATATTAGCATAGGCTTGGGCATGATTTCAAAAAAAGGAATTACTCCTCCCAGTCCTTCCAGGGTATTGCCCTCATGCTCGAGCAGCCAGGCACCTTGCCCGAAGTAGCTTAGTAGTAAACAAACTTTAACAAAACCCCATCCCAAACGGATGTTCGACTTTCCGCAATGACCTAAATCCGAATATAATGCTTCGGCTCCTGTGGTGCAGAGAAAGACTGCGCCTAAAATCCAGAAACCGCCCGGATATTCATACAGGAGGTGGGCAGCATACATGGGGTTAATAGCCTTCAATATGGAAAGATTATCGGCCAGGTGAATGGCACCAATGGTACCTATGAAAACAAACCATACGAGCATGACTGGCCCGAAGGTTTTGCCTACTACGCTGCTTCCAAATTGTTGAAAAACAAATAAGGCAAGAAGAATAGCAATGACTATGGATATAATGGTCTGCTGGGTAATATCCGGATTCAATGACCTTATACCTTCCACGGCAGAGGTAACACTAATTGCCGGAGTAATAAATCCATCAGCAATCAAGGTACAGCAACCAATGATGGCTGGAAAAATAACCCATCCTGCTTTATATCTTCTTACCAGTGCATACAAGGCAAATATTCCACCTTCACCTTTGTTATCGGCACTCAGTGCTAGATAAACATACTTAATTGTGGTGATCAGAGTGAGTGTCCAGAACACACAGGATAGTCCACCCAGAATAAGGTCTTCTGTAATGATATGGTCTCCAACAATAAAGCGAAGTGTGTATATCGGTGACGTTCCAATGTCTCCGTAAATAATGCCCATAGCGACCAATACTCCGGCTGCTGATAATTTATGAAGACGTGAATCTTTCGAATCCATTGTAGGAGTATTATGGTTTAACTTCTTCCTGCATTATCTTTTCTTCATTGCGACCGATAATCAACCGGTTGCTTTTATCGTAAGAGAAGTAATTCCACATCCAACTTAAAAAAATAAACACTCTATTTCTAAATCCAACGATTGACATCAAGTGAACAAACATCCATACGTACCATGCGAAGAATCCCTGAAAACGAATTCCCTTCATATCTACTACGGCTTTATGGCGCCCAATAGTAGCCATTGAGCCTTTGTCAAAATAGCGAAATGGGCTGAGCGGTTTTTTCTCAATCAGGCGCTTGATATTTTTTGCTACCAACTTACCTTGTTGCTGTGCCGGTGGTGCCATTTGTGGATGACCTTTTGGAAACCGTTCATCACCTTCCATTGCAGCAACATCACCGATTGCAAAAATATTTTCATGCCCTTTCACGCGATTGAATTTATCCACTTGAATTCGGCTTCCTTTGTTTACTACTTCCGCGTTGAGTCCGCCAACGGGATTGCCTTTGACACCGGCTGCCCAAATTAGCGAACGTGAGATTAATTTTTCTCCATTGCTCAACACAACTTCATATCCATCGTAGGATTTTACAGCTGTGCCGAGATGCACCTTCACACCCATTTCATTCAGGAATTCAAGCGCTTTTTTTCCGGCCTGCTCCGACATACCGTTAAGCAATCGGGGGGAGGCTTCTACCAAATGAATATCCATCTGGCGCATATCCAATTCTTTGTAATCTTTTGGGAAAACGTTTTTCTTTAACTCGGTAAGTGCGCCTGCTAATTCTACTCCAGTGGGCCCACCGCCTACAATCACAAAGTCCATCAAGCTGTTCATCACCTCTTCGTCACTGGTTAAGAGGGCATATTCAAGATGCCGTATTATTTTGTTGCGCAGTTTGGTGGCGTCAACAATGGTTTTCATGGAGGAGGCATGCTTTTCTACTTCGCTCATGCCATAAAAATTAGTAACGGCACCGCTGGCGATTACCAGATAATCGTATTTTACTTCACCTATCGAAGTTTCAATATAATTTTCTTCAGGTTTAATGTTTTTTACTTCTCCCAGGCGGAAATAAAAATCAGATTGATTGCCAAACAGTTTTCGAAATGGAGCAACAATCGAGTTGGTTTCTAAGCCTGAAGTAGCAACCTGATACAATAAAGGTTGGAAGGTGTGGTGATTGTACTTATCAAAAAGTACTACCTGGGCATGAAGACCTTCGAGGCCCTTAATGACTTCCAAACCACCAAATCCACCACCTATTACTATGATACGGGGTTTGCCCAAGTCTGCGATACGCGTGCGCGTGGTAATTAATTTGGGCATTTAAAGAGAATTCTTACTTTAAATTTCGCGCAAGTTACGCCTTATCGAAACATTTCTCCGTGTTTGAAAAAATATTTTGTTATTGAACCAGCATAGAATTTAAACATGTAAATTTGGAATACTTAAACTAACATCTGTATGGTAAAAAACATTCTTTTTGTAGTAGCCATTGGCGCAAGCCTCATGAGCTGCGGAGGTGAGGCTGAAAAACTTAAATCTCAAGTAGATTCATTGAAGGTAGAATTGCAAACCAGTCAACAGTTCGCTACAACGCTACAGGAAGTAAGCGTATTGATGGACTCCATTGATGCTAACCGTCAGGTGCTTCGTGTAAATATGGTAGAAGGCACTACTTACGAAAATTACACAGCACGCATGAAGGACATCAACAATTATGTGAAAGACACTCAAAGCAAAATTGAGAATCTCGAAAGTTCATTGAAGAAATCAAAAGGTAATACCAGTGCAATTTCATCAACCATTAAGAAACTGAAGGCAGACCTGGAGGCACGCAATAAGGCAATTGCTGAACTGAATGAGCAAGTAGATCAACTGCGCAATAAAAACCAAAACCTGATTACCACCGTTGGTTTGCAAGAAGCAGAATTGAATGACAAAGAGGCTCAGATCACTATCAAACAACAGGAGTTGGCATTGATTGAAGCAAAAATTCAGGAGCTTATGGTTGCCAGCAAAATGAGTGAGGCAGATTCTTATTTCGCCCGTGCCCAGGCAGTAGAGGAGGCAGCTAACCGCACTAAATTGGCACCGAAGAAGAAAAAAGAAACATTGAAAGAGGCTATTGAGTTGTACAAGAAAGCATTATCTCTCGGCAAGCAGGAAGCTGAAGCAAAAATCACTGAACTCGAGAAGAAGATTTAATTCGATGGAATCGATCATGAGACAAGGCTCCACCTCGGGGCCTTTTTTATTTACCTTCCCGGGGTTTTCTTATTCCCAGGTAATTCAAAAACAGGACAGACAGAAGTACACCGATAGAATCCAATACCCAGTCCCAGAAATCCGGAGAGCGACCAGGGATTAACCGTTGATAATTTTCATCAAGGGCGCCTATCAAGGATCCTAAAATGAAGGTCGTTGAGCTGATCCTGCTTAGAGTGTTTGACACATACTCCAACCGTAGCCACCGGAATAAAAAGAATCCCAACACGGCATACTCCAGGCAATGAATAAGTTTATCAGGAGTAAAGGAAAAAACTTCAGGGATATTTTTGCCGGGTACTGAGGAACCCGCAAGAATAATTATGACAATAGAAATGGCATAAACTCTGTTCCAGATGAGATCTTTTTTCATTCGCTGATGAGAATCCTTCATCTAAAAAAACATTCTTATTTTCTATCAAACAGAAATATGGTGTAGGCAAAATAACTTGCTAATAGTAAGAATGCTTCCCAGCGGTCTAACTTACGAGTGTTTAACGTGAACATGAAAATCACCAATACCACCGTAGATGCTGCCAGCACGTAAAGGTCAAAATTCATGGCACCATCAAAAGGTAGCGGGCGAATGACACCAGTTATACCCAGAATGAAGAAGATGTTGAAAATATTGGAGCCAATCACGTTGCCAATAGCGATATCCGTATTCTTCTTGTAGGCAGCCACGGCAGAAGTAGCCAGTTCGGGCATCGAGGTGCCCACAGCTAAAATAGTGAGGCCGATTAATTTGTCGCTAAGCCCGTAATTTTTTGCGATGGCAATGGCATTGTCAACCACCATAGTTCCTCCCCCCAGAAGCATAGCTAGACCTAAAACAACCAGGCCAATGGATATGGGGGTGGAGTAAAGTTTAATGGAATCTTCCTGGTCAAGGTCAGTAGCGTGGCTCATAGTGCGGTAGATATAAAGCATAAACAATGCGAAGAAGCCCAGCAGAATGAATGAATCCAACCGGCTTAGTTCATTTGAGTCGGATCCCCAGATGGCGATGTCATTTACGAGAAAATAAAGAACAACCGCTGCCAATAAAGATAATGGCACCTCATACCTGATCGTATTTCGAAGAACCACCAGGGGGTAAATGATTCCCGCTATACCTAAAATAAATAATAGGTTGAAATTATTACTTCCAATTATGTTGCCGAATGCCGCGGCATTATATCCCTTCAGGGAAGAAGTCACACTAACCAGCAATTCTGGAGCAGAGGTGCCAAAAGAAACTACAGTAAGACCTATGGCGATATTTGAGATATTAAACTTTTTTGCCATCGAGGAGGCACCGCCCACAAGAAAATCAGCGCCTTTTATCAGGATGGCGAATCCTACGAGTAACAGGGAAATGGGTAATAGCATGCTAATTTGGCTTAGGGTAGCTGAAAGATATAATCTTTTCTTTATCCACTCAAAAGGTACATGCAAAAAAATAAGACATTTTAACCCCCAAATCTTTTTAAATTTGCGGTTTACCCGATTATGACATTTGATTTATTCATAACTCTCTTTCTCGTCTTCTTAAACGGATTTTTCGTGGCAGCTGAATTTGCCATTGTAAAGGTGAGATCTTCCCAAATAGCGCTGGAAAAAGGGAATCTTGCAAAAGAGGCCGCAAAAAAAATCGTCAATAACCTGGATGGGTTTCTGGCGGCAACTCAACTGGGCATTACCCTCGCCAGCCTGGGTTTAGGCTGGATTGGAGAAGATGTAATGTCCAACATCATTTTGAATGTTATTAGCTCATTGGGTATAGAAATGAGTGAAGCGGCTGCTCACAGCGTTGCCATGCCAATAGCGTTTGCCATGCTGACTGTACTTCACATCGTTTTTGGCGAATTAGCCCCAAAATCCATAGCCATTCGCTACCCGGCATCTACCACGATGCGTGTGTCCATTCCTTTGCGCATATTTTATTTCGTTTTCCGACCTTTTATCTGGCTGTTGAATGGTTTGGCTAATCTTATTCTTAAAATATTTGGGATCAAACCTATGAGTGAAACAGAAATCCATTCGGAGGAAGAACTCAAATTGATTATTGCCGAAAGTGAGGAAGGAGGAGCCATTGAAACCTCTGAAAGGGAGTTAATTCAAAATGTTTTTGATTTTGATAATCGGGTAGCGCGGCAGGTGATGATTCCGCGTATGAAGATGAGTATGATCAAAGCCGAAACTCCCATTGTGGAGGCGATGAACATTGTTTTAAGAGAAGGTTATTCTCGCTATCCTATCTATGAAAATTCGAAGGATGAGATTATTGGTGTGGTTCATTCCAAGGATATTGTGGCATCCCACATTACTAATTCCGGAAAAACATTACGCGATATCATGCGACTGGTTCATTTCATACCGGAGACTAAGCCTATTGACTTATTGCTTAGGGAGTTTCAACGGAGGAAGACCCAGATGGCGTTTGTGGTTAGCGAGTTTGGTGGCGTGATCGGGTTGGTAACGCTGGAGGATATTTTAGAAGAGTTGGTGGGGGATATTCAGGATGAACACGACCAGGAGCAACAAATTGTAGTGCCGCTTGAGAATCATACATTTCAAATTGCCGCGCAATATTCTCTTCATGATATAAATAAACTGCTGGAAGTTCCTTTTCCGGAAGCGGAAGAATATGAAACTCTGGCTGGGTTGCTTACCTACGAGCGCCCCGCTCTAAAAGAGGGTGAGGAGTTTGAATTGTTTAACTACAAGATAAAAATTCAAAAAATAAATCAGACACTGCCTGAAACGGTAGAAGTTCGGCTTATTGATGGAAAGTAGCAGTTAAAACCACTTCTTATAGCGGAAATAGACGATCATAAGGATAAAGATCGAACCCATAATGGCGAGCACTCCAAAATAGCCATTATCCCATCTTAGTTCCGGCATATTGTCAAAATTCATTCCGTAAATACCGGCAATAAATGAGAGCGGAATAAAAATGGTGGTGATGATGGTCAACAATTTCATCACCTCATTCATCTTGTAATTGATGGTGTTCATATATAAATCCATCATGGTCGAGGTGAGGTCTTTATACGTATCCAGCGAGTCGATGAGATGGATCACATGATCATACACATCGGCAAAGTACTTTTCGTTATTCTCATCGATAAAACCATTTTCATTCTTAGCGATCTTATTGATTGCTTCGCGCAAAGGGTAAACGACTCTTCGCAGGTAGATGAATTCTTTTCGGATCTTTTGAATTTGCTGGAAGTCTTTTACCGTAGGATTTTTAGAAATATTTTCTTCAACGGCCTCCACCTGTTCTCCGATTTTTTCAAGTACAGAATAATAGCTGTCGACAATCGTATCAACTAATCGATATAACAGATAATCCGTCCCTCGTTTTCGAATAATTCCGTTCTCTTGTTTGATGCGGGTGCGAAGTGGGGCAAAAATATCACCTTCTTTTTCCTGAAAGGAGAGAAGATAATTTTTACCCAAGACAAAACTGATATGCTCATAATGTATTTTTTCCTCATCAAAGCGATAAAACATTTTCATGGTTAAAAACAAATGATCTTCCAGTTCATCGGTTTTGGGTTGGTGGTCAACATTCGTTATGTCTTCGATAAGAAGAAAATGCAGATCAAATTTTTTGGCAATCTGATCTATTAGGGTACGATCAGAAAGTCCGTCTACATTAATCCAGTTTTTACGTCCATCATTGTATTGCTCAAACAGTTCATCCAGCGGTTTGTTTTCCGCCATGATAACAGTCTCCTCATTGTAGGAAATTAGTTCTATGATAACCTTCTCGGGTATTTTTATTTCCTGCTTCACCCTGAATTCACCGGTAAGATGTTCGGTTACTTTACGTAGAGCTGCCTTTCTGCTTTTTCTATTGGCTTTCATTTTCTATTTATTTATCACTACTCGTACCGGATAACCAAACCCAATCCCTTCTTTCTCAAATCTTTCCTTGATGGATTTATTCAAATCGCATTTCAGATCGAAGCCGTTGTTTGGCGAAGTTGCCCAGGCATACGCTCTGAGCAGAATGCCAAAATCGCCAAATGAGAGAACCCTGACCATGACAGGGTAATTGCCTTTTGTTAATTCATCCGTACTCCGGTTGTCGATGCAAAGCGGGTGGCTGGTTGCTTCTTCCTGCATGATGGATATTGCCTTATCGAGGTTGGCTGAAAATGAAATCGGAATCTCTATAAACATGCAGGTTTTTTCATCGGTTATTGTGGAGTTGATGATGGTCTCATTGCTGATAATGCTATTGGGTATCACCACCCTTCTGTTTTCAAAGTCTTTTATGATGGTATGCCGCAAGGTTATATCTTCTACATCCCCGGTGTACAGTTGGCCTATTCTTACCCGATCGCCTACGCTGAAAGGCTTAAAAATTACCAGAAAAAAACCGCTGATGATATTGGAAAATGCTGACTGTGAAGCAAAACCGACAATGGCTGCCAGCACACCGGCACCAGTAAGCAGGGTGGTGCCTACCGTTCGAAATGCCGGAATAGACCGGAAGATGACAATGAACGCGATGAGTAAAATGATGAAGTCGACCGCGTTTTTGAAAAAATTGTAGCGGGTTGGATCTACATTGAGTTTTTTGGCCGCGCCCCGAATGAATCTTCCAATAATGTATCGCAGAATACGCGATACAATGAACGCGATGATTAAAACAACCACTGTAAAAAATATCTGTTCCCAGTATTTATCGAAGGAATTCATAATCGCGAAAATACTAATAACTTAAGAGCCAAGGGTAGGTCGCTAAGATTTTTTGAAAAACTTGGTTGTAAAGGACGAACTTCCTACTTACTAATTGCCATCATTGCTTATTATTGCAGTCCATGTCCAGCCAATTAGATAACATTAAGGCACCTGTAGCGAGGGAGATGGAAGAGTTCGAACAGAAGTTCAGGTCTTCCATGAAAACCCACGTATTCCTGCTGGATAAGATCATGACCTACATTGTAAAAAGGAAGGGAAAGCAAATCCGGCCGTTGTTTGTTTTTTTAAGTGCTGGGGCATGTGGTCAGACCAACGAGTCAACTTATCGCGGAGCTTCCCTGATTGAATTGGTCCATACGGCAAGCCTTGTGCATGATGATGTAGTTGATAATTCGAATTATAGAAGGGGTTTCTTTTCGGTGAATGCCCTTTGGAAAAATAAGATTGCCGTATTAGTAGGAGATTTTTTGCTTACCCGGGGATTATTTCTGGCGTTGGAGAACAAGGATTATGATCTGCTTGCCATTTGTACCGAAGCAGTAAAAGAGATGAGTGAAGGGGAACTGCTGCAGATGGAGAAAGCCAGACAGCTCGATATCAAAGAAGAAATTTATTATGAAATCATTCGTCAGAAAACAGCTTCTCTAATTGCATCGTGCTGTGCCATTGGTGCACGATCAACCGGTGCCCCGGTGGAGGTAGTATCCAAAATGAAAGAGTTTGGCCAACATGTGGGTATGGCCTTTCAAATTAAGGATGACCTTTTTGATTATGGTGACGATGAGATTGGCAAACCATTAGGCATCGATATCAAAGAGAAAAAGATGACCCTTCCTTTAATCTATGCTCTTTCAAAATCCTCCTGGCTTGAAAAGAGGAGAATCATCAGCATCATTAGAAATAAAAGTGAAGATTCAGCGAAGGTGAAGGAAGTAATCGAATATGTAAAAAAGTCGGGCGGTATTGAATACGCAAAAGGGGTGATGCAACAGTATTATCAAAAAGCAATTTCTATCCTTGATGAAATGCCTGATTCAAACTACAAAACTTCGTTGGCCGATTTAGTTCGATTTACGATCGATCGTAAAAATTAGCCTTTCGCCTTCTTACTTCCTGCTTCCAGTATGGCGTAGTCTTTAGAATGAGAAAATGCATTCTCGTTCAAGGTTTGATTGGCCGGGCCGACATTGGCTGGGGCGAAGTGCCCTTCTGTTTCCCACCACTTTTTGGCATTGGCCCTCGCTTCATTTTTGTCCACATCGAAATAGTTGATCACCGAATCCGACACCATCCAGGGCTTTGATACTGTGGCATATTTCTCGAATATCATGGCACGCATCTGAGTGCCGCTGCTCTGATTATTGAAATGTGACAAAGTATAGGACATGGTTTCCGGTTCGGTCATTACCATATCCCAGTATTTTTTGGAAGATATAATTTGTGCGGTGGTGAGTAAATAGCCAAACCCTTTTTCGATCGGTTCTTTGGTGATATTGCAGGAAGCTTTGAATTCTTTCTTCTTCTTGCCAAAAATTGCTTCTAATAATGCCATCGTCTTATTATTTACTCTATTAGATACTTGCTTATAGGTAAATAGTTGCACGAAAGCCGATTTATTTTTTCGCACACTTAAAAAAAACGTTTAAATGCTGTTTTTAACTAAGCATCAAGTACCCGAAGGCTTCTTTGGTTGATTGGCTTGCAGGAATTTCTCGTGTTTAATAAAGAAGTCTTCCAGTTGCTTTACTGGCAATTTCTTAGCTATGATTTTATGTTTGCTGTCAAGTATATATACAGCCGGGGTGGTTTCGGCATGATAGAATTCTGAATAATGCTTGGGCAAATAAGTGCGGGGTCCGTTTACAGTTATCCAGGGAGTTTTAAATTCTTTGATGAAGCTTTTCATTTTCACCAAGGAAGTATCGGACGATACCGCAAATACCTCTACATCAAATTTGGTTTTATTCTTATTGTAAAATTCTACGAGTTTCGGTGTCTCTTCCTTGCAATGGCTGCAATCCGGATCGAAGATGAAAAGAATGGTATACTTATTTTTAATATCATACATCGACCGCTTCATTAGATTCTGGTCTTGCATGATCAGGTTAGCACCGGTTTTTCCAACCAAACTGCTTCTTAGTTTTTCAGCGTAGTCTTTAAGATTTTTCTTCACCGGGTCGCTAATCCAGTAATTCATTTCACCAGAGACAAAGTATTTGTCATAGAGGGAAACGTATACCGCATCCAATCCCATGATATCCGGGTTTTGATAGAGAAAAACACAGTTCCAAACAAGGTATTTATAGGTTTCAGGGTTTCTCTTTGCCTTTGCTACCATTTTGTCAATCGCCACTATGATCGTGTCGGCAATGGGTGCATATAGTTTATTTAAATATTCCTTGATTTTTTCCTGGTAGAATGGACGTGGCATACGCAGCAAGGCATCATCGGCCAAATCAAAATTGTCGAAGAAGTGCTCGCGGTAGTAGCGCAGTTGAAAAGTAGAATCGATGGAGCCATTAGCTTTTTTGGGCGCAGCGGGTATATCAATGGGTTGGTTGGCTTTTAGAAGACGGGCCGTCAGTGTCTTGGGATTTTTTGAAATCAAATCCTTTTGATACGCAGTCACCTTCTCGTTGATTTTAGAGAATGATTCGCGAGCCGATTTTTTCTGATCTTCTGTAAGACTGCTGTCACGCAAAATTTTAATAAATGGTTCTGCCTCCACATTTCTCTCCATGTTGAAAAGCATATTCTCAATGAACAAGCGATTGTCATCATCGTCCTTCACAACCATATTTTTGATATAGTCGGCAGAAGAAGTTTCTAATGTGAAATTTTGGTCGCTGCCAACAACAAAATCAAAGATTTTACTTTTGTTAATGACTAAAAAATAAACTCCTTGCGGGAGAGGGTTTTGGTTGTCAAATGTGAAGGCACCTTGTGTGTTGGCGATGGCAGTATCTTTCAAATACGTTTGCTCGCCATAATAGTGACCTAAATAGACGGTGGTATCTTTCCATCCTTTTACTTTAAAATCAATCTTATATCCGGATTGCGCTTGAGCCCCAACGGCAACAATCCAGAAAAGGAAAACAATTGACAAACGCATGCTTTATTTAAGTTTAATGTAATGCAAATTTCTAAAATTCAGACTTACCTGCAATGGCAATTAATAGGCCAAAGATGGATTAAGTAAACCGCCTATTTTGCCAATTATTTGTTAAATCAAAGCTGTATGCACTGTCAACTTTTAAATTTACTTTTGCAGCGCTGAAAAAATGTCATTACAAGTTTTACATCTTACTAAGTATTATGGCCATCAAAAGGCTGTGAATGATATTTCCTTTGAAATCAACAAAGGTGAAATCGTGGGGTTTCTGGGACCCAATGGGGCCGGCAAATCTACGACTATGAAAATAGCCACTGGCTACCTGCCACCTGGTGCGGGCACCGTATTGGTTGATGGTTTGGATGTATTGCATCAATCACTGAAGGTGCGCCAGATTACCGGCTATCTGCCTGAACATAATCCACTCTATCTGGATATGTATGTGCATGAATACCTCCATTTTGTGGGAAGGGTTTATGGAATATCATCCGCACGATTAAAGAGCAGAATCCCTGAAATCATTGAATTGTGTGGACTCACCCGTGAGCAGAACAAAAAGATAGAAGAACTATCAAAAGGATATCGGCAGCGGGTGGGCATTGCTCAGGCATTGATTCATGATCCCGCGGTGCTGATTCTTGATGAGCCTACCTCGGGACTGGATCCGAACCAGATTTTAGAAATCCGGAAATTGATTAAGGATATCAGTGGGAACAAAACGGTAATTTTCTCTACTCATATATTGCAAGAGGTACAGGCGTTATGTGATCGTGTGATTGTGATTAACCTCGGTGAAATTGTGGCGGACGACACGGTTGATAATTTGATGAAGGGTCAGGCTAAGTGCCCGGCTATCATTGTTGAGTTTTCTGATAGTGTTAATGAAGAGACACTGCGCTTAGTGCCGGGCCTCAAAAAACTGGAACGAATAAATTCATCATCGTTTCGCCTGGAGGCACATGAGGGTATGGACTTGCGGGCCGAGGTGTTTCGCTTTGCAGCGGATCACTCATTATCGCTTCGTGGACTAAAACAGCAGGAAAGTTCGTTGGAAGAAATATTCAGAGAACTTACCATCAATCACCCAAAGGAATGATACAGGTTTTTAAAAAAGAGTTAAATAGCTTTTTAAATTCACTGATAGCGTACGTGGTGATTGGTGTGTTTTTAACCAGCATTGGTTTAATGATGTGGGTGTTCACCGACACCTCTGTGCTGGACTATGGCTTTGCCGACATGGATACGCTCTTTTCATTAGGACCATACGTGTTTATCTTTTTAGTTCCAGCCATTACCATGAAGAGTTTTGCAGAAGAAAAAAAAATGGGCACTATGGAGTTGCTCCTGACTAAGCCATTAAGTGATTGGAATATTGTCATGGGTAAATTTTTAGCAGCCTTTGCACTGGTGATGTTTGCCCTTGCACCCTCATTGATTTATTACTATTCGATTTATCAGTTAGGCAATCCTATCGGCAACATCGACTCAGCGGGAGTTGCCGGATCCTATGTAGGTCTGATGTTTCTCTCCATCGTGTTTTGTGCCATTGGATTATTGGCATCTTCACTCACGACTAACCAAATTGTGTCTTTCATACTGGCAGCGTTTCTGTCTTTCATTTTTTATACAGGCTTCGATTCCTTGTCATCTCTTGGCGGCAATGCAGCATTGTTAGTGAAGCAATTTGGAATTCTGTACCACTATGAATCGCTTAGTCGCGGGGTCATTGACAGCCGTAGCGTTATTTATTTTGTGAGCCTGGCAGGATTGATTCTACTCGGCACTAAAACGGTAATCAGCAGCAGACAATGGTAGGGGTAAGTTGGAAACAAAATAAGAAAATTGGTGACCTCCTCCTGCTGGCCAACACGCTCTTGTTCGTGGTCATACTGAATATTTTGGGTTCGTGGTATTTTGTTAGAATTGATCTGACGGAAGAAAAACGGTATACGATAAAACAGCAGACTAAAGACTTATTAAAAAATCTGGATGATGTGGTTTATGTGGAAGTTTATCTGGAGGGAGAACTAAACCCGGGTTTTGAACGATTTAAAAAATCAATTCGCGAAACGCTCGAAGAGTTTAGAATTTATTCGGACGATCGTATTCAGTACACTTTTACGGATCCGAACCTGGCCATGGGTGAGAAAGCGCGCAATGAATTTATTGCCGAGCTCAATGCGAAAGGAATTGCACCGCGAAATGTGATCGAAAATAAAGACGGGCAACGCGTGGAAAAATTAGTTTTTCCGGGAGCCCTCGTTTCCTATGGCGGCATGGAAACTGGGGTCATGCTTTTGAAAGGCAATGCCATGCAAGGGTCACAGCAAGTTCTCAATCAAGCCATTGAAGGAGTGGAGTATGAGTTGGCCAATGCTATTCATAAGTTGACCAATATGAATAGGAAGAAAGTTGGTTTTATTACTGGCCATGGTGAATTGAGCGGACTTGCCATTGCCAGTTTTGAAAACGCGTTGAGTGAGCAGTATGATATTGGTGCAGTCGGATTGACTTCAAAAGAAAAACTGGCCGATTATGATGCCCTTGTCTTAGCGAAGCCAACACAGTCATTTTCTAATCGCGACAAATACAATCTTGATCAATACCTGATGCGGGGAGGGCGGCTATTGCTTCTGCTGGATCGTCTTGATGCCGTGATGGATAGCGCTTCTTCTGATAACTACTTTGCTTTCCCATACGATTTAAACCTCGATGATCAATTATTTAAGTATGGAGTCCGCATCAATCAAGACCTGATTCAGGATCGGGTGTCCGGGCGTTATCCGATTGTGGTTAGCAATGCCGGAAAGCCGCAGATCATGCAGATGGAATGGCCCTTTTTTCCATTGATCAATCAATATGCAGATCACCCAATAACCCGGAATCTGGATGCGTCTTTAGTAAAGTTTACCAGCAGTATCGACACGATAAAAGCGGTGGGAATTAAAAAAACTCCCCTACTATTTTCATCGTCCTACTCACGAAAAGCGGTGGCTCCTGTAAAAGTAGGAGTGAATGATTTGCGTAATCAGCTACAATCCAACGACTTCAATGCGGGAAAAATACCTGTCGCCTATTTATTGGAAGGAATGTTCACCTCAGTATTTAAAAACCGATTTGCTCCTGAAGGGGCTGATGCTTCGGGTTTTCTTTCTGAAAGTGCGGCAACAAAATTAATTGTGATTGCTGACGGGGATATTATTCGCAATGATGTAAATCCACGCGATGGTGTGGTGCAACCACTGGGGTTTGATCCGTTTAGTCAATACACGTTTGCCAACCAGGATCTGCTCCTTAATTCAATTGCTTACCTGATGGAGGAAGATGGTTTGATTAAAGCTCGCAATAAGGAAATTAAGATTCGACCTCTGGACAAAGAGAAGATCAAGGAGGAGCGGTTGTTTTGGCAAGTGATGAACCTGCTAGTTCCCTTATTATTGGTCGTTGCATTTGGATGGTCAAGATCGTATTGGAGGAAGTTAAAATACTCGAAGTTCTGAGTCATGCACAAAAGGAATAACATCTATTTGTTGAGTTCATTGCTGATCATGGCAGCCTTTCTGGTTTTAATTATCCTTTTTGGAAATTCCAGAGATACCATTTCAGTTGACAAAAATCTGTTTAAGGTAATTGATCAAACCAAAATAGATCGGGTGACTTTGAAAAAAGGGAACGAGCAAATTGAACTTCGCTTTGATGGCTCGAAGTGGATGATAAATAATTCCTTTGAAGCAGACCGCCAGTTGATTCAGGTCTTTTTCGCTACGCTGCTTCAGGCCGAACCAAGAAGACCTGTTGCCCAACGCCTGAGAGATTCGATTCATCACCAGATCAATACTTCTGGTATGGAGGTAAAACTCTATGAGAGTGAAAGGTTATTGAAGAGTTTTATGGTTGCCGGAAATGAACGCAAAACAGAAACGTACTATGAACTTGCCGGTGATTTATCACCTTATTTGATGACCATCCCCGGCTATCGGGTTTACGTTGCTGCCATTTTTGAATTGGCTGGATACGAGTGGCGCGATAAACGGATTTTTAATTTCAAGTGGGAAAATTTCAAACGTCTTACTGCTTCCTTTGCTGGGAATGAAGAGGAAAGTTTTGCCATCTCGTTTCAAGACCGGTTTTTTGGTCTGGAAGGCAACCCCGCAGCGGACACAACCAAATTGAATGATTACCTGGATGCCGTCTCTTTGGTTCAGGCAATCCGCTATGTGCCTGCTGGCGAATCGCCTCGGTATGATAGCATTCTCGCCACTATTCCTTACTATTCCATTGAGGCAACCGACATAGCCAACCGGAGTCACAGACTCGACATATATCCCCCAATTAAACGGGATCCCGTTGTTTTGGGTAAACTTCATGATGGTCAGGCGGTGTTGATAAGCCAGGAAGACCTCATCCGTCTTGACCGCAAAAGGAGTTATTTTGTGAGGTAAATTGTAGCTGAAAACTGCATTTTTCTGATTGGTTTTTCTTTCTAACTTTACCCTTCTTTACAACCACAAACCACTGATTTGCAATGAAGTTTATCGTCAACTCTAGCTATTTGCTAAAACAACTTTCTAATATCAATGGAGTGATTACCACTAACCCGGTGGTGCCCATTCTGGAAAACTTTCTTTTTGAAATAGATAAAAACAGCCTAACTGTTACAGCCTCTGATCTTCAGACTTCAATGATTACAGAGATAACCGTTGAATCAAAAGAGAAGGGTAACATTGCGGTGCCTGCCAGAATTCTATTAGATACTTTGAAGAACCTGCCTGATCAGCCAGTTACTTTCTCTATTGATGAATCTACTTACAGCATCGAGATAAGCTCGGACAACGGCCGGTATAAACTAGCTGGAGAAAATGCCACTGACTTCCCGAAGGTGCCAGCGGTATCAAATGATTTCTCTGCGGCCATTTCTTCAGAAGTATTAGCGAGAGCTGTAAACAATACCATTTTTGCTACCAGCAATGATGAATTAAGACCTGCCATGACGGGTGTTTATGTAAATCTGGGTGAGAAGAATACCACCTTCGTTGCTACCGATGGTCACCGTCTGGTGCGCTACAGAAGAACCGACATCAAATCAGACAATGGCAATTCAATTATCATTCCGCGTAAAGCATTGAACCTTTTGAAGGCGACACTCCCCACTGAAAACACAGACGTGAGTATTGACTTCAACATGTCAAACGCATTTTTCAAGTTTGGAAATATTCGCATGATCTGCCGTTTGATTGATGAGCGTTTCCCTGATTATGAAAACGTGATTCCCTCAACCAATCCCATCAAGATGACCATCAGTCGCACAGATTTGCTGGGATCATTGAAGCGTATTTCCATTTATGCCAATAAGACTACGCATCAGGTGCGTTTGAAAATTACAGGAAGTGAGTTGCAGGTTTCTGCAGAAGATCTGGATTTTTCAAACGAAGCGAATGAGCGTCTTTCTTGTGATCATGAAGGTGATGACATCGAAATAGGATTCAATGCAAAGTTCTTAATTGAGATGCTCACCAACCTGGATACTGATCAGATTAAATTGAATATGTCTGCACCGAACAAGGCGGGGGTAATTATTCCTGCTGAAAAAGAAAAAGGAGAAGATATTTTGATGTTGGTGATGCCTGTTATGCTAAACCAGTACGTATAGTAGTATAGATTTATTTTAGCGAGAGGCCGTTCTTAAAGGATGGCCTCTTTTATTTTGAGCCCCCTTGTGATGAGACAAAAAAAAGACCATCGAGTGAAGGTCTTTTTTAATTTCATAAAACCAATTTATTTCAAATCTGAAAAATCAAAAGAGGTTTCGAGGAATTTGGTTGAATACTTTCCGGATCTGAAAGTAGCATTATCCATCAGTTTCAGGTGGAAAGGTATAGTGGTCTTAACACCCTCAATGATAAATTCACTCAGGGCGCGTTTCATCCTGGTAATCACTTCTTCTCTTGATTGCCCGGTTACAATCAACTTGCCAATCATCGAATCGTAATTGGGAGGAATGGTATAACCTGCATAGACATGACTATCCACACGCACGCCATGACCACCCGGCTTATGAAGGTTCATGATTTTACCGGGAGATGGACGAAATCCATTGGCAGGATCTTCGGCATTGATACGGCATTCCATCGCGAATAAATTTGGGTAGTAGTTGGTACCAGATATGGGCACTCCGGCTGCTACTTTAATTTGTTCTTTGATAAGATCATAATTGGTTACTTCTTCTGTAATGGGGTGCTCAACCTGAATACGCGTATTCATTTCCATGAAGTAGAAGTCGCCATGTTTGTCAACTAAAAATTCAACGGTTCCGGCACCTTCATAATTGATGGCCTTGGCGCCTTTGATGGCGGCTTCGCCCATACGCTCGCGTAACTCCTGGTTTACCACCGGTGATGGAGTTTCTTCTAATAATTTTTGATGTCTTCGCTGAATAGAACAATCCCGTTCAGACAGATGACAGACCTTACCATATTGATCACCTACAACTTGTATTTCTATGTGGCGAGGTTCTTCAACAAATTTTTCAAGATAGAGTCCATCATTTCCGAAGGAGGCTCCTGCTTCGCGCTTTGCATCATCCCATGCTTTCTTAAACTCCGATTCATCGTTGATGACGCGCATACCTTTTCCGCCACCACCCGCGGTTGCCTTTACGATAACCGGATATTTTATTTCCTTGGCGAGCTTCATTCCTTGCTCGATCGTATCCAGCAAGCCATCTGAACCCGGTATGCAGGGTACTCCTGCCTTTTTCATTGTGTCTTTGGCGGTCACTTTATCGCCCATAGACCGAATCATTTCAGGAGTTGGGCCGATAAATTTGATTCCGTATTCGTGACACACCGCAGAAAATTCTGCGTTCTCAGAAAGGAATCCATATCCTGGATGGATGGCATCGGCATTGGTAATTTCTGCGGCCGAAATGATTCGTGGTATATTGAGATAAGATTCTTTGCTGGACGCGGCACCAATACAAACGGCTTCGTCAGCAAAACGAACGTGAAGGCTTTCGCGGTCAGCGGTTGAATAAACGGCCACCGTTTTGATATCCATTTCTTTGCAGGTACGGATAACCCTCAATGCAATTTCCCCACGGTTTGCTATTAATATTTTTTTAAACATAGATTCAAATAAAAAAAATGTAACATTCCATATTCAAAACTTAATCTAAACCTGAATAAGCTCATTCTGAAATAGATTCTGCCGGCAAGGCAAATACGTTTCCTGGATTAATCGGGTTCAACGACAAACAACACCTGGTCGTATTCAACCGGTGATGAATTTTCTACCATTGCTTTCACTACGGTGCCAGAAATTTCTGATTCAATTTCATTGAATAATTTCATAGCTTCAATGATGCACACGGTCTGCCCTTTTGAAACTTTGTCACCCACCGAAATAAATGGAGGTGAGTCGGGGTTAGAAGTACGATAGAAAGTGCCGATCATGGGTGATTTGATTTCAACCGTATTTTTAGTAGCGGCTATTGGCATTTCTGCTTTAACCGGAGTTGTGTTTGTTGTTGGAGCGGCTATTTGTGCAGGGGCTGCCGCAACCGGTGCGGCCATTACTTGGGTAGATGCCTTCAAAACTTTTTGATCTGGTTCGCGCTTGACATGAAGCTTGAGTTCTTTTGTTTCAATGTCTACTTCATTCAATCCTGATTGAGCAATAAAATCGATCAGGTCTCTGATTTCGGAAGTTTTCATTTCAGTTTGTTTTTTGGGTTCAGAAGATCCGCTTAGTGAGGCAGCGGACTTTCCGATACCTTTTACAGCGGTTGTTTTTTTAGAAGCCATATAGTTATTTAACTCGTTCTACGTATTCACCCGTATCGGTCTTAATCTTGATATTGTCGCCAGTATTAACAAATAGAGGCACACGGATTTCAGCTCCGGTTTCGATGGTGGCAGCTTTTAAAGTACGGGTAGCGGTATCACCCTGCATGCCTGGTTCGGTATAGGTAACGTTTACCACCACATGAGCCGGAGCTTCTGCGGTAATGGGATTGGTACCGTTTTCAAATGCAATTAATAAAGTGACGCCTTCTTTGATAAAATTTACGGAGTTGCCTAATAATACTTTATCAATATAAACTTGTTCAAAGTTTTCGTTGTCCATGCAAACCAGGCTGTCGCCATCCTGATAGAGATATTGATACTCTTTTGTTTCTACACGCAACTGATCAACAGCGTCTCCAGGACGGAAACGGTTTTCTACAGTTTTTCCTGTTCTTACACTTCTCATTTTAACCTGATAAAATGCTCTCAGGTTGCCGGGTGTACGATGTTGAAGTTCTTCAATTTGAACGACTTCACCATTGTAACGAATATAATTCCCCTTACTTAAATCAGAAACAGTAGCCATAAATTATCCTTTAATTTACAAATGAATTATTTAAATACAATCAACAATATGATGGTGGGTTATTACGAATTATAGGCCCATTTTACATATACAGCACCCCACGTAAAGCCTCCTCCAAACGCTGCCAGAATAAGATTATCCCCTTTCTTCAGTCTCTTTTCGTAGTCCCACAGAAGGAGAGGAATAGTACCTGCGGTAGTATTACCATACCGTTCGATATTCATCATCACTTTATCTTCACTGATACCCATGCGATTGGCGGTGGCGTCTATGATTCGCTTGTTGGCCTGATGGGGTACCAGCCATTGAATATTTTCTTTCGTTAAGTGATTTCGCTCGGCTAGTTGTGCCGATACCTCGGCCATATTAGTTACCGCAAATTTAAATACGGCAGCGCCCTCCTGAAAAACGAAATGCTGTCTTGCGTCAACACTTTCATGCGAGGCAGGTATGCGGCTTCCACCTGCTTTCATATGCAAATAGGATTCACCCGCTCCATCACTTTTCAGAATGGCGTCTATCACACCTACTTCTTCCGTAGTAGGCTCGAGAAGTACGCATCCGGCACCATCGCCAAAAATGATACAGGTTGTGCGATCGGTATAATCCAGGATGGACGACATTTTATCACCTCCAATTACAATCACCTTCTTATACATCCCAGACTGAATATAACTTGCCCCTGTGGTGAGTGCGAAAATAAATCCCGAGCACGCGGCACCCATGTCGTAGCTAAAAGCATTGGTGGCGCCAACGGCTGTTGCCACAATATTAGCGGTAGCGGGAAAAGTCATATCCGCAGTTACCGTGGCAAAGATGATACAATCAATTTCTTTTGGATCGGTCTTGGTTTTTGCGAGTAATTCTTTCACGGCCGATATGCCCATCACGGACACACCTTGATTTTCGCCTTTTAGAATTCTTCTTTCTTTGATGCCAGTACGTGAGGTTATCCACTCGTCACTGGTTTCGACCAAGGTCTCCAATTCTTTATTAGTAAGAATATACTCTGGTACATAACCCCCTACACCGGTAATTGCTGCTCTGATTTTATTCATAGTTAGTTTCTTGCTATGAGCATTTTAAAAAACAAATGCCCGATTGAATCAATCAACCGGGCTTGAAATCATTCTTCTATATGATCTGATTGCGTGAGTAACAAGCAGAACACGAACAAATATTTTTTTTCTTATTAAATGAGATCATGGCATGTTAAGCCAATACCTCCTTCTCCATCACTACATTGCCTTTGTAGTATAATTTGCCTTCGTGCCAGAAAGCACGGTGTGGCAAATGATGTTCACCGGTAGTAGGGCACACAGCCATTTGCTTAGCAGTAGCCTTATAGTGTGTTCTTCTCTTATCTCTGCGGGTTTTCGAGGTTTTTCGTTTTGGATTTGGCATAACCTTATTTATTTAACGTAACTACTTTTTTAACTTTTTTAACTTTTCCCACCGTGGGTCTACTTCTTCTTCTTCTTTTTCTTCTTTTTCTGTTGATGTCGTGTAAACGATTTTCTCGTTGGATTCATCTTCGTCTACATGTCTTAAGTCAGGATGTAATTTTTTTATTGGTATGGATAACACAATAAACTCATACATAAACTGGCCTACATCGATATGATCCTGATCTCTGGTGATGATCACGATCTCATCGCTGATTTCCTGTGGTTCTTCCCCGTATTTGAAAATGACCTTTCGGTCTAGGTTCAAGGTATGTTCAAACGGTTTCAAACTGCGGTCACAAATAAGTTCTGCGTGACCCGAAATCTTAAAATCAACTTCAATGAACGTTTCTCTCATATCCAAAGAAACCTGCACGTCAAAATCACCCCTGGAAAGAACTTCCTTTCCATATCGCTCAAAAAAATCATCCTTTAATTCAAAATGAAAGAGATGAACTTTCTTGCTGAATCCGATAATATTGACACTAAAGTCCTTCAATCGCCCAACCCAGAGGGTTTTAAAATGAGCGGGCAAATTTATCAGTATTTATTGAATTTTATGACCCTTGGAGAATGAATTTTATGAATCAGGCACGAATCAAATTCAATCAATTAAACATAATCCTGAAAAACCTTGCTTTTCAGCTCATTTAAAGGCTTTTTACTGCTATTCTCAACAAGGTAGTCGACCACATTCTTTTTGAAGCCGAGCTTTATTGCAATGCCCCGACCGAAAATTAGCTCGCTCTCAAATATTTTCTGATCCACGAATATTAAATCGATGCAGGAAATCAGGTAGTCAAACTTTTGGTCAATGGAGAGGGCGCCCAGTGTATCGATGGGCTCTGGATTTCGGATGAGAGAATCCACAACATCTTCAGGAAATTGACGGTCTTTGGCAATTTTAAAGATCATTTCGCGCTCTGATTTGGCAAAATGCTTATCGGCTTCCGCCAATTGTATCAAAATGTTGAGTTTTTTCTTGGTTACGATATCCATGCGAAATTAAACTGGCGACTTTCTCAAATCTAATATTAAAGACCGTCAAAATATAAAAAGTTCTGTGATTGCACCCAGAGACGCTAAAAATTTCCTATTATTTTTCTACTGTTTGTGTACTCCTATTCTTAATAATATCAACGGCAAGGTACATGGCTTGTCTGAAAGAGTTTTCATTTGCCTGGTTTTTTCCTGCGATGGAATAGGCGGTTCCATGATCGGGGGAGGTCCTAACTAATGGTAATCCTGCTGTGAAGTTGACTCCTGTCTCAAACGCGAGAGTTTTAAAAGCAACAAGCCCCTGATCGTGATACATGGCCAAAATGCCATCATAGTGCTGATGCATACCGGAAGCAAAAAAACCGTCTGCCGGAAAGGGCCCAAAGACTAATTTACCTTTTGATTTCAAATCCATAATCACAGGTGTGATGATTTCGGTTTCTTCTTTGCCAAGAAGACCAGAATCACCGGCATGAGGATTAAGTCCCAACACGGCAATCTTAGGCTTATTGATCAGAAAATCTTTTTTTAATGATAGTTCCATGAGTCGTATCTTTAATTCTACACGCTCTTTGGTGATGTATGCCGGAATTTCCTTTACGGAGATATGCTCGGTAACCAACCCTACTTTAAGGGCATCGCTCACCATCATCATCAAACTTTCACCTGCGTTAAATTCCTGGGTAAGATATTCCGTGTGGCCATGAAACGGGAAATCATTTCCGTGAATTGTGTTCTTATCGATGGGGCCTGTTACAAATCCATCAATGAGACCTTCCTTCACCTCTTCCACCGCTTTTTTTAAGCTCAGCAAGGCTGCGTGTGCAGTTTGTCGTGATGGCTGGCCAGGATTTATTTCAATAACATCCTCCCAGCAGTTCACCACGTTGATCGTTTTTGAAAAGAACTGTCCTTTTGATTTCACCTGGCTGTAATTAAACTCTTCCAGATTCATTAATTTTCTATAAAACGAAAGCACCTTGGTAGACCCATATACAACAGGAGTCATCAAACTCATTAGTCGGGTATCAGATAATACTTTGATAATTACTTCAGGTCCAATGCCATTTAGGTCACCTAATGTTATTCCGATGCGAGGTTTGTCTACGTGTGTCATTATGCTGGTTGAGTTCTTCTGCTGGGCAATTTACAGTAATTTTCTTGTTTTGGATTTATACTTTGTAGTTTCGCTGCACATACAATAAACCCGGTATAAAAATTCATAGATGGTAAGGCCAAAGAAGTTTTTGGGGCAACATTTTTTGAAAGACAAGAACATTGCGCTTCGCATTGTTGATTCGCTGGTGCTTTCAAAGGGACTGAACCAGGTGGTTGAAATCGGACCGGGCACCGGAGTACTCACGCAGTATCTTTCAACTAATCCTGACATTGATCTCAAGGTAGTTGAAATAGACCGTGAATCAGTAACCTATCTCGCTGAACATTATCCTTCACTCAAAGGCCGAATTATTTCCGGTGATTTTTTAGAATTGGAAATAGAAAAAGAGTTTTCTGAAAATCTGATCATCATAGGTAATTTCCCATATAACATATCTTCTCAAATCTTCTTTAAAATTCTGGATCACCGCAGCCAGGTGTCTCAGGTAGTTTGCATGATTCAAAAGGAAGTCGCTGATCGAATTGCTGAGAAGGAGGGAAGTAAGACCTATGGAATACTGAGCGTGTTCCTTCAGACCTTTTATAATATTGAATATCTTTTTAAAGTTCCACCGGGAGTATTTTTTCCTCCTCCTAAGGTGATGTCTGCTGTAATACGACTCGTGCGCAATCAGCGTGATAAACTCGAGTGTGATGAAGTGTTGTATCGCAAAGTAGTGAAGCAGGCTTTTCAAAACAGGCGTAAGACCTTGCGTAACGCACTGAAAATATTAAATTTGCCTCCTTCAATTTCAACGCTCGAACTCATGGATAAAAGAGCTGAACAATTGTCGGTTGAACAGTTTATTTTTCTTACTAAAGAAATCCAGAAAATCCAGTGAGGCCTGAAGAGTTTGAATTGACGAAGGAGTTTCGCGATCGGTTCCAGCAAGCCCTGGACGAGCGTGATAGTGTGTTTATATGCGACTGTCTGGAAGATGTAAACCCCGCTGACATCACTTCCTTGCTCTATGAATTCAACGGAGAAGAGTCCAAATATGTGTTGGACCTTTTATCGCTCGAGGTAAGATCAAAGATCATCAATGATCTGGATCCGGATACCAGAAAATCCTTCCTCACCAACTATGAAACCTCCGAAATTACTGCGATTGTAAATTATTTGGACTCTGATGATGTTGCCGATATTCTTAATGAACTACCCATTAAGACCAGCGAAGAGATCATTGCCCAATTAGATTCTGATCTGAGATCGCAAGTCATAGATCTTTTGCGCTATGACCAAAATGTTGCCGGGGGTTTGATGGCAAAGGAGTTAATAAAGGCGAAAGATTATTGGACGGTGGTGCAATGTGTTGATGAAATTCGCAAACAAGCAGAGAACGTTACTAAATTCTATGCGGTGTATGTGGTCGATGATCAGGATAAGCTGCTAGGCAGAGTATCGCTGCAGAAGTTGATTTTGTCGGAATCAAAAACTATTGTTAAAGATATTTGTGAAGGCGATATTGTTTCTGTTGAAACATACATGGAAGACAGGGAAGTGGCGGAAATCATGAGTAAGTATGATTTGGAATCGGTGCCGGTGGTGAATGTTCAGGGACATTTGGTAGGCCGGATTACCATTGATGATGTGGTGGATGTAATTACCGAGCAGGCAGAAGAGGAGCGTCAGATCATGTCGGGTATCACCGAAGATGTAGAGGAGGATGACAGCGTCTGGAGAAACACGAGGGCACGATTGCCATGGTTGCTCATTGGCATATTAGGTGGAATGATCAGCGCCCGATTCATGGGTTTCTTTGAATTAGAAATTGCAAAAATAACGGCCATTGCTTTTTTCATACCACTCATTCAGGCAACGGGAGGCAATGTTGGTATTCAATCATCTTCCCTGGTAGTTCAAAGTCTTGCAAACCCAGGATTTGTGGATGAGGGATTATGGAAGAGATTGATGAAAGTGTTCAGTGTAGCCATATTGAATGGATTTTTTCTGTCGATCATTGTTTACGGTGTAACCTGGTTAACCTTTGGAGATGACTCCCTTAATTTGGTTGTTTCCCTGGCGCTTTTCTTTGTGGTGGTGTTTGCTTCCTTTGTGGGCACAGTAACACCCCTCATACTTAACCGGTTAGGATTTAATCCGGCCCTGGCATCTGGTCCTTTTATTACTACCACCAATGACTTGCTTGGCCTGGGAGTTTATTTTCTTACTATTCATATACTTTTATAAGGTAACTAATTTAAGACCCATGTAATATTTTGGGTTAGCTTTTGAAGTTCCTGTAGCAAAAACCGTTTATATTCGTAAATAATTAAACGTAAAAATATTCCAAGACCTCTACCGAACTAATCTGATGTTAGCGTTCAATAGACTCAAAGTCAAAATTCAGGATAGAGTCAACCATATTATTGAGAGACCCATTCTCACCACATCACTGGTTCTGCTATTCGTGTCCATTCTGGTTATCAGCCTGAGTTTGAAGTATTATTTATCTGACTTTAGTAATTTTTGGCCTCAAATTTTAGTCGAAGCACATGGAATGATATTCGACATCGCCATCATTGGTATTTTAATCTTCTGGCTCAATCAAAATGGTGATGTACGTCAACGTATACGAACCTATCGTGATGAGATTGATGATTTCAGGTTGTGGGAATCGGACGAAGCGGCCTTCCGGACTGTTGGTAATATTAAGCGATTAAATCGTCATACAATTCATGAAATAAATCTCGTTAACTGCTATCTGGCACGAACCAATCTGAACTATGTGAATCTGAAGGGATCGAATCTTAACTCGGCAAATCTGTCGAACTCATCCTTGATAGAAACTAATCTTGAGAGTTCCCGCCTCAATCAAACAAACCTTGAAAATTCAAACCTGAATCAGGCAAATCTATGTGCGGCCTATGCAAGCGGAGCGAATTTCAAAGATGCCTTTTTGATAAAGGCCCGCTTTGAAAATGCTTTTCTGATCAAAGCCAGTTTCAGCAATGCTTTTTTAATGGAGGCTAATTTGAAAGGCAGTTATTTAATGGGTGCTGATTTTGAAAATGCCAGCTTATACAAGGCGGATTTAAGAGGAGCTAAAGGACTAACTATTGATCAATTGGTGAAGGCAAAAACATTATACCTTGCTAAATTTGATGATGAACTTCTGGAACAGATTAAGATTTCGGTTCCTGATTTGGTGGGGGCTTGATTTGAAATAGTCAATAAAAAAATTATTTTTGCAAAGGTTTAACAACGGCCCCTTATCGGAGGCCGTTGTTTCTTTTTTGACCATTGAATAAAGTTGAGGGAACGAAGGAGTAAACCAAAAAGTAACATTATGAGTAAAAAGATTTCATATTACACCAAGGAGGGATTGGATAGGTTGACGAATGAATTGGCAACCTTGAAATCCAAAGGTAGATCAGGCATTGCCAAGCAGATTGCGGAAGCTCGTGATAAAGGCGATTTAAGTGAGAATGCCGAGTACGATGCGGCAAAAGATGCACAGGGTCATTTAGAAGCAAAAATTGCTCAAATGGAGAATGTGTTGAGCAGTGCACGCTTGTTGGATGAAACCAAAATTGATACTTCTTCAGTTTCCATCTTATCAAAAGTGACCATTAAGAATAAGAAGAACGGTGCATCGGTTACGTACATGCTCGTGTCTGAAGAAGAAGCGGACCTGAAAGCAGGAAAGATATCTACGCAGTCACCTATCGGCAAGGGGTTGCTGGGTAAGAAACAAGGCGATATGGTTAAAATAAAAACTCCTGCTGGCGAAATGGAATTCGAGATTATTAGCATTGAGGCTTAGTTAATTTTTATGGCTAGTATTTTTACCCGAATAATTAATCGCGAAATTCCCGCACACATTATTGCTGAGGATGATCGTTTCATCGCTTTTTTAGATGTGATGCCACTGGTTGAAGGACACGCATTGGTGGTCCCTAAACAAGAAGTGGACTATATTTTTGATTTGGATGAAAACACCTTGGCAGATATGATGGTGTTTGCCAAAAGAGTGGCGGTGGCCCTAAAAAAAACAATTTCATGCAAACGCATCGGGGTTGCTGTGATCGGCCTGGAGGTACCCCACACCCATGTTCATCTGGTTCCCATGAATAGTATGGGTGATATCAATTTTACGCGTTCTAAACTTTCTCCATCCAAAGAGCAACTGGAGCGGGTAACAAAAGCGATAATCGCGAATTTATAATTTATAGAAAATCAATATCTACATTGAGTGGATATCTCATCAGGAATTCAAGCGCTTCTTCAACGGTCATTCCTTCAAACAAAACTTTATAGAGCCTGTCCGTGATGAGCGCACGAACCTTATAGTGATCTGCACATTTTTTTGCAATGCGCACGGTGTTCACACCCTCTGCTATTTCTGTCATATCGGCTAATATGGCATCTAGATTTTCTCCTTTGGCAAGGCGGTAGCCGACCGTGAAGTTACGACTCATTGGGCTGTTACAAGTAGTGACAAGATCTCCAATGCCGGCCACACCTAAAAATGCCTTTAAATCACCGCCTAACGCACGCCCAAGGTAAACCATCTCTACGGCACCACGACTGATGAGCAGACCTTTTGCGTTTTCACCATATCCCAAACCGCTCAGCGCTCCAGATGCAATTGCGATAATGTTTTTTAACACTCCGGCTATCTCAACACCTACGATATCATTGTTTTCATATACCTGAAAACGATCGTTGCGCAATAACTTTTTTCCAATCTGAATCACCTCGTTAAAATGACTGGCTACTACGGTGGCACCCGGCTGCCGCTGGGCCAACTCTTTTGCCAGGTTAGGTCCTGCCAGGCAACCTACCCGCACTACAACGCTTTCTTCCTTAATCACTTCACTCATCGTCTTCACTTGCTCGCGAGTGAGCTTTGAAACACTCTCAATGGTTTCTCCTTCTGGAAGAGTGATATCAAATCCTTTTGTGCCGTGAATTAAGATGTGATAAGGATGCAGGTACGGAGATAGTTTTTTCATCATGTCACGAAAGTGGGCAGATGGCACCATTGGAAAAATAACATCGCACTGAGAAGCCAGATAGGCGAGATCGCTGGTGGGCTCAACATGCGGACTCATCGGATAACCCCTGTGTACCCGGGTTTTTAGGATAGAACTAACCACCGCTTCGTCACGGGCATATAAAATTACGCGCCTGTTGATAGCTAAAATATTGGCAATTACTGAACCAAAATTTCCGGCACCTATTACCCCAACCGGCTTATCAGATAAACTGCTCGAGGTCATAACCAACCAACCTGTTGTGGTAATAATAAAGTACTGTAAGATCTTTCGTGATGATGTTTCCTTTTTTGTTCAGTAAGAGCGGACGTTTTAAATGGAATATGCCCACGTTCTCAATGCCAAGCTTCAATACATTCTCTACTTTGCCTTTCAGGTGAGTGGCGAAATATACTTTCTCCTGATCGTGCAATTCGTATATCCTTTTTCGCACCCGCTTGAACGTTTCGCGAAACTCCGCATAATCAAGTTCAAGGTCCTCTTCCGGCAAGCGCAGCAGACCAAATAAATCGAGTTTGGGAAATTTACGCTGCCACATTTCGAAGGCAACAAAGGCGGCCAGGTGACTGGCGAATACACGATTTATTTTATGATACTCGCTTACAATTTTCTGACTGAGCATGCGGGTATACTCATCCTCCCGTTGCATGTCCATGGATATTTGTCCGCTGGAAATAAAGTAGTCTTTCGTATGGATCAGGCGACCTTGATTGTCAATGCTATGTCCTTCTTCGTCTACATAATTGCCCAGTACATCAAGCGCTGGTCCGATGGAGACTGAAATATTGGAACCCTTCGTGAAAAATTTGAAAAGAAACTTGAGAAGTTGAACGCTGCCATACTTATCCTGCTCCTGAAAATATTTATCCTGACCTTTTACATGAAGATAATCTTCAATGAGATCGGGTGCTTCCAATACGAAATTATAGTTAAGGGTAACGGGCACGACAAATATCTTCCTCACCTCCACGGCATCCGGATTTTCCATGTATAAGTTACGTTGTGCTTCAATGGCCGTGCTGAGCAGCCCTAACTTAAGTTGCTTTTCAATCAGCCCTGACCGTGAACGAGTGCCACCCGGGAAAAATAAACTATGAGCGCCTTTTTGAATGGCAACGTTGGAGTACATTTTTAACGTTTCGAGGTAAGGAAGATTTTTCTTCCTGCGGTCTACTTTGTAGGCCCCCAGGCTGTTCATGAAGTAGGCAAAGATTTTAATGTTAAACAGGTTAAGCCCTGCTCCGTAAATGAAGGCAGGAAGTCCAAGTGAATGGATGACCCAACCAATTAAAATTGAATCCAGATTGCTGAAGTGTGTTGGCACCATCACCACGGTTCCTTTCTTTGCGAGTTTCCGCAACAACTTTACTTTTCCTACGATTTGAATTTTATCGCGCAGGGTATATTGATTTCTAAAGAACGCTCCGAATTTTTTTACGCGGGCCCCATTCAGCAAACGCGAGAACCAGAATTTGATCAATTCACGCGTAACACGGTAGGAATTAGGTTTAAAGTTTCCTGCTATTTCATTGGCGTAGCGCATGACAATGCGCTTCAGTATTTCTTCGTGTGTTTTATCAGATTCTTCGGTGGCTTTGGCGCTTGATTCGATTAAATCTTTTTTTACATCCGACCAAAACCTTGAATCGTCTTTTGGATCCACTCGCCAACGATTTCTCTTGATGCGATTTTGCTCACGATAAGCAGTGGCTTCAAGCTCATCGATAAGTTGCTTGCGTGAGGGGCGTAGTTCCAGAATGCGATCAATGGATTTGCGCGTCACTTCTTCCAAAAATTCCTTTCGGTTTTTACTAAGCTGATATACCGGCCAATCAGGAATTCCTCCCAATATTGGTTTGTAGGGTTTGTTCTTATTCTTCTTTTCTGCCAGTATTTCCATCACAATAGTAAATCCGAATAGGGGGTCAAAGTTAATGGCTGCGTTGGCATTCCACAAACTGCTTAAAATCCTTCATTCCTTTTTTGCGATTTGAAAAGGGATTGAGCCATGTCCTGAAATCGCGCCTCGGCTTCCTGTAAAAATTCAGAATCTACCATCTTTTTAAGGTCTTCTTCCGAAGCGATATCAAATTCGCTGACTTTAAAAGTTTGTTCAAAGGAGCCGTGTTCCAATTTGATCAAATATCGGTTATTCCAATTGAAAATTGTGATTTTTAACTGTGGATGCGGAATCTCTCCAACGACTCTCATAACAATCTAATAAGGAATTAAAGTTTGATGCAATATAAAGGCAATTATTAATTGTAAACCAATCCCAAATATTTTACTCCATTTAGCGTTCATCTGCTGGAAAAGACTTTTTCGAACACACAAATTGTCGTTACTTGTAAACTGTTCTCTTTCTTATATGTTTTATTCAGGTTGATTGTATTGGTATGAATAAGAAAGCAAAATTATATTTGCTGAGCACCTTGCTGGGGGCGCTGTTTGGCATATTATTTTTTTCGATCAGTGCAAACGCAACTCATTTGCGTGCTGGCGAGATCACCCTGGAGCGGGTAAGTTGTACGGATCTTACTTTTAAAATCACCATTACTGTTTACACTGATTTGGGCTCACCGATAAAATTTGGTGATGGTATTTTGGATTTTGGTGATGGAAGCAAGCCGTTAGTCACACCTACCATAGAAAATACCCGCAGGCCAGATCTGGGACCAGAAGTGGGAACAGTTTCCTTCACGACCACTCACACCTTCGGAGGGCCCGGGAAATATGTGATCAGCTACCTCGAAGCCAATCGAAATGCGGATATCCTGAACATGTCTAACTCTGTTGAAACACGTTTTTATGTAGAAACACAAATTATCATAGATCCCTTCCTGGGTTGCAGCAACACACCTCGCTTGTTGGTGCCGCCTATTGACAAAGGGTGTACCGGGGCTGCATTCTATCATAATCCCGGAGCTTATGACCCTGATGGAGACAGCATTTCATATGAATTGACTATACCCAAAAGAGATAAGGGCGTTTTCGTAAATGGCTATCAGGATCCAAATGAAAAAGATTTCTATACAGGAATAAATTATAATGTTGCTAATGAAACTGGCGATGGGCAACCCACTTTCTCCATCAATCCCACAACAGGAACACTTCTTTGGGACGCACCCGGTTCGCCTGGTGAATATAATGTCGCTTTCCTTGTAAAAGAGTGGAGGAAAATCAATGGCATATGGATTCAGATTGGGTTTGTGGTGCGGGATATGCAAATCATTATTGAAGATTGCCTGAATCAAAGACCAGAGTTGGAAGTTCCTGCCGATATTTGTGTTGAGGCCGGTACAATTATCAATGAGGATATTTTTGGTTTCGACCCTGATTTTGACAGCGTTAAACTAGAAGCTTTTTCTCAGGTGTTTACAGTAAATCCATCGCCTGCCACATTTTCACCTGTCCCACCAAAATTTCAGTTTACCGCTCCCGGCCTTAAAGGCAAATTAAGTTTCACATGGGCTACCACCTGCGATCACGTAAAGGAGCAGCCTTATCAGGTGGTTTTTAAAGTCAGCGATAAATCTTCAAACGGGCCAACCCTGGTTCAATTCAAAACCTGGAATATTCGTGTTGTTGGTCCTGCACCCAAGTGGAAGGCCCCCGTTGTTAGCCTGGGAACAAGGTCTGTAAAATTGGAGTGGGAGGAATATGCATGCAAAGCAAATGCGGTAACCATGCAAGTATGGCGAAGAGTAGACCAGTTTTCGTTCACACCGCCAGAGTGTGTAACGGGCATGCCTGATTTTTTGGGCTACGATAAAATTGCCGATGTTTCAATGGCTAACTCCACCTTCAATGATACCAATGGAGGTAAAGGTTTGGCCGTTGGCGCTCAGTATTGTTATCGTTTGGTGGCTGTTTTCCCTTTGCCAGGAGGCGGTGAAAGTTATGTTTCGCAGGAAATATGCATTCCTCCGATTTTAGCGGATGCTCCTGTGATCACCAACGTGACCATTGATCTCACCAGCATATTAGATGCGCAAGGTAAAGTCACCACACCAGGACAAGTCACCGTAAAATGGAGGCCACCTTTTGATGCGGACCCGGCTCAGTTTCCGCCTCCTTACCAATATGAAGTTTTCCGTGCCGAAGGTTTCAGTGGTGATATAAAATTGACACCTTCCTTTCCGGGAAAGCGAGCAGATACAATTTTTGTGGATACCGATGCAAACACCAGAGAGATCGTTTACAATTATCGGGTGGTAGCGTATGCCAGTGATGGAACAAAGATTGATACTTCACCAACGGCTTCAACCGTCAGGCTGGAAGCGAGTCCGCAATTTTTGCAAATAGCTCTGATTTGGAATGCTGATGTGCCGTGGTCAAATCGAACACAAGACTATTCGCGTCACTTGATTTATCGAGGCCCTGCCAACGCCACCGAAGGACAATTGGTATTGATTGATAGTGTAGATGTTAATGAGACGAACTTTAATTATGTCGATAAAGGATTAAGTGAAACCCAAACCTATTGCTATCGCGTAATGACGCGTGGTGCCTATGGGAATCCTCGCATAAAAGAGCCGTTAAATAACTTCTCTCAAATTATTTGTGCCCGCCCCAATGACGATGAGCCCCCATGCACACCAACACTTGCTATTGAAGCGCTGGATTGTGAAGAGTATTTTCAAAATTATTCCTGTGGCGCCAATGTATTCAGTAATACTTTGACCTGGAATCGTCCGGCCGATGCGGCATGTCGGGAAGATATACAGGGTTATCGGATTTATAAAAGCAGTACCATTGATGGAATTTTTGATTCGCTGGATATCCTACTGGTGCGCGATACCTTCTATATTGATGCTAACTTGCCCTCGTTTGCGGGGTGCTATAAGATCAGGTCGGTTGACCGTGCCGGCAATGTGAGTGAATTCAGCGAATCTTTCTGTTTTAACAATTGCCCCTATTATGAATTGCCCAATGTATTTACACCGAATGGTGATGGTTGCAATGAATTGTTTAGTGCATTTAGTGACCGTGTGGTTGTAGATGAAGATGGATTAGGACCTTGTGGCGGCCCCGTTGATTTGGAAGACTTGAAAAGGCGTTGTGCGCGCTTCGTTCAAAAAGTTAATCTTGCTGTGTATAATCGGTGGGGTAAAGAAGTGTATTCATACCAGTCGGGGGGTGAGCGCACCATTTATATCGATTGGAATGGTCTCGATAATAATGGCAAGGAGCTTTCGTCAGGCGTGTATTTTTATAGTGCCGAAGTAATTTTTGATGTGGTTGATCCGAAGGACCAAAAGCAAATAATAAAAGGATGGGTGCAGATCGTGCGCTGAGTGATAGCCCCGTAGTTCTTTTTGATGGCGTATGCAACTTGTGCAATGGATCAGTGCTTTTTATCATTAAACGGGATGCGCAGTCAAAATTAAAATTTGCTTCACTTCAATCGGAATATGGTGCAGAGCAAATGAAGCGGTTTAATCTTCCGCCTTCAGCACTCAATAGTGTATTGCTAATTAAGAATGGCCGGCTCTTCCAAAAAAGTAATGCGGCATTAGAGATAGCGCGCATGCTTGATGGAATGTGGCCATGGATGTATGCTTTTAAAATTGTGCCCATATTTATCCGCGATTTTGTTTATGATTGGATTGCAAAGAACCGCTACCGGTGGTTTGGCAAAAAAGACGAGTGCATGATTCCCACACCGCAGATGAAAGCACGGTTCGTCAATTGATTTCTCTTCCGGATTTTGATTTTATTTTCTGAACCTGTAAACTCGGGTCTAAAACCAATCGAATTATCATGAATGCATTTATTTTTCCAGGTCAGGGCGCTCAGTTTACCGGAATGGGTAAAGAGCTATACGAAAAAAGTGCGATTGCAAAATCGGTGTTTGATCAGGCTGATGCTATTTTAGGATTTAAGATTTCTGAAATCATGTTCACCGGCAGCGCGGATGAATTAAGACAAACCAGGGTGACGCAACCGGCTGTATTTATTCATTCTGTGGTAGTAGCATTATCACAAGATGCAGTTCATCCCAACATGGTAGCCGGTCATTCTTTGGGCGAGTTTTCTGCATTGGTAGCCAACAAGTCACTTTCCTTTGAAGATGGATTGCAACTGGTTTTTAAAAGAGCGCTGGCGATGCAACGTGCCTGTGAAATTAATCCTTCTACTATGGCAGCTATTCTGGGATTAGATGATCAAAAGGTGGAAGAGATTTGTGCATCGATCAGCGAAGAGATTGTAGTGGCAGCTAATTATAATTGTCCCGGTCAATTGGTGATCTCTGGTTCTATAAAGGGGATTGAGATTGCCTGTGAAAAAATGAAGGCTGCGGGCGCCAAGCGCGTCTTGCCCTTGCAGGTGGGAGGAGCATTTCACTCACCGCTGATGAATCCTGCCAAAGAAGAATTAGCGGCAGCTATTGCGGCAACTAAATTCATGACACCCATTTGTCCGGTGTATCAAAACGTAAACGCACTGCCATCCACCGATATAGAAGTGATAAAGAAAAATCTCATGGATCAGTTGACCACCCCTGTACGCTGGACACAGCTTATTCAAAACATGGTGAAAGATGGGGGTACTTCTTTCATCGAGTGCGGCCCTGGAAAAGTATTGCAGGGCCTGGTGAAGAAGATCGCTCCTCAGGTGGAAGTGTCAAGCCTTTAATTTTACTTCCAGTAAATCGGGGCACTCGTTCAAGAGTTGCTGCTGATTTTTTTTTAGCAGAGGATGAATAAAATCAGGAGCTATTTCTACCAGCGGCACCAGCACAAATCTTCTTTGCGCCAGGCCCGGATGAGGCAGCGTTAGTTTTTCCGTTTGAACGATTATGTCATCTGCATAGAGTAAATCAAGGTCGATAATGCGTGCACCCCATTTCTCTTCACGTTTTCGTCCCATCTGTTCTTCAATGGCAGACAACGAGAGGAGACAGTTTTTAGGAGACATATCAGAATGAACCAGTATTACCTGGTTAAAAAAATCAGGCTGATTACTTTTCCCCCATGGCTTGGTTTCGTACACGGAAGACCGTTTGATAATAGTGCCTACATGTAATTCAATAGCATGAAGCGCCTTTTTTAGATTTTCCGCACGATCGCCAAGATTGGAACCCAACGATATAAAGATTTCATTTTTTGTCATGTGAGCGGAAAGATAGTAAAGGGTTTTATTACCTGTTTCGATTGAGTAATTTTGATCTTTCAAATTTTAATATACATGAATTTTATAAAGACTTTTTTCGCATCCTGCCTTGGATCGTTTGTCGCACTGGGCCTGATCATTGTTTTGACGACTGTTTTCTTTATGACATTGATTTCTGGCATATCCGGGGATGGCGAGAAAGTGTTGATAGAAGAAAACTCCGTGCTGCATCTAAAACTGGATGTGCCTATTACTGAAAATGAAATTGAAAATCCTTTAGAGGGGTTGCCTATTCCCGGGGCTGTATCCCCGCTTGGGTTGCTTCAATTTAAGAAAGTGATATCGAATGCCAAGACCGATTCAAAAATTAAAGGGATATATCTGGATCTGAGCATATTCATGGGTGGCTATGGAGTAGCAAAAGAAGTGCGTGATGCCCTTCTTGATTTCAGAGATGCTGGTAAGTGGGTGGTTGCTTATAGTGAGATGTATACCGAGCAAGCCTATTATGTAGCCTCTGCGGCTGACAACGTGTATTTAAATCCACAAGGTGAAATGGAATTCAATGGTCTCTCCGTGGAGGTTTCTTTTTTTAAAAAAATGTTCGATAAACTGGACATCAAACCACAGATATTCAGAGTAGGAGATTTTAAAAGTGCGGTGGAACCTTTTATGCTCGATAAAATGAGCAACGAAAACAGGCTGCAGTTGAATGAGTTAATTTCTGATTTGCATAACACCATGCTTCAGGATATTTCGAAGAGCCGTAATATCAGTTATGATGAACTGAAGAGAATGGCCGACAAGATGAGTGTGACCGATACAAAGGGTGCGCTTCAATTCGGCCTGGTCGATTCTTTGCTCTACTTCGATCAGGTTCAGGATCACCTGCGACAGCGTTTAGGATTAGCTAATGATGCTGAGATCAATTTTGTAAAGTTTGGCAAGTACAAGAAAAGTTTTTCCGCGTATGATGACTCAAAAAATGAAATTGCCATCATCGTGGCTGATGGTGATATCCTTCCCGGCAAGGCGCAAAACGGTGTGATTGGTTCTGATTCCTTTGCCGAAGAGCTAAGAAAAGCACGCAATAATGACCGCATTAAAGCCATCGTGCTTCGAATTAATTCACCGGGAGGAAGTGCATTGGCATCGGACGTAATGTGGCGTGAGATCGTGTTAACCACAAAAGTGAAACCGGTAATAGCTTCGATGTCGGATTACGCTGCTTCAGGAGGATACTACCTGGCAATGGGTTGCGATACAATTGTGGCTCAACCCACCACAATCACCGGTTCGATTGGAGTGTTTAGTGTGCTGTTTGATGTGAGTAGTTTTCTTGACAATAAAATCGGAATCACCTTCGATGAAGTAAAGACCGGTGAAGTAGGGGAGTTGGTAACAATCACCCGTCCTTTAACAGATGTTGAAAAAGCAGTTTGGCAAAAGAAGACCGAGGAGATTTATAACTCGTTTACTGAGAAGGCGGCTGAAGGCAGGAACATGTCTGTAGAAGAATTAAGAAAAGTTGCCTCTGGTCGGGTGTGGACAGGTGCGCAGGCAAAGGAACGCGGTTTAGTGGATGTATTGGGCAATTTTGAAGATGCCGTGGAGATCGCTGCAAAGAAAGCTGGTGTGCAGGACGATTACCGGATTCGTTATTATCCAAAGCAAAAGACATTCATCGAGCAGTGGCTTAACGATGCAGAAGATTACACCAATACAAGGTTGCTGAAAGGGGAATTGGGTGGCCAATACCCTGTGTATATGAGGTTAAAGAATATGAAAAACTACCAGGGAAGCCAAACCAGACTTCCATTTGAAATGAGAATCCAATAGAAGCAGGGGTGGGGCAGCTTTTGATGTAATATTTTATAAAAAAACGCACGTTTTAAGGATTTTTTTAATAAATGAATCCTTAAACATACTGCAATATTTTATGCAAAATTTCGCTTTGTCGACTGCAACTACTGCTAATCGGTCATCATCGCAGCGGCAAAAGATTTTTAAGTGTCGGAATCTTACATGAGATTTCCTTAAAAAGAGTAATAAAGCGGAATCAAAAACCACTCATTGCTTAGAAGAAGCCTTCGTTCTTGGAAGATGAAGATCAATTATTTCCACTGATCTTGATCCTGAAGAGCAAATCCGCCACCATTGTTTGAGGCAACTTTTTCTTCTTTTGCAGGAACGATTTCAGACTTGGCTCTGAATGCGAGTGTGGCAGATAAGGTGATCAATGCAACACCAAGGATGATGATTGTCTTTTTCATATTGGTTGTGTTTATTGGTTATTCTTTGATTGGGCTTCCACCAGCATTACTACCTTCGGTTTGTGGCTTCACCTCTTCTTCGGTGCAGGCGGTGATCGATGCGCTGGCGAGGGTGATAAAAAGCAGGA
>CAZIOY010000033.1:0-5685 GCA_964540915.1 uncultured Ohtaekwangia sp.
CAAAAAAAAATTTACTATGCACATAAATTAAGTTACATAATCAATAACGGTGATTTTCACTTTGATTTGTACCAGAAAAATTGCTTTGTGGATCCGGACATTAAAACAGTTGATCCGTGGTTTTATGAATTGTTTAGCACGTACACTTTTGAAGTAAAGTAAATAGAGTGTCAGTAAGATAAAACTTGTTGATTACGCCCACTTTTAATTTTCCCTTCGCAATACTTGCAATGGCGGAGTATTGATTACTTCCCTTGAATTGAACCATCCTATCACTATGGTTAAAAATACAACCCCGAAAGAAATGTATAATAGTTCTATCCAATCCACGGAAAATTGTATTTCAAAGAAAAACCGGGTTAGTAAATAACCTCCACCCAGCGAAAGCAGAACTCCGGTCAACGCGGATATGAAACCAATGTAGCTGTATTCAATCAAAGTAATATTCAATATCTGCCTGGAACGCGCGCCAATGGTCCTTAAAAGTATGTTCTCCTTCATCCGCGCAAACTTGCTGTTTAATACTGCCCCTGCCAAAACAATGAGACCCGTAACGATGCTGAATAATGCCAGGAACCTGATGACTACACTGACTTTATCAAAAAGCTGATTGACGGTACTCAATATCAAACGCAGATCAATCAATGAAACATTTGAAAAACCCATCACCAATTCTTGCTGAAAACGATTGGCTTTTTGTATGTCATCTACGCGTGTTGCTGCTACCCAAATTTGAGGAGCCTCTTCCAATACACCGGATGGAAAAACAAAAATGAAATTGGGCGGGTCCTTCGGCCAATCCACTTTTCGTATTCCTGCGATAAAGGCTTTTACCAACACTCCTTGCATATCAAACACGAGGGAGTCTCCAATATCCACCTTCAATGTTTCATGCATGCCATCGGATATGGTGACCCACACAGAATCTTTGCTGTCCTTTTTTAAGGAATGTAATTCACCTTTGATTAGCTCTTCAGAGAGATGCAAACTATCTCTGTACGTAACCCTATACTCTCTGCGAAGGGCCCATTCGGGAATGCGTATTGAATCACTGTCCTGCAACGCTTCAATAGACTGGCCCCTCACCTCGGTTAACCGGCAGGTGACAATGGGAACCAGCTGATTGAGGGGAAGATCATGATCGTTGATCAGCTTGACCACACCTTCTTTTTGTGAAGGCTGTATATCAAACAGAATCGTGTTTGACTCATTTTCGCTTCCGCGGAATTCAACCTGATTTAAAATACTGTGCTGGGTGATGTTGAGTGTAGTGATAATAAACGCCCCGAGCCCGATGGTGATCACGAGTACCCTGGTTTGATTGTTTGGCCGAAATAAATTAGACACCGCATGCCGCATGATAAACGAGCCATTGCGCGGAAAATATTTTTTTAATAAGAATAACAATAAAATAGCTACGCCTGTCAGGCTAACCAGGGCCATTAACAATCCTCCTGTAAACATCAGGCCAGACATAAAATTTGATGTCTGGTAGGTGGCTACCAATATAGGGAACATAATAATCAGCGCCATCACAACCCATCGTGTCTTCGAAGATTTTGCCTCCGGATTGAAATCAGCACGCAAAACGGTGAGTGGTGGAACGAAGCGAACCGCCACTAATGGGAGAATTGAAAACAACACGGTCACAATACATCCTAGAAGGATACCTTCACCCACGGCAGGCCACGAAATTCCAAACTGCAATTCCAGCGGCAGGTATTCTTTAAAGGCGATGGGAAGAATCTGATGAATACCTACTCCCAACACAGCGCCTATCAAACTGCCGATGAAGCCAAGAATAAAAATCTGAATAAAATAAATATTGAATGCCTGCCACCCGGACGAACCCACACAACGCAGCACGGCTACCTCTTCGCGTTTCTCCCGGGCATAAATGTGTACCGAACTCGCCACACCGATACATCCCATGATAAGCGCTATAAAAGCAAGCAAAGAAAAGAAACGATACACGGATTGAAATCCTTCTCCCAAATCCCGCTTGCTCTCCTCCACGGTATCATAGGAATAGCCCAGCCTTTCCATCGAATTCTTTAATCGCTCAAGTAAGTTCTCAGTCTCTCTTTCCGTAGTGGTCTTGATGAAGAGACTATAATTTATGCGGCTACCAAATTGCACGAGTCCGGTGGAATCCAATGCTGACATCGAGATATACACAGCTGGAGCCAACGTAGAGGTAAGCCCTCCACCACCTGGAATCTTTTCAACCACACCCGCCACTTTAAACATTCGGCTTCCCACTTTTATCGAATCTTCCGAGCTGATTTCATATTGGCGTGCAAGCAGTTCATCCAGCATGACAAAATCACCTGACTGTGTGAGGCTATAGGCATTCGATGGCTGTGTGATTAACTTTCCGTAAAAAGGAAAATCGCCTTGCATGGCAGTCACCTTCACCAACCTGGATTGGCGGGTATTCATAAACATAACCATCGAAGCCATGTCGGCTTCATAAGAAACCTCTCTTTTAACGGTATCGATGGATTTAATAAAGTCTTCTTCAAATTTCTTATTGCTCTTGATTTGCAAATCCGCTCCCAATAATTCTTTTGCGTTTTTATTGAGTTCTTCCTGCATGGAATAATTCAAAGAACCTATCGCTACGAGTGCTGCAATGCCGGTGATCAGTGAAGCAACAAAAAGAAATAGTCGCGAGAAATTATGACGGCCATCGCGCCAGGCCATCTTCCAAACCCATGCATCCTGAAAGATGGAGCGCGTCTTTTTTTTGATTTTAATGATGTACTCGATCATGCGATGGTGAGAATCCGTTCATTAATCAATTTACCTCCCTTCATTTGAAGAATCCGCTCGGTCTTCTCTGCCAGCTCGATATTATGAGTAACCAGCACCAGTGTTGTTTTCTCTTCGCGATTCATAGTAAAGAGCAAATCGGTTATCTGCTTAGCGTTTTCTTCATCAAGGTTTCCAGTGGGCTCATCGGCAAACAAAATTCTTGGAGAGGTGATGAAAGCGCGGGCCATCGCCACACGTTGTTGCTCGCCTCCGGAAAGTTGAGATGGGTAATGATTAAACCGCTCTGAAAGACCAACGCGGGCAAGCAAGTCCTTGGCTTTGGGCGCTATATTCTTTTCGCCCCGCAGTTCAAGGGGCACCATCACATTTTCTAGGGCCGTGAGCGTTGATAGCAATTGAAAGTTCTGAAAAACGAAACCTACAAACTGATTGCGCACATAGGCACGATCATCCTCGTCCATGGCATTCAACTTAAATCCCATGAGCGATATCGTTCCGCTGGAGGGTGTGTCTAAGCCGGCACATAAACCCAGCAAGGTGGTCTTTCCACTTCCCGATGGTCCTATGATCGATAAACTGTTGCCCTGCGTAGCCTGAAAAGATACATGATCTAATACGGTAAGATCGTGATCGGCAGATTTGTAAATTTTGGTGAGCCCTTCTGCTAGCAAAACGGTTTCTGGCATGATATTTTAGTTAATGAATACAGATATGATTCGTTTAATAAGTAAAATTGCTTCGAGGTAGTAATTAGTCCCAACTTAGTAATATGATAGTCGCTAAAAAAGTATTGTTTATTGCATGTGCACTGTTTTTTCAGGCCACGACCTCACCGAAAGTAATTCTGTTCTTTGGTGATAGTATTACCGCAGGATACGGACTCTCTCCTGAAGAGGCTTTTCCGGCACTGGTCGAGAAAAAGTTAAACAAAACAGATAGGAAAGTAAAAGTGGTGAACGCAGGCCTCAGCGGGGAAACTTCAGCCGGTGGACTCAGCCGCATTGACTGGATTTTGCGCCAACCGGTTGACATTTTTGTTCTTGAATTGGGTGGCAATGATGGTCTTCGTGGTCTGCCCCTAGACCAGACCCGTAAAAACCTGCAGGGGATAATCGATAAAGTGAAGGGTAAATACCCAAATTGTAAAATTGTGCTGGCCGGCATGATGGTGCCGCCCAATATGGGTAAAGAATATACCGATGACTTCAGGCGTGTGTTTCCGGAGCTCGCCACAAAAAATAAAGCAACGCTGATCCCCTTCATTCTTGATGGTGTTGGAGGAATTGAAAAGTTAAACCAGGCAGACGGAATACATCCCAATGTGGAAGGGCATCAGATTATTTCAAATAAGATCGCCCCTGTGTTTGAGAAATTACTCTAGTCTCGTGTAATCGAGCGTTGAATGAATTTGTCACGTTGCAAGGGATTATAAGCCCGTGAACAGTGATCAACAATCAGTCGCTAGCGAACAAAGTTTTCGAGAATCCGATCCGTCCACAGCGTATACATCTTGCCGGAAGGATGAAGTTTATCAGTAGCCACCAGTGATGGGTCCTCCAATCCTTTTCGTGATAGATCGGTAATGTTATAATACGTCACCTTATACTTCTCAGTAATGCCTTTATTGATTCGATTGAATTCATCAATCTCCATGCTGATTGTTTCCTTCTTCGCCTGACCAAATGGTGTGTATCCATAATCAGGAATTGAAACAACAAAAACATTTCCGGTATTTCCCTTCGCTAAATGAATGGCGGTCTTCAATAAATCTTCAAATTCAATGGCATATTGGTCGGCAGGTTTACCCTGATATTGATTATTTACGCCAATAAGAAGTGACACCAGATCATATTTTTTTTTAAGACCCGCCTTGATGATCGCATCTTTCAAATTATCGGTGCGCCATCCGGTAGTAGCAATTATTTTAGGTTGCGAAACTTGGATGCCTTTTTTTGAAAGCGCAAATGCCAGTTGATTAGGCCATCGCTCCTCTTCATTCAAACTTTCACCAATCGTGTACGAATCGCCAAGAGCCAGATAAGAAAGAGAATTTGATTGTGCTGCCATGCGCAGGTAAGAGGTTCATAACAATAAAACCAGGAGATTGAATTTCATTCTAGATTTTAACAAACGTAAGTGTATAGGAATAGCTGGAACCCAGTTCAACGATACTCATTTTTAGCTTCATACTGGTTTCTGTTAAGTCAAGTATTTCTGATGGGTAGGTGAGAAAAGAAAACAGTGCGCCATCGGAATAATTAACTTCATCAGGAAGGACTACGAGTATTTTACCATCTAAGGTAAACGTCCAATTGCCGGCTTCTAGCAAATCCGGATCCGCAGCATCACAACGGGTGGCTCCCTCCGAGGAGCGGTACGACTGATCATCATTATTGGTAAACAGGTAAATGTTATCGAGGATACAAGGTGTCAAGTCAAAATCAACAGATGGATTAGATGCCTCCTGATAAGTCGCTACACTAAGTTTCCAACTCTTGCTGCTGCCTTTGCTTCCCGCCAGCAACACAGCTTGTGTTTCTGCTTTCAAAGGTTCCGGGTCATCTTCCTTGCAGGAACTTAGTAGGAAAAGAATTGAAACAGACATCAGTAAAAACCAATTTCTTTTAGTCATAAATGAATTTGTTGTGAAATAAAGGTGTGAATAAATTATGGGAATTAAAAAGGCCACTGCGATCAATAAACAATTCTTTAGTGATTATAACCAATAACTCATCCTGCAACAAGTAAAGGACTCTACGATTACGGTTATCATTAATCAAAGATAAAGGGTTATTCAGTACCATCGTGTATTTCAACAGAATGTAGTGCTTATAAAAAAATACGCACTGGCTTCAACCGGAAAAGAGTAAGAAATTTCAATTCTTTATTCATAGTCGATACCGATTT
>CAZIOY010000033.1:5785-41564 GCA_964540915.1 uncultured Ohtaekwangia sp.
TCAACCGGAAAAGAGTAAGAAATTTCAATTCTTTATTCATAGTCGATACCGATTTGCCACCGCGCAACCACCGGGGTTTAAAAAGAAAATATTTCACGCACCTATCTTTTTAGTAATGCACATTCAAACATTAACCCGGATATTCGTGCCTTCATTAGCCTATGGAAGTAAAGGATAGACATCGATTTTTCTTAAACGTATATTTTTTCCTGTCTGGCATTTGTTTTTCTACCTGGACATCCCGCATTCCCACCATTAAAACATTCTTTGGCTACAATGATGCCGAGTTGGGAACGGTGTTACTTTTTATGCCCATTAGTTCTCTCGTTGGCCTACCTCTCTCGGGTTGGCTCGTATCGCGGTTTGATAGTCGCCAACCTATGACAGTCTCTTTGTTCTTTCTTGCGATTGCCCTTATATTTATTGGATGGGCACCCTCCACGTTTCTATTAATCTGTGGCGTTTGTCTATTCTCGTTCAGCATGCGCATTATGAATATTGCCGTCAACACGCAGGCCATCACACTTCAGAAACAATTTGATCGGAAAATTAACGGCACCTTTCACGGGCTGTGGAGCACAGGGGGTATTGTGGGCGTGGGCATCTCCACCTTGTTCGTTTGGCTCAATGTTTCAATGGGCATTCATCTTTCCCTGATTGCCATTATCACCATTGCTGCTGCACTATACTCCTACCCGTTTTTATTGCAGAACGATAGGGCCACCTCGGGCAATAAACTCAGTATGTCAAAACCAGACCCTTATATAGTTTACCTGGGGTTGTTGGTATTTTTTGCAGCCATCTGCGAAGGCGGCATGTTCGACTGGAGTGGCGTGTATTTCAAAGAAGTAGTAAACGAAGATTTGTTTACACTGGGTTACTTGATTTTTATGATCTGCATGGCTATTTCACGTTTCGCTTCGGACAGTTTTATGGAGCGATTTGGGATGCCCAAAACCTACCTGATCAGCGCCAGTTTAATATTTGCCGGAATTGCTATGGCAGTAATGTTCCCTTACTTCTGGCCTTCGATGATTGGCTTTTGCCTGGTGGGACTCGGAACTGCGGCCGTTATCCCTATGACCTTTTTACTTGCTGGCTCTTCTAAAAAATATTCAGCCGGAGTTACGATCTCAATTATTGCTACATACAGCATCGTAGGAATGCTCATTGGCCCACCGCTCATTGGCTATGTAGCACATGCCCTAGGCCTTAGGACTGCCTTTGTTATTTTCGGTTTAGCCGGGCTGATGCTGATCCCGATTTCGCAATTGTTTTTTCGGCATAAGAAATTGATCGATTAGTTGCATGTGGTTCTTATTAAGATTTGTTTAAGTTTCAAATAATAAGAACCCATACAACAACGCCAGTTGCGATAAATTCAACTCCAACTCATTGGCTAAATAAAACAGCCTCTCACCTTCCAATAGTTTTCTGGAATGGCATAGAGTCTGCTCGAAACAGAAACAAAAAAATAAGAAGCAGAGATTTGATATGCGGAGAGACAGGGATTCGAACCCTGGTACCGACAAGTCGGTAAACGGTTTTCGAGACCGTCCCATTCAACCACTCTGGCATCTCTCCTGTTGATTACGCACAATAAAAACTCTCCCGCAACAACAGGAGAGTTTTAGTCTGACTTTAATCAGAAATTGATTCTTATTCGAAACGCAGACTTTCTATTGGGTCAAGTTTTGAAGCCTTGTGTGCCGGATAATAACCGGACAATAACCCAACCACAATACAGATAAACATACCCACGAACATCCATAACCATGGAACAATAAATGCACTAATGCCGATTGCTCTTGAAATCAAGTTTCCTATGAGAATGCCGAGTATAACGCCACCTATGCCGCCCAATACGCAAACAACGATGGCCTCAATAACAAACTGCTGCCGGATTCGAAGAGTAGTTGCCCCCAACGCCTTGCGCACGCCAATCTCCCTCGTACGTTCTGTTACCGAAACCAACATGATATTCATCAACGCGATGGATGCACCTAAGAGTGTAATGAACCCAACACCAAATCCACCGAATCGCAAACCATTGGTAATACTCTCCAGCTCTTGCGCCAGCGATTCACTCTTTTCAATCTCAAACGAATTCTCCTGCCCCACATCATCCTGACGAATCTTACGCATCAGACCAGTGGCTTCTCCCAATGCAAAATCCAACTGCTCCATATCCTGGATACCCACATTCAATCGATATCTTAACTGTTGACCAGCGGCCAGCTGATTGGCCACCATGATGGGTATGATCAACATGTTATCATAGTTGTTTTCAGACAGATCACCTTTCTCTTTTAGTAATCCTATTACCCTAAATTGCGTACCCCGAAAGGAAACATTAGTTCCTACAGGATTCGGCTTATCTCCATAAAGTGTTTGGGCAAGTTTCCATCCAAGAACTGCCACCTTTCCTCCATTTTGAATTTCAAATTTTGAGAAATTTCTTCCCTGCTCTATGTTCAAGCCCTTGATGGCAATATATTCTTCATTCACCCCCCTTACATCTACGTTGGGACTCGACTTTTGTGATTGATATTTGATCTCCGCCAGGTTGGTCAACCGGGCCGAAAGGGACACTACAGATGGGTAACTAAATTCATCGATAAATTGCTGCGACTCCGCAAGAGTTAAATCGGAAAATACCTTTTGTTTCACACCTTCCTGGCTCGAATTGCGATTCCAGTTGGAATAAATATCAAATGTATTTACTCCCAATGAAGACAAACTTTCTGAAACCGAATATTCAATGCCGTCAATCGCGGTGAGGATACCCACCAAAGAAGTAATGCCAATGGATACGATCAAGGCGGTGAGCACCGAACGCAGCATATTGGCTTTCACCGAGCGAAGTCCTTCTCTAACATTTTCTACCAAATCCATTCTTTAGTGCATTTAAAACCGGATAATGAATATTTACGGGAACTTTAAGATCAAAATTATATCTTTAAACGTTCCTAAGCTGAGACTTTTTAGGGTTTATTTTGTTACAGTTTACGTGTAAATGAGTGTTCTAACGATGCGCAGTCTGATTTTGTTCTTAATTATTGTCTGCTCGAAGCCTGCTTTTAGCAATTATATTTTCATTCCGATGGATGAGAAGCAGACGAACCATCTAAAAGCCTATGGAATCGCCTACTGGATTTTGAAGGGCGACATGGAGGTGGATTGGCTGCTTAATTACAAGGGCGGGAGTTTTATGTGTAAGTACCATCCTAACATTCAGAACGAACTGGTCGTGCGGGGCGTCAGCTACGAAATTATCTCAGATGCTCAGGCTACCAATATGTTAACAGAAATAGCAAGCCCGGCATTGAACTATGACGTGATGAAGCTTGAAAAATATCCCCGCATTGCGGTGTATTCTCCAAAATCAAAACAGCCGTGGGATGATGCCGTAACCCTGGTTCTTTCCTACGCAGAAATTCCCTACGATGTAATTTTTGATGATGAAGTCCTGAACGACTTGCTTCCCAAATACGATTGGCTCCACCTTCACCATGAAGATTTTACGGGCCAGTACGGAAAGTTTTATAATAATTACGCCAATATGCCCTGGTATATCGAGCAAGTGAAAGAAGCCGAGGATGCGGCCAGAAGATTTGAGTTTCATAAAGTATCACAATCAAAACTTGCAGTAGCCAAGCGCATCAAAGAGTTTGTTTCCGGAGGCGGATTTCTTTTTGCCATGTGCTCGGCCACGGATTCCTACGATATCGCCCTGGCGGCAGAAGGCATCGACATCTGCGAACGTATGTATGACGGTGACGCAGCTGACCCGCAAGCTCAGGAAAAACTTAACTTCAACAACACCTTTGCTTTCACCGACTTCCGACTCGTGCGCGATCCGTTGCAATATGAATTTTCTGATATCGACAACAACTTCCCCGACAGGGGCCTGCGGCAGGACAACGACTACTTTACAATTTTTGAATTCTCCGCCAAGTGGGATCCTATCCCCTCTATGCTTACTCAAAACCATACCCGGGTGATTCAGGGATTTTATGGTCAAACCACAGGCTTCAAAAAGCGACTGATAAAGTCAGACGTCACCATCATGGGAGAAAACAACTCCATCAAGGAAGCCAAATATATGCACGGAGTTTTTGGCAAAGGTTTCTGGACTTTTTATGGAGGCCACGATCCTGAAGACTATCAACATACAGTTGGTGAAGAACCAACGGATTTACACTTGCATCCCAACTCACCGGGTTACCGTCTCATCCTAAATAATATTCTTTTCCCTGCCGCCAAAAAGAAAAAACAAAAAACGTAGGCATGAGAAAAATCCATTTGATCGCTCTGATCATACTCATCGCCTCCTGCAAATCCGCCACTGTCACGGGTGTGTCAACAAAAACCCTTGAATCCATGGTCGCTGAAAATCTTGGAGAAAATGCTGTAGTACAAAAAAACAAAGACGCTACTTTTGCCCTTTGCTTTAAAGAAAACCTTTCAACGCTTTCTGTCTCCTACATCATCGTTAGACTCAATGATCTCACCGTGGTTGAACGGGATAAAACAGCGCAGGCTTCCTTTTCATGGGTTGATAATTACAAAATCGAAATGAAAACTATACCTGGTATGGTGAGTAAGGATGAACAATCCACGGTAGTCAAGGTTATTGATGTAACAAAATATATTATCAAGTGGTGAAACGATCCCTGCTCATCAGTTCATTTTTTGTTGTCGGAGTTTTCTTGATGATTTCAAGAAATTCATCGGAAACTATTCAAGGAAAGAACACAACCCATATCGAGCGCGAGGAGAGACAAGATGCCCCGGAACAATTTATCTTGTTCCACAAAGGAATACGCACGCAGGAAGGCGTCAATGGCCCGGCCTACGAAGATAACTATCAATTAAAGGAATTAGTGCGTGCAAGAAAATCGGCTTCAAAAAATTCTCTGGCAGCAAGGACACAATCCGGTAACGGTGTAATTGAATGGAAAGAACGCGGTCCAGCCAACGTGCCCGGTCGCACCCGCGGTCTTATCGTTGATCCGGATGATGTTACTCGTAAAACCTGGTATGCGGGTTCTGTCAGCGGAGGAATTTGGAAGACAACCAATGCAGGAACCACATGGCAATGGCTTACTCCTGACCTACCCAATCTGGCAACCACCGTGCTGATGATGGCGGAGTCAAATCATAATATCATTTATGCCGGCACCGGGGAAGGCTTTGGTAACCTCGATGGTGTGCAGGGGCATGGTATATTTAAAAGCATCAATCGTGGCACTACCTGGGAGTTTCTTACCAATACTTCCACCATGGATGAGATCAATAGAATCATCATTGATCCGGCAACCGCAAATCGTGTTATCGCGGCAAGCAACAACGGTATCTATCGCACTGAAGATGGCGGCTTGAATTGGATTAAAGTCTATAGCAGTTTGGTGCAGGACCTGCGCGCTGTACCCGGAAATTTCAACGTGCAATACGCTACCCGATTTGGCATAGGCGTGATTAAGTCTACTGATGGCGGATTGAATTGGGTAAATTCAAATTCAGGCATCAATACCAACGGTCGTGTTGAAATTGCTATCTCTCCTGTAAAAACAAATCGGGTTTTTGCATCCGCACAAGGAACGCTATCAGGCAGCAACTCGGACTTGTATGTTTCAGATGATGGCGGAGCCACCTGGTCGTTAATTGATTTACTATTATCAAACAAGGCGCTCAACTATTTAGGCTCGCAGGGGTGGTATGATAACACCATTGCCTGTGACCCCTATGACAAAGATGTAATTTATGTAGGAGGAATTGGTCTGTATAGAATTCAATTAACTGCGAATGGCGCTGGCACAGCCGTGGGAAGTTATACCATGGAAGAGTTCAATACTGCACCCTTCATTAATCTCATAAATTTTGGTGCCGATGCTTATCAGGGGAAGCTTGACCTCGGACCAGCTGCGAATAAAACCAGTGTTGAAATCAGGTTTGGTTCAGGAAAAAGTCAGAAAGCCCATCGCTTTCTTGTGCCGGATGGATCAACCTCGGGTGTGCCCGATGCCAACTATTCCTATCAGGATTTTGTTGATGTTCCATTTGAAGTGTGGGACATCACTACCAATCGTCAACTGATGGTCTCCTTTCGCGATCAGGACCGCAACGGCAAGTTTAACTTATATGAAGCAAACACAACCGGATTGCCAACGGAACAAAGTAGAGAATATCTATTTGTAAATAATGTCAACTATGATGCCGCAGCACCAAATGCTTCTATCGCTATTGCGGGAGGGCATATGTTTCAAATGATGTATAATATATGGCCCACGCTTACTGTCGGTGGCACCTGGAATGCGGACGCGCTCCCCAATTCTGCCTTGCGCTTCCTGTACTCCGAAGTAATAAAACTGGCAAGTACCTCTGCCTCTGCTGCGGATCCCTACACAGAATATGACGGCAAAAATAACCGCAACTTTGTACATCCCGATCAACACAACATTGTTGTCATTAAAGAAAATGAAACGCTCAAAACATTTCGACTATTGATTGCCAATGATGGCGGACTTTTCCTGTCACAAACATCGTCTTCCCCGGGCATCACTCAGGGTGAATGGACCATGTCAGGTATTGGATATAACACCAGTCAATTTTATGGGGCCGATAAAAGACCCGGAGCTGAACAGTACTTCGGTGGTATGCAGGACAACTCCACTTACTTCTCTCCCGAAAACATCGTGGCATCGGCTTCTACTCAATACATAACCAATATTCAATTAAGCGGTGATGGGTTCGAGGTGGTGTGGAATAATCTCGATGGAAAAAAAATGATCGGAGGTTCACAGTTTAATAATTTTTCCCGATCACTGGATGGTGGATTTACCTGGCAGAAAGCAAATAGCGGGTTAACATTATCCGGAACGGTTCCAGACCCGGCAAAGTTTCCCTTTATATCCAAGCTGGCAAACTCAAAACAAGCGCCTGACATTTTATTCACAGTTGGATCAGAAGGTGTGTGGAGATCGTCTGACTTTGGAGGCAACTGGGTATTAAAACCCATCACGGAAAAATGGGGACTCACCAGTTTTGCTGACGTTGAGGTTTCACGGGCCAATGCCAATGTGATATGGGCCGGAAGCGGAATGAGCACAACCCGCGGACTCTATGTATCCAACGATGGTGGCAATACGTACACCATCACCAATAATTACGCGGGCGCGGTCCTTGGCAACATGACCAAATTAGCAAGCCATCCTGCTGAAGAAAAAACGGCCTACGCTCTTTTTTCAATTGCCAAATCTCCTAAGATTTTACGCACCAAAGATCTGGGACAAACCTGGGAAGATATCTCCGGCTTTGGAACTAATGATGCCATCAGCACACGAGGGTTTCCGGATGTAGCCGTGTTCTGTCTATATGTTCATTCCAACAATCCCAATATTCTTTGGGCCGGAACGGAGATAGGAATTGTTGAATCACTGGATGATGGAAATTCATGGGCCCTATTAAGTGATTTTCCCAATGTATCGGTGTGGGATTTAAAAGGTCAGGATGATCAGATCGTAATAGCCACACACGGCAGAGGCATCTGGACAGCCAAATTGGAAACAGCGCAAGAAACCGTTATTAATCCAATCATCACTGCATTGGGAACTTCCCCTCAATCAAAACTTGCTTTAAAAATTAAACTTCAGGAAGACTTTGACTCTACTCAAGTATGGATTAACGGATCAAGATCAGGTAAATTGCCAGCAGTTCCCAAGGGTGAATATGTAGTTACAATTGGTAATGTAACTAAGGGCAACGTTCAAGCCCGGCTAATTAGTTTCAAAGGGTCTGCCCCTATTCACTCAGCAACATTTTCTGGTGAGAATCTATCGCTGAAACCCATTCAGAAACAGTACTTTAATTATTTCACTTCGGATGTTGATTTTTCTCTTGTCGGCTTTTTCGTTCAGGCATTTGGAAGCTCCAATACAAGTTTAAAAAGTCAGAGCAACTATCCGATAAATTCAGAAAGTATTGCCTTGCTAAAACAGCCGATCATAATTACAGCCGATTATCCATTCTTCTTCTATCGCGATGTAGCGATTATTGAACCCGGCTCTAATGGTTCTCTCTTTGGACAACCTACATTTAAGGACTATGTAGTTGTGGAAGCAACCAAAGACGGACTTATCTGGACACCCATCGAGAATGGATACAATGCTTCGTTCAACAATAATTGGTTATCTGCTTACACGAGTGGGCAGCCCGGAAATTCAGGCCTATTCGTTGACCATAACGTAAACCTCACTTCACAATTTAAGGTAGGTGATACGCTGTTGTTCCGCATGAGATTATATTCTGATAACACCAACACAGCATGGGGTTGGGCAGTAGATGATTTATACATCCAACAAAAACCAACAGGAGTTGAAGATCATTTAACTACCTCATTGGGTTTACAAGCCTACCCGAATCCGAGCAGCGGATCACTGACCGTCTCATTTACCCTTCGCGATCCATCACCAGTGGAACTGACTGTTCACGATCTTTCTGGAAAAATAATGCATACGCAATCATGGAAAAGTAAAGCACCGGGACTCCATAGTGAATCTTTGGTACTGAATGGCGCACGTGGCATGTATCTCTTAAAAATAAAAACGAATGAAGGACAGCGTGTGCAGAAAATCGTTGTGAGAGATTAATGCATTCGGTCGCCACGCACCTCCAGGTTCATTATGATTTCAGATTCTTGAGTAAGAATCTCTTTCCATCGTTTTTCGACAAGATCAGGGTTCATGAATTCCTTTGCGAGGGCAAGAAAGTTTTTGTAATGTCCGGCTTCCGAAACCATGAGTTCGTAATAAAATTTACTGAGTTCGACATCACCAATTTCCTTCCACAATAACCGAAATCGTTCACAGCTGCGGGCTTCGATAAGTGCGTTGATCAGAAGTTTCTCAACCAATTGTTGATCCCTGCTCCCGCCCTTCTTTATAATCTTTTGAAGTTGCTCCACATATTCATCTTTTCGGGGGAAGCCCAATTTATGACCCCGCTTCTTAAGCTGCTCAAGAACTCTTTCAAAGTGACTCCATTCTTCAGCTACTACTGGAGTTAGCACTTCAACAACTCTCTCTTTTTCAGGATAGCTTATTATGATGGATATGCAGGAAGACGCAGCCTTTTGTTCGCAATAGGCGTGATCCACTAAAATTTCCTCAATGTTTTTCTCAGCGATGTTCACCCACCGGGGATCCGTTGGAAGCGCCAGACCCAACACGTGCTTTTCCATCAGTCAAACAAAATTAAATCAAATCCAAAGTCCATGATATTAGGTTGGCCTCTGTAGCCCGGAGTAATCAGGTAGCCCTTTCCGGTAAAGGCTTGCATGATATTATGATACTTAAAGAAAAATCTTCCTCGTTTGAACTGGCCATTGAAGAAAAAATCTACCAATGGATAGGCCTCATTCACAAAACCATTCTGAACATAGTATTGCTGAATGGAGGGATCATAACCCAATGCCGTATACGAAGATCGCCAATGCAAATCAAAACCAATCTGCGCTTGCATGTTTCCTTTGAAGAGCATGTTCTCATAAGCAAGTTGAGTATTACTAAACCACTCGGGAATGCGCAGCGCATCATCATCGTTCTTTAGCAAAGAAGTATAAATGATTTGTGGTCTCAAATAAAAATGCCTGAAAAAACGAAGAGACATTCTTAACTCGGGAGAAAATGCCTGTTGATTGCCTGATGATTGCACTGGTAATACTGCCTGCTCGCCCGCCACTTTATTTTCTTTATAGAAGATGTAATCTTTTAGAACGATATAGCGTGCACCCGGTGAAATAAACAACCGGCCCCACTTTACTTTTAAGAAGGCTTCCAATTGATTTGAAAAGGTGCTTGAAAAATCATTTACCCAGGAATTATGACTACCGCGATAAGCGAGGGGTAAGAACCCGGGCTTAGCAAGTATACTCATCCCTTTGGCATCCAGCCACGGAGTTTTAAGCTCTGCCTGAAGGCGATAATTTCCGTCTAACAAATATTCTGCATTGCCTGTAAGTTCGGCTAACGTATCAAATTGAAATGCGATCTTCCCTCCAACATAATTTTCAACACCATCATTTTCAAATGACAACAGAGTTTCGTCCACGTATCGATTAAACGTACTGTAGGTTCTGATCTTATAATAGAAACTGTAAAACAAAAATGCGGCATTACCCTTAATGCCCACTTCATTAACGATTGTTTTAAAATCCATGCCGTCAGAAACATTGGCCGTATCAATGTCCGGGTCATTATTCGTAAATGGAAAATACTTATGGTAATTGGTTTCAGAACTTGCCTTGTCTTTGAAACGGTTGATTTGTTTGGTTATGTCGAGCCGGTGGTACAATTGAAATGGAGAAGCCAGTTGATATTGTTGAAAAACATGAAGTGCATTCTTCTGTTCTTCGGATTGCGCTGCCAGTAAATAGGGCTGAGCATTAAGATCGTAATACCCATTAACGGTGGTATCTCTACTTAATAGAATACCTCCGTTCTCATTCACCCGATGTCTTAGGCGCCTGTAATTAAACGCGAGAAGATAGCGGTCGTTTTTTGATCGGTAGCTTGAATACAAATCATAATAATGGCTGATGGTTTGGCGGTCACCTTTACCAGAACGCTGTATCTGTTTATCGACCAATAGGGGTCGGTAGTTGAAGCCAAAGTTCCAGCGAGGATTTATATTGCGGCTGTATTCAATCCTGCTGACGGCCCTCCCATCGCCACCCCAAACCAATCGAAAACTTGTGTAAGGGGATTTTGAATCAAAGTAAACAGGGGCTTCGGTATCGAAATAGGGATCATAAACGGAATATCCGGGAGTCACCCCTACTGTTTCAGAAACATGAGGAAATATTGGATTCAGGGCAGTGCCAACGTTGCCCAAATCCTGATAGAAATTATTGAAGCGCTGCACATACGTCCATCGGTGATAGTTGGCAAGATTGGTATCCAGTGGTTGGTATTTCTTCTTATTCAAAAAAAGATCGTTCTCTGAAATCCATAAGGTGGTTTTAGGACCGTAAATGTTCTTGGTTGAATCATCGACAATCTGGGAGCCTTTTCCCTGCCTCACTGGTTGTTGGTCCTGTTTGGGATCAGTAACATCTTGCTTTTTTTCAGGATTAGCTACGACTGGTTTTTGCCGTCTTACAGGTGCAGGGTCCTGGGCGAATGCCACAAAGCTTCCTGCTACAACAAATGCAAAGAGTATTAATTTTTTAAAAAGCACACGCAAAAATAAGTCTGTAGTTCAATGATTAATTAAGAGAATCAGAATTTTTCACAGGTGAAAGTGCCTGAATTTTTTCTTCTACCACCCGAAGGATCATTTCATCAAAATGTATTCCACCTTTTAAAAATACTGACCGTATAGGAAGATAAAACCAATTTTTATTTTGCAACAAAGGTAGTAATTGAGGTGTAATTAACTTTACCATGTCTTTTTCGGTAGTGAGGATAGAATCAACTTGAAATTCGTCTGCACATTGCTGTATCCGTTGAATGTTCTCTTCAGAATAATGATGATGATCTACAAAACGAAAATGTCTCACCACCTGATATAACTTCGAAACTTCCCTTACAAAATGTGAATTCTTTGCAATGCCCGATACTAAAACTACCTTCTCTCCAATCTGGTTCTCATGATGAATCGGCATGGGTAGTTGATAACTCAATCCTGAAAAAAAAATAGGTTTCACTCCTGCTACTTCGTGGACACTGCTACTCATTAATTCCTTCTCTGCCTCGGTTATTCCATCTGCTTTGGTCACTACAATTACATCTGCTCGGCCAGCTCCTTTTCTTGCCTCGCGCAAACGTCCGTAAGGCAGAAGAAAATCTTTATAAAAAGGCTTTTCACAGTCGGTAACCAAAATGGAGAACTGGGGCCTTACGGCACGGTGTTGAAAGGCATCGTCCATCAAAATAACCTGCACCTCCGGAAACTGATGAAGAATGGTTGGGATGGCCAGCGCTCTTTCTTCGCCTACCACCACTTTTATATTGCCCTCAAACTTCCTAGAAAGTTGAAAGGGTTCATCACCTAGGGTGCATGCATTATCAGTTTCGGAGGAAATACGAATACCATGAGTTTTCCGTCCATATCCCCGACTCAGTGTGGCCAATTGGTAGCGATCTGCCAGCAACCGGATCAGGTATTCAATCATGGGTGTTTTGCCCGATCCACCAACATTAAGATTGCCTACGCTAATGACGACTGTATCAAATTCAAAAGACTTCTTATGACCTATGTCGTAAAGATAATTCCGGATGAGTGTGGCCAGATTATAAAGCCAGGCAAAAGGCCATAATAGATACTTGAAAATAAACATAAAGCGGTCCCGCTATCTTTCCTTATTTTTGATCAAAAGTACATAATCAATGGCAACGGTGACGATAAAAGATGTTACAGACTACCTGGAAAGCCTGGCCCCCCGCAGTTTGCAGGAAGACTATGACAACAGTGGCCTGATTACTGGAGATGCCAACGATTTGGTAAAGGGCATTTTAGTAACACTGGATTGTACTGAAAATGTGGTAGATGAAGCCATTAAGCAAAATTGTAATCTTATCGTGGCACATCATCCTATTCTTTTCAAAGGACTCAAAAGACTTATTGGGCAATCGTATGTTGAAAGGGTTATTATAAAAGCCATTAAATCGGACATAGCCATTTTTGCCATTCACACCAACCTTGATAATGTAATCACCGGTGTGAACAAGAAGATTGCCGATAAGATTGGATTAGAGAATCTATCCATCCTTCTTCCGAAAAGAAATACCCTGAGCAAACTCGTCACATTTATTCCAAAAGAAAATGCCGAGAAAGTAATTGCAGATTTACACGAAGCCGGTGCGGGCAATGTTGGCAATTATAAAAATTGCAGTTTCAGGATTGCCGGTGAAGGTACTTACCTGCCTACGGCCGATGCCAAACCCTACCAGGGAGAAATCAACAAACTGGAAAAAGTGGACGAAGTCCGGGTTGAAGTGATCCTGCCAACAAATCGCGAAAGTCATATCCTTGCCGCCCTGAGAAAAAACCATCCTTATGAAGAGTTTGCCTATTATTTAAGCCGGTTGGAAAATAATAACCAGGAAATAGGTGCCGGAATAATTGGTGAATTATTGATGCCACAGGCCCCCCTGCACTTTCTGAATGACCTAAAAACCAAGATGAACGTATCGATGATAAGGCACACCGCCCTTTTGGGAAAGAAAATCAAAAAAGTGGCTGTTTGTGGTGGATCAGGAAGCTTTCTGTTATCAACCGCCATCGCCAGAGATGCCGATGTCTTTATCTCGGCCGACTTTAAATACCACGAATTTTTTGATGCGGAAGGGCGAATATTGATTGCCGATATTGGGCATTACGAAAGTGAACAATTCACGAAAGAGCTCTTATATGATTTTTTAAAGGAAAAATTCCATACTTTTGCAATCATTTTTTCGGAAACCTTCACTAATCCTATAAGCTATTTGTAATTAATGGAAAATCAAACAGTTGCACAGAAATTAGAAGCCCTAGTTAAACTTCAGTCCATAGATTCTAAACTGGATGAACTCAAAAAACTCCGCGGAGACCTGCCTGATGAGGTTCAGGATTTAGAAGATGAAATGGAAGGATATCGCACCCGGATGTCTCGTTTCGAGTCGGATTTGAAAGATTTAGAGGATGGCATCAAGAAGAACAAAGAAGGTATAAAAGAGGCTGAGAAACTTGTCAAAAAGTATAGCGAGCAGCAGAAAAACGTGAAGAACAACCGCGAGTTTGAGGCCATCACGAAAGAAATTGAACTTCAGGAACTGGAGGTTCAGATATGTGAAAAACGTATCAAAGAGTCTAAAGATAAAATCGAAGGCAAAAAGACAGAAATAAGCACCATTGAAAAGTTCATAAAAGAGAGAGAGGAAGACCTGGCGAACAAAAAGGGTGAACTTGATAATATCCTGAATGAAAGTCAGGAAGAAGAGAAAAAGCTTCTCACCGAAAGAGAAAAGGCAACTAAGAAAATTGAAGACAAACTATTAAAGCACTACAATCGTTTAAGAGCTAGTCTTTCAAATGGTCTTGCTGTTGTTAGGGTTGTGCGTGGCGCGGCAGAAGGTTGTAACATTATAATACCTCCTCAAAAAATTGCTGAGATCCGTGAGAAAAAGAAAATTGTTATTGATGAGCACTCCGGTCGGATATTAGCGGACGTTGATTTAGGCTCTACGGAGGAAGAACCTAAAGCAAAAAAGGCAGCCCCGGTAAAACGAACAAAAAAGGTTGAATAAATTAACACACATAAGGATACTGAAGAAGGTAGGCGTAATCGCTTGCCTTTTTTTATTATCCTTTTCTGTGAATGCCACTGACCTTATCTGGAAGTTTGATCCGGAACTTCAGAAGGCCTACAATTTTGTTTTTACGCTTCAACCTGAAAATGCCAACGAAATTCTGCGGAAGAGTAAGGGTAATGAACTTCATAAAATATATCTGCAAAGTCTAAACGAAACGATCCATATTTTAATAACAGAGGATCACGCGAGTTTCGCTCAAATTGATCAGAATTTTAAAGAGCGAATTAAATACCTCGAGGGGCTGCCTGAAACTGCTGAGACCCTATTTCTGCAAGCGGAACTTTCGCTGCAAAGAGGCTTCTGTTATTTGAATTTGAACCAGGAAGTGAATGCGGTCTTCGCCATCCGAAAAGCGTATCAACTTACCTCCGACTGTCTCAAAAAATATCCGACCTTCATTCCGATTAAGAAAACCAGTGGCGTAATTCAGGTAATGGTCGGATCGGTTCCTGAAAAATATAGCTGGTTTATGTCCCTGCTCGGCATGAAGGGTTCTGTCACAACGGGGCAAAAACAGTTATCAGAACTCCGTCTGTCAAAATCCTCTTTAAACATGGAGGCCTCCATCCTCTTCTTTACGGTGAAGGGTTTTATTAATCAAGAGTTTGCCGCGGCCGCAGAAGGAATCAACCAAAGCTTAAAAGATCAACCCAATAACAAGCTTCTTCTTTTTATTGGCGTGAACATGCTTGTGAAGGATGCCCGCAGTGAAGAGGCGTTGGCTTTTATACACCAGATCGATAATAATCCCAATGGCCTACCCATGCATTATATCGACTACCTGCGAGGTGAAATACTGCTTCAAAAAGGAGAATATCAAAAATCGATCGAAGCATTCAATTATTTTGTAAAAAACTTTCCCAGTCAAAGCTTTAAGAAGGATTCATACTTCAAAATATCCTTGTGCTATTGGCTGATGGGTGACACCAGGTCTGCAAAGGCGAATTTTGAAAAAGCTAAAATCACTGGAAGCGATAAGGCTGAACCAGACCGATATGCAGCAAACCAACTTGAGGATCCTAATTTTCCAAATAAGAAATTGCTTAAGGTAAGATTTAGCACCGATGGTGGATATTATAAAGAAGCTACCACCATGCTCAGTAGTGTTGCACCCAGTGAACTGACTACACCCAAAGATCAAACCGAATACTATTATCGCAAAGCCAGGCTAGCACACCGCACCGGAGAAATTGCTGCCGCGAAGGTCTTCTATCAACAAAGCATTGATATGACTCGCGATAACCCCTGGTATTTTGGAGCAAACTCAGCATTAAATCTTGGCTATATAGCCAAAGAGCAAAAAAATTACGATGCTGCCCGGAAATACTTTCAGATGGCATTAGACTCCCCTAAGCACGAATACAAAAACAGTATTGACAGCAAGGCCCGCACAGAACTGCAGCTATTGGGTGAGGCTAAGGTGTAACCACTCTTTCCTTTTGGTTATGCTTTATATCCTTCAATAATTTAAGGTGTGCCGTGTCATTGCATTTCTTTAAGGAAAACATGGATCCCGTGTAATCCAACTGGTAAAGACACAGGTTTTGATGTTCAAACATGTCCATGCTTCGCAAGGGATAATTCAATAATCTACAAAGTAAAATACGCATGGCACGACCATGCATGCAAATCAGGATGGTTGACTCCTCGGTTTTGCTCATGATGTAATTGAAAGCACTTTCCTGCCTTCCCGTTACATCATCGGGACTCTCACCTTCTTCAATACGCTCATGCGTATTGCCTAACTGCCACTGGTTGAGCATCCAATTGTAGTATGCATCCTCCTGAAGCGTGATTGTTTGCCCCTCTTTTTTACCCCAACTGATTTCGTTTAAACCATCCAATGGTACAAATGGAATTCCCAGATCAATAAAGGGTTTTACGGATTCAGTGGTGCGCTTAAGTGCGGATGTATAAATTTTATCGAATGGAACTTGCTTATAAACATCAAAAAATGCCTCCGCCTGAAGTCTTCCTTTTTGGTTAATCGATGAGTTAACACCACTCCCTTGCACAATACCCTGAAGGTTAAAATCGGTCTGTCCGTGCCGTATAATGTAAATTTTTTTGATGCTCAATTTTCCGTTAATTTGGCCCGTCCTAGCCCGTGGGCGGGCGCAAAAATAAGGAATTACAGATAACCACAACGCCTAATTCAATTCATGTCAATATTTAATCCTGGGGTAACACTCGAATCGTTGAACAAACTGTCAGCCAATACCATGGTCAGTCATTTGGGCATTGAATTTACTTCGATAGGTAATGACTTTATTGAGGCTAAAATGCCTGTTGACATAAGAACACTACAGCCCCTTGGTTTGTTACATGGAGGTGCTTCGGTAACGTTGGCCGAAACCTTGGGTAGTGTGGCAGCAACCTGTTGCATCGATCGTGACACGCAGTATTGCGTGGGGTTAGACATTAATGCCAATCATATTAAAAGCGCCAAGAGTGGTTATGTGTTTGGCACCACCAAACCCATCCATATTGGCAAGCGGACACATGTATGGGAGATTCGAATCGTGAACGAACAAAGGGAATTGATTTGCATAAGCAGAATAACGATGGCAGTCATCGATAAAAGATAGGCGGAGATGATCTCAACGAAGGAAAGAGAAAATACAATACGGGAAAAACAAATACTGAAAGAAGCCATTACCGATGCGCTCAATCAAGGTCAAAGTTTTTCCTTATGGAAAACACCGGGCATTAATCAAAAGCATCTGATCCTATGTTCTGCTATCAAAGAGGTATCGGATTTTGCATTAGAGGACGGGGCTAGTGGATTTGCGTTTGCTCCCTTCAACCCGAATGAAAAAAAATTCCTGTTCCCTGCTGATGTCCATTATCAGTTTGAAAATGAGATTCAAACCGAAGGACCACAAGGAGACTCATCCCCGAACAGGAAATCATTTACAAATTATAGCAATGAAAAACCAAAGTATCATCGTTCAATTATAATCGAACATCACTCTTCAAGAGATTTTGTCGAACTTGTTAAGAAAGGACTGCGGGAAATTTCAGCCGGGCAAATTGAAAAAGCGGTGCCCTCCCGATGTGAAGATATTGCCGTCACCGATGAGTTTGATTTGCTTCAAGCCTTTGAAGTCCTTTGTGAGAGGAATCCGCAGGCGATGGTATCACTTGTGTCATCACCACAAACCGGGACCTGGTTAGGTGCTACTCCGGAACTCTTGGTGAGCGTTAACAATCAAAACGTGTTTAAGACCATAGCGCTTGCCGGAACCCTTGCCTACTCACCTGAAATTGATTTAAAGTCTGTTGCCTGGACACAAAAAGAAATAGAAGAACAGGCGCTCGTGTGTCGCTATATCATCAACTGTTTCAAAAAAATCAGATTGCGTGAGTATGAAGAGCACGGTCCTCGAACGGTAGTGGCTGGGAATGTCATGCATTTAAAAACGATTTATGAAGTAGACATGTCGGCAACCAACTTTCCGCAACTGGGTTCTGTCATGCTCAAACTGCTCCATCCTACGTCAGCCGTGTGTGGCATGCCCTTCGAAAACGCATTCGCATTCCTTAAAATTAATGAAGGCTATCACCGTGAATTCTATAGTGGCTATTTAGGACCCGTTCAGATCAATAACGAAAGTCAGATTTTTGTCAACCTTCGATGCATGCAGGTATATAAAGAAAGCGTAAGGTTGTATGCCGGTGCGGGAATTACGATCGATTCTGATCCCGAAAAGGAATTTGAAGAGACGGAAATGAAAATGCAAAATCTCCAGAACTTACTTACCCAATAAGCCAAGAAAAATACTTTGCGTTTACAACCTATTTACGATATCGCAGAAATATGTGCACAACAAGGAGTGACAAACTCCATTGTTTGCCCCGGATCACGTTGTGCACCTCTTACGCTGGCTTTTGCGAGACATCCTGACATTACCTGTCGCACATTCAGTGATGAACGAAGCGCGTGCTTTGTGGCCCTTGGGATAGCTCAACAAACGCAAGCACCCGTTAGTGTGGTTTGTACTTCAGGGTCTGCTGCTTATAATTTCGCCCCGGCAATAGCCGAAGCATTCTTTCAGGAAACACCCCTTCTCATCTTTACGGCCGACCGTCCGGCTGAATGGATTGATCAATGGGATGGTCAGACGATTAGGCAAAACAATATTTTTGGAGCCCATGTGAAGAAGTCTTACACCCTTCCGCAAGAGTATGATCAGCCAGATGCATCGTGGCACATTCAGCGTATTGTAAATGAAGCCATTACGCTATCCCAGGAATTTCCAAAAGGGCCAGTGCACATCAATGTTCCTCTGCGCGAACCCTTGTATCCTGGCAAGGACGAGAAAATCACTTTTTCGAAAGTAAAGAAACTCGTGAGGGTAACCCCATCATCGCTGGAATTAACACAAACAGATAAAGAAGCTTTATATAAATCATTATCCAAATACACAAAGATATTAGTCGTTGGCGGACAACAACTCTTTCATGAAGCAGAAGCAAAGAGCATTGGCAGATTCTGTAAAAATAATCACGCTGCTTTGGTGGGTGATGTTATCTCCAATCTTCATTCGTTACCTGAAACGGTCCGTCATGCGGATACATTTTTAGGGCAATGCATAGACTCCGTTAAGCTATCTCTTGCCCCTGAACTCTTAATAACGTTTGGTAAGTCTGTTATCTCTAAAAATTTAAAACAGTTTCTTCGCAAATACAAACCAACTGAACATTGGCATATTCAACCTCATGGAATTACGGCTGACCCATTCCAGTCATTAACCAGGTTAATTCATTGTTCATCACAAAACTTTTTTGAGAGTTTTCAAACTTCCGGAAATATCGAAGCCTTCAAGGATCAAAAGAAAGAAAACTATACGCGTTTGTGGCAAGCTGAAGAAAGTCGAACCATTCGCGCCATGAAAAATTATTTCATAGAATCTCGCTTTACTGAATTCCATGTTTTAAAGGAATTAATAAGCTCGCTGCCGGCACGGTGCAATTTACATTTGGCGAATAGCATGACTGTGCGTTACGCCAACTTTATTGGACTTACAGAAAAAAATAAGGGCTTGCGTGTATTTGCCAATCGTGGAACCAGCGGCATTGACGGATGTACCAGCACCTCGGTAGGTCACGCTTTGAGCAATAAGGTGCCCAATATTCTGATCACCGGTGACATGGCTTTCTTTTATGATCGCAATGCATTCTGGCACAATTATCAATTGCCTAATTTGCATGTGGTAGTCGTGAACAATCATGGAGGCGTGATTTTCAATTTAATAGATGGACCTGGAAATCTGGATGAGAAGGATGAATACTTTATTACCCATCAGAAATTAAACGCCTCACATTTAGCCACGGAGTTTGGTTTTGATTATTTAAAAATTGATTCCCTGAAAAAAGTAAAAAATACCCTGAAAGACTTTTTTGAATTTGAGGGACGAACAAAAATCTTAGAGATCAACAGTGATCAAAAGACATCGCGTGAAACATTTGAACAATTCAAGAATACTATAAAAAAGAGTTATGAAGCTTAATTACGATTGGAAACAAGTCAAAGAATATAAAGAGATTCTTTTTCATAAATACGAAGGTATTGCACGCATCAGTATTAACCGCCCTGAAAAACATAACGCATTTACTCCGCTTACTGTGCAGGAGATGATTGATGCCATGTACCTGTGCCGCGAAGATCAGGAAGTGGGCGTTATTATTCTTACCGGTGAAGGCGGTAACGCATTTTGCAGCGGTGGTGATCAAAGTGTGCGCGGTCATGGAGGGTATGTTGGTAAAGACACCGTTCCTCGATTGAATGTGCTGGATCTTCAAAAAATGATACGTTCCATTTCTAAACCTGTTATTGCAGCCGTAGCGGGTTGGGCGATTGGTGGCGGTCATGTGTTGCATGTGGTGTGTGATCTTACCATTGCTGCCGAGAACGCGCGCTTTGGGCAAACCGGACCCAAGGTGGGAAGTTTTGATGGCGGTTTTGGTGCTTCTTATCTCGCACGAATTGTAGGACAGAAAAAAGCAAGAGAAATCTGGTACCTATGCGATCAATATGATGCCCAGGAAGCGCTGGACATGGGATTGGTAAACAAAGTTGTTCCATTGGATAAACTTGAAGAAACTTATGTTGCATGGGCAAAGAAAATCTTAAAGAAGAGTCCGTTGGCGATACGCATGTTAAAAAGTTCGTTCAATGCAGAACTGGATGGGCAAGCTGGTATACAAGAACTAGCTGGTAACGCAACACTGCTATACTATTTGAGTGATGAAGCAAAAGAAGGCAAGAATTCCTTCCTTGAAAAACGTGAACCAGACTTCTCAAAATTTCCTAAGTTTCCTTGAGTCGCCCCCATGCGAACCGCTCTTTTATTTTTAGTTTCGTTGGCAGTCTGTTCATTCACAATGGCACAAATTACAGATAATTGGAGTTCTTCAAGATTTTCAGCATTCAGGCTAACTCCTCATCAGGATTTGAAGATGGAGCTGATGCGATTTGCAAGCAAGCAAAAAATTCAGGCGGGTTTTATCGCAACGTGTGTAGGTAGCCTTGAACAGGTAACGCTTCGCTTTGCGAATGAAGAAGAGAGTGTAACCTTAAAGGGCCACTTCGAAATACTTTCATTGGTTGGTACTTTCTCTGAATCTTCCTCTCATCTCCATCTATCAGTCGCTGATAGCACAGGAAAAACGTGGGGAGGTCATTTACAGGATGAATCGTTAATCTATACTACTGCAGAAATCGTAGTAGGAGAATTGGCTGATACAACCTTTGATCGTGAAACCGATGACTCATATGGTTATAAAGAATTAGCCGTTAAGCGGAGACAAAAAAGAAAGTAACCATGGAGCCGTGGATTAAATTTGAACATGGTCAAATTAACCCTAACGAAATCCGGTCAGAACTTTCTATTCGGCTAGACAGTGAGTTCGAAAAGTCAGCATTTCAATTTTGTAAAGAATGGTTGAGTGGCAAGGAGTCGTTTATCTTACACACATCTGGCTCTACCGGTGTTCCGAAAAAAATTACTGTTAGCCGTCAACAACTGAAAGCCAGTGCCAACCTCACCACGGCAGCACTCGGGCTGCAGAAAAATAATACTTCACTCGTTTGCCTCGATACCCGATACATTGCCGGAATCATGATGATCGTTCGATCCCTTGAAGTTGGAATGAATATGATCATCGTAGAACCTTCACCCAATCCATTGGAAAAAATTAATAAGGAAGATGTAATTGACTTTACAGCATTGGTTCCTCTTCAACTCGATACGATTATGAAATCCGGGCAAAAGGAAAAACTCAATCAGATAAAAATTGCCTTGATCGGTGGTGCAGCGCTTAACCACAAAACGATTAAAGATATTGAAGGAATGAAATGCAATTTCTTCGCCACCTATGGAATGACTGAAACCCTCTCGCACATTGCATTACAAAAACTAAATGGACCGAATGCGCAAGATTACTTTGAGTCACTTCCGGGAATTACGTTAAGTCAAGATGAGAGAGGTTGCCTCAAAATATTTGCTCCCCATATCAGTGATGAGCTAATCACAACAAATGACCTGATAGAATTTATTACACCGTCACAATTTCGTTGGCTGGGTCGTGCCGATACGATAATCAATACCGGTGGCGTGAAAGTGATTCCCGACAAGGTAGAAACATCCATCCGTGTAGTTCTTGACAAACTTGACATCACAAATCGTTTTTTTGTTGCCGCCCTACCCGATACTCTATTGGGAGAAACTGTCAATCTGTTTTTTGAGGGCGCTCCATTGCCAAAGGAAATGGAAGAGATGATTCAGAAAAAAATCAAGGAAACTGTCAATCGATTTGAGAGACCGAAATCAATTCGATATCTATACGCGTTTGTTAACACTGACACAGGGAAAATAAATAAGGGTAAGACGATCGCTTCGATGCGAAACTGAGGTAAAAAAAATTCCTTCCCCACCTCTTCCTTTGCGGAAGAGGTTTAGGGTAGGTAAACCGCTAAGTTTATTTCTTTGATTTCAGTTGAAGTATCTCCTTCTGCAAATCAAGCACCACACCAGCCAATTGTTCCACCGAGATGTCCTGTTTATCACCAACATCCGGGAATTGAACACTAATGTATGCTTTCGCCATCCAGATTTCCATGACATCAGACCCGCTCAACTGATACGGAGCATACTGCCGATTGTCTGAAACCAGGAACAAGGTCCCATTCTCATCGAGATAATTGAATACTCTTTTATAGACAATGCCTTCGCGCTGAGTCGTTAACACATAGGTCTTTCCACTTTTAATGTTGCGTAAGTCATCTACGTATTCGCCAATTACAATCGTTCCTGGCAACAAAGGCAACATAGAATCCCCGGATATCTCAAAAGCACGGTAGGTGCCTTGTTTTAACATGGGTAAGTTAAAGTGAGGCAATTCCTTTACATATTCTGCATCGGCATAGCCATTCATATAACCGGCTGCCGCCTTGTGAGGTACAAATTCAATATTATCCCGTTCAGACGAGTCTACCGTTACCACCACTACATCCTTGCCACGCATAAACTTCTTATCTGGCAGCACCGTATCTGCTTTGAATTCCCTTCCTATCAAATCATCCACGGAGATAGAAAACACCTCCGCCATCTTTTGAAGTAATTCCAGTTTAGGTTCGGCCCTGCCTTCTTCATAGGCACCAATCAGTGAACGCTTAATCCCTAGTTGTTGGGCAAACTGATCTTGCGTGAGCGACAGCCGCTTGCGCAATACCCGTATGTTTTCATTAAGATTTACCATGACTTATTTTTTAAAAATGAGAATTCTACCTGAATTGACCTTTCGGTTACCTAAAGAAAAAAGGTTGCGCTGATAATATCGGTCCTCGTTAATAACCGCCTCCAGATGACGGTTGATCTTTTCTATAATTTCGGTCACAGAGGTTTTAGGCTCAGCCAGTAAATATCCATAATAGCAGTTGGCGTATGCATCTGTTGAGAAATTAACCTGGTAACGGCCAGAATTAAGCCTTTTACTTTGAATTTTCAGTTTTGGCGAGTCCATTAACTAATATTTTTAGCTAAATAAGGCTATCCGGATGACATTTCAAATGGTAAGACTAAATATTTTAGTTTATTTCTAAATCGCTCCACGGAAATGCACTGTCATAAGAAAGTAAGCCCCTGTTCACCGTCAGTGGCGATTCAACATTATCCGTATAGAGCATGCCGGTACCTAACCCCTGCGGTAAACTCGTTTTGTATTGGGCAGTAAACTGGGCAATGGCATTTAGCCCGACATTCGATTCGAGGGCCGAAGTTATCCACCATTCAACATTTTGTTTTTCAGCAAGTTGTATCCATTCCTGGCAAGAATAAAGTCCACCGTGCAAGGTGGGTTTTAAGACAATAAAAGCAGGTCTCAGCCTTATTAACAATGCTTCCTTTTCTTCACGTTTGTTAACTCCAATAAGTTCTTCATCCAGCGCTACAGGAATAGGTGAAGTCCTGCATAACTCCTCCATTTCAGGTGCCCTTGGCTTGAGCGGCTGTTCAATAGAGTGTACATCAAACTTTGCTAATTCCTTTAGTTTATAAATAGCGTCTCCTGGTTTAAATGCTCCGTTGGCATCCAACCGAATGGTTATGCTTTCGCGAAAGTATTTTCTGCGTATATATTGGAGCACATCACACTCTTTTTCAAAGTCAATACCGCCCACTTTCAATTTCACACAACGAAACCCATCCCTGATTTTAATTTCAATCTGCTGAAGCATAAAATCCAAGCCTCCCATCCAGATCAAGCCATTGATATGAATAGGTGTTCCCTGAATAAACGAGTTACTAAAAATAACTTTGTTGCCTCCATTCAACATATCGAGAAGGGCTATTTCAAAGGCAAATACCAGCGATGGATAATTCACTATATCAGACCCCAGCGATCTAACTATAAATGTATTGAGTTCGCCCAGATCAGTAACTTGGGTAATACTTAAAGACTGGTTGTTGAACGTGTTGATTATACCTTCTATGGTCTCCTGCAGTTCTGGTGTGTGATCCGGACTTAGGCCTGGCAAGGGGCCGCATTCCCCTACTCCGGTTACCTCAGGTGTTGAGCTATCCCAAACCTTTATAAACCATGAAGTCTTGTCTTTCATAGACCCGCGTGAGGTGCGTGCATCAAATGAGAAGTGGAAGATCCGCTTGTAAAAACTGGCTTGTAAAGGCATTTATCAAAAATAGGATTATCAAAAATAGAGAGGATAAGCCTGATTACGTGCAGGACTATCTAACTTTGGACTTTTATTTCCATGGAAAAGGAGATTCTGATAAAAGACTTTTGGTACGAACTTCCCCCTGAACGAATCGCCTCATATCCATTACCGGAGCGTGATCAGTCCAACCTGCTTGTTTACAAAGAAGGGTTAATAGAGCACTTGAAGTTTGATCAACTATCCCACTTTTTGCCTCTCAAAAGCACCTTATTCTTTAATAACACACGCGTGATACCGGCCCGATTGTACTTTCAAAAAGATACCGGTGCCACCATCGAGCTATTTTTACTCAATCCAGTGTGGCCAAGTACGCTCGTTCAGCAAGCAATGGAAACAAAGTCATCCAATCGCTGGGCATGCACTATTGGAAACCTGAAGCGTTGGCCAGAAGGTGCTAAGCTGGTCAAAAGCACCCAGGATATAACGATTAGTGCAACGCTGATTGATCGTAAAGCTGGCATAGTAGAATTCAATTGGAGCCCTGCTGAATTAAGCTTTGTTGAAATCATTACCCATACTGGCCTAACACCCTTACCTCCTTACTTGAAGAGGCCAGCAGAAGAAAGCGATCGCCTCCGATATCAAACTGTATATTCAAACCTGGAGGGCGCTGTTGCTGCACCCACAGCAGGGTTGCACTTTACTGACCGAATTCTGGAAGAGCTAAGAAGCCAGAATCATAAGATGGAATTTCTCACCCTTCATGTGAGTGCAGGCACATTTCAGCCGGTGAAGGTTGAGAACGTTTTGGATCACCCGATGCACTGTGAACAGGTGATTGCTACCTGCCAGAATATAAATGAACTAATATTGGCAAAATCTACGATAGCGGTTGGCACTACATCCCTTCGCACGCTTGAAAGTATCTACTGGTATGGAGTAAAGCTTATCAAAGATCCTGATCATCCTTTCACTATAACCCAATTCGATCCTTATCAATTGCCTTCTGAGGTGTCCAAAGCAAAAGCCCTGGCGGCAGTACAACAGAAAATGGAGCGGGAAAATCTTGCGACAATAACCGGAGAAACCTCCATTATGATCATGCCGGGTTATAAGTTTAAGATTGCCGATGCTCTGATTACCAATTTTCATCAGCCGGGGTCTACTCTTATGCTATTGATTGCTGCCTTTGTCGGCTCGGACTGGAGGGATATTTACAACGAAGCACTAAAAAATGATTACCGCTTCCTTAGCTACGGGGATAGCTCCCTTCTATTTCCAAATCGCTCCCAATCAGTTAAAACCATAATTGAAGAGTAACTAATTTGCGCCCCTCAATTCCTCTCATAAATGAGGTCAATTAACCAATCTATTCGACTATTTTTTTACTGACCTAAAACATGTTTTTCATGCTGATTTTCAGGTTCATGAGGCGAAATCTTCGACCAATGACAGAACCTATTTAGCATAAATCATGCACAATATGCTCTTAATCAATAATTAGACTTTCTAAATGAACTTTAAATTCAATAGGATTTTTCGATGAAAAATTTCAAATTTAAAACCTAAACCCTTACTCCTATGCTCGAAAGGTTATGGAAAACACTTGATGTCGAGCCCAATGAAAGAGGGCCGGTATCACTCCTTCTGATCATCAGTTTTTTTATGGGACTGTTTTTGGCAACAGTGGCTGTTGCCTCTCAAACCCTTTTCCTACAGCATTTTAATGAGCAATTTGAACTGCCAAAGGCACTTGCCTTTTCCGGGTTACTGGGTATGGGAATCACCTTCTTATACAACTTTCTTCAGGGCCGAATCTCATTCACTGCCTTAGCCATTTTTAATCTTATACTAGTTATCGGTTTCACCGCATTTATCGAGTTTGGGGAGCCCTATGTATCGGATGTAGATAGTCTCTATCGTTTCGGCTTCATGCTTATCCTTCCTTTCACGTTCATCACCCAACTTGTGTTTTGGGGTGCTTTCAACCGCATGTTCAACGTGAGGGTGGCAAAGAGGATTATTGGAAGCGTTGACCTTGGAACCATGATTGCATCCATTCTTGCGTTCTTCACAATCCCCGTTCTTCTTGCCAGTGGCGTTCAAACCACCTCACTATATACAATTGGGTTGGTGAGTATTGTGGCCTATTTGGTACTTTTTATCATACTGGCAAACAAGTATCTCACGAAAGGACGGGCGGTTATTAAATCAGAATCTGAAATTAAAAAGCTATCCGTCATAGGCTTTTTAGGAAACCGGTATATCCTGCTAATGTCGCTATTCATCATTGTTTCGATGGTTGCTCTTCGATTTGTAGATTATTCCTTTTTTAACGCGACAACTGGTCAGTTTGAAACTGGAAGCCAGGAACTTCCCACCTTCCTCAGTTTATTTGAGGCTACCGTGGTTATCTTCAGTTTCTTGTTCACCACGTTTGCCACCGACCGCATCAATCAGGATTACGGATTGCGTGTCTCTTTAATAATCAACCCGCTTTTGCTTATTCTTTTTACGATTTCCGCTTTGGGTCTGGGTTGGTTTTTTGGATTTGATATAAGTACCGGAGAAAAAAGCTCCATTGTATTTTTCTTCATTGCCGTGGCCATGAGTAAGTTGTTTATCAACTCCTTACGGGATGCGCTCGACTCACCAACATTCAAGTTTTATTACGTGCCGATTGATAAATCAATCAATATTGATGTACAAACAAAAATTGAAGGATTTGTAACAGCATTAGCCAGTGCCGTAGCCGGAGGGTTAATCGTGCTGGTTAACCAGTTCGAGATATTTAACGTGCTGTCGATCACACTTTTCACCTTGCCCGTATTGGTGGCCTGGTATTTTGTAACCAACCGCATGTATGAAGGCTATCGCGATACACTGCAGGACTCATTAGTAAAAAACAAATCAGCGGTAAGGAGCCATATTGTTAAGGAGTATACCATGGACAGTGTTCTTGAAAAAGAAGTTAAAAGCTCTGCTGAAGAAAAAGTAATCTACGGTTTAAAGCTGATGGAAAAATTGGAACCGGCATTATTTGAAACCTCCCTACTTCAATTGGCTGATAGTAAATTGAAAAGAGTAAAACATTTTGCCGAGGAAAAAATCCAACAGCTCGGTATTCAGGCAGGAGAAAACAACGAAATTAAAGGACTTGCTATTCAGGCAGCCGGAGCCGCAGAAGACAGTGACCTGCTTTCCATTTCAGCAGAGAAGTTGATGAAAATAAGTAAATCCGTGAAGCAGACTGATCGCATGCTGGCTGCGAAGCTGATGAGAAAATTAACCAACCAAAAAACGATTTTCATTCTGCTGGAGTTAATGCGCGATCCTGATCCTAAGGTTCGCAATGAAGCTCTGTTGACTTCCCGTAAGGTAAAGAAGCCTGAAACGTGGAGCGTATTAATAGAGCTCCTCTCCTCTACTCTTTATGCTCACCATGCAGCGGCAGCCCTGAAGGAAGCCGGTGAGCCGGTGCTGCCTTATCTGGAAGCAGCGTTCCATAAATCAGGACAGAGTGATCTGGTGATGTTAAAACTTATTCAGATCATGGGGCATATTCCGGGCAAAGAAAGTCTGCAGATGCTCTGGAAAAAAATTGACTATCCGGATAAACGCGTTGTAAAACAGATTCTCTATTCGCTTCGCTATATTAATTATCGGGCGACTGGTAGAGAAGAACTGGCCGTTAAGGATTTGCTTGACAACGAGATGAGCAAGACGCTCTGGAACCTGGCTGCATTGGATGAATTGCCTGGTGAACCTCATTTCCGTTTCCTGAAAGAAGCCTTGCGCGAAGAAATTCGTGATAACTACGATCACATTACTTTGCTCCTGTCTCTTATGTATGATCCCGAGTCGATTCAGCTGGTAAAAGAAAACGTTGAAGCCGGAACACCGGATAGTGTTCAGTATGCGTTGGAACTTCTTGATCTGTTCCTCGATCAGGATTTAAAACCTAAGTTGATTCCACTTCTTGACGACAGTTCGACCTCCGACAAGCTGGAAAAACTTCAGACATTCTTCCCGCGCGAAAGCTACAACCCTGTGCAGGTTGTTAATTACATTCTCAATCGTGACTTTAATTATAACAATCGATGGACAAAAGTATGTGCCGTGTATGCTACCGCCTTTATGCCCGATTTTCGTGTAAGTCGCGGTCTTATCAGCCAGATGTTCAATACCGATAAGTTATTGCAAGAGACCACTGCGTGGGTTATTTATAACAAAGACCGTAAAGCCTACGAAACCGTTTCAGAAAGACTGCCGTATCGTGACAAGCGTTTTCTGGATTCAGCCATTGAAAACAACCAATTGCTCGATGGCCTGGATGATGGATTTTTCTTATTCATTGAAATGGTATTGCTGATCAAACAAATTCCCGTTTTCGATCGCATTCAAGGAAAGGTATTAAGTGATCTGTCGGATAAAATTCATCCGATCACACTCAAAGCAGGTGAAAAATTAGCCATCACAGAAACCCACGACATGCCAATTCTTGTCATGGCGCATGGAGAAACCCGACTTAGAAATGGCAATAATGATGTGATGACAATGAAGCCGGGTGACGTATTTGGTGATCTCTTTCAGGAGGGCCCCACACCCGTGATCACCGAAATACAAGCTGTAGAGCGAAGTGTTATATTCAAAATTAACCTGGTTGACTTCTACTTTGTGTTGGCCAACCATCACGAACTGGCACAAGGACTCATTCATAACATAACCGAAAAAGGAACGAAACAATTTGCATAAACACTACCAACATGGCATTTGATATTGACGTATTAATCACCTTTGCAGAGAAAGACAATGAAACCGGGCAAAAGAATGAACAAGGGTGGGTTTCACAATTCAAAAAGTTTCTTGAGTTGATGCTCTTTCAGGTGCTGGGATCAAAACCCAACGTGGTGTTGAAATCAGAATTTGATACAGCCACTGCTCCTGCCTTGAACAATGCCGCAATTCTGGTAGCAATTCTTACCAAAGAGTTTGTGCAATCGGGGCGATGTCTGGATAATGTAGAAACTTTCTACAAAGCTTCTGCTGACTCCAAAATAAACCGGTTTTTTAAAGTAGTGAAATCACCACTAACCGTACAGGAGCAGCCTCCTCGCCTTCGCGATCTGATAGGATATGAAATGTATCAGCTCGATACTGAAACCGGTATAATGAAAGAATACACTGACTTCTTCAGCCAAGAGGCAGAGAAACAATACTGGATGAAAATGGTGGATCTTGCCTATGATATTCACGAAGCGCTTATGATTCTGAAAGAAGGAGATTTGAAAGCAGAGGTGAAAAATATTTACAAACGAAAAACCATTTATCTCGCAGAAACCGGTCACGATATCTCAGTGCAGCGCAACATCATCAAGCGCGAACTGCAGCGACATGGTTACATTGTGTTACCAAAAAATACATTACCAACTAATATTACTGAAGTAGAAAGAGTAGTGAAAAGAGACCTGGAAGACTGCAGCCTTTCCATACACCTGGTGGGAAGCGCCTATGGCGAAATTCCGGAAGACGCTGATCGTTCTATTGTAGACATTCAGAATAAACTTGCTGCTGAAATTTCGTTGGCCAAAAGGCAAAACAATCAGGAGTTTTCACGATTAATATGGATTGCTCCAAACCTTAAAAATGCCAGCGACAAACAGAAAGCATTCATCGATACATTAAAGCGCGACACGGAAGCACAGGAAGGTGCAGAGATTCTTCAAAATCCGTTGGAAGACTTCAAGAACATTGTGCGCGAAGAATTACTGGAGTCGCAGGAGCGCAGAACCATGGATGAGTCAGGCGGTAAATCAATCTACTTAGTCCACGACAAAATCGATGACATCGAAGTGAAGCCCTATAAAGAAATATTGGAGAAATCAGGCTTCAAAGTATTGATACCGGCTTTCGAAGGAGAACTTTTAGAAGTGCGCAAACAACACATTGATAACCTGCGCAACTTTGATGGCGCCATCATCTTCAAAGGAAAAGTAAACGACCAATGGGTGCGCATGAAAGTACTTGACCTGTTAAAAGCGCCCGGCTTTGGAAGAAAAAAACCGATTAAGGCGAAAGCACTGCTCGCTTCGGGCAGCCCCAACCTGGATAACTTCAAAAACCAGAACCTCACCATTATTTCCGGAGACGCTCAGCGCTCAATGGAAAATTTAAAGAACTTTTTACAAGAATTTAACACATAAACTATGAGCCAGATCGTAGACGAAAACCAAGGACACCCCACCCTGGTAGGAACTGAAAATCCTTTTCCGGGACTGCGTCCGTTCAAAATTGAGGAAAGTCACTTGTTCTTTGGCCGCGAAGGTCAGAGTGACGAAGTGCTGCTCAAACTTTCGAAGAGCCGGTTTGTTGGTGTGATTGGTCCTTCAGGAAGTGGTAAGTCTTCGTTCATCTATTGCGGAGTACTTCCCATTTTATACGGAGGGTTTCTTACCGACAGCAGTCCTAACTGGGAAGTGATCGTAACCAGGCCCGGTGCAGGTCCCATTGATAACCTTTCTGAAGCGTTGCTGAAAACAGCGCAAGATTACAACTCGGCAGATCCGGAAGATAAAAAAATCAAACGTACCATCGTCTCCACGCTCTTGCGAAGCAGTTCGTTGGGTTTGGTGGAAGCTATTCAGCAATCCAGAAGAAAAGAAGATATCAATTATCTGATTTTAGTCGATCAGTTTGAGGAACTCTTCCGCTTTAAAGACAGCACCGATCCAAATTCAGTGAATGAATCGCTGGCATTCATCAACCTGTTGATGGAAGCCATCAATTACGAAGATGCACCGATCTATGTGGCCATTACCATGCGTTCTGATTTTATCGGTGACTGTGCGCAGTTCCCCGAATTAACACGCAAGATCAATGACAGTCACTACCTGATTCCGCAGATGACGCGCGACCAAAAGCGAAGGGCCGTTGAAGGACCGGTGGCCGTAGGTAATGCGAAAGTAACGCCACGATTGGTTCAACAACTTTTGAATGATCTTGGAGATAATCCTGATCAACTCCCAATTCTTCAACACGCGCTGATGCGCACATGGAGTTATTGGGCCAAGTTTAAAGATTATGATGGCGAACCGGTTGACCTGAAACACTATGAGGCCATCGGTACCATGTCGGAGGCATTGTCGCAACACGCGAACGAAGCCTTCGATGAATTGGATGAAGAACAGAAACGCATTTGCGAAATCATGTTCAAAGCTATTACCGAAAAACGCGGTGAGAACTTTGGTATACGAAGACCGACACGACTCAATGAAATTGCATCCATTGCGGATGTATCGGAAGCCGATGTTGTAGAGGTGATTGAAAAATTCCGTGAGCCGGGAAGATCACTCATTACCCCAGCCTTTGGCACACCGCTATCATCCCGCTCGATGATTGATCTATCACACGAAAGTTTGATGCGCATTTGGGTGCGACTGAAAAATTGGGTGGATGATGAATCAGAAGCTGTGCAAATGTATTTGCGATTGGCCGAGGCAGCCGCACAGTATCAGGTAGGCAAAGCCGGCTTGTGGAGGCCACCCGATTTACAATTAGCTCTTAACTGGCAAGCGAAACATAAGCCCACATTAGTATGGGGCCAACGCTACCACCCCGCCTTTGAGCGCACGTTGATATTTCTCGAATACTCTAAAAAGGAATTCGATACCGAGCAACGCATTAAAGAACTTGAGCAGAAACGTAAACTTCAACGGGCTCGTGTTACCGCCATTGTATTTGGTACTTTGGCCGGTATTGCCCTGATCGCATTTGTTTACGCGTTCATTCAGCAGGGCGTGGCGAAGTCCAATGAACAAAGAGCTAATGAACAAGCTACTATTGCTAAGGAACAATCTGCGTTAGCTAAAGCACAAGCATTGAGGGCAAACTCGGAGGCTGAGAGAGCAAAGAAAGCAGAGGCGGAAGCCAAAGACCAAGCAAGAATTGCAAAAGAAGCTCAGGCAGATGCTGAAGCCAAAAGAATACTTGCTGAAGAAGCAGAAAAACGAGCTAAATATCAGGAAGGTCAGGCAAACTTAAATGCTGAAAAAGCAAGAAAAGAAGCCAAGCGAGCAGATGAAGAAGCTAAAGCAGCCAAACTAGCCAGAGATGAAGCACAAAAGCAACGCTATCTAGCCACTGCCAAAGCTATGGCCATCAAATCTAAAGAGCTTGGCAATACACTTGAAAAGGAGGCGCTGGTTGCTCAACAAGCCTATCTCTTCAACAAGAAGTATGGAGGCTACATTTATGATAGTGATATCTATAGTGGTTTGTATACTGCGCTGAAAAATAACGATCATCCTTTAACCAAGAGTCTGGAAGCTCATAAGAATGGAGCTGCCCGAGCAATGGAAACTCATGGTCCTGGAAATCACATTTACTCAGGAGGAAGTGATGGGAGGATTTTCCGATGGAATTATGTTGGTGGTGAGTGGAAAGCAGAAACGATTATGGATGAAACCAAACGAGGTGAACCTTATATGGTGTTTGCGATGGATACAAGCCCTGATGGAAATACATTAGCGGCAGGCGGTCTATATCCAACCAATAGTGAAGCCAACTTCATTGAGTTATATGATTTAAAAAATCCCGGTGAACGTAAAAAGATTTCCGGATTCAAATATGATGTGAACGACATTCACTTCATGCCTAACGGCCAGGGACTGTATGCGCGCGATAACTCAGGGCTGAGTATTAAATATTCTGATCTCACCACTGCCAAAGAAGTGATTACTTCCAAAGTGAAAATTCTTTCCTTAGATCTAAACGCCAATGGTACCATGCTGGCAGGTGCCGGGGCAGATGGTAATCTTTACTTGTGGGATATTGGAAAAGGATACGCAGCAACGATTGTAAAAGATGTTTCCAAGGTTAGTCTGTCGGCTTTAACTTTTGCGCCTGATGGTAAACAAATTATTGTTGGTGATCGTGATGGCCAATTGTACTTGATCAGCAATGGACTAAAGGTTCGTGATTTACCTGGTCACTCTTCACAAATCGAAGACATCAAGTTCAATCATGCAGGTAACTTCTTTGCTTCCGCCAGCAAAGACTTCACCGTGCGGCTATGGAATTTCCGCCAGCTCAACCAACAACCAGTCATTCTAAAAGATCATGACTGGGCGTGGAGTGTTGCCTTTACTCCGGATGATTCGCAATTAATGGTGGGTATCAATACTGTGAGAGAAACCATAAGTAACTCAAAAGTATCAACAGATGAAACAATCCATGCTTACCCTACTGACTTCGAAGTGATGAAAGATATTCTTTGTAGTAAAACGACACGAAATATGAATAAAGAAGAGTGGGAAACATTTGTGGCTGAAGATCTTCCCTATGAAAAAACGTGTGAAAATTATCCGGGCATACAAGCAAGCAGAAGTACAACTAAAAAAGCAGGTAAATAGCGATGAAGAAACTTCTTATACTGATTCTGCTCACAGGCCTTGCGTATCAAGGTTGGTCTCAATCTACTTCCCCTGCCCAGACTTTGCGTTTGGCAACATCCACCTATGAGCAAGGACGCTTGCATGAATTGGAAGGTATTTTGGGTAAACTTGAAAATTTCACAACAGAACAGAAAGTAGCAGCTTATAAACTGTTAACGCAAGCCTACATCTATCTGGAAGAGCCAAAGAAAGCCGACTCAACGATGCTCGAACTTTTGAACACCGATCATTACTTTCAAATCAACAAAGATATTGACCCTGCTGAATTTGTTGCCTTGTATAAAACATTCCGGACAGACCCCGTACTAGCAGTTGGTTTGAAAGTAGGCGGTGCTCTTACGTTGCCCTCGGTAATGTCAGACTATTATGTTGCTGACGCATCAAAAGGAACTGGTAAGTATAGCCCGGGTTTAGGTTTTACCATAGGGTTAATGGCCCAAAAAGAAATCGGTAAGCATAAAAAAATTGTGCTTGCCCCGGAGATTATGTTTACTACCCGCTCGATCACCGAAACCTCGTTACTTTTCACAAACGATTCCACCAAAGTAACGGGAGGATCTTATGAAGCCGTCTACAAACAAAATTGGGTAGATTTAAATGCTATCGTACGTTATAAACTAAATGCAAAATTTGATCCTTATGTGGGTATTGGACCCGGTATTAGTTTTTCACTCAGTGAGGCTGCTCAATTAACAACTACCGGACTTACAAATACCTCTGTCAGTGGACCTGATGTAGACATCAAAAAGTCGTTCAGTACCACCGTGCTATCCGTTATGGGTGTAGTGGGTGCAAAACTTAGGATTGGATCCATCTATGTAGAGGCTGAGGTGCGTTATCAACAAGGGTTAACCAATGTGATTAACAATAGTTCGCGCACCAATATTGAGATGGCTGCCGACTATGCAGGTACTTTCAACAACTTCAAACAAAGCACGGTAAGCGGTACGCTTGCGGTAGTGTATCCTATTTTCAAACCCGTCAAACTAAAAAAATAAGTCCTGTATGAGAATACTCTACTTCTTGTCTTTCTTACTTCTGACCTCCTGCTTTAGCGAAGAGAAAGTGGATATTGGAAGCAGCAATACCTTCATCCGATATTATAACGGGGGATATAATGATGAACCCGTTACCATATCAAAAACAATCGATAACGGATATATTATTCTATCAAACATTACATTAAATGATGGCCGTTATAAAATCAAACTCATAAAAACGGATGACCAGGGTAACAGCCTCTGGACTGAGATTTATCCTAAATTTAATCTCACTAGATTAGATACTAGCCGACTAAGCAGGCGAGCTTTTGGTTTACTTGTGCTAGCCGATGGCAGTTACGTTCTCACTGGAGAAGATATTAACTTCAAAACTAACCAATCACAAGCGCTCGTGATGACTGTAGGATCAGAAGGAAATGAGACCAATAATAAAATTTATTCATTCCCATTCAGTGGCAGTGTGCGCGGCAAAGCCATTATAGAAAATACATCGAATGGAGCACCAGGCTACATCGTGTTGGGCGAAGTAGATAATTCCGTTAATAACATGGTAGTGGCTGAAATCAATAAGAGCGATCTCGCGCAAAAATGGGTGAGATCTTATGGTTCTGGTCAATCTGCTCTAACCAATAAACTTTTCCTTGACTCACAAGGCAATATATTCTTTGGGGGCACCGTAGTGCGTCAAAATAATAGAAAGGTTCGGCTTGTTAAAGTAAGACAAGATTATCAAACTACTGATTTCGATTTAACTATTGGCGATCCTCAGTTTAATGAATTTGGTAATGATATCTG
>CAZIOY010000034.1:0-41435 GCA_964540915.1 uncultured Ohtaekwangia sp.
TAGCTTATCGCCAACCGAAACCTTTCATCAATTTTCCGTTAACTAGTTTCTGTAAAGCTTTTAAACCTTTGGCAACCCGCTAACTTTGCACCATGAGGGTGTTGATTTTCCTGGTTACTATCTTTTCATTCAGCATAGCACACGCTGATTCGTACCAGACTTTTTCTGACAATGGAAAAATGGGTATCAAGAATGAAAAGGGTCAAGTGGTGGTGCCCCCTTCGTTTGAAGCGCTTGGGTGGTCGGACGGAAGTTTTTCGGTTATCGGAAATATTACCGGGTACAGAATCAACAACCAATGGGGCATTCTTACTCTCAAAAATGAATTTATTACCAAGGCCGATTATGAATCACTCGTATATGCGGGTGCGGACAACATCGTTGCGCGAAAAAGAATTAATCCCGCCCACACCAAAACAGGTTGTATCAATCTGCAGGGTGAAGTGAAAATTCCATTTCAGTATGATGGCATTACCATCTATGGATTACGTGCAGTTGTCTTCAATCTGGAAAGAGCAAACTATGTATATGGATTAATTGACCTGGGGAATCATATTTTGATTCCTGTACGATACAAAAATATTTATCCGTTAGGCACTATCCGGTATGCGGTACAGGATGAAACGGGAAAAATTGCCTTGCATGGTGAAGACGGAAAACCCATCACCGATTTTCAGATCGATAGCATTTCACAGTTCCGTGATAGCAAAGCCATTGTGTACGAAAATCTAAATCAGGGACTGATCGATCGCGATGGACTTATAAAATTGAAATCCATATACCGTTCCATCCAGATCGTGGGAGAAAACAAAGTAAAGGTGCAACCTCATCATGAATGGCTTTTTATCACCGATAAAAATGAAATCGTTAACCAGTTGTCAGCGGATGAACTCATTCCTGTGAATGAGAAATTATTCATTATCAAGACATCCGGAAAATACGGCTTGATTGATAACGACCTCAAAGTAGTATGCCCGGTCCGCTATGACGGGCTATCACCCATCGGTGATAATTTGTACCTGACTCGTCAATCCGGAAAAATGGGAGTAATAAAATCAGACAACACAACCGTTGTTCCCTTTATATATGATTCACTTTATGCTGACGAAAACGCCTTGCGGGCTTACAGAAAAATAGAGGGATGGTCACTAATCGATCGAAACAATATAACCTTGACAAAAAAGAATTACGATTGGATAGGAGCGCGAAACAAAACTCTTTACCCGGTAATGAACAACCGCTATTGGGGATTACTTTCTGCAAGCGGTGAGGAAATCGTTCATTGTGTGTTTGATTCACTGGTTGAAGTCACAAATGATCTGGTGGTCGTAAAATTTAAAAACCAATACGGCATCATCAATAACCGTGAAGATTGGTTGGTGGCTCCACAAACTCAACCCATCAATCTGATCAATAATCAGATGTATTCACAGAAACAATCTCCGAATATTTTCCTGAAGAATTTTGCAGGTGAAATCGTATACTTTACAGACAACCGGTTAGAATTTAAAGAAGACTTCTTTTACGAGTACCTCACCGATGGAACAGAAAAAACCATCGATTACCAGGGGCGGATCGTGAACCGCATCAGCCCTCCTGCCATCAGCAATGTAGCGCATATATTTCAGTCAAGCGAAGGCCTGAGAGGTATCAAAAGAGACGGCAAGTTTGGATTTATCGATGAGCGCGGCAGACTTCGGATAGCCAATCGTTATGATGATATTGGAGAATTTCATGAAGGGCTGGCGCCATTTAAACTTATTGGTAAGTGGGGTTTTATAAATTCTTCTGACCAGGTGGTGATCAATCCCAACTATGAGAAGGTAAACGATTTCAAAGACGGTCTTTGCGTTGTAAGCCGGAATGGAAAATCCGGAGTTATTAATATTAGAGGAAATCCAATTCTTGCTTTTCAATACGATTCCATCCATGCTTTGCCAAACAAAAAATTTATCCTTTTCGCTGGGGGATTACGCGGACTGGCCGATGAAAAAGGTTCTATATTAATTGACCCGCGCTTTGATTTCTTATCTGAACTTGAAAGCGGACTTGTGCTGGTTGGCATTGCAGGAAAGTTCGGTGCATTAACCTCCACAGGTCTTAATGTGATCCCGATCATCTATGAAAACCTCTCCTTCGACAAAAAACATAATCAGTTTCTGGCGATAAAGAAATCAGAGTGGAAAGAAATTGACGTAAAATAAGAAAGGGCCTCACGGCCCTTTTCTTTTATAGAACGTAAATCCTCTTATTTGTTTTCAGTGCCTTGGCTGGTCTTACCTGATCCTGATCCGGAAATCGACTGTCTCATTTCTGTATCAGCCTGAACATTCTGCATTTTATAATAATCCATGACACCTAAATTTCCATTTAGAAATGCCTGGGCAATTGCCTTTGGTATTTCCGCCTCTGCCTGAATCACATTAGCACGAGCCTCCTGTGCCTTGGCGATCATTTCCTGTTCTAATGCCACCGCCATTGCTCTGCGCTCTTCCGCTCTGGCTTCAGCCACTCGTAAGTCGGCAGCTGCCTGATCGGTTTGAAGTTTTGCACCAATGTTAGCACCCACATCCACATCGGCAATATCAATGGAGAGGATCTCAAAAGCAGTACCTGCATCAAGACCGCGCGACAGTACCAACTTAGATATCTTATCAGGATTGGCCAATACTTCTTTATGTGATTTTGCAGAACCAATTGAGGTAACAATACCCTCTCCGACCCTTGCCAAAATAGTTTCCTCACCGGCACCCCCCACTAACTGGGCAAGACTAGCGCGAACGGTTACCCGTGCGATGGCAATCAACTGAATACCATCGGCTGCAACTGCAGCTACCTTAGGGGTATTGATTACTTTAGGGTTTACAGAAATCTGGACGGCTTCAAATACATCCCGACCGGCAAGGTTAATTGCAGTAGCCTGCTTGAAGGTCAAACTGATGTTGGCTTTCTCTGCCGATATCAATGCACGAATTACATTAGGCACATCGCCACCCGCGAGAAAGTGTGTTTCCAATTCACGAGTAGTGACAATCAACCCTGCTTTGGTTGCAGTAATGAGTGAGTTCACAATAATTCCAGGTGGAACTTTACGAATCCGCATTCCGATTAATTCGCCAATGGTAACGCGAACACCCGAGAATATTGCTGAAATCCATAACCCCACGGGCACGAAATACATGAACATGAAAAAAGCAACAATGCTGACAAAGACAATAAAAATGAACGGTAAGCCTTCCATAGTTTTAATTTATAGGTTCTACAATTATTTGGTTTGATTCAATTTTAATGATGCGAATTTTGCTTCCGCTGTCAAGATACTCACCCAGTGTCTTAACCTCATACATTTTTTTCTCAATCTCTGCTTTACCAATTGGCCTCAGGGCTGAAACAGTTTGTCCTTCCGCGCCAACAGTCAAAGAGTCTAATTCACCTTCATTTACTTTGCTTTTGATTGAGGAATTGAGTGAAAACCTGTTCCACACATTCGTTTTGAATGAATAATAGAGTATGAGGCCTGAGGCAACAGAAGACACTCCCAAGGTTGTCCAGCCGGTTTCACTACCAAAATAACTGAAGCTGAAACCTATTCCCGTGAACAAAAAGATAAATCCTACTACTCCGACCAGTGTGGTGCCTGGCACAAAGATAATTTCAGCCACAATTAAGAAGAGGCCAAAAAGTATCAGTGATACAACCGTAATCCATTCAATCATATGGCTCAGATAATCCAATCGCCACATAAGGGCAGTTGGGCGGTTAAAGGTAATTAAAATTTCAAGTCCGCAGCTTTAAATTTTAGTAAGCCCTGGCGAACAAAACTCTCCGCGAAGAGGGCTTCCCGGAATAGATACATGTGCCTGACTCATCTTTTGCATCGAGCGGAATACAGCGAATGGTCGCTTTTGTTTCTTCTTTAATAGCGGCTTCCGTTTCAGGCGTGCCATCCCAATGAGCTTCAACAAAACCACCTTTTCCGTCCAATATCTTTTTGAAATCGTCATAAGAATCAACCTGTGTTGTTTTCTCACCTCTGAACTTTAACGCTTTTTGATAAATGTTTTCCTGAATGCTGTCCAGCAAAGCAGGTATCTCAGTGGCTACAGTTTCCATCTTCATCAACTGCTTCTCCTTCGTATCTCTTCGGGCCACTTCCACCGTTTTGTTTTCAAGATCACGCGGACCAATTGCAATGCGAACGGGCACTCCTTTCAATTCATATTCGGCAAACTTAAAGCCGGGCTTGTATGTATCCCGGTTATCAAACTTCACTGAATATCCCTGTTTTCGCAAAGCACCGGCTATCAACTCTGCCTGCTCAGAAATTCTTCTTAGCTCATCTTCATTTTTGAAAATGGGTACAATCACCACATGAATAGGCGCTAGTTTTGGTGGCAAAACAAGTCCGTCATCATCAGAGTGAGCCATGATCAGCGCGCCAATCAGGCGTGTACTCACTCCCCAGGATGTTCCCCACACCATTTCCATCTTGCCTTCTTTGTTGGTGAACTGCACATCAAATGCCTTGGCAAAATTCTGACCCAAAAAATGAGAGGTTCCCGCCTGCAATGCTTTTCCGTCTTGCATCATCGCTTCGATACAGTAGGTATCGATGGCTCCCGGGAAACGCTCTCCTTCAGATTTTTTTCCCTTGATCACAGGCATTGCCATAAATGTTTCCGCAAACTCGGCATACACATTCAGCATCTGTTCCGTTTCCTTTATTGCCTCATAGGCAGTGGCATGTGCTGTGTGACCTTCCTGCCATAAAAATTCTGACGTTCGCAAAAAAAGACGTGTGCGCATTTCCCAACGAACTACGTTAGCCCACTGATTAATCAACAATGGCAAATCGCGGTATGATTGTATCCATTTTTTATACGTACTCCAGATAATCGCTTCGCTGGTTGGGCGCACAACAAGTTCTTCCTCGAGTTTAGCTGCCGGATCAACAATTAATTTTCCTTTATTATTCGGATCGCTCTTTAACCTGTAATGGGTGACAATGGCACACTCCTTGGCAAATCCTTCAGCATTTTTTTCCTCTGCCTCAAACATGCTCTTAGGCACAAAAAGCGGAAAATAAGCATTGACGTGCCCGGTGTCTTTAAACATCTTATCTAAAGCCTGTTGCATTTTCTCCCAAATGCTGTAACCATAAGGTTTTATCACCATACAACCACGTACATCCGAATTTTCGGCCAAATCAGCCTTTTTCACTAGATCGATATACCATTGTGAATAATCTTCGCTCCGGCTTTTTATCTCTTTTCCCATGAAGTTCTGTTCTATTTATTTCGTAAATTTGTTAAGTCCGGCAAATATAGAGTAGGATTGTGAGCCAGACCTTTGTTCTCGATAAATTTTAATTGGCAAAATGGCATAACTACCAAAGAATGAATCGGTACCAAATGCACATTTTTAGCGTTAAGATTGTTGTGTAGACGATTGGGTTAGATTTTAGGAATATTGGATGATCAGTTAAAAAAAGAAAATTATGAAAATAAGAATCGCTTTCTTAAGTCTGCTTGCAGTTTCAACTGCAATGGTTGCTTCAGCACAGGTGGTCGAGTATGATGATATGTATTTCAATTCAAAAGACCGGGCCAAGGTGCAGGCCTCAAGGCCGCTGACGTTGAAGAATATCTCTACTGAACATGGGGTGGCAACAGCCATTAATCCTACCGATAGCTATTCAGCACGAAATGTGAATCCTGAATATATTTCTCAAAGCTCGGTTAATCCATCGGGTTCGGTAGAGGCGGCACCCTATTTCATCCCTGATTATACACCCACTTCTATAAATCAAAATCTTTATAATAATTCCTCCTCTCATTGGAATAATAATAATAATAATTTTGGTGGCATGGGTATGATGCCTGGATTCGGAGGCATGGGTATGGGCATGATGCCTGGATTTGGTGGCATGGGCATGATGCCCGGTTTCGGAGGGCCTTTTGGAAACTTTAACAACGGTATGTATGGATGGGGGGATCCTTTTGGATTCAATGGTTTTAACAACTTCAACAACGGTGGTTGGTCATCTTCTATTGGCTTAGGATTTGGAATGGGCGGCTGGAATAGCTGGGGTAACAATTCCTGGAATATGGGTATGGGGGGCTTTAATAATTGGAATATGGGCATGGGCGGGTTTAACAATTTTTATCCGAGAAACATGATTATCATCAACAATGGTGATCCTGCTAATCGCAATGTGGTGTATAGCAGACGTGCTTCCCGCAGCAGTGACCTTAATAACACAATCAATTCAAGCAACCGAACTACCACCATGGTCACTACCGATTCGCAAGGCAGAGTGCGCGGTGCCAACGGTCGTGTTTCTGGTAATGGAAATACCAACTCCAACGCATACTATCAACGTGGCTGGAGATCCAATCCCGAAACGAATTCAGCAGCCAGATCAAACTGGGGCACTTCAGGAAGATCAGGCAGTGGAAGCAACACTACTGGATTTGGTAATAGCCGCAGTAATTCTTCGTTTTTCGAAAACAGCTCGAGGTCGTCTAACTCTAACACGGGAAGAAGTAATTTTTCAAGTGGTGGTGGCAGCAGAAGCAGTGGCAGCGGTGGTGGCAGTTCTTCTGGAGCAAGACGCGGAAGAGATTAATCTTAGACAACCAAAAATTTTGATGGTATGAAAAACTGGAGCATCTGGCTCATTGGAATCTTCATGCTTTTACCCAATCTGATGTGGGCGCAAAGCACTTCTGAAACAGCTTTGCTTTTTAGTCGCATCAAACCCGGTGGAAGTGCCCGAATTCAGGGGATGGGTGGCGTGCAAACCAGTTTGGGGGGCGACTATAGTTCTGCCTTCTCAAATCCTGCAGGATTGGGAATGTTCAACCGCTCAGAAATTTCCATCACACCCGGTTTTAATAGTGCTAAAATTACTTCGGACTACCTCGGCAACAGCGGGACGGAAACAAAAACTAATCTTAACATTCCCGGTCTTGGGTTGGTATTTCAAACAGAACAAGAGGGCAAAAAAGGATTCCTGAGCGGAGCTTTTGCTGTATCGTTTAACCGGGTGAATAATTTCAATCAGAATTTTTCCTACCAGGGAACCAACAAAAAAAACTCCATCATTGATTATTTTATTGAAGACGCGACTGGATTTGATTCGGATTCATTTTTAAGTGAAGGAGAGAATTTTAACACTCCCACAGGACTTGCTTACAACAATTATCTCATTGAGGACTCTACCTTCATTGATCCCAACGCCTCGCGGTTTGAATACCTTTCTGTAATGGGTGTTTATCCTAGCAATCCTGGAGATCCAGAAGATATACGCGAGGTACTTCAGTTGGAGAATATAAAGACTACCGGAGCCCAAAATCAATGGAGTTTTTCTTATGGTGCCAACCTTTCTGATAAGATATTTCTCGGTGCGGGCATTGGTTTTTCCACCTTACGATTTCAAACTAAAAAGACATACACGGAATCCAATTATAACTTTGTCTCAGACGCTGATTTCAACCCGTTGAATAGTTTGGTGTTGGATGAAGAATTGCGAATCAGCGGCTCGGGAGTAAATGGAACATTTGGAATGATCTTTCGACCTATCGAAATGGTTCAATTAGGCATTTCATACACTACTCCCACGCTTTATAAGCTAACTGATTCGTACCGGGCCACGCTGAGTACGCAATGGAATAATTTTGATTATTTCGGTGATGGTAAGAACCTGAATGCTGTAAGCGAAGAATCCGATGAACTCATTGATGAATATGATCTGAGAACACCCAGTCATTTAAATATTGGCGGCACTCTCTTTTTTCAGAAGTTTGGTTTTATCTCGGCTGATGTAGAGTTAGTAAATTATTCAGGAGCAAAATATTCACCAGGCATATCAGGTATATCATTTGATTCTGATAATGATAGGATTAAATCATTATATCAATCCACACTCAATTATCGTGTCGGTGGAGAATTTCGTTTCAGCAACTATCGTGCGCGGGCAGGTTTCTCATACATGCCTGATCCTTTCAGGTCAGAACAAAATAGTATTAGCAGGAAAACAACTTCTCTCTCAGGCGGACTGGGCTATCGTGCCGAAAAGTTTTACGTGGATTTTGCAGTAGTTTATACTCAGGGTGATGCCTCCTATCGACCTTACCGGATAAATTCGGTCGACAGTCCACTGGTGAGCATCCAAAATAAAAATACGCTTGCCATCGTAACGCTGGGCTTCCCATTCTAATCAATCGGGTGCCTGTAATTTGATCAGCACATCCTCAACCCGTATTACATCAGCAGAAATCTTATGCATCGCCAGATTGTAAAAATTGATCCGCTGCGATCGTAAGAATTCAATCTGGTCTTTCAATTCATCCGGTGCAAGCCGGGCAAGAAGGGGTCTTTCTTCTTTATTTGATCTTAAAATGCGGTTGGTAATCTCACGGGCGGGCACATCAAGGAATACGGTTTGGCCCAGCTTATTCATGAACTCCATATTGTCAAAAAATACGGGAGCCCCCCCTCCGGTTGCAATAATAAATTCGGGCAACACTTCAGATACTTTTTTTAATGTATCCGATTCAACGTTACGGAAATAGTCCTCACCCTTCAGTTTAAAAATATCCTTTACCGCTTTTCCTTCGCGTTGCTCAATGGCCATATCTAAATCGATAAATGGAATATTCAGTCTTTTGGAAAGCTGCTTTCCCAACGTAGATTTTCCACAGCCTGGCAAGCCTACCAAATAGATTTTCATTTCAAAAGATTAAGAACCTCTGCCGATGATGGTGTGTCATTATGATGCCAGTTGCCAAGCACAGTTCCGTTATTCCACAAAGCAATGCCTGGGTTAGATCTTACTATCGTTTTCAAAACCGTTGCATCCGCATAATAATAAGGCACGGCTAACTGATGCTCATGACGAAAGGTCTCCATCATCTCCGAACCAGAAGAGGTGAGTATGAAAGAATCTACTTTGCCCTCCAATTCTTTAGTTAACTCCCGGATTGCTGTTATGTTTTCTGCAGAAGCTTTTTGAACATCAAAAATTATGATTAGAAGTCTGGAACCCTCAAAAGTATACGCGGTCTTGTCTTCGCCTTCGGGACTGCTTACGGAGTAGTCTGTAATTTTTGGTTTGATTTTATCTTCATTTAATACCCGTGAAGAAATATACTTATAACCATCTTCGGAAGATAAAAACTGGGTGGCGCGTTCTTCCTTTCCATCTTTTTCAAAAGTATATTCAATAATGGGCTGCTCAAGGGGAAGCATCTGTTGAGGAATATTATTGCCAATGCGATAAGCGCGAAAGTCGATAAATGGCAAATGCCCGATGGCGTAAACTCCAAGAAAAAAACTTAGCAGCACAACAGCCAGCACCGTCCCATTACTCACTCGGTTGGTGAGTGTTGGTTGATAACTTTTTCTATACCAAAAAAGATGCAGCACAAATACCATAAGCACTACGTCTTTCGTAAACGACTCCCACGGAGTGAGTTTGATCGCATCACCAAAGCAACCACAGTCGGTAACCTTATTAAAATAGGCTGAGTAAAAGGTGAGAAATGTGAAAAACGTCATCATCAGCAAAAGAAGCCAGGCCGTAAGATTCATTCGCCAATAAATCAAAATCGCTACACCGAGTGCTACCTCCAGGATGATTAAAATCATTCCAATCTCCAGCGACCAGGGGATGAAATAATGAAAGAAAGAACCGAAGTCTACCGCGAACACTTCGAAATACTCTTCCATTTTTATTTGCGTGCCTACCGGATCATTCAGTTTAATTAAACCCGAAAAGATGAGAAGACCTCCAACAAAAAAACGTGAGAATTGATCGATAACTTTTTTAATCATGGTTAAATAGTCTACAGTCTTACAAGACTTCCAATTTTTAAAATTTAAATAGCATAACCGTGGACAGTTTTCAGTTACACTGTTGACATCTTAATCAAGCAAAAAACCGAGTAATTAATCATGTCTTGATAGTTCGCCTTTACACCTTCACTTACCAGTGTCTTACCCTGATTGTCCTCAATCTGTTTCACTCTCAATAATTTCATGAGGATAATATCCGTCATTGAACTCACGCGCATATCACGCCACGCTTCTGCGTAGTCATGGTTTTTATTCTGGAGCAAGTCAAACGTTTCGTTTACTGCCAGATCATAGAGTGGTTCCAGTTCTTCAAAACTCATCTCCATTTGGGCAGAACTCTCCAATTTCAACTGAATCAAGGCGATGATACAATAATTGATGATTCCTACAAACTCATCTTTGATAGGATCATCCACCTTCTGAACGCCTTTTTCCTGAATACTGCGAATGCGCTGAGCTTTTATATAAATCTGGTCTGTGATGGAAGGTATTCTTAACACACGCCAGGCCGTGCCATAGTCGTGAGTTTTACGGGCAAATAATGTTTTGCAGGAGGCTATCACCTCATTATATTCGTGGGCAGTTTTATCATTCATAAAGTGGTGCAAAGTAAATTAATTTCGGTCAACAAAACACTCAAGGTGCGCGGTAAGATCATCGACCTGAGCATTCCAAAAGTGATGGGTATCCTGAACGTGACACCCGATAGTTTTTACGATGGTGGCCTTTACACGCGCGAAAGTGACCTGTTGAAGCAGGTGGAGAAAATGATCCACGATGGCGCTGACTTTATCGATATCGGAGGATACTCTTCCCGACCCGGAGCAGAAGACATTTCACCTGATGACGAATGGGCTCGGGTTAAGCCTGCCATCCAATCTATCAAGAAGGAATTTTCCTCTGCCCTCCTTTCAATCGATACATTCAGATCGCAGATTGCTCACCAGGCCATTGGTGAGGGGTGTGATCTTATTAATGATATCTCCGCGGGACAATTAGACAGTAATATGTTCCAAACTGTTTCGGCCCTGCAAGTGCCCTATGTGATCATGCACATGCTAGGAACTCCGCAAACCATGACACAATTCGCGCAGTACGATCAGGTTGTACAAGAAATCATTAATTACTTTCATTCGATCCTTTATCAACTGAATCAACACGGAATAAAGGATGTTCTCGTTGATCCTGGTTTTGGGTTTGCCAAAACGGTAGATCAAAATTTTGAACTACTAAACCAGCTCGAACAACTTCATGTGCTTGGCAAGCCGTTGCTGATTGGCCTTTCCAGAAAATCGATGGTTTGGAAAACTCTGGGCACCACACCTGAATTTGCTCTCAACGGAACAACTTCTCTTAATACAGTAGCGATATTAAAAGGCGCATCCATCTTACGCGTTCACGATGTGAAAGAGGCTAAAGAGACGATTCATTTGTTAGCCAAAATGAAACGGTCAACGCAAAAGCCTGCTGTATAGAGCAAATTAGATAAACAGTTTCATTACCTTTGTTTTAAATGATTTTCGCATTTAAAATCGGGTTCCTCGTAGTAAGCTGGGTTGATTTAATCGACATCTCATTGGTAGCTATTCTTCTTTATCAGGTATATAAACTGATTCGCGGGAGTCTGGCCATGAATATTTTTCTTGGCATTCTTGCTCTTTACCTTGTCTATCTAATTGTGCGCGCTGCACAAATGGAGTTACTGGCTACTATTCTCGGTCAGTTTATGGGTGTTGGCGTGCTGGCCATGATTATTCTATTTCAACCGGAGATCAGAAAATTCTTACTGCTGATCGGTCGCACTACTGAAATAAATCGTGATGATATTTTTAAAACCATCAACAACTGGCGATCTGAGCATCATGATGAATTTGATGTGACCCAGGTGATGGAGGCGGTAAAAACATTGAAGGCCACCCGCACCGGGGCGCTCATTGTTTTTTCACGTGATATTGAACTTAAGTTTTATGCAGAGACAGGCGATCCGCTTAATGCGGAAGTAAGTAAGCGATTGATCCTTTCTATCTTCAATAAGCATAGTCCGCTGCATGATGGGGCCATCATCATCTACAAAGGAAGAATTAAAGCTGCACGCTGCGTGCTGCCTGTGAGTGAAAATGATCACCTGCCTTCACATTTTGGTTTGCGTCACCGCTCTGCTCTTGGCATGAGTGAAACCACTGACACGCTTGTGCTTGCCATTTCCGAAGAGACGGGCCGATTGATATTGGCTCGCAATGGAAAATACGTGCGTGCGCTCAAGCTGAAACAAGTGGAGCAAAAGATATTAGAGTATCTTCATAAAGAAGAACCTAAGAACTGGAACGAGATGCCCGAGGAGATCGAGCCACTTGAACAACCGGAAGCAAAAGCCCAATAGATAAATTACACTTATAAACCAACTGCAACGAAATGAGGTACGCATTCATACTCCTCATGATTTTAAACTCCTTTCTTTCAAAAAGTCAATCGATTGAAACCATCATTCAAAAAGGACATGAACTGGCGGTGATAGCAGTCGCCATCAGTCCGGATAGTAATTATGTGGCTACTGGCAGTCGCGATAAATCTGCTAAACTTTGGGAGTTGAGTACGGGCCGTGAGGTGCGTAGTTTTCTGGGGCATGAGGCCAGCGTAAATGGTCTTGACTTCTCTCATGATGGAAAATACCTAATCACCTCGAGTGGTGACAACTCAGTACGAATATGGGAGACAGCTAGCGGCAAAGAAATTTTCAAAACCGAACCCGACCATGAACGCCTTACCGATGTGGCATTCAGCGCCAACGGAAAGTTTTTTGTCACCGGTGGTTATGGCGACACTGCGCGTGTTTATGATTTTCAATCCAAAAAAATACTTGCCCGCATTCCGGTAAACGCTGATAAAGGCAGCGGTTACGGAATCAGCATTGCAATAAGTCCTGATAATCAGTGGATCAGTTTTGGTGAAGATAATCGTGTGGCCACGCTCTATAAGACTTCCGACTGGCAACAGGTTTATAAATTTGAGTACACCGAGGGCTGGTGTGGGGGATGCTTTACATCGGTAGCATTCAGTCCGGATAAAAAGAATTTTTTCATGGGCTCACACAACGGACCGGTAAAAAAATATAATCTCGCAAGTGGAAAGCTGGTAAAACAATTTGTGGATAAGGTGGAGGAGTTACGCGAACTGTCCATCAGCAGCGATGGCAATAATTTACTGGTAGCAAATGATAAAGAAGTAAAAATCTATGATGCCGAATCAGGGCGGGAAATTCAAACCATCAATCCTTTATTAACAGAAGAAATTAATGAATGTGCTTTCACCCAGAGTGGCAAGCAAATCCTGATTACCTGCGATGACAATACAACTACCCTATGGGACCTTCAAAAAAATAAGAAAACGGGATCGCTCACCGGATTTTTAAACGACCGCGATAAAGGCGGACTTATGTATGATCAGGATAATTATTGGGATGCCGGCATGGCCAAGTATGTGCGTTTCAAGAATTATTTATTGATCTCTAAAGATGGAAAAGAACTCATCAAAGGAAAATTTGGAACAAAAGTAAAACGCTGGGACATCGCATCGGGTAAAGCACTGATGGAATATACCGGACATAAAAAAGCAGTGCTCTGCTATGATCTTTCAAACGATGGAAAGCGGCTGGTGACCGGAGGTGGGGATGGAAAAATAATTTTGTGGAACACTCAAACTGGTGACTCAATTCAAACCATTCAATCCTACCGATATCCGATTCTGGATATTCATTTTAGCAATGATGAAACACAAGTGACTACTTCCAGTTGGGATGCGACTATGAAGATTCATGATCTGAAAACTAAAAAGCTCCTTCATTACTGGGAGTTTAAAGAATTTGGATCCGCCTTTACTATTTCGTGGGGACCAAACGATCTGTATCTGTTCTCTGGTCAGCATAAAGAATTAACCATGTGGGAAATTGACTCACACGAACCCGTTCGAAAATTCATTGGCCATCAGGACCAGGTTTCATCCATGCGGCAAAGCGCAGATCAAAAAACATTACTTACTGCCAGTTGGGACGGAAGCATTCGCGTGTGGGATATTGGAACGGGCCTGATGACAAAGAAATTAAAAGGTCATGCCGGTGCCGTGCATGCAGCCATTTACAGTGCCGATGAAAAGTCCGTGTTTTCTGCAGGTTCTGATGGCCTCATCCGCATGTGGGCTCTTCATAACTCAACTGTGTCGCGCACATTTGAAGGTCATAATGCAGAAGTTACCTCGCTATTGCTTAGTCCTGATAATAAGATGCTGATCAGTCATGGTGCTGATGGCGTAACTAAATTCTGGGATCTTACTTCCGGAAAAGAGTTTTTTGAACACATTCACTTTGGTGAGAAGGAATGGATGGTAAAAAATCCGGAGGGATATTTTCATGGCACGGAAGAAGCGCGGAAATACATACACTTCGTAAATGGTATGAAGACGTATGGAGTCGACCAATTCTTTGAGGAATTCTATCGTCCTGATTTACTGCCTAAGATTTTTCAGAACCGTGGTGGTGCCGATGAATTTAAAGGCATTCAAGGTAAACTTAATAATTCACCTCCTCCAGGCGTAAAAATTGCAACCGTGCCCGGCCCGGGTGCTACCCAGGCAGAAGTGCTGATTCGTATTACAGACAGCGGCACCGGAATAGAAAAGGTAAAACTTTTTCACAACGGAAAAAGTATTCCCATCGACCTCCAAGCACTAAAACTCCCCTATGGAAAAGGTGAAAGCACCACCTATCGACACATCATTAATCTGGTAGGTGGCAATAATACCATTACTGCTTCCGCCAGTAATAAAGAAAAAATAGAATCTGATCTGCAATCGGTAGACGTTTACTCCGACCACTCCAGTAAGAGCAGTGTGTGCTATATTTTGTCCGTAGGGATTAATCAATACAAAAACCCCCGGATGACGCTCAACTATGCGCGACCCGATGCAGAGTCGTTCGGCAAGGTGATGAATGAAAACGGAAGCTTGTTCAAAAACATTGAACTTCACAATCTATTTGATAGTGATGCTTCGCGTGTGAATATTCTCAAAAAGCTAGAAGAGCTATCTGAAAAAATTCACCAGGAAGATGTATTCATTTTCTATTATGCTGGCCACGGCAGCATGGTTGACAATCAATTTTTCTTTATTCCATCAGAAAGTAGCCGGCTGTATGACTTGATGACCTTGCAGAAAGAAGCCATTGAAGCGAGTGTTCTTCAGGAAAAATTAAAAAACATTAAAGCTTTGAAACAACTTATTGTGATGGACGCCTGTCAATCCGGTGGTTCGGTGGAATTATTAGCCACACGCGGTGCAGCAGAGGAAAAAGCAATCGCTCAACTTTCGCGTAGCGCAGGCATACACGTGATGGCTTCAGCTGGCAGCGAGCAATTTGCCACCGAGTTTACAGAACTGGGCCATGGCTTATTTACCTATTTGCTGATCAAGGCACTACAAGGTGATGCTGATGGAGCACCGAAAGATGGTAAGGTTACCATCTATGAATTGAAGTCATACTTAGACGATCAGGTACCTGAGATGACTCAGAAGTTGAAAGGCAAGCCGCAGTATCCCTATACATTTTCCCGAGGTCAGGATTTTCCAGTCGTGATAGAAAATGAGAAGTAAGATTACCTACCGAAACAATTATTTAAATAGTTTCGTTATCTTAGTATCACTTTTTAAACTGATGTATGAATAATGGAAGAAGCAAATACGGCTAAATATTACCTCGCCAGGTATTTTTTCCTTGCACTGAGTGTGCTTCAAGGGCTGGCAGCTGCACTCATGCTGATTCAATTTGAAGCCTCTCACAAAAACAGGATCGCGGCCCTGGTGCTGTTGACCATTGCCATGATATTTTTTTCGCTGCACGTGTTACTTGCCAGTAAAATCAAGCGGGTAGCCATCAGCAAAAAGAAACTTGCTATCATAAATCCACATAAGGTGAAAGAATACGATTGGTCGGATGTGAAGACTATAAAACTTCTGCCCTTCCTGAATATGTATAGCCTGAAGCTGAAAGGAAAGCGGAGAAAGATTTACTTTTTGCCGGCAGGCAATACTTCTGCCATGTTTGGGATTTTCTCTTCTCAATCAGAATTGATACCAAAGAAAACAAGATAGAGAACCTTATGAAGGTGGTGGGGCAGTTCTGTTCCAAACTACTTCGCCAGTAAATTCGAACTTCTTAAGAAAGTTACCCCACTAACTACGATCAGATTTATTAGACAACTTATCATCATCACTTGAAAATAGTCGCTTTGATGGTGATCATAAATCATGAAGACCATGATTCCATAAAAAATCATGAGCCCTGCCAATGATTCGAACAAATGATTTTTAGTTTCTGAGACCTTACCGGGCAAATAGAGAGTCGCAATTGGAATTAATGCAAACCAAAATAAAATCAATGTCAGCAGGTTCCACTTAAGCAAAAGTGAAAAGGGGACCAAAAGGATGAGGAGTGCCACTGGCACAATCAATGTTCCCATTAAATGATTTTTCCATTCCACTTTTTCCATTAGTCGATTAGTCTAATTGAGGAATTTTATCGATCGGCCGGATTCTGATATTCCGATAGAAAACTTCCGCTGACTCAGATTGAAGTTGAATTTTCCCTTTCGATAATGGCGTTTCACTGCCATTGTCTGATTGCCTGGAGTTTTCAAGTACCATCACTACTTGATCATTGATCACATGAACACTGGTATTTCCAAAACAGTAGAGGTCGATCGTGTTCCATTCTCCGGATGTCTTTTCAGCATCCGGATATTTTTTACAATGCCTGCCATTTTCTGAGTTTTGACTGAAGGAAAGCAGGGAACCTTGAGGATCATATTGAAAAATGCTATCTGTATTCAACGTTGCTTTTATATCAAAGCCCGCTCCAGCTACGCCCCAATAATCTCCGCAATCACCTTCCTGTACTTGAAACTCCTGCGATCGTAGCCAATAGCCATCACCCTTACCATGTTCTCCAACACCGTGGTACAAAAGTCCGCTGTCTCTTCTGTCAGAATCTTTCCCCCTGGGATACCATTTTAACTTACCCCATTTGAATTGAAGTTGCAGGTGGTAATTTTCGAATTCGCGTTGGGTTGAAATGCCACCCCAGATCTGTCCCGATATTCTCAATGCTTTTTCGCCTTCGAGATTAACAATTTTAAAAACGCTTGTGTCCACATTTAATCCAAGTGGTTTATAAACCGTGGTGTCGTCTTGAATTCGCTGCGCACCCAAATACGTATCCCAACCTTCAAGATTTGAGCCATCAAATAGCACTTCCCAATTTTCCTTTGGCGAAGGAGAACAGTTTACCAGGATTAATAAAATTGCAGAAGCAAAAAATACCTTGTTCAGTTTATTCATCCTGGTAATCATTTTATTAATCAGTTACTTCATTTTGTCCAAACAGCACCTACTCCGGCATTCCACAATTTCGTATTGAATGCAGGAATATCACTATTCATAAGTTCATTTGCTCTGGATTGTAGCGCTGCCCACAGTGCATTCAACTCTCTCTGCCGATCCAGTGAAGGCTTATTCACTTTAGGGATATCGCTTTCTGTTGCATTAATCAAAAACAGATAATTCGCAGTGAACTTATTGGGGAAATTCTCCACATCATCATAGGCCTTTGACTTTCTCTGAATCATGTCTTCATCCCATTGTTTCATTTTTTGAGACAAAATCTGTCCTTCTTTCTTATGAGCATTGTATTTTTCATCTGCAGGCAATGTGGCGAGCAGTTGATCGAGCTGTTTGCGTTTACCATCCAGAGTAATAATCATTTGATGCATCTTATTCACCTCTGCCTCCATGCCACTCATCACAGTATGATACTCCTGATAGGTTTTTGCATCCGTAGGATATAACGGGTTGGCAAGAATTTCAAAATTTGCCGTGGTGGTTTGATCACCCTTCTTTAATGTAATTGAATACTTTCCAGGCGATGCCTTATGGCCTCGGAAGCTGCTTTCAATATAAACACCGGGCACGCTTATGATAGTCGGATAGCGCAAGTTCCACACAAAACGACTAAGCCCTTTCGATTTTCCTAACAACGGATCCGATGATTGTGCGCTACTCGTTGTATCTTTTACTGAACTAAATGATCGCACGAGATTGCCTTGCGCATCTTTTATTTCCATCATCACGCTTTCAGTGCTTTTCAATTCTGGCAGTTGATAATAAACAACAAGTCCCGTGGCAGGATTTACGCCCACGTAAGGATTAGTACCATCTGCTGAGCTTCCGTCCATTTCACTATAACCGTTTACCAACATCGGATTTTCAGGTTGGAAAAGTTTAAAGCTTTCCTCGCTTCTATACTGACGGATCAGGCTTAAGTCATCTAAAACCCAGAATGATCTGCCTGATGTGGCCGCAATAAGGTCTCCCTGATGAACTCGCAAATCCGTAATAGGAGTTACTGGTAAGTTCAACTGAAAAGGTGTCCACTCTTTACCGCCATTCCATGAAATGTAAATACCTGTTTCGGTACCCGCATAAAGCAAGTCCTTGCGCTTATCATCTTCTCTTACCACTCGTGTGAACGCACCCTGGGGAATGCCTGAGTCGATCTTCGTCCATGTCTTTCCGTAGTCAGTTGTTTTATATAGTCCTGGAGTGCGATCATTAAACTTATAACGCGTAGTAGCTATGTAAGCTGTCGCTGGATCGAATGGAGAAACTTCAATGGCATTGATCAAACACTCTTGTAAACCAGCCGGTGTTACATTTTGCCAGGTGGATGCATTGTCGTGGGTCACATATACTAATCCATCATCGCTGCCCGTCCAGATCACTCCTTTCTCGGTTGGAGATTCAATCACATAACTCAGCGTTCCATAATTTTCTGCACCTACTGCTTCATTGGTGTAAGGGCCACCACCTTTACCCTGTTTCTCTTTTTCATTGCGTGTAAGATCGGGTGAAACTTCCGTCCATGTTACGCCCATATCTTTGGTGCGCAACAAATATTGTGAGCCGTGATAAAACGTACCCGGCTCATGCTTCGACCAGATGATGGGAGCATTCCAGTTGTACCGATATTTAATGTCCTTCGCATCCATTCCCAGATATTGAATAGGTGCCGTCATCACGTTGGTTCCTGCCTGTGCCTTCGTATCCAACAATTCAATCGTTCCTTGGTAGCTGCCTCCCATTACGTAGCGTGGATTGTTGGGGTCGAAAGCTAAAAACGCACTCTCTCCTCCTGCGGAAGAAGTCCAGCTAGCTGTTGTAATTCCACCACTGCCCAATTCCTGACTGGCTATTTTCACCGAACTATTGTCCTGCTGCCCTGCATATATATTATAAGGGAAACTATTATCCACATTGATACGATAGAACTGTGCTGTTGGCATGTTGCTTTGAGTAGACCATGTCTTGCCAAAATTTACAGAGACACCCGCACCACCATCATTAGCAATGACCATGTTTTTCGGGTTGTTTGGATTAATCCACAGGTCATGATAATCACCGTGTGTTCCGGAAAGATTCTCCCATGTTTTTCCACCATCCAGTGAACGCAATGCAGGAGCGCTCAACACATAAATCGTGTTCTCATCTTTTGGATCGGTGAATAACTCAATATAGTACCATGCCCTTTGAATCAACCGGTGATCGTTGGTGACCCGAGTCCAATTTGCACCGGCATCGTTGGAAACAAACAAGCCTCCCAGTTCTTTATCTGAATCACTTTCAAGAAGTAAGTATACCTTATTAGAATTAGCACGACTTACTGACACGGCCATTTTTCCTAACTCCTTCGGCAAACCAGTGTGAATTTTCTCCCACGTTTCACCACTATCCGTTGATTTATATAGTCCACTTCCTTCACCTCCACTGATTACTTTCCATGGCAAACGACCATATTCATTCATAGCCGCATAAAGAATGCGTGGATTGTTCATGTCCATGGATAGTTCAACACATCCGGTCTTATCATCTACATACAAAACTTTTTTCCAGGTAGTACCCCCATCAACCGATTTGAATACACCACGATCTGAATTTCCATAAATAGCTCCCTGAGCCGCCACGTAAACGACATTCGGATCTTTTGGATGAATTGCGATGCGAGAAATTTGTTGTGTTACATCCAATCCCATTTTTTTCCAGGTTTTCCCTGCGTCTGTCGATTTGTAAACACCATCGCCATGATGTGTCATTACACCGCGTATGGCATGCTCACCCATTCCCACATAAACCACATTAGGATCACTTTCTGAAACGGCAACCGCTCCTACTGAACCCGTCTTAAAAAATCCATCTGAAATATTATTCCAGGTGAGGCCCATGTCTTCTGTTTTCCAAAGACCACCGCCCGTGGTGCCCATGTAATAGGTGGTGATATCGCCCACTACACCGGTGGCTGTATTAGATCGGCCTCCTCTGAATGGACCAATGCTTCTCCACTTTACTGATTTAAAATAATCATTGAGATCAGCAGAAGCTGAAACTGGTGCGGGGGTTGCTGTTTGCGTTTTCTTGCGCTGGGCATCCGCTGCGAAAAACAACGTTAATGAAAGCGCGAAAAGGGTGATTCTCTTTATCATGGATGTAGGGATATTATATTTTGAAAGATAAATAATATTTGGTCTACTAAATGGCCTCAGTAAAACCATTTGCTCAGATTCTGTTTGATCGGTATAGGGGTTGGGTAAGAGGCTGAAATTTTTGAGTTTGACTCAGATTTTTGATCCAATCAGTATGGCATCTATTTCAAACAATTAATCAGAAACTCTGCGATTAAAGTCTGAGTTTTTGTCTTTGGCATTAATAAGTCATTACCTCCCCTGGTTAAGCATCCAACGGTGATATTATGAATATTATTATTAGACATGATCATGGCATGCAGGACAATCTTTTCATCAGACCAGTTAATATTTTCCTCATTCTCAAACTCAATATTGTATGGAACATCAGGAGAAGTTTCCATAGAAGGCTTTCCGAATTCCTTTTTCAAATTCAATAAAAAACTATTAATGTCTCCTTGGTGAGTAACTGATAATCCAAAATGTTCTCCATATTTTGAAGACCTCCACATGCTTTCGGTCACTTCCTGTGCAACCAAATTTATAGAGATGCTTAGGCAAAGAAAGAGCAAGCGTATTTTACTGCACATCATATTTTCAGAAGTTACTTCAAAACCCCCAATTCTTTTCCGACTTGTGTAAACGCCTCAATCGCTTTATCAAGATGATGACGATCATGAGCGGCTGAAATCTGTACACGAATTCTTGCCTTGCCTTTGGCCACCACCGGAAAGAAGAAGCCGATTACATAAATGCCTTTCTCCAGAAGCTGTTCGGCAAATTTCTGTGCGAGGGGCGCTTCATATAACATGATAGGCACAATAGGATGCACACCCGGCTTGATATCGAAGCCGGCAGCGGTCATTTTTTCGCGGAAGTATTTTGTGTTTTGTTCCAGTTTATCACGCAACTCGGTAGTCTCAGAAAGCATGTTGAACACTTCGATGGAGGCACCTGTAATAGACGGTGCTAATGTGTTTGAAAACAAATAAGGTCTTGAGCGCTGGCGTAGCATTTCAATAATCTCTTTGCGGCCTGAAGTAAAACCACCCGATGCACCACCCAATGCCTTGCCTAAGGTGCCGGTGATAATATCCACGCGACCAATTACTCCGCAATATTCAGGGACACCGCGACCTGTTTTGCCGATGAAACCAGAGGAGTGACATTCATCCGTCATCACCAATGCTTCGTATTGATCAGCCAAATCACAAATCTTATCCAATTGCGCAATGGTGCCATCCATGGAAAATGCACCATCTGTCACCACAATGATTTGATTGGCTCCGGCTTTTCTGGCTTCCTCCAATTGCACCTTCAAATCATCCATATCGTTGTGCTTGTAGCGATAGCGCATGGCCTTGCACAACCGCACACCATCAATGATCGATGCATGATTCAATTCATCAGAAATGATCGCATCTTTTTCTCCGAACAAAGGTTCGAACACACCTCCGTTGGCATCAAAGGCAGCCGCATATAATATAGTATCCTCTGTGCCAAGAAATTCGGAGATCTTTTTTTCCAGTTCCTTGTGAATATCTTGTGTGCCGCAGATAAAACGTACAGATGACATACCAAATCCATGAGTGTCAATCGCTCGCCTGGCTGCTTCAATCACCCGCGGGTGCGATGACAGGCCCAGATAATTATTCGCACAAAAGTTGATTACTTCTTTACCCTCCTGAGTTTTGATGTCGGCCCCTTGAGGAGTGACAATGATTCTTTCCTTCTTAAACAATCCGGCCTCGCGAATAGCATCCAGTTCTTTTTGCAATACAGGTTGAAGTCTCTTATACATAGCTTAATCTATTTTCGGTTTGGGTTTCATGACGGGTCTTGCTGCAGCGGGCGCAATGGCCTTGGGTGCAGCGGCCACTTGGGGCGTTTTTAACAAATACTTTCTGCGCAGGGGATTGATCAGATAGAGTTTCTGTGCGGTGAAACTGGCCGGGCTCATCTGCTCAAATAATCTGTTCCACTCATTCCAGAGACCGGGCTCAGCGGCACGAAGTGCCTGACTATCTATCTTTTTGCTGATCAGATATTCTTCAAAAGTCATCGCGTAAATCTACAATCGTAATTCGTAATTCGTAAATGGTAATTTTCTCTAACTTCGCCCCCGCATCCGATTGAATAAATGAAAAAAACAAAGATTTTACTCATAGGCGCTGGCGGTCAGTTAGGGTCTGAACTTACGCAGGGGCTGTGGAAAATATATGGTCAGGAAAATGTAATCGCATCTGACATCAAAGACGCTCAGGGCATTCTAAAGGAAGGCCCATTTGAAAAATTTGATGTCATGCAGCGCGATAAGCTGTTTGAACTTATTCGCAAACATGATGTAACTCAAATCTATCACTTGGCTGCCCTGCTATCTGCCACAGGCGAAAAAGATCCGCGATGGGCCTGGAAGCTTAACATGGAGAGTCTTCTTTTTGTATTGGAGGCGGCCCAGGAATTAAAACTTCATAAAGTGTATTGGCCCAGTTCCATTGCTGCGTTTGGGCCAACTACGCCCAAACAAAATACACCGCAAGACACCATCATGGACCCCACAACTGTGTATGGCATCACCAAACTGGCCGGTGAACTTTGGTGCGAATATTATTTCAGAAGATATGGTGTGGATGTACGCAGCCTTCGCTACCCAGGCCTGATCGGCTACAAAACTCTTCCGGGTGGTGGCACTACCGATTACGCGGTCGACATTTATTTCAAGGCGCTGAAAGAAAAAAAGTTTGAATGTTTTCTGGCTGCCGATACCTACTTGCCTATGATGTACATGGATGATGCAGTAAAGGCCACTATCGATCTGATGGAAGCTCCGGCAGAAAAAGTAAAGATCCGTTCCAGCTATAACATTGGTGCTATGAGTTTTTGTCCGGCACAGGTAGCCTCCACCATAAAAAAATACATTCCCGATTTCGCGATCACCTATAAGCCAGACTTCCGGCAAGGCATTGCTGATTCATGGCCAAAGTCGATTGACGATTCTGCTGCGCGCCAGGACTGGGGTTGGAAGCATCAATTTGGATTGGAAGAAATGACGAATGACATCCTGACGAATTTGAAGAAGTATCCTGAGTTATTGGGATAATCCATTATCCCAATAACCGATTTTCAGCTAATCATTAAAACTGTATATTTGATTATAAAGAATTCACACAAGATGGTCATCAAAATCAAAAAAAAATCATCTAGCAAAAAAGTCCATGAGGCCTTGAAAAAATTGCCAAAAGGCTCGAATAAAGTCGATCTGAAAAAATATTTTGATAAAGTTGACTTTGAAATTGATGGTCTTTCGTATCAGAAAAGTATAAGGGAAAATGAATGAATCTCTTGTTGCTGATACCCGTTTAATCATTAACCTATTTAATGGACACCCGGCAGCACTTGATGTTCTTGACAACAAGACAATCTGGACCTCTGGCATTGTTGAAATCGAAACATTAGCCTCTTCTAAACTTTCGTTAAAGGAAAGGGCATTGGTAAAAGATTTCTTCTCAAAAATTTATGTGGTTGATCTGATTAAGCCGATTAAGGAATTGGCCATTGAGGTGCGAATTGAAAAACAATTCAAAATTTCGGACGCAATAATTTTGGCAACGGCCATGTATCTCAATATGCCCCTTTATACTTACGACAAGGGATTTTATTAAAATGAAATCCAAAACCAATATTGTTTTGGTCGACTTCTGAATTTACTATTTATAAAATCAAAATTCATTCTCAAAAATCGGCCCTTTCTGACCATATTTGCGAGGTTATAAACGAAAGAACCAACCTATGAAGTATAAACGCATCCTCCTCAAACTCAGCGGTGAAGCCCTGATGGGCTCCAAAAACAGCAATATCGATCCGGCTGTTCTCGAACAGTATTCGGAAGAAATAAAAACGATAAAGGAGCAGGGGGTGGAAATTGCCATTGTTATCGGAGGTGGGAACATCTTTCGAGGGGGCCAGGCCGAAGCGTTGGGCATCGACCGCGTTCAGGGCGACTATATGGGAATGTTGGCAACGGTTATCAACGCAATGGCCCTTCAAAGTGCGTTGGAAAGACATGGCATGTACACGCGATTGATGGCCGGTATAAAAATGGAGCAAGTTTGTGAACCCTTCATCAGGCGCAGAGCAATCCGCCATCTGGAAAAAGGAAGGATTGTAATTTTTGGTGCCGGTATTGGAAACCCTTATTTCACAACCGACTCAACTGCCAGTTTGCGTGCTATCGAAATTCAGGCCGGAGTGGTATTGAAAGGAACCCGTGTAGATGGTGTATATGATAAAGATCCCGAAAAATTTTCGGATGCCGTGCGCTATCATCAACTGAGTTTTCAAGAAGCCTATCAGAAAAAACTCAACATCATGGACATGACCGCTTTTACACTCTGCCAGGAAAACAAACTTCCGATTATTGTATTTGATATGAACAAGAAAGGCAACCTGCTTAAGATTGTAAAAGGCGAAGAAGCAGGAACGTTAATCAGCTGATAACTATAAATTTCATTTTTATGGAAGAACTTGAATTATTTCTGGAAGACGCAAAAGAACAAATGAGCAAAGCCCTCGTGCACGTAGGTTACGAGCTGGCCAAGATCCGTGCAGGAAAAGCAAACCCTTCCATGCTCGATAGTATCCAGGTTTCTTATTATGGTGTGATGAGTCCACTGTCGCAAGTGTCATCGATTACATCACCGGATGCCCGCACATTATTTATCAAACCGTGGGAAAAAGGACTGATTCAGGAAATTGAAAAAGCAATCATGGTGGCCAACATCGGCCTTACCCCACAAAACGATGGATTGCAAGTGATCATCAACGTTCCCATGCTTACCGAAGAAAGAAGAAAGCAACTTGTAAAACAGGCCAGCCATGAGTGTGAGCACGGCAAGGTAAGCGTGCGCAGCATCCGTAAAGAGACGAACGAGCAGCTTAAGAAGATTAAGGGCGTTTCAGAAGATGACGTAAAGAATGCCGAAGAAATTGTTCAAAAACTTACCGATGATTCAATCGCTAAGATGGAGGCCCTGCTCAAAAAGAAAGAAGTAGAGATCATGACTGTTTAATTGTCAATTGACAACGACAAGTGACAATGAATACAGAAAGGCTGTTCATTTTTAATCATCATCATTGTCAATTATGAAATTGTCAACGGTCAATTGATTTATGTATCCTATACTTTTTGAATCCGGCTCCATCACCATTTATTCGTATGGATTTTGTATTGCCATTGGGGCATTGCTTGGCTTCCTGTACATGTACCTTCAAGGGAAAAAGCAATTCGGACTAACCTTCGATCAAAGCAACAATCTATTTATCATGCTCGTGCTTGGCGGAATCATTGGCGGCAAGCTGTTCCTCATTTTCGAAGATCCTTCTTTGTACTTACATAATCCAAAGAAACTCTTTTCAGGTAGTGGCTTTGTTTTTTACGGCTCATTATTGCTGGCGATTCCCATCATGCTCTGGTACTTCAAAAAAATAAAAGTATCCGTGCTAGGTATGCTGGATGTAATGTCGGTGGTCACTTGCATTGTACATGGATTTGGGCGCATCGGATGCTTTTTGGCCGGCTGTTGCTATGGACTTCCTACGGATAGTTTTTTAGGAGTAATTTTTACGGATGAAAAATGCCAGGCCGAACCATTGAATACTTCGCTGCATCCTACTCAGCTTTATGAGGCAGCATTGATCTTCAGTATCATGGTTGCACTCTGGTTATTAAAGTCCAAAAAGAAATTTGACGGTCAACTTTTTCTCCTTTACCTGATTACCTACGCATTTGGCCGAGGTGTACTGGAGCTGTTCAGAGGTGATATTCAAAGAGGTTTTGTTATAGAGGATGTTCTATCCAACTCTCAATTTATATCCCTGATTGTCATTTCTGTCGCTATCTTTTTCTATATTAGATTGAAGAGAAAGCGTAACTTGCTTACACCTAAAAAATCTTAGTCATGGAATCTGACAGCTTCATCAAAAAGACCGCACGCACTACAATGAAAGTTGTAAAGCGAATTCTTCTTATCGCACTGGCATTGGGAATTGCCACGTTGGCTTTTCTTTATTTTGGCGTTTATGAGCGTGGCGTGATGTCCGGCAAAGTGCTTCGCATTACGGAGAAAGGCATGGTTTTCAAAACGCATGAAGGTAAACTAAACCTTGAATCTTTTGGAGCATTAAAGGGAGTGAGTCCTGTTGCCGAAACATTTGATTTCTCCGTAGAATCCGGGCAAACCGAAGTGATTAAACAACTTGAGGAGGTTTCGTTAAGTGGCGAACGGGTAAGCTTACATTTTGTGAAGCGATATGTCAAGTTTCCCTGGCGAGGCGATACATCGTATTTTATTGAGTCGGTAGATCGCGAAACCAAACCACAATAATGTCAGACAATACAATCATTCTTTATGGCTCCTACGGCTATACAGGAAAAATTATTGCGCAGGAGTGCAAGGTAAAAAATCTGAAGGTCGTCCTTGCGGGACGCAATAAAGAATCGCTCCAAAAGCAAAGTGAAGAAACCGGATATCCCTTTGAAGTAGTTGACATTTCTGATTCAACAGCATTAAAAAATCTTCTGAAAAAGGGCAAAGTGGTCATCCATTGTGGTGGTCCATTTCAATATACTGCCAAGACGATGGCGGATGCATGCCTCGAAACCAAAACACATTATACTGACATCACAGGCGAACATCAGGTCTTTGAATTACTGGCCGGCTATGATCAAAAAGGGAAAGATGCAGGCATTACGATTATGCCGGGCACAGGCTTTGATGTGGTGCCTTCGGATTGCCTCGCGCTTCATTTAAAAAATCGTTTGCCTTCAGCTACCCATTTACAGCTCGCATTTACCATGTCGAAAGGTGGCCTCTCACGCGGCACATCAAAGACCATGACCGAAGGACTTGGCAACGGAAGTTTGATTCGCAAAGACGGAAAGCTCACACCCATCAATTTGGGTGAAAAGGTTTTAGATGTTGACTTTGGATCTTTCAAAGCTCCTACTTTAAATATTCCCTGGGGAGATATTTCTACCGCCTGGAGAAGCACCGGAATTCCAAACATTGAAGTGTACACAGGTGCAACCGCATCTATGATCAAGAACGCCAAAATGAGTAAGTATCTAAATTGGTTCTTGCGCATACGGTGGGTGAAAAACTACATGCTCAAAAAAATTGATCAGAAGCCAGCAGGCCCAAGTGAAGAAAAAAGAAATTCAGGCCGCAGTTTCCTTTGGGGAAAAGTGTGGGACGGCAATGGCAAAGAATGTGTAAGTCAACTAGAAACCGTAAGTGGTTACACACTCACTGCAAAGACAGCCGTACTTATTGCCGAAAAAATTATGAGTGGAAATTTTAAAGCAGGTTATCAGACACCAGCAATGGCGTATGGTGCTGATCTTATTATGGAGATTGCTCAGACAAATAGAACCGATAAGTAATTCATTAGTCCATTCCGAAATTAAAAGTTTCTAATTACCGTATTCCTCAAATGTGATAGACCCACTCCTTATACTGACCATCCATCGGATTGAAATCTTCCTGTTTTTGAAAATGCCAATCGAGCATTTCTATCTCTATGATTCTATCGAGCTGTAGATTTCTATATCCTTCTTTGCCACCAGCTTTGGTAAACCCTCCCGTTTGCCAGCATATTACAACAATCTGATTTCTGGAAGTTCTGGCTATTCCATAGGGGCACACGGTGCGTGGCAGAGGTTCTCCTTTCAGAACAACCCTACAAACCCGCTTCTTTTCGGAAGCCAGCCAAAATTGCTGAGTAGCTTCTTCGATGGTCACAATCTTTTTTTATTTAAACCAACTAAGCCTTGCGGCCTCAACGCTGGTGCGATATTCACTCCATTCCTTTGAAAAGTAAGCATCAACCTGCTTAATGAACTGCTCCGTAAGTTGTTCGGCAACTTCCACTCGTTGAATATCCTGAACGGATGGTTTAGATAATCTTGCCCTCAAAGCCTGTTGTGCTTCCGATACTTTTGATTGTGCCGTAACCTGAAAAGAGCTCCACGCTCCCACTTGTTTTGCCGGTCGTGAACCGGTGGCTGATTCAGTTAATTTTTTTAGAGATTCTTTTATTGCATTTGATTCTTTACGCAACTCTTCACCGTCAGGGGTTTTAACATCTTTTAGTTGTAACAGAATTTTATCAACCACCTCGTTGCTCTCTTTCAATCTCGTAAGGGCAAATGAAAGTCTTCCTGTGGTTTTATCAAGACGCTTAAGAATGGCATGATGCGCTTCCTCCACTTCACTCGAATAGTCAAAACGTGGATCCGGAATCACCTTCACGTAGGTAGAGTCTTTCTTTCCCTGATAACTTACTACAATCTTATACGTACCCGGCAATGCTAAAATTCCTTTTGCTTCAGGATCCTCCGAACCGCCTGGCAGCCTGGCTATCTTCTCATCCAATCTCCATGATATGTAATTTAATCCTGAATCAATTTTGTTTGATGTAATAGTTTGAATCGCTTCATTCTTTTCATTGAATACATGGCCGGTCACTTGATTCTTTTCTTTATCCGATCCTGGCGACTTCACATAAAAAGGAATTGTTGTTTCACCGAACGGACGATTTTCACCTTCAAACGTAGTTTGAAAACCGGTCCAGATGTTTCCGGGAGGAGCGATGAAAATTCCTTTCACCTGAACGGCATCGTTTACCGGAAACACAGTAAAGTCTTTTGCAATTCCTGATGCAGCTATCTTTCGAAGTGTAATGAGATCATCCAAAATCCAAATGGAACGACCAAAGGTTCCAATGATCAAGGCTGACTCTCTTTCCTGAATAGCAAGGTCCATGGTAGAAACCGATGGGAATCCATTTCTCATTTGTGCCCAGCTCTTTCCTTCATCAATGCTGATCCATAAACCATTTTCTGTTCCGGCAAATACAAGCTTAGGTTCAACGGGGTCTTGCATTACGGTAAGCGCATATCCTTTTACCTTCGCAGCATCTACCATTCGTTCCCAGGTCTTACCAAAATCTTTTGAGCGATAGATATAAGGATTGAAATCACCTTTGCGGTAATTGTTGGCAACCAACCAGGCTTCTGCTTTATTATATCGCGAAGCTCTGATCTGCGCAATCCAGCTTTCCTTAGGTAAGCCTTTGATATTCAAAGTAAGATTGCTCCAGGTCTTTCCTCCGTTCTGGGTGAGTTGCACATTGCCATCATCGGTGCCGATCCAGATAAGTTGATCATCCAATGCACTGGGTGCAATGCTTAAAATCGAATTGTAAATCTCCGCACCGGAGGCATCAATTGTCAAGCCTCCATAATCCTGTTTCTGATGTTCAGCATTGTTGGTTGTAAGATCTTGAGAAATGATTTGCCATGTGGCTCCTTTGTCAGTGGTCTTGTGAAGAAATTGACTTCCGTAATAAGCGACCGAATTGTTGTTGGGATCTTGCGCAAAGCCGGCATTCCAGTTGAAACGCAAACGTGTTTTACTATCCGGTGCCGGTGGGCTGATACTAAGATAGTAGCCTGTTAATTTATCGTAGCGATAGAGATCTCCGTTCTGAGAAGTTCCATAACCAAAACGCGAATTGGCTGAATCCGGTGAAATATAAAATCCATCACCACCTACTAAATACTGCCAATACAATGTGCGTATACCTCCACGCTTCCATACATACCCAGGCCCCGACCAGTTGCCATTGTCTTGTAAGCCACCATACACATTATACGGCACATCATTATCCATATTTATATGATAGAATTGTCCTACCGGAATTGACTCAGGGAAATACCAGCTCCTTCCTTTGTCATGCGTGATGCCGATTCCCCCATCACCACCAATAATGAAGAACGTTGGATCGTTGGGATCAATCCAGAATGCATGGAAGTCGGCATGAATACCCTTTGTTTCGTCAGCGGGAATCATTGGTGTAGGATCAAACGATTTTCCACCATCTTCGCTTACACTCAGTGGCTGATAGATATTGTAAAGTCGGTTTTCATCTTTCGTGTCAACGGCAATATCCTGAAAATAAAAAGGGCGGTTGTTGGTAAATCGTGGATTATCATTGATCATCTCCCAATGAAGTCCGCCATCATCACTTCGATACAAGGCGTTTTTAGTTGCCTCTACTTTTGCATACACTCTGTCTGGATTGCTTGGCGCTATGGCGATACCAATGCGACCCAGTTCACCGGCTGGCAAACCATTTTCTGATGCTAATTTCCTCCAGGTCTTGCCACCATCATTCGTCAGATATAAACCGGAACCAGCACCGCCCGAAGTAAAACTGTAAGGAGTTCTTCGATGCTCATACATCGCAGCAAAAATTTTATTTGGATTGAATGGATCCATCACCATATCACCTACTCCTGATTGATTATTGGTAAATAAGATTTGCGACCAGGTGATTCCACCATCTATAGTTTTATAAACACCACGATTAGTATCGGGAGTAAATGGATCACCCATCACACCTACATAAACTGTATTGGGACTTGAAGGATCAACAATAATACGATGGATTGCTTTTGAGTTTTCAAGTCCTACTCGCTTCCAGGTTTTTCCAGCATCCAGGCTTTTGAATAATCCCAATCCAAGATTCATAGAGTTGCGGGGATTGCCTTCACCCGTGCCCACCCATACCACGCTGGGGTTACTTTGCTGAATCGCAATCGCACCAATGTTGATGGTAGGGTTCTCATCAAAAATACTTTGCCACGCACTGCCTCCATTTTCAGATTTCCACACACCGCCTGAGGCCGCACCGATAAACATTATTTTGGGATTGCTCTGCACCACATCAATGGCAGTAATACGACCACTCATGTTGGCCGGACCTACATTGCGGATTTTCAGATTTCGAATTTGCCTGGTGTCAATCTTCTGAGCAGAAAGTTGAAATGCCAGTATAGAGAAAACTACTACGAGGATTCGTTGTGAAAAAAAAGCAAGCATAAAAACAATGAATAAAATCTTCTACGAAGGAATTAAAATTACTAGTTCGATTTATCGGTCTCTAATCTCATAGCAAACAGCAGAGGCCACCACTTACCGGTCACTAACAAAAGACCACTCTTCTTCTCATAAGCGATTCCATTGAGTACATCGGCTGATGGATTCCTTTGATTGGCTTCTCTTGCCAACTCCGTCAAGTCCAATCTGCCGACTACATTACCATTTGACAAATCAATCTTCAATACTTCGTTGGTCATCCAGCGATTCGCGAATAGATATCCATCTATAAATTCCAACTCGTTGAGCTTGTCTACAGGAATTGATTCTTGCGTCACATTTAGCACCTTAATTTCTTTTAGTGTGGCCGTATCCAAAAAGTGTATTTTATCGGTACCATCGCTTACGATCAGGCTCTTTCCATCATGAGTAATACCCCAGCCTTCATGCTCATAGGGGAATTCATTTATCTTCTGAAAAGAGTTAATGTCATACACAAAGCCTATGCGACCCTTCCAGGTGAGTTGATAAATCTTTTTATTTAAAACGGTGATCCCTTCACCAAAATATTGATTGTCCAGCAATACTTTTTTGTCCTGCTTGCCTGATGCGAGTTCCACCTCAGCGATCCATGATGCTCCTTCCTGACCGGTACTTTCAAAAAGCCTTCCATACTCAATGACCAAACCCTGTGTAAAGGCGGAGGTGTCATGAGGGAAAATTTTTACTATCGAATAAGGGAGCGTTATAACTTCGTCTTTGGATTTACAGGATGCTCCTATAAAGACAATAGAAATCAACACGGGAAGTATCAATCTGAAAAATCCTGGGTTCTTCGTTAAATAGATCATTGAATGGTGATTAACTGTTCATTTCGTTTTACGAGCTTGCCAAACGACTCCAGTACATAGCCTTTCTCTTTTGCTAAACTTTCAAAAGATAAAGCACTAGATGCATCCACACAAATCAATAATCCACCACTGGTTTGAGGATCGCATAACGTCAACAGAGACTCGGCCCCAATACCGCTTATTTTGCCTTGATAGCTGCTCCAGTTGCGCATCGTGTTATCCGGATAAATCATTTTGGCCGCGTAATACGAAATATTTTTAAGCAGTGGAATTTTAGTGTATGTTATCTCTGCCGATACATCACTTCCTTCACACACTTCAATCAAATGACCCAACAAACCAAAGCCCGTTACATCCGTGAGTGCATTAACATAATCAAGTTTTCCTAATACCTTACCCAGATCATTGAGTTGAGACATCACCTGAACGGCCTCTTCAAAATCTTCAGGAAGTGCAAGTCCTCTTTTGAGAGCGGTGGTGATCATACCCACTCCGATGGGCTTGGTGAGATAAAGCAAGTCTCCCTGTTTGGCAGTACTGTTTTTTTTCAAATTTTCTTTGCGCACGATCCCTGTTACCGCCAAACCAAATATGGGCTCCGGACTATCAATGCTATGACCCCCTGCCAGTGGAATGCCTGCTTTCGCACACACACTTCTGCTGCCTTCCAATACTTGTTTTGCAACTTCTTCCGAGAGCTTTCCAATCGGCCAACCTAAAATGGCAATCGCCATAATGGGAGATCCACCCATAGCATACACATCGCTGATGGCATTGACAGAAGCAATTTGCCCAAAGGTAAAAGCATCATCCACAATGGGCATAAAAAAATCCGTGGTGCTGATAACACACGTTCCATCTCCCAAATCAAAAACGGCCGCATCATCTTTCGATTCATTGCCAACCAGCAGATTGGGAAACTGAGACTTCACCAAATCTGAATGAAGAATTTTGTCCAGCACGGCCGGAGAAATTTTGCAGCCACAACCGGCACCGTGTGAGTATTGAGTTAGTTTGATTGAATCCACGACTATCTATTTAATATTCATTATTAATTCACGTGCATAAAGTTCTGCACTTACGCCATCCCATGATAAAAGGAATTTGACTTTATCTTTTCTTTTTTCAATGCTCTGTAAATATGCCTTGTCATAGTAGGTAAGAAGAATCTCTATGGTAGATGCCATGTCACCCTGAAGAAGATATTCTCTGGCCGTATTATAATGCTGTCCACCCAGGCGCTTCACAATTTTTCCCATGATCTCTAAAAATTCACCACGATCCGCAGTACCATATTCATTCACCAAGCGCTGAACGCGAACTTCCTTCGAAACATCCATTTGCATCAACGGGCTATCATGCATCGTTTTCCAGAAATCCGTAGGAAGGAATATTTTTCCTATGGCGATCGATTCATCCTCCACCCAAATTCTCTTTGATAGATCCAGTGATAAGATCTCTTCAAATAATTCATTTTGAAATTGCTCGGTAGTCGGTTGCGTGGGCATCAGCAAACCTCCAAACGCGGAGCCTTTGTGATTGGCTAAGTCTTCCAGATCAAGTACCTGTTCACCTTGCTCCTTTAATGCTCTCAATACTTCACTCTTTCCGCTGCCAGTGCAACCGGTTAATAAAATTATCTGAAAGGGCTTTTTAAAAGACGCAACAGCAAGACCTCTGTATTCTTTGTAACCGCCATTAAGTGTGTGAGTCTTTACTCCTGCCATGCCGGCAAACTGGCTGAAATTATTGGAGCGCATGCCCCCTCGCCAGCAATGAACCAACAGTTCTTTTCCGTGCGCAACTTGATCGGCCTCATTGACAATATCAAGTAATCGTGGGCCTACTAATCGGAAACCTGTTTTGATAGCTTCCTTCTGACCTTTCTGCTTATAATCGGTGCCTACTGCTACACGTTCTTCATTGTTAAGCAGTGGTATATTTATGGCGTTCCTAATATGACCTTCCTGAAATTCACCCTGCGAGCGCACATCCACAACCGGAAGTTGCTTGCGCAGTGATAGAAAGTCGTCAATGGAAATGATCATCCTTCAAATTTCGTGAACGATGATCAAGTTAACTAACCCTTTGAAGGTTAATCATTAAAATTAATGGTCACGCTGGTGGCAATTCCGACACGGAAACCATTTTCAACATATTTTCCATCGCGGAAAGCCGCTGCCACTTCCAAACGGAAAATGCGCAGAATACCCTCAAGGCCATAACCAACCTCCGTATAATTTTGTGATGACGGAGTAGCGAGGTAATTGAGGAAAATATTTTCTGTGACTCCAATCATGCGCACCTTCGGTATTCGGGTAAACAGAAATTTACGAAAGTGATAATGCATGTTGGCTGAAAAATACTGATCAGCTGTACTGTTTTGATAATAATCCATAAGCCTGAAACTGCCCACCGGATCGGAAGTAATGAAGTAGGTGCGGTTACCGTTAAAATGCTTGTAATCCATAAAATACATCTTGTCAGCATTAAGAAACTTACCTGCCTGAAAAGACATATCGAGGTTGCCGCGAATTCCCATCTTCACCATATGCCGGAAGCCCATCTGCACCTGATCAAATTTCACTTCGCTATCAGCAACACCTGGTATTCCTTTCCTGTAATTGAATGTCAGGAGTGGTGATGAGCCTTCTACCCTTGATTTTGATCCATTGCGAATGCGATACTTCTGCCAGGGTCGCGCCTCAAAACTTACTGAGCCGATAAATGCCCTGTTGGGATCAAAGCTTGTTGAGGGCAATTCAAAATTTATCGGAGCGTTGGCAGTATAATCTTCTTTATTGGTCTTGAATAATGTATAGTCTGTTGTGTTATATAATTCCGACCGCCTTGCCCATGTCCAGTTGGTTCTGAAGGTATATTTGTCATTGAAGCGATACGAATAATTCAAGTCAATAAAATTACGCTCATAAAGCTTCATCCAGTTATTCCCCAACAATAGGGATGAAAATGTATTGACGAAAGGATGAATGGCCACACTTGAGTTAAACTGTTCTACGTATCTACCGCTCTCCAAAGTGATTCGTTGACTTTTGAAGCGATAGTCTATTCTAAGTTTACCGGTTAACAACTCTCTAGAAAAAGCATAACGTGCAATCGGGCTAATCTCCAATCTGGACGTTTCGGGTTTCTTACTTTTATCCAGTGTATCTCGCTTTACCCATCGCTTGTAAAAACTCACCCGATAAATCAGGTTTAATCCTTCCACTGTATTAAATCCTCCATAAGGAGTATGAATACGAAAGTCAGATGTCTTACCCATTTTGTAGGTATCTCCCATAGCAATATCATAAACCTGAAATCCCTTCTTTCCTTTTTTTGATGATCGCAGCGTATCACCTTCGTCACGCTTTCGTTCAACTTCGGTAATGCTGTCATTAACGTGATAACCTCTCTCTTCTTCTTTGCTTAGAGGCGTTGGGCGGATGTCGACCCAAAATGTGGAGTCTTTTTTATAAGCGAGCGAATCAACCGAATAATTTGTTTCCATGATTACGTCCGGCTCCTTTTGTTCCTTTATTTCTTCCTTTTCATATTCCTTAACCAGCTGGTTCAGTTCTTTGCGTGTCACTTCTTTTCCATCACTCAGGCGTTGTTGCAATTGTTGATTTTTCTTACTGAATTTTTGTTCAACTTGTTTGGCCTCTTCCTTTTGCACTTTTTCATCAATAACCTTCATTTCTTCCACCACAAGTTCTGGATTCAGTGTAATCTTATATTCCTTAACGGTAGCCAGGTATTGTCCTTCAAACTCAAAGCCGAATACCTTTCCGTCTATGATAAACTGCTGCGACACCGGTAGCCATGCTTTGTCTTCGATGGGATTGTATAATTGTTTGATGTTGAAATTGATACCCATCTTGGTGGCCTTCATTTCCAGACTGTGTATACTCCACCAGTCCTCCACGATGTAGATCATTCCCTCAAAAACATTGTCGCCACGTGAACGCGGTGTCACTTTTATTTTGCTAATCTCGTACTTCTGGTCTTTAAATGAACCGAGATATTCGAATCGATAATACGAAAATGATTTTGGTGAAAGAGGAGAAACCGTTTCCGCTATTTCGGGCTGATAGAAACTTCCATAAACGTAGGCATTGGGAGAAGCACTTTTGTCGCCTGCATTGCTATACACAGCAATTACTTTTTCTTCAAACTTGTTAGGCCGTGTGTATTTGATTTCACTTACCGATTCCGAAATGAAAACACGATCTTTTGTGATCCCTTCTTTTTCAAGTGCTTTCTTGGCTAACCAGGGAAAATCTTTTAGCTGGCCTTTCCCCTTGATATAAACCTTAGCCGAATACTGATCAATCTGCTGCGTATGATACTTAGCTTTTGCAATTGCTTTTCGCATAATCGTGTAGGCGGGGTCCTCTTTACCTGCTTTTACCACTACGTTTTGCAACATCATCACATGTGTTTTCAGGGTCAGGTTAATTTCAATGAAATCGTTGCCCACATCCACTACACGATTGACCGACTCGTAACCCAGGTATTGAAACAAAACATCGTATCGGCCGGGTGGCAGAATCACTTCATACCTGCCTTGTAAATCGGTAGCACTGCCTGTGCCTGTTTGCTTAACAAAAATAGATGCATACGCCAACGGGGTGCCTTCATCCGCTTTTATAATTCCGCGTATACCACCTGCCTGCAATGCCGCAGTGGCGAATAAGAAAGAACTTGCCAGTAAAATAAATCTCATTATCCTCATAGACGTCAGGAAGCTAACCGGGGTTGTCATTCCCTAAAAAATTACTTATAAAAATGCTTTAACCGGATCAATTGTTCCACCGGTTCTGGAACGAGGTAACGAATGGACTTATTGTCTTTAATACAATTGCGTATGTAGGTAGCCGATATATCCAACAGGGGAGCTTCAATGATTTTCACGTTTGGATGACGTTTCAAATCTGAATTTGTTACGTTTGGCCGGGGATAAACATATAGCCCGAACTGATCTAAAATTTGCTCGTGATTCTTCCACTTAGCAAAGTTTTCCAGATTGTCTTCGCCAATGATTACTTTAAACTCCTTGCCGGGAAATTTTTCGGTCAGATGGGCTAGGGTATGTATGGTATAACTGGGCTTGGGCAGATTGAATTCAACATCCGAAACCTCCAGCTTGTAATGATCGGCAACAGCCGCTTTAACCATGTCATAGCGATCAAATTCATGCAATAGACCCTTGCTTGGCTTAAATGGATTTTGAGGCGAGACCACAAACCAGACTTTATTCAAGTCGGTATTTTCGGCCATGATATTGGCAATAATCAGGTGGCCGATGTGGATGGGATTAAATGACCCAAAGAAGAGACCGATTTTCTGATTTGTATTCATGAAGGTTGGGCCATAAACTGATCATACAGTTTTTGAGCTTCCTTCAGCGATGTGTTCAGATCTTCATTCACCAGCACCACATCAAATTTGTCGGCAAACGTCATTTCGAATTTCGCTTTAAATAATCTGCGCGAAAGACTCTCTTCACTTTCTGTTCCTCGTTCCTGCAATCGTTCGTTCAGGATTTCAATAGATGGTACTTTTACAAAAATAGCCAGGGCTTTATCTCCAAAATATTTTTTCAGATTGATGCCCCCTTTTACATCCACATCAAAAATCACGTTCTTTCCTTCACTCCAGATGCGCTCGATTTCTGTTTTGAGCGTGCCATAAAAGTTGCCGGCATAGACTTCCTCCCATTCTATAAACTCATCATTGTCTATTTTCTTTTTAAAATCTTCCGGGGTTAAAAAGTGGTAGTCTTTTCCATCTTGCTCGGTGCGTCCGCGCCTATCTCGGGTGGATGCTGAAATTGAAAACCCTAGGTCTTTATTTTTTTCCAGCAGATATTTTACCATGGTGGTCTTGCCTGATCCGGAAGGAGCAGAAAAAATGAGTGCTTTTCCGGCCATCAAGAAGGCGTGTTTTGTCTGATCTGCATTTTGATCAGCTCTACCAGGCCTTGCGGAACCTGGTCTCCGCAACATCTTGTCTTTACCAATTCCTTTATCGACATGTCGAGGCGGTAGGACTTGAAACATGGCATGCACTTATCCATGTGATTTCTAAAATATTCTCGTTGCTCTGCACTGGCTTCTCCATCAATAATAAGTTGGAGCATTTCCATACAGTTGGCCTTATGGCCATCAGCAAGAATGAAGGGATTGGAGAGTGGTGTCATAGGCTAAACATTTTTGTAACCCATAGATTTTGCATATTGTGTGAGTTTTTCTTTGAGCAAATTTCTGGCGCGATGAAGGCGGCTTCGTACGGTGCCGATGGGTATATCCAGAATCTTTGCCATTTCTTCATATTTGAATCCTTCCAAATCACACAAAATAATTACCGTGCGAAAATCCACATCGAGTGAATTTAGGGCATTGGAAATTTCATCACCAATCATGTCCTTTAACGACTCTACTCTCAAATCGGGAGTAATTTGCCTGTCGACATCCTCTGAGTTGTAGTAGGTCTCTACTTCCTGATAATCTACCTTCGAAGGCTCTTTGGACTTCTTGCGGTAATCATTAATGAAACTGTTTTTCAAAATTCGAAACAGCCAGGCCTTTGCATTAGTTCCTTTTTGGAATGATTCTATAAAGCGATACGCCTTCAGGTAGGTGTCCTGAACCAGATCTTTGGCGTCATCCCGATCCAGGGTAAGTCGGTAGCCAAAGTTATACATGGAGTTAATATGAGGCAGAAACTCATCATTGAAGATCTCGTTCTTCACTTTTTCAGAATAGTGCTGTTTAGGAGTTTCTTCCATATTGCAAAGGTCAAAAATAGCAAAAGTATAGTGATTATTTGCTGTGCAATTATCTCTCCATTTTATCAGGAAATCTGGTTATCTCCGCTTAAAATTGCGTTTGAACTTCTTCCAGGACAATTTTAAAAGCGCCAGACGAGTAATTACCTGATCAGACAAATCTGGCTGTAAAAAACCGCTCTTTATAAAAACGGTGTCGCTTAAATCTTTATACCAAATGACGTAGTTTTCTTTATTCATCCAGGATTCGATTTCCTTTATAAATGGATTGGTATAGTACTTTCCATGCGTTTCAATCGAGATCACATTGGGCCTGCTTACCATATGCTTGATTACATACCACTCGCTACCCTCAATGTCAATGCTAATTAAGTCGATGGTTCCATCATCCATTTCAGAAAATTTGCGACACGGAACTTCGAATGTGTTTTCCGCACTCACCTTATACTTATCATTCACAATGGCAGGGCTTGCATTCAACTGGGTGACAAAGGTGGAAGCGTCCGCCTTTGATAATTTTATCACCCCGTTTTCATCCCATACAGCAACGGGAAACACTTGAATCTGATAAGACGCAAAATATGCTTTGATTTTTGTAACGGTGTCTGGATCTGCCTCCACAAGCGTTGCCCGCACACCGTCTTTAATAAAATCTATAATATTAGAAGTTTCTGGCAGATATACGCCTACTTCACACACATGCTTAAAGTGAATATTCCTTTTCTTCAGCCGTGTATATATCAACTTATTCTCTTTTGTATTCATATTGGTGTCAAATAATTCGATAGTTTTTGTATTCTCCAATCCGATAGCCAAGAAGATTACTTAAAAAACGTTTCGCTTTCTCCTTGGTCGAATATTTTTTCAATGAAATGTCATGATTAAACTTCCAATTCATTTTTTCTATGCGGGGTTGCATTACTTTTGGATGCGTCTCCTGAAATAATTCCAGAGAACTTACCCCACTATAATCAAACTCCTTTTCCTGCACCACATTGTTATTTACCCAAGCCTCTTCTTTGTAGAATTTATACCAATTGTAAATCTTCCTTTGCATCAGTCGTGGGTCTTTCACCCATCCGTAGTGATACATCCAGGCGTTTATCAATTTAACATTGAGTTTCCGGTTTGGCTTTTTTCTAAACCCCTGAGCATCCTTGTAAGAAAATATGTTTTTGTTGTTTCTGATAACCCTGATCTCCCTTCGATACCATCCCCATGATTCTCCCACATAGTCATAGGAGCCATAAAAATGCTTATAATTAAAGAGCAATCCATCCACATTCGTATCATCCTTAAAACGAAGCATTACGGCACGTACCACTTCATGGTATTTTTCATGAAGCACTTCATCTGCCTGAATATAGAAGCACCAGTCGGTATCGGCAGAAATTTCTTGAAAAGCTTTATCTGTTTCCAGTGCAAATGTTCTGCCTCCTTCCCGCAGACTATCATCCCACACTGTTTCAATAATTCGTATTTTACCCGAAGGAATTTGTTTGATCAATTCGAGTGTGGAGTCTTCGGATCTTCCCACCGCCACAACAAACTCATCGCAGAGAGGCAATATGGACGTGATCGCTTCAACAATCGGGTAGTCAAGTTTTACAGCATTTCGAACGATTGTGAAGCCGCTGATTTTCATATTTATTTAGAGTAACTATTAAACAGAAAATAACCCAGCTAAATGTACTAAAAGATTAATTTGCCTGGAACCTAATAATACCCTTCATAACTCGTATACTATTGATATAAAAATAGTTAGCTATTTTGGCTCATCAATATTCATTAGCTTTGAAAAGTAAAACTAAGCTATGCTGAGCGAATTTGGAATTGAAGGTATCTATATAATTCACGCGAAAAAAGGATATGAACTTCATGAGAAAAGAATAAAGGGATTGTTTGGTGAACTAGGACTCAGTTTTGAGTTTGTTACGGAGGGTGATCCGGATTCTTTTAGTAAACTTAAATTGGAAAATTATTTTGTTCCCGATATTAAATTGGGCAGTGGCACCTTATCCTGTACGCTTAATCATATATTCGCCTACGAACGAATCGTTAAAAATAAAAACCGCTATGCATTGGTTTTTGAAAACGATCCGTTTTTCCTGGGGGATTTCTTAAAAGACATAAAAGATATTGCTCTGGAGGTGCAAGCCGATGGACTAAAAGGTTTCATTATTTCTTTAGAAAACACATGCCTACGATTTCCCTCTATGTGGCAAACGAAGAAAAATCAAAAAATCTATCCAGCCCTAACGGGAAGAGCGGCTGGCGCATACCTGATAGATTATGAAGGAGCCTCCAGAATTGTCGAGAATTTAAAGCAAGACAAATGTCATACGGTAATTGACTGGTGGCACAATAGTTTAATTGAAAGAAGAGTTATTAAAATGTTCTGGGCTCATCCTCCCCTAGTTGAGCAGGGGTCTCACAA
>CAZIOY010000035.1:0-40929 GCA_964540915.1 uncultured Ohtaekwangia sp.
ATTATTAACTAAAATTTTATGCGAAAAAGAGTCTATGATTTGTGATTAATCATCTTGCAAACGTGAGACTTATAACCAGACTTAAAGTCGTTGTCGGGAGGTTATAAATTTTATCCCTATTGTATCTCGTTCAGCCATTAATTTATTTGAAAGCAAGTTTTAGTCAATTTCGTCATCACGTTTTACTAAGCTGGTGTTCACGCCTTGTGCATAACGACCTGTGTTTATTACGGCTGCGGTTTTCGAAGCGCTTCATTGCCCCACGTGGCCTGTAACTAAATATAAAAACTAACTTCAAATTAACACTTTACCCGCCACCCGCAGCTGGCAGATTTGTTACTAACGTGTACCCTTCCTTCATGTCCCTCGTTGACGGAAGAGTCATTGGTCTGGCACTGGTTAATGAATCGTTGTCCAACGTACACGCTATAATTAAAACATTAACCTAAATCCTCCATTAAATATGAATCCATCAATTGGAGAATAGATTTCTTTGAACTGTGGATTTTGAATTGTCCCCGTGTAGATTGGGTCGAAGCGAGTTTGTCTGGAATCCAAAAAGTTCTCCGCATTTACAAACAAACTAAAGTGTTCAAACTTTCTCTCAGCCGAAACACCCATCACCCAATAGTCTCTTGTCAATTCTCCTGACGATAAATATTGCTTACCTATATAAAATGCTTCAAAAGCAAGCCTCAGTTTTTCATTGTATTCATACAGTAAGTTTGTATTGATCCGATGTTTGGCAGTAAGGGGATTAAATGTACTTGGCGCGTTATATTCCCTGGTGGCTACAATGTAGGTATAACCTAGATAGAGGGAAAAATTGTCTACGCTGACTTTCATGTTAGTTTCAAAGCCTTTAGAAGTGAGGTTACCAATGGCATTATTGAATTCATAATTTCCATTGGGAAATGGAGTCGTAGATAAAACCAATGGGTCTGTCAATGCCGTATAGAAAAACAATTGATTGATAGAGATATCTGATATGTCGGAAAGTGCAGTTTTATAATTGACGTCAAAATTTCCACCAATTGATCTTTCCGCTTTTGCGTTATCAAGGTTAAGTGGTTGGATGTTTCTAAAACTTCTGGTTTCGGCTTCTTCGGAAAATAAAGTAGGTGCCTTGTAGCCAAAGCCACCGCCAATACGCGAAGTAAGTTTATCGGTAAAACGATACAAGACCGAAAGACGAGGAAGTACAAAAGCATCATTTTGATTATTGTAATCGATTCGAAGTCCCGATTCAATAACTAATTTTTTGGTGAGTTTTAAATTATTTTGAGCAAATATCCCAACTGTGTTTAGTGTGTAGTCCAATGGTAAACCCAGTGGATTAGCTTGGGCAAAATTATCCGTCCATAGGTTTGCGCCTGTAACCCACTCACTTTTTGCACCAGGAATTAGGTAACTAATCTCAGAGTAACTTGCGACTTGCTTACCCGAAAATGAATAGTCAGATAAGCGTATATCTCTGTTAAAATAACCTACGCTATTTTTTGCTGTGAGCACAGATTTATTGTTAAATCTTTTTTCAATCTTTAATTGAGTTGCATATCTACCAGACCTATTTTTCTCAAAGTAAGTGTGCGTTGCATCGTCATTTCCCTCAATGACTTTCATATCTCCGCCAATACGGTCCTCAAAACTTGTATTCACTCCAAGGCTTACGGTGATTGAATTCCCATAGAAAAACACGCGTGGATTAAACGTATAACGAGTATATTCCGGAATGTCTGAAAAGCCGTCAGTATTTCTGTCAAAAGCAATTTGGGTATTAAGGGCTGTAAATAATGTTATGCCCCACTTTTTAAAACGCTCACCATAATAGCCACTCAGGTCTAACGCTTTCGTTTGATTGGCGTTTGCTAAAAAGGAAATCTCTCTCTTAACCGCTGGTTCTTTAGTAACAAGGTTTATAAGCCCCGCGATTGCACCCCCACCATATAATGTGGATGCAGAGCCTTTTATTACTTCAACTCGCTTTAAATCTAACGGTGGAATTTGTAGAATACTCAAGCCGCTTGAAAATCCAGAATAAAGTGGGAAGCCATCCTTTAGAATTTGAGTGTATTTGCCGTCTAAGCCCTGAATCCTAATACTTGTACTTGCTGAAGTGGCTGAGGTTTGCTGTGTTTGAATTCCTGTGCTCTCTGTTAACAGCATTTTAATATTGCCTGGCTGCATCACTGCTTTTTCTTCCAGTTCACCGGACGTAATTGTCTCAATCCTTATAGGGATATCGTCAATTGACCTGCTACTTCGAGTAGCAGTAACCGTAATTTCATCAAGATTTCTTGCGTCTGATTCTAACAGAACGATTAATGTATCAGACTTAACAATCGAAAAATCTAGTGTGTCGATCCTTTGTTTATACCCAAGGAAACTAAACACGATGGTTTGTTTTCCGTTCGGTAAATTCTCTATTTCAAGGTAACCTTTTATATCAGCACTTGCACCGATGGAAGTCTCTTTAATGATAGCTGTCGCGCCTGTTAGCGGTTCTTTTGTATGACCGTCTTTGATGTATGCTTTAAACGTATTTTGGCCGTAGGAATTAATCGATAATAATGCGAAAAGTAAAATCGTAATGAATATTTTCATTTTGTTGATTTGAATCTCGTTCTCGAATAAGTAAGGTTACTGTATTCGATAAATTCAAATCAATAATTTGGAGTGTAAAAGAAATAACCTGGATGAGTTGACAACAAGTGATTGATAACCTGTCGAAGAAAATAATGAATATGATAGTGGCTTTGTTGGGAGCGTTAACTGCTTAGTTAAAAGTGTCGGCTCACTATTTTGCTTTTTTAGCTTGAGGTGATGTTCTGTTGAATTTTTATTCTGGACATAACTATCGTACTCGTCACCCCATGTATTTTTAATGGTTTCTGTGTTCACTTCTGCCATGGCTTGTAAGTAACCAAGTGAAATGACAAGTAAGATCAGATATTTAAATATCCCTTTTAACACGTTGCAAACATATCCTAAAAATTCTTAGAAATGAACAGCATTGGTGTGAAATAAATTAAGGTCATCCAAATTGAGATTATATCCAATGCCCATGGCCAATTAGCTTTCTTCAGGAAACTCCAGTTGGATTTCACTTCTTAATCTTTCGAATCACCCTCTTGCTGAAACACCTGCTTCACTGAGAATCCATTTTGCTCACCCACCCATTGAATAGCCTCATCTAATTCACTGTGTTTGTAACACCTGAATTCACCAGGCACTACTTTACTAAATACCTCGGTGATATTTTCTATTCCTTCCGATTCAGAAACGATGGCTGCCCTGTTCCACTTATTCAGGTTGTTAAGTCCAATCATAGCATCCTTAAGCCATGCGCCAATCGTGAAATTTTTAAGAGAGGTGTCTATTATCAGTAGGTAATTTAATTTGTCTGTTCGCTGAACCAGTTCGGCAACTGCTGGCAGTACTACCTTATCGAAATCTTCTTTTGTCACATCGTTGACCGCTTTAAAACCAACCATGGTATTTGGGACGTCATTTAACTGGTGTATCATAATTTAATTTTAGTTAGTTGTCATACAATATGATTGCAATGGCTTTCTATACCTGTCTTCCTAAAATCATACCAACCAATTGTACTGATGTAAAGCGGATTTTAGAAGTTTCTTACCAGATAACCACAATAAAGGTTGTTTAGAGTATGTAAATTATTCCACACCTTGACCACAGATTTGGTCATCGTTTTCTCAACTCAATACAATCTTTTGCATCAGTCTTTTCCTCTATCAGTATTGGACTGACACTACTATGAAAATTATATTAAGTTCTTTAAAATGGATAACCAATCGCGATGTTCAAAATCAGGTTTTGCTTTCTCCAGTCTTTACTACCGAAATCAATTTGATTCAATACCCATCTTTCAGTCTCTGGCAAGTATGGCTTCCTCAATGGAAATGCCACATCGAAACGAAGTACAAAGAAATTAAAATCGTATCGAATGCCTACGCCCGTGCCAACAGCCAACTCTGCTAAAAATTCATCTTTTTTGAATTTTGAACCTTTTCTGGATGGGTCTTCATTCCACAGCCAGATATTTCCCCCATCAAGGAAGAACGCTCCTTTTAATGATTTTACAATATCAAATCGATATTCAACATTACTCTCTAATTTTATATCTCCTCGTTGATCTATGAAATAGGTTGATGAAGTTACAGCACTGTCTGTTCTTACATTATACGTTCCGGGCCCAACAGAACGTGCCGGAAATGCGCGTATGCTGTTCGATCCACCTACAGAAAATTGTTTAATGTAAGGTATGTTTTCAGAGTTACCGTAAGCATAACCTGTTCCAATGGTTAACCGTGTGGCCAATTTACTTTTCGTGTTGAATTGTAGATAATAACGGAAGTCAAGATTGATCCGTGCAAATTGAGAATACGGAGAACCAAGCAGTTGGTGGGGTGTTTCTGTTTGAGGATTAATGCGTTGCAATAGTTGAAAGAGATTGCCAGCCACATCAACAGCAGCATTAAAATAAATATCTGTCTTTCCGTTTTTCCTTGCTTCAAACTTTCCAACAATATCTTCCCTCATTTGACTATTAAACGTAAACGAATATCGTGATCCAACAATGAATTGATTTTGAAAGGAATTGGCCAATGTGGGATTTTTTGCCAGGAGATCATCAAAGGCTTGTGAAGTATGACTTGATTTTACAAAACTAATATCAGCCGGGAATAACTCATGTGTCTTTAATGTAGTCTCACGCCAGATATACCCGTACGCTATGTTAAGAGAAGTTAGCCTGAAGTATTGAAGGCGTTGTTGAAGATTGTAACTGATTTTGAATTGTGTTTGGGGAAGGTATTTGGCTGAGCGGTGTGGAATTCGAACAGGTGAAATAAAACGTGGAACGGAGAGACTAGTTTCTGCTCCAAATTCAATGGCATTCAATGCGCCAGATTGCTGTCTGCTAATTTGCCATTCGTATCCAGCGTTTACTTTAAACTGAAACATCTCAGCTCCACGTAGAAAGTTTCGATTGGTAAAGGTGAGACCCAACCCCGGACCGACAAAATTATTTGATTTTGAAACCACTTGACCGTCCAGCCGGATTGACTTTTTAAGCAAGGGTGTCAAATAGATGTTAGCGTCAAGTGATGATGAATCGGTTTTGCTTTCGGTAAACTTTACAATGACAAACTTAAACGTCTTCAAGCCCATGAGCCGACTTAATGTGTATTCATGATTGATTCTGCTATACACACTATCCGGTCTTACATTTATTACATCGGTGATTATTTTTGGACGGAATGTGTGGTCGCTGCCGATATAACTAAAACCATCGATGTGAAGAGTGTCACTTTTTGTTAGCATACTATCGTTGGCCAACGTGTAATTCGGAAACACATTCACATTCTTAACGGTATAGACCTGTTTAGCGTTAGCGGGTATGTTTGGTTGAAATGTTACTACAACATCAACCATTTTATTCCCAATGGTACTATCGGCATCAAACCGTAAATAGCGGTCATCAAAATAATAGTATCCATTATTTTTGGCAACCTCTTCAATTCGTTCCTTTTCTTTTTTCAAATAGCCAAGTCTGAAACGCTGGTCTTTCTTCAGCAGACTTGCTGTTTTAATGGCACCAATAAACATAGTCTTCGTAGAATCTAAAACAGTGTAGTCTATATTCCTAAAACGATAGGAAGGTTGGAGATTGACGGTATACGTTACATAGCTTTTCTTCCTCTTTGTTTTTACTTCATACTGTACTGTTGATCCGAAGTATCCATTATTGTTCACTTCCATCTCAAGCATTTCGGTTGTTTTTTGAGGAGTCGCATCCGACAATAAAACAGGAGGTTTTCCAAGCCTATTTTTTATGAAATTCCGAAACCCTTTTTTCTTTTTAGGTACCCCTGAGATATAGTAAAACCAAACTGCAGGCCTTGATCCTAAAATAACACGGTTAGGCTGAGGAATAATGTAGGGTTCTACTGTATTGATCAACCGCTTTTGCCCTGTAATTCTTTGATCGGCATTTATTTTTATAGTAGCACCTGCATAAAATGATTCATCATCATTTAAGAATTTTGTAGCGGTGCAACACGTGAGTTGAAGTATCGATATAAACACACCAACTGCATACAGAACGGCCTTACCTTTTAAAATGGGTATACGGTATGGTTTATTTCTTTTTGTCATTGGATCTGAATAATTCCTGAAGGGTATTGTAATCCTTTATATATATTAGTCCGACTCCCGTCTCTGTTAGTTCCCCATCAATCATATCATAGTTGCTGGTACGAAAACCAGTTACCCTAAATCGTCCATCCGGTGTGAGTTTATATTCAAGCGCCAGATCTCCAATGTAATCGGTTAATGAATTTTGATTTGTATTCTGGCCTTCAATGTCTACGTTACCTGAAAGCTTCACCAACAGGCGGTCATTAAAAAGATTTTTAGAAACTCCAAGTTGTGCTTTCGTTTCACCGCGTACTTCACTTTCATTATTATTTTCGTATGACTTTAAATCAAAACTTAGTTGCACACCTTTTATATTTTTTGAAAGCCGGTCAAGTTGTTCTGAAAACAAACGGCTTACACTTACCCTTGCAGTATTACTGACACTTGCATTCTGGCTTTCGAACGGGTCATCTGAAATAAATCGTCTGAGTATCAGCAAGGCAAAAACCTGTTTGTTTAAATCGGATTCGCGGGTGTTGATGTCCTGAAGTTTGGCATAGATGGCACCGCCCATTACATTTCGTTTATCATCGGGCATATCCAGTGCAAAGCTTAATTGAGGAACTAATAATTTCCCTTCTATATTCAGGTAAACCAGAAAGGGAAGGCGCTGGTTATATGAATTCATTTCAGCTTGATTGGAAGTGTTAATCTGGTTATAAACTAAATCCAGTGGCGAAGTTTCTATTCGATAGCTTGCCCGTATATCCATATCAGCGTTTAAAGGATCACCCGTCCACGTGATGCTACTTCCCTTCTCAATATCAAATTCACGTTTCAATATTTTGTAAAAGGAAAAATTATACGTTCCACTTGTTATTTCATACCGTCCTGAAAGATTGGTGTTTCCGGAAGCATCTGAATTAAATACTAATGTTGAATTTCCTCTCAACGAGAGTTGATCGCGTGTAGCCGGATCGATTACAATATTCAAAACAGATTTATCATTCAGTTCAAGGGTGGCAGTAACGTCCATTCCTCTGAATAAGGATTGAACCGTATCTTCCAGATTGAGATTGCTTAGAAACGGATCGATTTTTTTATTTTTACTGACAAACCGGACAATACCTTTTTGTTCGAGCGCAGCTTTTTCTGACGTGGGCACTACATACGTTAGCTTACTGCCTTCACCGAAACTAACAGCCATGTTGATCTTCGGCTGATTAATATTTCCGGTAATGCTTGCATTTGTATTGACCAGCATGTTACCAAAATAGAGACCGTTATCTTCAATGGTGGTATTGAGCAATTGAAAATTGCGTGAAGTAACTTTTAAGTCGAAATCAAAATCTTTATAGAGCTCGGTTAGGATGAAACCGTTTATGATGGCTTCATTATTTTTTTGATCAGTTACCCTAAAATTATTTAAGACTATTCCTTTTTGACCGAAGGAAATGTTTTCATTTTTCAACGAAAAAGAATTGTTGAGATAGGTAGATACAAAGCTGGCATCTTTAAAGGTAAGCGACCCACGAATGGATGGCGTTGTTGTATTGCCGGAAAGATTGACTGTGCCCTCCACTGAGCCCTTCACATTTTTTAGCTGATTTAGAGAGAGCGGCTCAATTAATGCTAGGTCAAACGGAAAAAGAGCAACATCAATGTAAAAAGTAGAAACGGAACCAGGAATAAAAAAACCTTTCCCCATCAATTTTGTTTTTTCGCCTTGCACTCTCATATTGATTGTGTAGCGATTGGATGTATGGTTAAGGGATAGAGTTGCATCTCCCCATTTTTTTTCGAAGAGCTCCAATTGTTTTATCTCAAGCGTGGAATTAAATTCTCCGCTGCGGGAAGTCGTGAATGTAAACTCGCCATTTAACTCCCCACTGGCGGGTATAACACCTTCAACTAGTTTGGTCAGGTTAGAAAGTTGCCATTGTAGAAATTGAAATGAGATAGATGAATCCTGTTCGTTAGTCACTACCGAAATCTTTTCAGCCTCCTTCGTCAGACTAAAGTTGTGTGTCACAGTACCACCTTGAGCAACTTGAAGATAATTGTCAGCAGGGACATTCCATTTTTTATAATTCAGCATGACCTGATCCGGAAGGAAGTGATACCGGAAGTTTGTTGATGCGCTATGTATTACGCCTCCCAAAACATATTTCGCTTTTTCAAAAGAATCGAAGATCAGCAGTTTTGTTTGGATGGAATCGTGCGCAATTCTTCCTCTAAGATCAAGAGCAGCAATGCGCAATGTGTCCACCGCAAATTCCTTGAACCGTATAGTATACACAAGTGCCTCATCATTCGAATTAACATTTACCGTAAATGAATCCACCGATGTTGTGGCGTACTTCAGCTTGGTAACTTCTATGGCAAGGTCAAGTTTATTTTCTTCGCTATCGAACGCACCCTGAATTTTTCCAGGGACAAAAGATTGGAGGCCTGGAAAAATAATTTCAGTAAGAAGGTCAGTGTTCCTAATAGTAAGATCAAAGTTGAAACGTTGGGGCTCGGTAATATTTTTAACCAAATTATCCTGTAAAGAAAAATAACGATTGATGTGTTGTTTAAAAACTCCTGGCAAGCTAAACAGACTTAATGTACCTTTAAAATCGCCTGTAAGAATATCAGAACGAATGGAGACTTCGCTTTCTCCCTGCTGATCGATTGACGCAAATAATAACGAGTCTACCTTGTATAAAGCTTCGCCATTGTAAATAGCAACGTCTCGGATTTTTAAAGTACCATTCATGATTTTGAAATCAGAGGTAGCAAGATCAATATCCAGTGCTGCTCTTGCTTTTAAGGGTCGCTCAGAGAGATGTAGTTTCTGAAAGTCTGCATTTTTCAAATCCAATTTAAAAGTGTAATGCGGAATATCTTTTTGATAGTCCATATCACCATTAAACTCGAATTCAAGGTTTTTATCATTCAGTTCGGCTGTTCCTGAAAATAAATAATTCTTCAACGTGCCGTTCATTTTGAAATCGTGATATTCGTAGTCGTTATATTCCAATCTCGCAACATGGAGATTAATAGAGGCATCAAGGCTGTCCATTATAATTCCGGAGCCAACCACTGAAGCTTTCACATCTAATTTTCCGAGATCTTTTTGTTTTAGAATTTTACCTAAATCCAATGATGATGAACTGATCTTAACATCGTATGAAGGAAGATCGGTGAAGGCCATTCTTCCGCTTGCTTCCAGCTTTCCAAAATTACTTGTGAGAAATGCGTTTGAGTAAAGTTCGTTAATTGTTCCTTTAAAATCACCAGTGAGTTGAACCCACGCTGGTAATTGTATGGAGGTTGGAATTAAAGTATCGGGTAGAATGGTTTTGATATCTATGGCTGATGTATATAGCCGATCCAGAATTACATTTAACGAAGTTTGGTCCACCGTAGGTAATCCTTTTATAGAACCATGAAGTGTAATAGATGTATTGTTCAGTGTTTGAAGATTGAGTTTTGAAATAGACAGATCACCGACTGTACCTGTCATCTTTGTGTCAATTGATAATTTCGTGTAGGCTGGTAAATGGATGGGCAAGCTATCCAGAAGAGTAGAAGAGAAATACAAAACATCTGTTAAACTGACAACCGATTTATCCATGTTCAGTTCAAACTTTGCTCTTTGATAATTCTCCTGCAGTTCGAGGATAGACGTAAAGGATGCATTGGCGAATAAACTAACATCTGAATTTTGTGTTTTCAAATTGAAGTTACTGATATCAAGAGATGTATTCGTTAACTTTAATTCGCCTGACAAGGATTGAACTAAGAATTTATTTTTATCATTTACAGATAATGTGCTAATCGAAGCTTGAATAAGTTTGTCTGTGATCAAAATATTCTCTGCCTCCAACTCCAAGCCGCGCAACCAGATATGATTTTCATCAAACCCATTTACCTTAGCGGGTTTACCAAAGTCATCGTATTGAAGACTATTATCAGTCAGTGCAAGTTTAGCCAGTTTAATATTCCATACTCTGGACAATGAAAAGGGTTCAGTTACTGCATCTGGTTTTTGTTTAGCATCAACGTCAGTTTCTCCCTGCTGGCAATACGAAATAGAAGACCCAATCAATTTAATTTCATCGAGGTCAATCAAACGATTTTGTAAACTGATTTCATTGGCATTAATTGCCAGTTCACCAAGGGTAAGATTCACTTTTCGATCGTGCAAATCATTAGCGTAATGAAGCGCAATATCTTTCAAGTTAATATTTTCAAAACCAATAGTAAAAGGAGTTGTAGATTCAATATCCGCTTCAATTAAATTATTATTGCGAATGTTGTTTTGAATAAAATCTACACGACTATTTGCCCAATCAATGGTGGATACTGTATAATTTTTTGACAAAGGATCAAATCCGTCCGTTGCAATCTTCATCATTCCGATGTATGCTTTGACATCGTAACCTAATAATTCATCATCATAAATCAACGAGGTTTTTCCAATCTCAACATTTCCAATCAAAATCTTCCAGGCAGATTGGGTTGTATCGCTTGATACCGAATCCGGAGCAAAAGCTTGAATGATGTAATCGAAATTGAAAGTTGAATCTTTTGTTGACCGTATCGCCCTAACTGTTGAATTTTCTAATTTTATTGTATTCAGTTGAATGCGGTTCTGTGTTAACGCCCATAAATCAGTGTCAATAGAAAAACTATTGATAAATAAGAGTGTATCATTCAATTGATCTTCTGCATACAAACCCTCGACTACTATTTTTTTAGGGAAAGAAATGAAAATTCGTTTAAGCCGAACTTCCGTTCCTATTTTGGTCTCCAGAAAACGAACGGCTCTTTGTGTAAGCTTATTTTGAATAATAGGAACACGAATGAGAAGAATGATAGAAATTAGAATGAAAAAAAAAGTGGCACCTATCCAACCTGTAACCTTCAGGAGTTTCCTTAAAATCTTCTTTTTACTCTTAACAACCACGCAGTATATCTATTAATTTGATGAAGTTTATTAAATTAAGTAATGAGTTGATTGTTAGTTTGGGTTTCTTATATGTTCGTTACACCTCCTAATGCAATTCATTTGCCATTTTTCATTTTAATGATTGGGTTAAGTCAGGTTTAAATACTGTGTAGAAATTCCACAACTTTGTCCATTAAAATATACACTGGTTCGATACAGGTACGTGAACTCATTTGTATCCAATAGCAAACCATAGATTCGCACATTGAATAGCTCAATAAAGCGATTGATAATGTTCTGGCATATTTTTGTATGAATCTATCGAGTAGAGTTTGTATTACAAGAAAATAAATATTGCTCAATTTTTAAAATTTTAAATGACTTCATAGAAATGAAAAACGTATTATTCAGAGCACTCATTCTGCTTTTAGTGAGTACACGTCTCACTAGCCATGCACAAAAAACGGATGCCGTTAAGGAAGCGAATGCTGCGACTAAGGTAAAGTCATTAATCTAATCTCAATAATGAGTATAAACAAGGTGGCTAAACTAAAAAAAATCAATATCAAAATTTGGGCAAAAGAGCGTTATCGTCAGATAATAAACAGCATTGCATTTTATCCTGCTATCATCGCTTTATTGTTTTTGATCCTATCCGCTTTAAGCATCGCGTTTGATTTTTCTGAAGGGGGTAAGCAGTTAAAGTCTCAACTTCAATGGCTCAGACTAAAAGATCCTTCCACAGCGCGGAGTATTATCTCCTCAATCGCTGCGGGAATTATTACATTGACAGTGTTTAGTTTTTCCATGGTGATGATTGTTTTGAACCAGACTGCATCCCAGTTGAGCAACAGGATTCTGGATAAACTGATAGGCAGTCGCTTTCAACAAATCGTACTCGGGATTTATGTTGGAACGATTGTGTACGCGCTTTTTTTGTTAAGCACAATTAGGGATATCGATAACGGCATTCATATTCCAGCACTGAGCACGTATTTATTGATTGTACTTACTGTGTGTGATATCTTCTTGTTTATATATTTTCTTCATTATATCACTCAATCCGTTAAGTACAATGTCATCATTCAACGAATTCATAAGGAGACTAACGATGCATTGGAGCGAACATGCCATTTAGATATACATCCTGACCTTAAAAATAAATTCGAAAAAGCCTTAGTAATATCCTGTCCAAGATCGGGCATATACGAAGGCGTGAGCGAAAATGCACTCATTGATCTTTGTGACAAAAACGAAGCAACCGTCTTTATTCTTGCTACACCTGGGGATTTTATTCTGGAGGGAATTCCCTTAATAAAATCCAATAAAAGATTGCCCGATGTGGTAGTAGAAGAAATTCAGGCAGCCATCTATATTCACACAACCGAATCGATCGAAGGGAATTTCTTTTACGGATTCAGGCAATTATCAGAGGTGGCGATTAAGGCCTTGAGTCCGGGAATCAATGATCCGGGCACAGCCATCCAGGCATTGAGGGCGCTATTCGAACTATTGAGCTACAAAGTCTGTCATTTTCAGCCTACATCAGTCAGGAATAAAAATGGTGAGATAAGAATTATAATGGAGGAATTGACTTTTCAAAAAATATTTGAATCAACCATTCTTCCCATTTGGGACTACGGCAAAGAAGATCGCTTGATTCAACATGAGCTAATGAATCTTTTATTGCAAATACAGTCATTAACCCCTCACGAAAGTATTGCCCAATTGATGTTGGTTGTGGACAGTCATAGCAAACTCTCTTCTGACAGGCGTCTGCAGAAGACCTACTCTCTTTTACATTAGTCATTGGCCCGTTCGGTTCTCTCGACCTCCACATGAGTTAATCTTATCAAGAGTCTTCCATCTTTTGTACAGCATTCAAATCACTACAACTTGATTTGTTTCAAGGCACACACTTTTGTGCATAAGCAGTGGCGGGAATAAGATACGCGTCACTATCCCATGAAACCAAACGTAATTTGAAAACTAAACGATAAACTTAAACTGAAACCCGCCATTCACACGTTCTATGAAATATCAACTCGTGACCGGTAATGAGACCAGCAACGAAGTCAACCGGAAACTGGCAACCGGTAACCAGAAACCTTTCAAGTCACCAACAACCTTCTCACCGTTTCCATTCCGGTACTTGCTTTCTCTGCAATGAATTCAAGATTAGGAATATGAAGAATCTCCGGCTTGTTAGGATCAACAACATACTTTTTAACGCGATCAGGAACGTAATCGATCAACCCAGCTGCAGGATACACCACCATGGAAGTACCTACTACTAAAAAAATATCAGCACCAGAAGAAATATCGGCAGCTACCTCAATCATGGGCACTGCTTCACCAAACCACACAATGTTGGGGCGCAGTTGTGAGCCGAGTTCACACACATCACCCAACTTCAACTCCCACCCTGCTATCGGATAAATCAACGCAGAATTTTTTGTGCTGCGCGATTCAAACAAACTGCCATGAAGATGAATAACCTTTGATGACCCAGCGCGCTCATGCAGGTTGTCTACATTTTGCGTAATGACAGTAACATCATAGTGTTGTTCAAGTTCCACCAAAATCTCATGCCCACGATTGGGCTTCACATCCACCGCTTGTTTCCTGCGTTGATTATAAAACTCCAGCACCATCTCCGGATCTCTTCTCCACCCCTCAGGCGTAGCTACATCTTCCACACGATGCCCTTCCCATAATCCACCCGAATCACGGAAGGTTTTTATTCCGCTTTCGGCACTGATGCCGGCTCCGGTGAGTACTACTAACTTTTTCATATTGAATTTTCAAATTTCATATTCCATATCTCAAATTTGAAATCAGTGATCTGAAATTGAAATCATTTAAGCTTGCGATCAAAGAAGTCTTTCGCACCTTCAAACACTCTCTTCCAGCTATCATACCTTAAAAATCCATGCACTTCATCAGGAAGAATAAGCACTTCAACAGGTACATTCTTGTCGCGAAGTTTTTCTACCAAGTCAGTGGTTTGCTGAAAGTTTACATTGCGGTCGTCATCGCCATGAACCATTAGCACGGGTGCAGTCCATTTAGAGATGTCTCCATTGGGAGAGGATTTAAGAGCGAGCTCTGCTTCTTTTTTCTGAATGCCCCAATAGTTGGTTGCATCCTGGCCGTCAAACGACCAGTCGTGAACACCATGCACATCAACACCGGCTTTAAAAATTTCTGGATTGCGGGACAATCCCATCGCAGTGAGATAGCCACCATAGGAACCACCCCATAAACCAATCTTCGCAGCATCTACTTCGGCCAACGATTGAAGATGTTTGGCAGCGGTCACTACATCCTGGTATTCACTCGCCCCACGTGGTCCCTGATTTTTTGCTCTTCTGAAATCACGACCATAACCAATTCCTGTTCGAAAGTTTACTGATATCACCGCATAACCACTATTGGCGAGAAATTGATTGAAGGCATAGCTATTACTGTAATAATCCAGGTAATGAAAGCCGAGCAACATTTGCCGATGCGATCCACCATGCATGAACACCACACCGGGACGCTTGCCTGTTTTCGTTCGATCGATAAAAAGTTGTGCATGTATCGTTGCACCATCAGCCGCTTTCAAAATCACTTGCTCCGGTTTCACAAAACCAGCATTATTAAATGTAGGGTTCTTCTGATTCAATATCGGAATGACTGCCTTCGTTACTTCATCCACGCGTACCAGTGTCTTCGCTGAATTAGTGGTAGTGCGAAAGGCATACAACACATTACCCGCAAAGCCTGGATATATTTCAATGTTCTCACCCGATGTAACGGCCACCGGATTTCCATTCGCTATATCCGACTTCCAGATGTGCCTGCGGTCAATGTCTTCGCGATTGCCATCGAAGTAAATAAACTTTGCGGTAGGATCGGGTACATAACTTTCTACTTCACCGTTGCCGGGAGTGATGTCTTTCAGATCACTTCCGTTTTCATTCATCGACCATACATGATTCCATCCGCTATGTTCAGAGAAAAATAAAATACGTCCTGTGCTGGTCCACGCCAACGGTATAGAAGCCTCTTGTGCAAAGCCTCCGTCATCGGCCGGAGATTTCCAAATCATAGTAGCGCGACCGGTTTCTGCATCCGCTGTCCAAACCGAAAATTTCACCCCACTCGTGATATCACTCAACTCGCCCATCTTTGTTCCAGAGGTACGAATAAATGCCACACGCTTTCCATCCGGAGACCACACCGGAAATTCATCGTGGGTTACATCCGGTGCCATCCAACGGATCACTCTTCGCAGGGTGTTAAAGATTCCGATAAAACTATGATCGCCACGCATGCTTGTGAAAAGCACTTCGTTTCCATCGGGTGAAAACTTCGGGCTCACATTGGAGCCTCGTGCAGAGAACAATAACTTCGGTGTGGCATTGATATCCATGGGCGATTCATAAATCTGTCCGCCTTTGCTGAAGAGAAATTTTATGCCGTCTTTGTAGATGATCGGGTTGCTCCCTGCCGTAATTTTCACAGCAGGACTTTTTGAAGATATCTCTTTATAATAAATCGCCATTTCAGCACCATCAGCCAAACTTGCCGGGTTAGGATTTTGTCCGGCACGATTAGCAGCGCTTCCGCGGACAAACAACAACTTGGTGCCATTGGGTGAAAACACGAGTTGCGAAATTTCCTGTCCGTCATCTTGCGGATAGTCGGTGATGAAACGAGGAAGATCAGCTCCTGTCTTCACCATTATATTCCGTTTGCCTTTATCGTTCACCACCCAGGCAATGGTCTTTCCATCGGGCGAAGCTGCAAAACCCGACTCGATCGGGTGACTGAGAAATTGTTCGAGGCTGTATTGAGCGTAGGATTCTGTTGTACAGAGCAGAAACAGGATGGGGATTAATTTTTTCATGAAGTCAATTTAGTAATTGGACTTTCGTAAAACAACCTTACACCTTAAAGGCCGGAGGGCTGGCACTACTATAGAAAAATTAATCCAACCAATACAAACCTCGAAGGGATGCAATAATTTCATCCCCTTCGGGGTTTGATGCGTAGCCGATTTACATGCTATAATCATTTCATCCCGCGGGGATTATTCAGAAAAATATGACTAAAAAAAACCCCGACTATAAAAAAGTCAGGGTTTAGTTATTAATAGGTGGCTCTTACTTCTTCTTCACCTTTTTAGCCGCAACTTTCTTAACCGGAGCTTTCTTAACTACTGCTTTCTTAGCTGCTGCCTTAACAGGAACTGCCTTTTTTACAGCCGCTTTTTTTGGTGCCGTCTTTTTAGTAGATCCTTTCTTGATTGCTTTAGCAGGAGCTTCAGGCGCTTCCTTCTTTTTCGCAAAGCGACCAAATCGTCCTCTTGGCTCAGGAGCATTTTCGGCTAGCGTAACGCACTCTTGCAGTGTCAACTCTTCAGGAAGTTTTCCTTTCGGTATCTTCACGTTCTTCTTGCCTGCTTTTATATACGGACCAAAGCGACCGTTGAGTACTTGTATCTCTGCATTCTCCGGAAAGCTCTTTATCAATCGGTTTGCGTCTGCTTCACGTTTAGCGTGAATCAATTCCACCGCACGGTTTGGTGTGATGGTGTATGGATCTTCTCCTTTCGGAATGGACACAAACTTTTTATCATGCAACACATAAGGGCCAAAGCGACCAATGTTTACCGTAACCTGCTTATCTTCAAACTGCCCCATGTCGCGCGGCATCTTCATGAGTTCCATCGCAGCTTCAAGGGTGATGTTCTCTATGAACTGGCCCTGTCGCAGGCTGGCAAACTTTGGTTTTTCACCACCGTTGTCATCGGGGTTTTCGCCCACCTGAATATACGCACCATACTTGCCAAGCTTCACGTAAACATTCTTACCGGTCTTGGGGTCAACACCCAACTCTTTACTCTTATTTTGTACCGATGAGCGCTCCACCAATTCCGTCTTAGAAACGGTCTTATGGAAGGGTGTATAAAACTGATCGAGCATCTTTTGCCATTTCAGCTTACCGCTGGCAATCTCATCAAACTCTTGTTCTATTTCAGCAGTGAATGAGTAGTTGGTGATATCCGGAAAGTGCTCTACCAGAAAATCATTCACGATCATCGCAATGTTGGTTGGAAACAACTTGTTGCTTTCTGCACCTGTGATCTCCGTTTCTGTTTCCGATACAATCGTGCCGGCCTTCAGCACATGCACTCTATACGTGCGCTCCACTCCTTCACGACTTTCTTTCACCACATAACCACGTTTCTGCACCGTGGATATTGTAGGCGCATAGGTAGAAGGTCGGCCAATGCCAAGTTCTTCCAACTTCTTCACCAGACTTGCTTCCGTATAACGTGCCGGGTGACGGGAGAATGTTTCCGTTGCAGACAGCTCATTCAAATCAAGTGCCTGACCTACTAATAATGGAGGTAGCACTTTGCCGCTCTCGCCATCTTCTTCATCATCGTCCTTCGATTCGAGATATACTTTCAAAAATCCTTCAAACTTAATGACCTCACCCGAAGCCGTTAATGTTCTTGGGTTGGTTGATATATTGATGGTTGCTGTTGTGCGTTCTAATTCTGCATCAGCCATCTGTGATGCGATAGCGCGTTTCCAGATCAACTCATATAGGCGTTCTGCATTGCGATCCATGCCCGGACTCATCAACGAAAAATCCGTTGGACGAATGGCTTCGTGCGCTTCCTGTGCGCCTGATGTTTTAGTTTTGAATCTGCGTGTTTGCACAAACTCTTTACCATAAGCCGATTGAATTTGATTCACAGCACCTTGCACGGCTTCGTCTGATAAATTCAACGAGTCAGTACGCATGTAGGAGATCTTACCTGCTTCGTATAACTTCTGCGCCACCATCATCGTCTGTGAAACAGAGAAACTCAATTTTCTTCCAGCTTCCTGCTGCAACGTGGAGGTGGTAAACGGAGGCGAAGGAGATTTCTTTCCCGGACGTTTTACTAAATCACCAATCGAGAACTTTGCTCCCTTACATGATTCTAAAAATACCAGTGCTTCTTTTTCTGTGGTGAACTTTTCAGAAAGTTCAGCGACCAGGTTCTTACCTTTTCCTAAATCAAAAATGGCGGAAACTTTAAAAGAAGACTTGCTGTCAAACTTTTCAATTTCACGTTCTCGCTCCACCACCAACCGCACCGCTACCGATTGAACACGACCTGCCGATAATCCGGTACTAATTTTTTTCCAGAGAATCGGAGACAACTCAAAACCCACGAGCCTGTCAAGCAATCGTCTTGCCTGCTGTGCATTGACCAAATCAATATCTATGCTGCGTGGGTTCTTGATTGCGTTTAGGATCGCATTCTTGGTGATCTCGGTAAAAACAATTCTGCGTGTTTTCTTATCTGAAAGATCAAGCACTTCCTTCAGGTGCCAGGATATGGCCTCTCCTTCACGGTCCTCGTCACTCGCCAGATAAACCATTTCGGCATCCTCAGAGAGTTTCTTTAACTTCTTGATGATCTCCCTTTTATCGGGCGATACTTCGTAGGTCGGTTTAAAGTTATTTTCAATGTCGATGGCGTTGTTTCCTTTCGCTAAATCGCGTATGTGCCCCATGCTCGATGTCACGGTATAATCCTTTCCGAGGTAGCCTTCAATCGTCTTCGCTTTCGCGGGAGACTCAACAATTACTAGGTTTTTAGACATGTTTATTTTCCTTTCAACGGCTTCAAATATCAGTAATTTTTTAAAAACACAAACTTATCCTTCAACCTGAGCACCTATTTTGAATCTCAAACTTGCATTTTCAGAAAATGAAAAAAATGCCCGATTAACTTGATAACCACGATTTTGCGATTCAAATCTCTTTCGATTAACCCGAATAATTATCACCACAAACATTTTTTTTGCTTTATTTTGAATTTTAGTGCGATGACCCACCATCTATACATTATCAGGCATGCTCAAACACATAGTAGTCAGTACTATAACTCTGATAAAGAGCGTGAGTTAAAACCGGAAGGCATGGTTGAGGCCACGCAGCTTGGAAAGTTTCTCAAAGCCAATAATTATAATGCCGATCTAATTATTTCGAGTCATGCCGAACGCGCCAAAGCAACGGCTCAGCGGGTGGCTGCCGAAATCAATTATCCTGTTACTCAAATTCATTTTGAGGAAAAAATTTATTCAGGCGCTATGAATGATCTGCTGACATTGATTCAACAAACACCTGATTCCATACAACGCTTGCTACTCATCGGGCATTACCCCACCATTGTTGAATTGAATAACTATCTTTCCGATTCGCAGAAGATGAGTATGGAAACCTGTGAACTGACTTTGCTGAATTTTAACGCTGGCTGGTCAGAGATCTTTGAAGGATCCGGTGAACTTATCCTGAATTATCATCCCTCCTATTAATATAGTATGGATCGCTACAACGAATTAGAAAATGACTTTGACCCGAACGTACCGGGAATAAAAAACAATCTATTCGGACTTCCTTTTACAAAAGAGAGTGCGAAAGTGATTGTAGTTCCCGTGCCCTGGGAAGTAACCGTTTCGTATCGTGCTGGCGCAGCGCAGGGCCCTGAAGCTGTGCTCAATGCCTCCTCGCAAATCGACTTGTTCCATCGCGAAATCAAAGACATCTGGAAACTAGGCATCGCGATGAATCCGATACCCAGAGAATTATATGAAGAAAATAAAATACTGAGAGACTTAGCGGAAAGTCATATTCAATGCTTGGAAGACCGCACCGAAACGGAGGCCAACACGATTATCACCGATAAAATCAATGTGGCGTGCGAGAATCTCAACATCTATGTTAAGAATACCTGCTCGCGCCTGATGCGAGAAGGTAAACTAGTCGGGATCTTAGGGGGCGATCATAGCACACCTCTTGGATTTATCCGTGCACTCGCTGAAAAGTATGATCGTTTTGGAATCTTGCAGATCGATGCGCATGCCGACATGCGCAAAGCATATGAAGGTTTTCAATATTCACATGGATCGATCATGTATAATGCATTGAAACTTCCTGCGGTAGGAAAGATTGTGCAAGTGGGCATCCGTGATTTTTGTGATGAGGAAATGCAGATGATGCAGCGTGCTGGTGGAAGAGTAAAAACCTTCTTTGATACCGCTATCAAAGAAGCACACTTCCGTGGAAAAAACTGGGCCACTCAATGCGATGAAATCATCAAAGAACTTCCTGATTTAATTTACATTAGCTTCGATATAGATGGTTTGAATCCTACGCTTTGTCCACACACCGGCACGCCTGTGCCTGGCGGGTTCGAACTGGAACAAGTTACCTACCTGCTTAAACAGATGGTGAAGTCAGAAAAAAAAATCATCGGTTTTGATTTATGTGAAGTGGCACCCGGTCATGATGAATGGGATGCCAATGTAGGTGCTCGTGCCTTGTGGGAGTTATGTAACTGGATGGGCGTTTCGCATAATCTTCTTAGTACGAACTAATATTATTTCCTACTTTAGCCGCTTCACACTATTAACTAAACGCATTGATGAGTGAATTAATCAGCGCTGTCGCAACCGGAGTATGGACCCCTATTCTCTTCTTGTTAATTTTTGGAGGAGTTTTCTTTTTCATCTACGCCAGATTTATTCACTACAAACATTTTGGGCATTCCTTTGCCATCTTAAAAGGAAAGTTTCATAACCCCAACGATCCGGGGCAAATCAGTCCCTATGAAGCTTTATCAACCGCCCTTGCCTCCACCGTTGGCATGGGCAATATTGCTGGCGTTGCATTTGCCATTCATATCGGAGGACCCGGTGCCTTGTTCTGGATGTGGGTTACAGCCTTTGTAGGCATGTCTACCAACTTCTTTACCAGCACTCTTTCTGTTATGTACAGAGGCAAAGACTCAGCGGGAGAAATTCAGGGTGGCCCCATGTATGTGATTCGCGAAGCAATGGGAAAACGATGGTATCCGCTGGCAGTGTTGTTCTGTCTTTGTGCGATGATTGGTTGTCTTCCCATCTTCCAGGCCAATCAACTTACGCAGGCCATCATTGACATTGGCATTAACTCAGATGAAGTGAAAGCCATGTCGTTTCAATTTATGGGCATGGAAATCAGTACACTTAAATTTGCGATCGGTTTTATCCTCATGATTATTTCAGGCATTGTGATCATAGGAGGAATACAACGCATTGGCACATGGGCCGGAAAGATGGTTCCGCTGATGATTGTTATCTACCTCTTTTCAGTACTCGCCATTCTTATTATCCATATCGATCAGGTGCCGCATTATTTCAAAATGATTCTTACCGAGGCATTCACGGCAGAAAATTATCATGGTGAACAAGCCTTGGGTGGCATGCTGGGAGGGCTCATTGTACTGGGTGTGAGAAGAGCTTCTTTTTCAAATGAAGCGGGAATTGGTACCGCCCCTATGGCGTTGGGTGCTTCACAGAGTACAGAACCCATTCGTGAAGGACTGGTCTCTATGCTAAGTCCGGCAATCGATACACTTTTAGTATGCACTCTTACCGCGTTAGCTATTCTGGTAACGGGAGCCTGGCAAAGTTCTGACTCCAATGGGGTGACGCTAACCGCAAGTGCCTTCAATACTTCCATGCCTGGGATTGGAAAATACTTATTGCTGTTGTGTGCTTTCTTCTTTGCAATCACTTCATTGTTCTCTTACAGCTATTATGGCAGTAAGGCATTGTCTTTTCTCATCGGGGTGCCCGCCAGTAAATGGTATAATTATTTTTATCTGATCACGATTATTTTTGGAGCGGTGGTATCGATGGACCTGGTGATCAACATCATTGATGTAGCCTATGCGTTGATGGCAATACCTACCATGGTATCCGGATTTGTGCTCGCCCCTAAAGTGATGAAAGAGGCAAGGTCCTATTTCAGCAGAATGAAAGCAGAAGGAAAACTTTAGACCTGGGCTTCCTGGTTTTGGGCATTCTTGTTCTCCATCGGATAATCGAACAGTCCTTGCTCTTTGATCGCCTCCTCCACTTTCGATGGTACAAATTTCTCCCAGCCCGGTTCTCCGCTTCTGATCATTGCCAACACATTGTCGGAGATAATATGGAGGTTGCTCACATTGGCATTTTTTACATCTTCCAACTTGTTGTTATCCATCAGGTAACGGAACAAGGACTGTAATTTGTTGGGCAACTCTTTTTCGAAATCAGCGAGCTTGAATAAGTCCTGCGTACCATTGCTTCGCAAGGCCGGATAGATATAGAGTTTCACATTCGTTCCAAACAAGGAAGAGAAACTTTCCAATATCCCTCCTCTCAGATTGTCGTAGGTCTTCTCCTCAAATATTTTTTGAAGCGCATAAATACCCAATACCAATCCTATCTTCTTTCCCCTGGTGATTCGCGATAAATATTCTACCAGCCGGTAATATTCAAAATAATTGGATATCAATACCGTTTGTCCGAGGGAGCAAATGATTTCGGCCCGATGTAAAAAGTCTTTTTCATCGATCTGTCCATTCGAACTTAAATCATTCAGTGTTATCTCGGTGAGCACCACAATGCGCGAACGCTCTACATCTGGTTCCCTCTTGAAATGCCTGCGGGAAGCAAGCAGCATGTCTACATTCACGTGGGTAACTGGTCTGAAGCGCCCACGGAGCACCAATACATTTTTCTTATACAACGCTTCAGAGGGTTGCATGACGGTTCCATCCGGGCCAAACATCGCAGCTTTGGTGAGCCCATTTTTCACCAGCTTTAATGCCATCAACCGGTTATCCAGATGTTTGAAATCGGGGCCACTGAGACGGAACATATCTACTTCCATTCTCTTGGAGGTAAGTCCGTCCAGGAGGGAATTGATGATTTGGTCCGGGTCCTTCATAAACATACAACCGTAAATCATATTCACGCCCAGGATACCCAGCGACACCTGCTGTTGCAGCGGATCATTGTCGTTCATCTTCACATGGACCACACAATCATTCACGGGGCCTTCCGACACTAATTGAAATCGTAAACCAATCCAGCCATGACCATGGTTGGTGCGTTCAAAATTCAATACCTCCACGGTATCCGCGAAAGCAAAAAAGCGAGTTTCTTTACTTCGATGTGGCAATCGTTCTGGCAACAATGTGTATTCGTGATCCAGCATCTGAATGAGGCGGTCTTCACACACATATCGCTCGCACACTCCATAAATGGCATCACTGAATTTCATGTCATAGGCTGACATGGTTTTGGCAATAGTGCCGGAAGCTCCCCCCACTTTGAAAAAATTGGCGGCTACCTCCTGCCCGGCACCAATCTCGGCAAATGAGCCATAGATGGCTCTGCTCAGATTGATTCTCAGTGCTTTCTCCTGGGTAGTCAGCTTCTTAATTTCTTCCATGGTGAAGTATAGAGAACAATGGGTTAATGAAGGTGTGAATTTCTCTTATTTTTTCGAGCTAATTGATTGTTTTGATCTGAAAAGTTTGAAGTTTACACAATCACCTCTTAAAAACGCATTTTTGATTATTTTAGTTTAAGGTCTATTTTGCACGCTTCAATTTATACAACATGTCAAACAGAGGTAATTTTTCAGGTCGAATAGGTTTCATATTAGCTGCTGCAGGTTCGGCTGTTGGACTGGGTAATATATGGCGTTTTCCTTACCTGGCTGGATCCAACGGAGGGGCTATCTTCCTGCTGGTTTACCTGGCATGTATTCTCTTGTTATGTTACCCGGTTATGGTTGGTGAAATTGCGATTGGTCGATCTGCCAATAGTGATGCGTATGGTTCATATAACAAGTTAGGTGGACGCAAATGGGGATATCTTGGACTGTTTGGAATCATGGCAGGTCTCTTCATCCTCTCTTTTTATAATGTCGTTGCCGGATGGGCTTTCGGATATTTCCTTCATATATCGTTTGGTGACTTACTTAATCACCAGGACTTTGGTGGCTTTTTCGGAAGCTATGTGAATGATATTCTGGATGTGAGTTCACTGGCTGGTTTATCCAATTCCAATTTTATTTTTTCATTAGTGTTTATGGCCCTTACGGCAATCATTGTTTCTCAAGGGATTCAAAAGGGTATTGAGGCTGCTAATAAAATCATGATGCCTTCATTATATATCATTTTGATTGGTATTATCATTTACTCGCTTACGCTGCCCAATGCGATGAGCGGAGTTAAATTTTATCTCATTCCGGATTTTAATGAGTTAAAGATAAAGACGGTAGTCGATGGATTGAAGCAAGCTTTCTTTTCGCTTTCACTCGGTATGGGGGCATTGATTACCTATGGTTCGTACCTGAGCAAAAAAGAGAATATAACTTCTTCCGCAGTAGTTATTTCTGCCGCGGATACCTCGGTGGCCTTCTTTGCAGGCTTGATGGTATTTCCTTTAGTGCATTTCCTTGCCTTCAAATTAAATATTGATCCTAAGGAAATTGGAACTTCGGGCCCACCCCTGATTTTTGTTGTGTTGCCTCAGATCTTTTCTGAAATGGGTCCTGTCTTAGGTCGCCTCATCGGAGGATTGTTTTTCCTGTTGGTTTGTTTTGCCGCTCTTACTTCTACGATCTCGCTGCTTGAAGTCCCCGTTGCTTATTTGGTGGACCAGAAAAAACTAAAGAGAAAGAATGTAGTGTGGTTCTTAGCGCTCCTGATTTTTGTTCTTGGATTACCCAGCATGGTGAGCCAGGGAATGATGCCCGCCTTCAATAAACTCACCTTTTATCGTGGTCAGGATTTCTTAACCTTTATTTCCGACATGAGTGACATCTGTCTCACCGTGGGAGGTTGCCTCATGTGCATATTCATCTCACGTAAGTGGGGCATTGGCAATATGGATGCTGAGTTAGCCCAAGGCAACGAGGATTATATGAAGTCAAGAACGCGTAGTTTTCTGCACCTTTCCATACGATTTGTTGCTCCGATACTGCTTGGAGTTCTTTCAATTTTAATTATCGTGGAGAAGTTTTTCGGAATCGATAACCTGATTTAATCCACCCAATCCGCTACGAATAAGTTTGTATCGCGTGTGCCGTTATTATTCCGGTTACTTGAGAAGATAATCTTCTTTCCGTCCGGAGAGAACATGGGGAAAGAATCAAACACGCCATCATAAGAAATCTGCTCCAGACCGGTTCCGTCTTCGTTGATCATATAGAGGTTGAACTGGAAGCCACGGGTACTTTTATGATTGGAGCTGAAGATGATCTTCTTTCCGGCAGGATGATAGAAAGGTGCCCAGTTAGCCTTACCTAAACGCGTGAGCTGCTTCATATCCGATCCATCAACATTGCAGGTAAAAATTTCCATATCCGTTGGCGCTACTAATCCTTTCTTTAAATAATCGAGGTATTCCTTCTTTGCTTCCTCCGTTTTAGGTCTTGATGCGCGGAAAACTAACTTCATGCCATCCGGAGAAAAGAAGGCCCCGCCATCATATCCTACCTCGTTGGTAATCTGTTTAACATTTTTTCCATTGATATCCATACTGTATAAATCCAGATCACCATTTCGGGTGGAGGTAAAGACGATCTTATCTCCTTTTGGTGATACGGTAGCCTCTGCATCATAACCCGGTGCCCTGGTCAATTGCTTTTTGATTTTACCTTTCAGATCAGCCACAAAAATATCATAGGTATCATATATCGGCCAAAGATATTTGCCACCCGGAGCGCGGCCCGGATCCACCGGACACTCCGTGCCGCCTAAATGGGTCGATCCATAAAGAATGGTTTTATTACCAGGCATAAAGAATGAACAGGTAGTGCGACCTAGCCCCGTTGAAATAAGTGGAGGTTTGGTTCCCGCCACACTCAAATCCATTCCTTCCACGGGCATATAAAAGATCTGATCGCAATTGAGACCCCATTGCTTATTGTTGGATTGAAAACTCACCATCTTACTATCAAAACTCCAGTATGCCTCTGCATTGTCGGCACCAAAGGTGAGCTGACGAACATTCTTAAAATGCGCCTCTTGAGGATAGTTAACAACATTAATAGCGTTGGCAGGTTGTTGTGCTTTAGAAGTAACGGTGGTTGCCAGCATGAAAAAGAAAAGCAGGCCAGTAAGATTACGGTTAGTCATGAATATTAATTTTGCGCGAAGATAACAGTCTCGTGTAAAATTCTTCATATGTCTTAATGGTTCGATCGATAGAAAAAGTGTCGGTAGCAGTAGTAATTCCACCCGACACGAGGTTTTTGTACAGATGCGGATTGCTGTGAATCGTTTTAATGCAATTAGCCAATGCCTCAATATTTTCATCAGGGAACAAAAGTCCATTGTATTCATGCCTTATCAAATCAATGTTGCCTGCCGCAGCAGTAGCGATAACCGGTACACCTAAGTACATCGACTCAAGCAAGCCTTGCGATAACCCTTCCGACACAGAGCAAAGGACCGTGCAGGTGAAAACCCTATAATAATTGAGGGCCGTTTTTGAATCTACTTCGCCTTCATAATAGACCCAATGCGGCAACTTGAATTCACTTCTGATCTTACGCAACTCATCATCTTCCTGAATTCCTACGAAAACAACTTTCACAGGCCTGCCAAGTAAATCAAGAGAACGTAGCAATTGATCCTGCTTCTTTCTTCTGGCGATACTACCTATTACGATATCATCCGGAGAAATAGAAAACTTTTCCTTCAAACGTTGGGTAATCGTTGGATCAATTTGCTGATACTTTTCCTTTGGGGTGCCATTGTAAATAACCTGAATATGACTTTCTGGTATTTTCTTGCTCGCTAATGACTGTTTAACCCCTTCGCTTACAACAACAATTTTATCCGTACCCTTCACGTAAATAATATTCTGTATGAATCCTCCTACGCTCATGGCCACCTGCCTGCGGGTATGAATTAACACTACGGGAAGCCGGTAAAAGAATTTTGCAAAGACAGTGATGTACCGATCTTTACTTGATTGGGCATTGATTATCTGAATCTGATATTCTTTAACGAGATCGACCAGTTGCCTGATGGCATTCCGGTCAAACCTAGACCGGATGGTCATTGCCTTAAATATGATATCGGAATCTTTCAGTAATTCATTCAGAAAGGAACCACCGCGGGCGACAACAACCACGGTATGTCCGCGCTGCTTCAATCCCTTGGCCAGATAAGATACTGACAAAGTTGAGCCTGCTATTATGTCTTCCTGAGTTATTAAGAGTATGTTCAAAGCCTGGTTATTTTCTTCAGATCAGTTCTTATTGGAAATCTGATGAAGCATGCAAAACTGTGAATAATTTAGATAATCACATGAGCATTTTCTTCTTCTTTCAACGCTCTTCGTAGGATCTTTCCCACATTGGTTTTGGGCAGCTCTTTACGGAAAATAAAATACCGTGGCACTTTATAATTCGTCATGTTTTCGAGGCAATAATGTTTTAGTTCTTCCAGTGTCAAAGAGTTGTCGCGCTTCACAATGAATGCCTTAATCACTTCACCTGATTTCGCATCCGGTATACCGATGCAAGCTACTTCCAGCACCTTAGGGTGATCTGCAATCACATTCTCAATTTCGCTGGGATACACGTTGAATCCGGATACTTTGATCATATCTTTTTTGCGGTCCACAATTTTGAAGTAGCCATCTTCATTCATGAATCCGATGTCGCCTGTACGGAACCATTCGTTCGGAAAGAAAACACCCGTGTTGTCTTTCTGCCAATAGCCGCGCATCACCTGCGGACCCCGGGCACATATTTCACCATTTTCACCGGTAGGTATTTGATTTCCATCGTCATCAAAAATAGCTACCTCCGTGCTGGGCATCGGAACACCAATGGTACCACTTCGATGATTGCCATCAAGCGGGTTGCAGCAAAGAACCGGTGAAGTCTCGCTGAGACCATACCCTTCTACCAATGGCTTGCCGGTTACTTCATTCCATTTTTTTGCTACCGCATCTTGCACAGCCATGCCACCACCCACAGCGCCCTTCAGGTGTGAGAAGTCAAGATTCTTAAATTTTTCATTATTCAATAAACCATTGAAGAGCGTATTCACCCCGGTGATTATGGTGAACTTATGCTTCCCTAACTCCTTAACAAAACCAGGAATATCACGTGGATTTGTGATTAATACATTTTTGACACCGGATGAATACATCAGCACCCCATTCACCGTCAAGGCAAAGATGTGATACATGGGTATTGCGGTAATGATTAACTCATGGTGATCCTCTGCCATATAAGGCTTGAACCACTGCGTGATCATCATGTTGTGCGCAATGATGTTGCGATGTGATAGTTGTGCACCCTTTGATATACCGGTTGTTCCACCGGTATATTGAAGCACCGCCACATCTTCCACATCCACTTGCGGACGAGTCCACGTAAGTTGCGCCCCCTTTTTTAATACTGACTTAAAACTGATTGCGTTGGGCAGCGAGTAATCAGGAATCATTTTCTTCACATGCTTCACAACGAAGTCTACAATGGCACCTTTTACCGTTCCCAACATATCCCCCATATTGGTAACGATAATATGCCTGGCGGGAATCTTATTGAGTATAGTCTGAAGGTTATGAGCAAAGTTGGCAACAATTACGATGGCTGATACTTCAGCATCTTTAAATTGATGCTCCATCTCTCTGGGTGTATAAAGTGGATTCGTGTTAACCACAATCAATCCCGCCTTGAGCGAGCCAATAAAAGCGATGGGGAACTGGAGCAAATTGGGCATCTGAATGGCGATGCGTTCTCCTTTTTTTAATCCCAGCTCATTCTGAAGATAGGCCGCAAAATGTGTGGACAATTGATCTACTTCCTTAAAAGTGAGAGAGATCCCCATGTTCTCGAATGCGATGTGATCTGCATACTTCTTTCCGGCAGTTTCGAATAACTCAATGAGGCTGGAATATTCAAGTGGACCAATCGTTTTTGGTGTTCCGGCAGGGTAATGTTTGAACCAGGGAAAATCTTGCATATCAGAATCAGTTTAAAACTCTAATGTAGGGTAAAATTGATTCGATTAGCAATCGTTTGCTTTTCTAATTCCTGCGATTTTGATAAGAATTTAGCATAAAAAAAGCCCCATCTGGTTTTATCCAAATGAGGCTTTAGCTGTAGAGGAAGGGCTCGAACCTTCACGGGGAAGTTAGCCACAGGACATAAGAAAACTCCCGATTGTTATCGGGATTAGTGGTCAACCCATTACCCTGTGTTTATCCTTTTCTCCCCACCCCCGAGACAGGAGGGCTTGTCTGCCAATTTCAACACCCTACATTATTAAAGAACGCTTTTACTATCGCTGTAGAGGAAGGTCTCGAACCTCCACGGAGCAGTTAGTTGCGGTGTTGCCCGAAATTTGTCCTGTTGTCTCCACCTCCGAGATCGGAGGGCTTGTCTGCCTATTTCAACACCCTACATTATAAATTCTTCAGCAAATAAACCATTGGTATGATTATATACCAACAAATGATTAAAATAATTATGTAATATTTAATGAAACTTACATTTAATTGATAATTTTGAAAAAACGATTACACAAAATGAGTCGAAATTTCGAAATTGACAATACGGATCTAAAAATCCTTGAAATACTGATGCAGGATGCCAAAAGACCCTATACTGAGGTGGCCAGAAAGGTGAATGTTTCACAGGGTACGGTACATGTCAGAATGAATAAAATGGAGGAAGCAGGCATCCTGGAAAAGACAACCCTGCGGATCAACTATGCCAAGCTGGGTTACGATATCACTGCCTTTATCGGTATCTACCTGGAAAAGAGTGCTTTGTATGATATGGTGTTGGCGAAGCTTAAAAACATTCCTGAGATTACCAGCATCCACTACACTACGGGCAATTATTCCATGTTTGTGAAAATCCACTGTCGCGATACCAATCATTTGAAAGAAGTGCTTCACGACAAGATGCAACAGGTTGAGGGGATTGAACGGACCGAAACCATGATCTCGCTGGAAGTGAGCCTTGACCGAAACCTTAAACTGTCCGAATAAAGAAAATTCAAGGTCTTCAGAACCTTAAACACTTACTTTTGTTGTACTTTTAAACATTATTTAAAATTAGTCTAAATAGACCGCAATGAGCAAAGGCAATCAGGTTCTTGAAGAAATCACCTCAAAAGAATATGAGCACGGCTGGACAGTGAATCTGGAAGTTGACGAAGCTCCTAAAGGTCTTGATGAAAACACCGTTCGTTTTATCTCTGCCAAGAAAGGTGAACCAGAATGGTTATTAGAATGGCGCCTGAAAGCGTTCCGCCAATGGCAAAAGATGGTAGAGCCTACATGGGCCAATGTCCACCACCCTGCCATTAACTACCAGGATATCATATATTACTCCGCACCCAAGAAAAAATCAACCATCAACAGCCTGGATGAAGTAGATCCTGAATTGGTGAAGACCTTTGAGAAGTTGGGCATATCCATTACCGAACAAAAGAGACTAACAGGAATTGCAGTAGATGCAGTAATTGACAGCGTTTCCGTTGCAACCACTTTCAAAGAGAAACTTGGCGAACTGGGCATCATCTTCTGTTCTTTCAGTGATGCGGTAAAAGAACATCCCGAATTGATCAAGAAATATCTTGGCTCGGTTGTTCCAATGAATGACAATTATTTTGCCGCTCTCAACTCGGCAGTCTTTTCTGATGGTTCATTCTGTTACATTCCAAAAGGCGTAAGATGCCCTATGGAATTATCTACCTACTTCCGTATCAACGCAGCCAATACCGGTCAGTTTGAAAGAACATTGATTGTGGCCGATGAAGGTTCGTACGTCAGTTATCTCGAAGGTTGCACCGCTCCCATGCGTGATGAAAATCAATTGCATGCCGCTGTTGTGGAACTTTATACCATGAAGGATGCGGAAATAAAATATTCTACTGTTCAAAACTGGTATCCGGGGGATAAAAACGGTAAGGGTGGAATCTATAATTTCGTTACCAAACGTGGATTGTGCTTTGGAGATCGCTCCAAAATTTCATGGACACAAGTAGAAACAGGATCTGCTATCACCTGGAAGTATCCTTCTTGCATATTGAAAGGTGATTATTCTGTTGGTGAATTTTATTCTGTTGCTATAACGAATAATTACCAGCAGGCCGACACCGGAACCAAGATGGTTCACATTGGTAAGAATACACGCTCACGTATTGTAAGTAAAGGTATATCCGCAGGTAAATCGCAAAATAGCTACCGCGGACAAGTGCTTGTGATGAAGCGCGCTTCGAATGCAAGAAACCATTCTCAGTGCGATTCATTATTGATGGGCGATCAGTGTGGTGCGCATACGTTTCCATATATCGATGTTGAAAACAATTCAGCACGCATCGAGCACGAAGCAACCACTTCAAAGATTGGTGAAGACCAGATTTTCTATTGTTTGCAGCGCGGTATTGATGAAGAAGCAGCCGTGGCATTGATTGTGAATGGTTATGCTAAAGAAGTATTGAATCAACTTCCGATGGAGTTTGCCGTGGAAGCACAGAAACTTTTAGCCCTCACATTGGAAGGAAGTGTCGGATAATAGAATTGAATTCAACGCCACAAAGTAACTAAGAGGCTTAGCAACTTTGAGTGAAATAATAAATTTAGAATTATATAGAAATGTTAACGATAAAGAATTTACAGGCCAAAGTAGCTGATAAACAAATACTGAACGGAATAGATCTGAAAGTAAATGCCGGTGAAGTACACGCCATCATGGGACCAAACGGTTCTGGAAAGAGTACGCTTGCATCGGTGTTGGCTGGACGGGAAGACTACGAAGTAACGGGTGGAGAAGTTGATTTTAAGGGAAAGAATCTGTTGGAACTTGAACCAGAAGATCGCGCCCGTGAAGGCATCTTCATGGCCTTTCAATATCCGGTAGAGATTCCCGGTGTAAGCACCATCAATTTCATGAAGACTGCTCTTAATCAAATTCGCGAATATCGGGGACTGCAGGCATTGGATGCTGTTTCATTTCTGCAACTCATGAAGGAGAAAATGAAGCTGGTTGAAATTGATCAATCATTACTTAGCCGTTCCCTCAATGAGGGCTTCTCGGGTGGTGAAAAGAAACGCAATGAGATTTTTCAAATGGCGATGCTGGAACCCAAACTTGCAATCCTGGATGAAACTGATTCAGGATTAGATATTGATGCACTTCGCATCGTTGCCAATGGCGTTAATACACTTCGTAATAAGAATAATGCTACCATTGTGGTAACACACTATCAACGCTTGTTGGAATATATCGTTCCTGATTATGTTCACGTACTCTATAAAGGAAAAATTGTAAAATCAGGTGGCAAAGAACTGGCTCTTGAACTCGAAGCCAAAGGTTACGACTGGATTAAAAACGAAGTAGCTATTGCCTGATATGAGTACGACCGTTACCCGAGATATCAAAAACGAAATCGCTGTAGCTTTTCATCAAAGTAAATTTGATGTTGCCAATGACTATCGTAAAAGTGCTTTTGCTTTCTTCGAGAAAACTGGATTACCCGGTGCAAAACAAGAGGAATATCGCTTCACTCCTCTCACAAAAAACTTGGAGAAAAATTTCGATTGGAATACCAACGTATCAACTTCATCTACCAACTCCATCGATGAATTTCTGATTCCGGATCTGGATGCCAATATTCTGGTATTTGTAAATGGAATTTATTCAACATCAAATTCCAAAATCATCAGCCCTGAAAGTGAAGTAAAATTCAAAACACTGAGCGATGCATTCAAATCGGATAGTGCAACAATTGCGTCTTACTTAGATAAAGTTCTGACTCCTGAAAGTGATCCTTTTGCTGCCATGAACTCTGCTTTCTGGCAAGAAGGATTATTTATTCATGTTCCTGAAAATACCAACGTAGCTAAACCTGTTTTCATTTTGCATCTCAATGATGCCACAGAAGGTCAGGTCATTAGCCAGACTAAGATATTAGGCATCGTTGAAAAAGGCAGTCAGCTCAGTGTGGTTGAAAAATTTGATTCCATGGGTTCCCATCCAGTGTTTCACAATTTCTCGGAAGAGTGGATCGTGAAAGAGAAATCACATCTCGAATACTGCAAGATTCAGAACGATGCGGGAAAAAGTTATCAGGTAGCGAATACAGTTATTCATCAATCGGATAAGAGCTTGTTGAATACGTTTACACTTACACTCAACGGACAGTTGGTTCGGAATAACCTGAGCATCATCATCGCTGGCGATAACTGTGAATCACATTTCTACGGGTTGTATCTGTTGAGTGGTGATACGTTGGCAGATAATCACACCGTAGTCGATCATAAGAAACCAAATTCTTTCAGTAATGAAATGTATAAGGGAATTATGGATGGCAACTCGAAAGGTGTATTCAATGGCAAAATATTCGTGCGTCCACACGCTCAAAAAACAAATGCTTTTCAATCGAATAGGAATATTCTCGTTTCTGATTCAGCAACCGTAAATACCAAACCACAATTAGAGATTTGGGCGGATGATGTAAAATGCTCACACGGCTGCACTTCCGGACAGTTGGATGAGGAAGCATTGTTCTATTTACGCTCACGCGGAATTTCAGCTACCATTGCGAAAGCGATGCTGCTCTATGCATTCGCAAGTGAAGTCCTTGCTCCCATTCAAAACGAAACATTGAAGTCCTATCTCGATAATTTGATTGCTGAACGACTTCACAAGAATTTTTAACCATGAACGCTGTAGCCACCAACCGATTGGACATAGAAAAGATCAGAACACAGTTCCCGGTCTTGAATCAACAGGTGAATGGAAAACCATTAGTGTATCTCGACAACGCAGCAACGAATCAAAAACCAAAAAGAGTTATTGACGCATTGACGAAGTATTACGAGAGAGATAATGCCAATATCCATCGCGGCATTCATACACTGGCCGAAAGAGCTACCAAGGCCTACGAACAAACTCGTCATGCAATGCAGCAGTTTATCCGCGCAAAGCATGTAGAAGAAATCATCTTTACGCGAGGGGTTACAGAAAGCATCAATTTAGTTGCTTCCTCCTACGGAAGAGCGTTTCTCAAAGAAGGCGATGAAGTGATCATCTCTGGTCTCGAGCACCACTCCAACATTGTGCCTTGGCAAATGATTTGCGAGGAAAAAAGAGCTATTCTTAAAATCATTCCGGTTACAGATATTGGTGAGATTGATTTAGGTGCTTATCATCAACTCCTATCAGAAAAGACTAAAATTGTAGCTGTCAATCACGCTTCAAATAGTCTCGGCACGATCAATCCTATAAAAGAAATTATTGAGGCCGCCCACAAACAAGGAGGTGTTGTTTTGATTGATGGTGCTCAGGCTTCCGCCCATCTGGAAATCGATGTTCAGGATCTGGATTGCGATTTCTATTGCATAAGCTCGCACAAAATGTACGGCCCTACCGGAACCGGTATTCTGTATGGAAAGAAAGAGCTGCTCGAAAAGATGCCTCCTTATATGGGTGGCGGAGAGATGATCAAAGAGGTGACTTTTACTAAAACCACCTACAACGATCTTCCTTATAAATTTGAAGCCGGCACGCCCAACATTGCTGATGTAATCGCTCTGCATGAAGCCATCCATTTCATTAATGAACTGGGTAAAGAGAATATTGCGGCACACGAAACTGAGCTGTTAAATTATACGGTTAAAAAGTTATCGGCTATCCCATCCTTAAAACTTGTGGGTACCGCTAAAGAAAAAGTAAGTGTCCAGTCGTTTGTCATTGAAGGTATTCATCACTTCGATATTGGTCAGATGCTGGATACTCGTGGCATTGCCGTACGCACAGGACATCATTGCACACAACCCTTGATGGAGCATTTTGGCATTGAAGGAACGGTGCGCGCTTCGTTTTCTATTTATAACACGAAAGATGAAGTGGATCAATTGGCGGAAGGACTTGAACGAATTATTAATTTTCTGAAGTGATGACAATCAATCAGGTTCAGGATGAAATTATCAGTGAATTTTCCTTATTAGATGGAGATATGGAGATGACTGTATTCTACATCATGGAGTTGGGTCAGAAACTTCCTGTAATGAAAGAAGAGCTAAAGAAAGAAGATAACATTGTGAAGGGGTGTCAATCAAAAGTGTGGATGACCGCCAGAATAGAAAATGATAAAATCCTTTTCGATGCTGACAGCAACACCGCCATTACAAAAGGATTGGTTAGTTTATTGGTAAGGATTTTTAATGGACAAAGTCCGGAAGATATTTTACAACCGGATCTTTACTTCATGCGTAAAATCGGCATGGATCGATTCATTGGCACGCAGCGTTCCAATGGTTTTGCCTCTATGATCAAACAGATGAAGCTATATGCGCTGGCATTTAAAACACAAAAAGAAATAACATCGTGAACGATACCTCTCAAAATATGGAATCCAATACAGCGGAGATGCCACAAGGCGAACTTCGGGACAAGGTGATTGCCGCACTGAAAACTGTTTACGATCCGGAAATTCCAGTGGATGTATATGAGTTAGGCCTGATTTACGAGATCAGCGTTTTTCCAGTAAATAATGTTTTCATTTTGATGACACTCACCTCTCCCTCTTGTCCATCAGCAGAAGTGATACCTGTGGAAGTAGAGCAAAAAGTAAAAGAAATAGAAGGAGTGAGTAGTGTTGAAGTAGAGTTGACATTTGATCCACCTTACACTCAGGATATGATGAGCGAAGTGGCGAAATTGGAACTTGGATTTATGTAAATGAACTCTGCTAGTGGCAGAGATGTTTTAATAATAATAGAATCTTAAACTTGAATAAATATGTATCCAGAACCGTTAGTAGCCCCTATGCGCCAGGACCTGACTGTAGCCGGCTTTAAAGAATTAAAAACTTCCGAAGAAGTAGATAAGGAATTGAAAGACCACAAAGGCACCACCTTGCTGGTGATCAATTCTGTTTGTGGTTGTGCTGCCGGTGCGGCTCGTCCGGGTATTAAGTGGGCACTTCAGCATAGCACTAAGAAGCCGGATCATCTTACCACAGTATTTGCCGGTGTCGATAAAGAGGCGGTTGCCAAAGCACGTGAGTATACGCTGCCTTATCCTCCATCCTCTCCTGCCATAGCACTTTTTAAAGATGGTGAATTAGTTCACTTCGTAGAACGTCATCACATCGAAGGGCGCAATGCTCAAATGATTGGGGAGCACCTGGCGGAAGTGTTTGATGAGTTTTGTTAATGGACTATAATGTCATGTAGATTATGAAAGGCCTTCGGGCCTTTTATTTTTGCCTCAAGCTATAAGAAGAGAGACCAGATGGTCCATACCTCTTGCAATATCTGTTATAATGGCCGTTTTGTCGTGCTATCTTAATCGTCTTCGTTTTTTAAATTTAATCCCAATATTCAATTTCTGAATACGTTAGATCGGAAAGTTTATGACAACGATAACTAAAAACCAGTTTTAAAATTGTCATTTAATTGATCAAAAAGTACATGCAATTTTAATATTAAGATGTCTGAATTGACAACCCACCACATCAAAAATAAAATGTATTAACCATAAAAATGTCGCTCAGAAGATTCGTGGTCGAAAAAGTAGATTTTATATTATTTCTCTGAAGATCAAAAATGACATAAGTTAACTTAAGTAAATACACTCATCGATCCTGATGGTTAATTCAACCATTCATTTGGCTTCTTGCGACCCATTAACCACTAACTAAAGATATTTAATGATGGAGAGAGAGATTGAAAAGCCAATTATCAACATTCTAGGATATGTTAAGTGGAAAAGTCTTTTTAAAGTTATTGGTCTTACTGCCCTCCTTTTTCTTATTGGAATTTCAACCAGCTGGGCACAGTGCAATTGTAATTTTACTATACCAGCTGGTTCCGGCTACGTCACTTTTGATGGTCCTACCAAAGGTGTTAAAGCCGGTGACGTAATCTGTATTAACGCTGGAACTGTTAAGAACATTCTGTTTACCAATATCAGGGGAGCAGCCGGAAATCCCGTTATTATCAAAAACTGTGGTGGGCAAGTATCACTTGGAGGTGCTACTGCCAATAATGGAATGTTGTTTGTGTCATCAAAATATGTTCATATTACCGGAACGGGTGATTCACGGTATCCCTATGGAATTAAGATTGTGCAAACTGCTCCTGGCTCGCAAGGAGTGGCATATACAGGACTAAGTAGTGACATTGAAATCGACCATATGGAAATTGCCAATGCCGGCTTCGCAGGGATATTGGTGAAAACAGATCCTTCACGCAATTGTGGTGACAAGTCTGCAGATCGTCCAAATTTTACGCTTTACAATGTCAACATCCACGACAACTATATTCATCATTCTAGTGGTGAAGGTATTTATGTAGGCAACAGTTATTACATGGGTACAACGATTTACTGTGGAAGCATGCAGTATCCTCATGAGGTGCGAGGAGTTAAAATACATCACAATAAATTTGACAACAACGGATGGGAAACTATTCAGGTCGGTGCCAGTGTAAGCGGTGTAGAGATTTACAATAACTCTATTTACAACTACGGCACAAAGAACTTGTCCGGACAAAATGGTGGCGTTCAGTTGGGTATTGGAACAAGCGCCAGATTCTATAATAACTTTATCAAAAGTGGAACAGGCCCCGCACTCGCCATACAGGGAATCGGTAATGAATATATTTATAATAATGTATTCGTAAGCCCGGGAGTGGGAGGAGCCATTACCATGAATACCCGCCCAACTCCACTCACAACAGATATTGTCAGTAAAGGCTACCTGGGTGGCACTTACATTATCAACAATACATTTGTCAACGCCACCAACGGAGTAACTATTGATTACATCAATGAGGCACCTCGAAATGTGATGTATAATAATCTGGTCGTTTCCTCAGCATCAACATGGGATAAAACCAAGAGCTATTACGATTGGAAAAAGGGAAATAATATTGTGGTTCCTGTTTTGGCAAATGCAAAATTCGCAAATGCAGCCGCAGATGATTATCGTCTGCTATCCGGATCTCCTGCGATTAATGCAGGAATCGATGTTAGTGCATGGGGTGTAACCACGGATGCGTCAGGCATAGGCAGGCTATCCGGTGCAACAATAGATGCGGGAGCCTACGAATTCACAGGTTCAACACCAACTCCCCCTGTAGCTAATGCCGGAGCAGACAAAACGATCACGCTACCAACAAATACGTTAAGCCTCACGGGGACTGCCTCTGATCCTGATGGAACTATAAAATCCTATGGCTGGACTAAGCAAAGTGGACCTGCCGCCATTTTATCAGGAACTGCAACGAGTAACCTTAGCGCCTCTGGCCTTACTTCTGGTACTTACGTTTTTCGTCTTACTGCAACTGATAACAGTGCCTTAACTGCTTCTGATGACGTGGCCGTTACTGTCAACGCCACTGGTACCACCACTAGCTCATCGGTTGTTTACCGAATTAATGCCGGCAGCCCCAATACTATTATAGCTTCACCTAAGAATTGGATTGCTGACTCACAAAGCGCAAAGAGTATCTATCTGGATGCTGGTAGCTTAAACTATACGGGTGGTTCTACAAGTTGGAGCGGCACTAATACAACCGGTGCGCCAAACGCAATCTTTGGCCCATTTCGACACAGTCCAAATTACACCAGCGCAACTCCCATGCAATGGAATTTTCCAGCGGCAAGTGGTACCTACGAGGTGAGTTTATTCTTTGCCGAAACCCCACACACAGGAGGAGTGAAAACTGTGGGTGCACGTGTGTTCAGTGTCAAGATGGAAGGCGTAACCGTTCTTTCAAATTTTGACATCTATGCAACTGCTGGAATGAACGCAGTCAAAAAAGTATTTCAGGTAACCGTATCAGATGGAACACTCGATATGGATTTTATACGCGTAACCGGTAATCCACAGGTAAATGGTATTGAAGTGGTTCTCAAGTCAACAGGTACAACAGCAAGCAGAATGGCTGACACAACTGAAACTCCCCTTGAAGCTACCGCGCAGGAAAAGCTTCTTGAATCTTCTCTGGATGTTTATCCTAATCCTTTTCAAGATCAAATCAATATTACTTTCGGGTCAGAACAAAAAGAAGTTCATGTAACATTGGTGAACATGGCCGGCCAGTTGGTCTTCAAGCAAGTATTTGCAGATCTTTCACTTTTCACTTTAGACATGTCACAAAATAATTTGGCTCCAGGTCCTTACATTCTTTCTCTCACTACGGAACGTGGCAAAATTTACCGCAAAGTGTTAAAGGAATAGCATTGCACAACGGTTTCGCGGGTCTCATAATTCACCCGCGAATACCTTCTAAAATTCCTACGTTTAACAAACCCACCTCTGGCTTTTTTCTCTTTGCTATTTTGCTGTAATATTACTGCATGGCAAGATTTTTTATCGTTTTATTCTTTGCTGCAGAATGCATCAATCTCTCTGCCCAGCAAAAGAATTTACCCGCTTGGGGTGATCAACTGGATGTATACACCTATAAAGATTGGCTCGTAAAACCCGTCATTAACCGGGCGGAAGTGTATCTGTCGTAAGACAAAAAGAACCTGGTACTTTTCAATGGCCTGGTGAAACGCGTTTTTAGAATCACCCCCAATGCAGCCTGCATCGATTATACTAACATGACCAACGGACAGCAACTGTTGCGTGCCATTAAACCAGAGGCGCAAATAATCCTTGACGGAAAAAACTATGATATTGGAGGACTGAAAGGTCAACAAGAAAAAGCATACCTCCTTCCCCAATGAGTGGATGGTTTCGAAGTAGGGGAAAATGATTTTCAGTTTGTTGACTATAAAGTAACTGAGTTTATCCCTTTTGTGAACTGGAAGCCTAACACATGGCACCCTAAAAGTCGCAATGCTTTGGGCAAATTACTCACTTTAACATTCTCCTCTCCCCTTCCGGATTTCCTGGGATTGGAAGTGAATGTACATTACGAATTGTATGATGGTATTCCTTTGATGGTGAAGTGGGTCTCACTGGAAAACAAATCAAAGACCACGCATAAAATAGATCGGGTTGTAAATGAAATTCTTGGTCTTGTAGAAGAAGAGAGTGCCGTGGTTGGATCGCCTGAGCAAATGAAAAAGCAACATGGTATTTACGTGGAAACCAATTACGCCTTCAATAACGCCATGCGTTATGCTATCAGTGATCAGACCACTCATTGGAAAATTGATTCGCTCTACACCTCACAAGTAAATTACAATTATCAGACTCCTTGAGTACTTGAGGTCTATCCCGAAAAGGCAATAGGAACACTAATGAATGCGAACAAACAGCATACTGCCTTATCAAAGTGTAATCAATTGGTCCGATAATCTTGTCCTCCATATACTTATTTAGTAGAGTAGACCGACATAAAAGCCTTACTTCAGACTTTGTGTTAAACTTGTGTCAAACCTTATAATTTAAAAAGGCAGTTACTTGATGTAACTGCCTGATTATCTGAGTGGGCCCAGCTGGGCACGATCCAGCGACCCCTTGATTATGAGTCAAGTGCTCTAACCAGCTGAGCTATGGGCCCTCTTTGGGGATGCAATTTTAGTGATTCATCCTATAATAACCAAGGATTTGCTCCTGCCTCAGGATGGCAGCCTGATCGTTAGTTAGAAAAGCTTTGTTTGGGTAATTTCTTTTGGATGGAAAGTACCGATGATTACAAAAGGGTTCGGTGCTCAAGAAGGTTAACTTGTCTAAGATGACTATTTCATAGGAAAATATTTGCGACAGTCAACTTTGAAAAAGTCGGCAACTGGTCACCTACCTTCGTTATCACTGCGGTAAGCAAGCCGGCACGTGCTTCAACCGGATATCACTGTGTTAGTTTAACGTTCAAAGTTCATTGTTCTTGAACTTTAAACCTTGAATCAGAAATTTACTTTCAACCACTACTTATCCTACCGGCAACCAAGCTACTTCTCCAACTGCACCTTAATCTCCGATCTCCGGTTGACCGAGTGGT
>CAZIOY010000036.1:0-140 GCA_964540915.1 uncultured Ohtaekwangia sp.
CCGTAGAGATTGAATTGAGCGGCTGGTGATCCGGTACCCGGGCGATCATACGTTATATAAGAGTGATCTGTGCAGCGGGTTGCATCAAGCTTTTTTGAAACTTTATCCATGGTCTGTGTCCTCACAGAACATTTTCTTTT
>CAZIOY010000036.1:240-40807 GCA_964540915.1 uncultured Ohtaekwangia sp.
TTTAAATAGATTTCAATATAAAATCGACACAATTCATCAGCATTTACTCCGTCTTCAGCGTTTCAGCCGGATTACTCAACGCAGTCTTATTTATCCATGGTCTGTGTCCTCACAGAACATTTTCTTTTTTAAATAGATTTCAATATAAAATCGACACAATTCATCAGCATTTACTCCGTCTTTAACGTTTCAGCCGGATTGCTCAACGCAGTCTTATACGTTTGCGAAGTAATGGTGGCAAGTCCTAATCCCAATAAAATCAGCGCACTTAGCATCACATCCCACACCGTGAGGCTCACACTGTAATATTGTATTTTGGGTAACACCAAGTGAAATAAGAATGCAGTAATGGGAACGGCAAATAAAATAGCCCATATCATCAGCTTCAAATAATCTTTTGAAAGCAGAAATACCAGGCTAGACACCGTTGCACCCATTACTTTGCGGATGCTCACTTCTTTTGCTTTGGTTTCTGATGTGTACAACACCATACCCAGCATACCCAACAAAGAAATCGTGATGGCCATCAATCCGAGAAACCCAACAATTTTCAGCAACACGCGATAATTGCTGTAACCATCATTCAATTCATCTTCGAAAAAATTGGCTTCCAGTTTTTGTTCTGGGCTTAGATTTTTCCAATGGTTTTCAAATTCAGTGAACATGTTAAAGGCATCACTGGTGTGCACTTTCAAGTGAGCATAAACAAAGCGCTCTGGATTCATCCGAAAAAAGAACTTATTAATTGGGTAGCGTAACGGAGCAAAATGAAAGTTCTTCACCACACCCAACACTTCCAGCTCATTCCCATCCACCTGATATGTACGACCTATGGCTTCAGTAGGAGTTTGAATCTTATAGGCTTTCAAAAACTCTTCATTCACAATAATGAAACGCTCACGTTGCCAGGTTTCTTCTGGAAAGTTGTTGCCCGCGAGTAAAGTAAGCCCAAATAAGGAGAGGTAATTCCGATCCACAAATAACTGCGATACGTCCGCAGAATCTTTATCCGCATTTTTTGCCCAGGTGCTGGAATAACTCAAGCCCATCAATTCCGATGACATGGCAACCGATTGAACAGAAGCTAATTTCGAAAACTCGGTCTTTACTAACTCAGGCTTTACACCTTGTAATTGTATATCAACAATGTTTTCTTTAGAAAAACCGAAATCGAAGTTGAGTGAATATTGATATTGACGATTAAACACCATCAGAGAGAGAATGAAACCAAATGATAATGCAAATTGGAATACGGTCAACACTTTGCGCACACGCATGCCCGATGAACCTGTGTGTGCTTTATTTTTCAGTGCCTGAATAGGGTTAAGTCCGCCAAAGTAAAGTGCAGGAAAAATACCTGCGACCAACCCCGTGCCTAACGCGAAAACCAGAAAGAACAAAATCATGCGGGGCGTAAGGCTAAGGTCAAGTGATGTAGAGGAGGCTAATGAGTTTTGAAATTCATGACGAACCAAAAAGAAAATTAATAAGGCTCCTCCCAGGGAGATAAGTGTAATTACGACTGTTTCTGTAATGAATTGAAAGAAGATTTGATTCTTCATTCCGCCCATGGTTTTGCGCAAGCCAATTTCTTTTGCCCGCTTCAATGCGCGTGCAATGGAGATATTGGTGTAGTTGAAACAAGCCGGCAACAAAATCAATGCAGCGATTACGGCAAACACAATCATGCCCGAGGCTTCCCACTTGGGGCCTATGGCCTGACGATAATCTGGTCCCATCGCAATCTTGTTGAGTTGTTGCGTTTCAAATTTTACTTTTATGGGAAGTTGTGCATACGTATCGGCTGCAACGTTATTTAGATATTGTTGCAATGCAGCTTCGCTTCCATTATCTGTGAGTTGCACGTATACATATTCAAAATCAAAATATATCCATTGATCATTCAGAGATGCCTGAACGGGTGGCAACGAAGCATATGAAACCAACACTTCGAACTTAAGGTGTGAGTTGAACGGATGATCTTTCATCACGGCACCAATTTCTATCAAACCACCATTTTCTAACTCGAGTGTTTTACCTAACACATCTGTTGAATTGAATAATTTGAGTGCAGCCGATTCCGTCAGTATCGCATTGTTGGGTTTGGTTAGTGCAACATTGGCGTTGCCTTGAGTGATCGGGTAAGTAAATACAGTTAGAAAATCAGGTTCTACATAATAGCCTCGCAGTGGTATCATGCCTTGCGGTCGTTTGATTTCTTCCCGGAAGCCAGATTTTATACGCACCACTTCTTTTACACCTGGATGCTGTCGTAGTTTTTCAGCCAAAACAGTGGGGGCAATCGCCCACGATAATTGCTCTACTCCTTCCGTACGCTCACTTACAATGGTGTATATGTGATCGCGGTTGGCGTGAAAGGTATCATACGTTTTGACATAACTCACCAAGGCTATCAGCAAAAGGCTCACCGACATGCCCACGGCTAAACCAAAAGCATTGAGGATAGAAAAATATTTGTATTGATATAGATTTCGGCAGGCTACTTTTAAATAACTGTTGAGCATGTCAATCGAAATGCTCGAAGAGGAAAATTGACTCATCGTTGCATCGCGCCTTCTCTTTTTGATCGCATAAGAAAATATCAGCGAAAGCACGTTGCGCCAATATTTCAACTTCGATTGAATGGGTGAGCGACTATTGAAACTTGAATGAAACTGTTCATTAAGATCGCCCAGCAGATCATCTACCTTGGCATTGCCACAGTACCATTCGAAGATTCTGCGCGCAAGTTTGGGGGGTTGCTGCTGCTTCATTCGTTCATTGATAATTTTGCCTGAGACAAGCTCCACAATTCATCACGCAGGCTTTTACTTTCGGTCACAGCTTTTTTGCCGGCTAGTGTTATCTCGTAGTAGCGTTTGCTTCTGCCGCCACGCTCTTGTGTGGCACCGCCTAACCATGATTTCAGAAATCCTTTTTCTTCCAGGCGTGTGATCGTAGAATGAAGAGCACCAATACTGATATTTCGGTTACACCTTGTTTCAATGTCCTGTTGGATGGAAACTCCGTAAGCTTCAGCACCCAGCGTGATGATGGTAAGTAGTACGAGCTCTTCAAATTCTCCTAAATACGTTTTCATTTTTCATGTTTTGGCTTTTATACGGGCTTGCACTTAATATGTTTCTATTTTTAAGAAGAAACTCATTTTAATTCATTTTTCACCACTTTGAAAGAATTTAAAGAATAGCAAAACAAATAATGTGATGTATTCGTAAAGATTTACACTTTTGTTTAACAATTTTGTTAAAATGATCGATGTGAAGGAAAAGCCTACCGAAGAGTTGATTTTGGATGCTGCCATGAAGGTTTTTACCAGGAAGGGATTTGCGGCAGCCCGGATGGAAGAGATCGCCAAAGAAGCGGGCATCAACCGCGCGCTCTTGCACTACTATCATCGCGACAAGCAAACGATGTTCAACCGCATCTTCGAAAGTCGCTTCAAAGAATTCTTTAAAGGACTGTTTGTGATTTTCGAATCGGATAATATTTCAATCTTCGAAAAAATCAAACGCATGGTCGATCACGAGATCAGCACATTGATAAAGCATCCTGATCTCGCCCGATTTATCATCACCGAAATAGCGCAGACGCCAGAACTGTTAATTGAGTACGGAATGAAACTCGGTGTTAATCCCAGAATGTTCATTGAAACATTTGAAAAGCAGGTTGCGAAAGAGGTAAATGAAGGGTTGATTAAGCCAATTGATGGAAAGCAACTTCTCATCAATATCATGTCGCTTTGCATCTATCCCTTTGTGGCCAGGCCGATCATCCAAACGATGATGAAGGTAGATGAAACCAGTTATTATAAAATGGTAGAACAACGCAAAAAGGAAGTAAGTGAATTCATCATCAACGCGATAAAAAAATAACTATGCGAACGATGTACTTAAAAATAGCAATGGCTTTTTTCTTTCTGATCAGCTTGAGACCTTCATTGGCACAACAGCTCACGCTTGAAGAATGCTATGATAGGGCAAGACAAAACTATCCGCTGATCAAACAGAAAGAGTTGGTGGCCAAAAGCAGAGAGTTTACCATTAACAATATACAGTCAGGTTTGCTTCCGCAGATTAGTCTTAATGGGCAGGCGTCTTACCAATCGGACGTTACCCGGCTACCAGGAGGTTCTAGTCTGGTTGAGCCGCTATCAAAAGATCAATACAAAGTTTATGTAGATGTGAACCAGTCGATTTATGATGGGGGCGTTGTAAAGAAGAACAGTGCTTTGCAGGAAACTGCTTCATTGGTCGAGGATCAGAAAATTGAAGTGGAGTTATATAAAATCAAGGAGCGCATCAACCAGATTTTTTTTGGTGCACTTTTAATTGATGAGCAATTGGCACAGATTGACCTGGTTAGAAAAGATATCGAAACTAGTCTATTAAAAATGGAATCGGCCATACGTAACGGCACGGCATTTCGCACTAGTGCAGATATTCTTCAAGCTGAACTTCTTAAAACCGACCAACGAGGAGTTGAATTAAAAGCAGCACATAAATCGTATCTGGATATGCTCGGAATGTTCATTCATCAAACACTAACTGAAACTACAGATTTGCAAAAACCAAAAACACCGTCTATTCAAAACGAACCTGTTATTTCACGTCCTGAGATTTCGCTCTATAATTATCAAAGCCAATTATATACTGCACAACAGCAATTAAACAATACAAGAGTTACTCCACGTGTAAGCCTATTTGCTCAAGGCGGCTATGGTCGACCAGGCTTAAACATGTTATTGAATACGTTCGACACCTATTACCTCGGAGGAATTCGATTTAGTTGGAATTTTGGGGGATACTATAATGCAAATCGGGATAAACAAATTCTTGATTTGAATCTTGAATCAGTAAATAAGCAGAAAGAAACATTTTTGTTTAATACACAACTGTCATTGCAACAACAAAACAATGAACTCAGTAAACTAAGAGAGCTGATTGAGATTGATGAAAAGTTGATCGAACTGAGAGTGCGCATCAAGAACACCGCAAAATCACAACTTGATAATGGTGTGATTACCGCCAACGATTATTTAAGAGAATTAAATGCAGAGGACCAGGCAAAGCAAAACTTGTCGGTTCACCATATTCAATTACTCATGACTCAATACTCACAACAGGTAACTACCGGAAACTGAAAACATCACGATATGCAAATCACTAACTATTTTATTGCGGCTCTTCTTCTCATGGCCACAGCGTGCAATCGCAACGGCTCGGAATTTGATGCAACGGGCAACTTTGAAGCGGATGAAATTATTATTTCAGCGGAAGCGTCAGGAAAAATCATTCAACTCAATGTGGAGGAAGGCACAGAACTAAAATCACAAACCGTGATTGGCCTCATCGACACTACACAATTGTATTTACACAAGAAACAATTGGAATACAGCATTCGGGCAGTACATGCAAAGCAACCCAATGCAACCGTTCAGCTTGCCGCGATTAACGAACAAATTGAAACAACAAAGCGCGAGAAACAACGTGTCGAAAATCTGCTCAAAGATGATGCCGCCACACAAAAACAACTTGATGATCTTAATGCTCAAGTAGATTTACTGCAACGACAATTTTCAGCCGCACAATCAACATTAACCATCACGAAGCAATCATTGCAAAGTGAAACGCTTCCGCTGAAAGCACAACTGGAACAAGTACAAGATCAAATCACCAAATCAAAAATTGTAAATCCGGTTAACGGAACCGTGCTCACCCTCTATGCAAAGCAAAACGAGGTGGTCAATCCCGGAAAGGCATTATACAAAATTGCTGATCTCAGCACCGTGATTCTTCGTGCCTATATTTCCGGAAGCCAGCTATCACAAATTAAATTAGGACAATCTGTAAAAGTATTAGTCGATGCGCCTGATGATGGGTATAAGGAATACGCAGGCACAATCACGTGGATTTCTGATAAAGCAGAGTTTACACCCAAAACAATCCAAACCAAAGAAGAGCGGGCCAATCTCGTCTATGCAGTTAAGATTGACGTGAAGAATGATGGGTATTTGAAATTGGGAATGTATGGAGAGGTTTTGTTCAATAATCAATTGACAAAAGGCAATTGACAATGATGGATATGATTTTTGTCAATTGTTTTATGTCAACTGTCAATTGAAATTCATGAAGGCTGTAGAAGTAAAAAATATCAAAAAGACCTTTGCGGTTGCGAAGTCAACGGTGACGGCTTTGCATGATATTTCTTTTCAGGTAAATCAAGGTGAATTGTTTGGCTTGATTGGTCCGGATGGCGCGGGCAAGACAACACTGTTTAGAATTCTCACCACACTTATGCTGGCCAATAGCGGAACAGCTTCCGTAGATGGTTATGATGTGGTGGATGATTTTAAAGAAATCCGAAAGAGAGTGGGCTATATGCCAGGGCGGTTCTCTTTGTACCCAGACTTAACCGTAGAAGAAAATCTTTCCTTTTTTGCTACGCTATTCAATACATCCATCGAAGAGAACTACGATTTAATAAAAGACATTTACGTTCAGATTGAAAAATTTAAAACCCGTAAGGCAGGCGCACTCTCTGGTGGTATGAAACAAAAGCTGGCGCTGAGTTGTGCGCTCATTCACAAGCCATCGGTTTTGTTTTTGGATGAACCGACTACCGGAGTGGATGCCGTTTCAAGAGGAGAGTTTTGGAATTTACTACACGATCTCCAACAGCAAAAAATTACGATCCTGGTTTCTACTCCTTATATGGATGAAGCCAGTTTGTGCGATCGTGTTGCCTTAATTCAGGACGGAAGAATTTTGGATATTGATTCACCAAAAGGTATAAACAAAAAATTCAAGCGCACGTTGTGGTCCGCCCGTGCGGTAAACATGTACAAACTATTAACGGATCTGAAAGCTCAACCGGAAGTAAACTCCTGTTACCCATTTGGACAAGAACATCATGTTACGCTTAAAGGAGGCGATGAAAGCCTGCATGTGATCGAAGCGCGATTAAATCAACTCGGTCATTCAGGATTGAAATTTCAAAAAATTAGTGCCGGCATTGAAGATTGTTTTATGGAATTGATGACAAGTAAGACGCAAGACGTAAGTAGTAAGACATATTAGGGAAATCATGAAACAGCCTACTACCCACGTCTTGTTACTGATGTCTAAATCTAAAATATGAAAGCGATATCTGTCCAAAAACTTACCAAACAATTCGGATCATTCACAGCCGTGAATCAAATCACCTTTGATGTTGAGCAGGGAGAAATATTCGGATTTCTTGGGGCAAACGGAGCGGGCAAGACAACTGCGATGCGTATGCTGTGCGGACTATCCTTGCCCACGGGTGGAGAAGCAACGGTAGCGGGTTTTGATCTTTATAGAAATCCAGAAAAAATAAAGCGGAACATTGGCTACATGAGTCAGAAGTTTTCACTGTATGAAGATCTGACCATTCGCGAGAACATTCGGTTTTACGGAGGGATATATGGTTTGAGTAATTCAGAAATTAGAACAAAGACGGAGCTGTTGGTAAGTTCCCTGAAACTGGAAGATAAGATCAACGCTTTGGTGAAATCATTACCCCTGGGCTGGAAACAAAAACTTTCTTTTTCGGTGGCGATGATTCACGATCCAAGAATTGTGTTTTTAGATGAACCCACAGGCGGTGTCGATCCCATCACGCGAAGGGAATTCTGGACCATGATTTTTGAAGCAGCCAATCGTGGCACAACTGTTTTTGTTACCACACATTACATGGATGAAGCCGAGTATTGCAATCGCGTATCGATTATGGTGGATGGACAAATTGCTGCATTGGGGGCACCCCTCGAATTAAAAACGAAATACGCAGCAAAAGATATGGGTGAAGTGTTTTTGCAATTGGCGCGTGGCGCGAAGCGGGGAGATGATTGAGGAATTGACAATAAGCAATTGACAGTTGACAATTTTACTGCCTCGTAATACTAAAGAATGAATAAAATGAAAACAGAAACAAATGATAGTAAGCGTAACATATTGGGAGAACCGTTGCCTACTGTCAATTGCCTATTGCCTACTGATTTATTATGAAACAATTCATCTTCTTCGTACGCAAAGAATTCCTGCACGTATGGCGTGATAAACGCACCATGCTCATTCTTTTTGGTATGCCGCTCATGCAGATTTTGATTTTTGGATTTGCGCTGACCAACGAAGTAAAGAATACACGCATCGGTATTCTAGATAACTCAAAAGATGAAACCACTAACGCTATTATTCAGCAACTCGAAGCCAGTCGCTATTTTGATATTGTTGAAAACATTCCATCGAATTCCCAACTCGAACCAGCGTTTCAGGCAGGCTCAATCAAACTGGCTGTTGTGTTCCCAGAAAATTTTCAAGAGCATCTTCTTCACAACAATACAGCCATCGTACAGTTGATTGGTGATGCTACCGATCCGAACACCGCCAATACATTGATTAATTATGCTTCGGTAGTAATCATCGATTATCAAAACGGTTTACGTGGTCAGGCTAAAATGCCGTTCTCAATCAACACGGAAATGAGAATGTTGTATAACCCACAGCTGAAGGGATCTTACAACTTTGTGCCAGGCGTGATGGCCATGGTGCTCATGCTCGTATGCGCTATGATGACTTCGATTTCTATCGTGCGCGAAAAAGAAATGGGAACGATGGAAGTGATTTTAGTTTCACCCATTGTGCCGATTCGCGTGATCATTGCGAAAATGGTTCCTTACTTCATTTTATCAGCTGTAAACATTGGGAGCATTTTACTACTGAGTGTATTTGTGTTGGAAGTGCCAATACAAGGAAGCTTAATCTTGCTGGTGGCAGAGTGTTTGTTATTTACGATTACCGTGCTTGCGTTGGGTTTGTTGATTTCATCAATCGCCAACTCCCAACAGGTGGCTATGCTTATTTCATTGATGGGTCTCTTCCTTCCCACCATCATGCTTAGCGGGTTCATGTTCCCCATCGAGAACATGCCTGTGCCACTTCAGGTGATATCGAATGTGGTGCCAGCTAAATGGTTTTACTACATCGTGAAAAACATTATGATCAAGGGTGTAGGATTTGAGCACGTGTGGAAAGAGACGCTGATCCTCACGGGCATGACCGTCTTCTTTATGGTAGTGAGCATCCGGAAATTTAAAACCCGATTGGAATGAGAGCGCTGCTGATTTTATTGGAAAAGGAATTTCGCCAGGTGTTCAGAAATCCGGCCATCCTGCGCATGATGTTTGTAATGCCGGCCGTGCAGTTGTTGATCATGCCACTGGCAGCCGACTATGAAGTAAAGAATGTAAAAATCTGTGTGGTGGATTACGATCATTCATCGTATTCACAAAAGCTGGTAAATAAAATTACATCGACAGATTATTTCACATTGGTCGATTACACGGATTCCTATGAAAAGGCATTAAATTATGTAGAGCATGATGAAGCTGATCTTGTGCTACAAATCCCCAGTTCATTTGAAAAGAATCTGATTCGTGAAGACGAGGTTTCATTATTCCTGGCCATCAATGCGATCAACGGAGTGAAAGCAAATCTTGGTGGCGCTTATCTTCGCAGCATTATTGGCGATTTCAACCGTGACGTGCGACTGGAGTGGTTGCAGTTGCCAAGACAAAATCCACAACCCGCCATCACCATCGCTTCGATCAATTGGTATAACCCGTTGATGAACTACCGGTTCTTCATGGTGCCTGGCATCCTCGTGATTTTGGTTACGATGGTTGGCGCTTTTCTTTCGGCATTAAACATTGTAAAGGAAAAAGAGATCGGAACGATTGAGCAGATCAACGTTACCCCCATCCGAAAGTATCAGTTTATTTTGGGCAAGCTCATTCCGTTTTGGGTGTTGGGATTAGTGGTGCTTACCATTGGCTTACTGATTTCATGGCTTGCTTATGGCATCGTTCCGCTAGGCAGCATACTTACGATATATGTTTTTGCTGGAGTATTTCTGATTTCCATTTTAGGCTTGGGTTTGCTCGTATCCACCCTGGCCGACACACAACAACAGGCGATGTTACTTTCCTTTTTCATGATGATGATTTTTATTTTGCTGGGCGGATTATACACTTCGATTGATAGCATGCCGATATGGGCCCAGGTTTTTGCCAAGTTTAATCCGGTTTCTTACTTCATTGAAGTGATGCGCATGGTGGTGTTAAAAGGAAGCACGCTATATGATATTCGTTTCCATTTGCTCAAAGTGTTGATCTTTGGCTTGGTGTTCAACAGCCTGGCAGTTTGGAATTATAGGAAGCGCAGCTAGTGTTCATTTTTGTAAACCTTCCTGTTCACATTTATACAATCGCGAACAACGAAAACCGGAGATTCTTTGAATTTTGAATAATTTCAAACGTTCAAAAAAACTGAATGATTTTTGCTCAGGCATGATGAAACAATCAAGCCTATGTCAACCCGAACTTCATCCTCCAGTTCAACGGTATTAATTATCATCATTCTGGTATTAACTTTTCCACTATGGTTAGGTCTTGGCGGAGCACTCATTGGTATAGTAGCCGGCCTTTTCGGAGCGATGATCGGAGTTATTGCTGCTTTATTTGGGGCCGTCATCGCACTGATTGCACTACCCTTTAAATTAATTTTTGGCTGGGGCGATTGGGGTTGGCACGGCCCGCACTTTCATGGCAATGGTTTCGTGTGGCTGGCATTGTTAATCTTTGCTGCCCTGATGATCAATAAGAGAAAGAAGTAATTTTCTAAAATTGAAGCGCTTCCCGCATGGCCTGTAGGTGGTTCTTCAATGCATCCTGCCAGGTGATATCCGCATCCCAGCCTTTGCCCATAAAGATGTTACCGTACTCGATGTGCTTCACATAAAACTTATACACCGTCTCGTTGGCCGGAATGGTTTTTATATCCGCTTCACCATTTACATAATACACCGTTGAGAGTGACTTGGCCAGTTGGGTGAGATCATAGCCGAGAATTTTTTTTGCCATAGAACCCCGCGTGTGAACAAACCGGAGCACGGTTCTGAATCCACGGCTTCCTAATTCACGTTCTTCCAGTTTTGGATCCACTAATTCATACTTAACCGGAAAATATTCCTTTAGTATTTGCTCCAACTCGGCATCGGCTTTTTCATTACCCCATTTTGCAACTGCAATTTTGAATGACTTCACATCGGAGGTAAAGGTTTCATTTCGTCTTCCAATAAAATATTTAATGGGTATATCTGTTTCCGGATAATCGTTAATGAGCAGGTTTTGTTTTTTCTGATTACTGATGGCTAATCGGAAAGTCATCTGCAGCATTTCCTTAAGAGAGTTATGCGATTGTTTCCACGCTGGTGCGGAAACGTCCACAAGGTCTTTGGTATTATTATAGCGAACGAACGTGATAGAATAATCTTTTTTCTTTTCAAAAAAAATCAGGAAGTCGACACCCCGATTGCTCAGGTAGGTTACAAACGCCCTCATCGGATCGGGGCCTGCCAGCACATAATCTGTAACGACATAGGCAACGGCATCAATGCCGGTTTGTTGAAAAGCTTTTTGGGTTTCTTCGAGTTCTTTTGTGGTGAGAGATTCATCATATAAAACAAGGGCCCGCTTGCTTAACAAACCTTCAGGCACTACATCGATGTAGTTGAGCCGGCTCAACACAGCATCCTTTTCTGAAACAGATTGTGCGAAAGACCCACTACTAAGAAGAAGTAAAAATAAGAGAGCTTTAATTTTCAAAATTTTCAATTTGACCTAAAACGAAAAAACAAGTACTCTATTGCCAGATAAATTAAAGTCCAATATACAATCCATCATCTTCTTCACGAATGGGAAAGGTGACTAAATCGGCAGATCGTTCCTGATATTCCCTGCCAGTTTTCAGATTGAACTGGTGCCCATGCCAGGGACAGACTACTTCACCGGCAAAGTTTACCATGCCCTTGCTGAGCGATTCGCCATTGTGAGTGCACTTGTCGCTGACGGCAAAAAATTGATTTTCTCGTTTCACAAGGCAAATTCGTTTTCCGTGCACGATCAACAGTTGAGGTTTGTTTTCCTGCAGTTTCTCTCTTGCATCACTTCCAGAAGGGAGGATTTTTACCCACTCCATAATTTTCCTTGTTTAAACGAACCCGATTTCTCTATCTTGATTCAAATTACTCAAACCTATGAAGAAAATCTATCCATTCATTTTCCTTCTGTTATTGCATCTCTCTTTGTCGGCCCAGGTAAACCCAAAGCTTCAGGCTAAGCTAGATCAGCAGGCCAAAGAAATCGAAGCCAAGGTAATTGAGTGGAGAAGAGATTTTCATCAGAATCCGGAGTTGGGTAATCGTGAGTATAACACAGGTGTTAAAATAGCAGATCACCTTAAGTCACTGGGCATCAAAGTTCAATACCCGGTTGCTAAAACAGGAGTAGTTGGAATTCTGGAAGGTGGAAAGCCCGGGCCTGTTATTGCTTTGCGTGCTGACATGGATGCATTACCCGTGACAGAGCGCAACAGTTTACCTTTTGCTTCCAAAGTGAAAACAATTTTTAACGGACAGGAAACAGGCGTTATGCATGCATGCGGCCATGATGCACACGTGTCAATTATGATGGCCGTTGCTGAGATACTCGCTAAAAATAAAAGTGAACTAAAAGGTACCATAAAATTTTTGTTTCAACCTTCCGAAGAAGGTCCACCACAAGGTGAAGAGGGAGGCGCTTCATTAATGATCAAAGAAGGCGTTTTGGAAAATCCAAAAGTAGATGTAGTGTTTGGTTTACACATGTTATCACTTTTGCCAACCGGGCAGTTGGGCTATCGATCGGAAGGCATCATGGCTGCCGTAGATGGTTTGAAAATTAAAGTAACGGGGCTAGGTGCACACGGAGCAACACCGTGGGATAGTAAAGACCCCATCATGATCGGAACCCAAATTATAAGTGGTCTGCAAACTATTGTGAGCCGACAAACGGATCTTACCAAAGCGCCTGCAGTAATTACGATTGGAAGTTTTCATTCTGGCAATCGTGGAAACATTATTCCTGAAGTAGCAGAAATGCAAGGAACTATTCGCAGTTTCGATGTAGGCATGCAAAAAACACTGCATGAGAAAATAAAACTCACGGCAGAAAAAATTGCAGAAAGTGCTGGTGCAAAAGCCGAAGTAGAAATTGACATCGGATCGCCCGTTACCTACAATGATCCTAAACTCACCACAATGATGGCACCAAGCCTTCAGCGCACGGTGGGCATCAGTAATGCCATCGTTGTTGCACCGACTACGTTGGCCGAAGACTTTTCATTCTTTCAGGAAAAAGTACCGGGTCTTTTCTTTTTTGTTGGTGCCTACCCTTCCGATATGAAATTGACCAATCCTCCAGTGCACCATACAGCTGACTTTATGATGGACGAAAAATCGTTCGTGACCGGAGTAAAGGCCATGCTGAATTTGACAGTGGATTATATGTTTGCGCCTAAGAAGAAATAAAAGAAGATGAACATAAAAGAGAAAATCCTTGACGCAGAAAAACGGATCCGTCCTTATTTAAGAGAGACACCTTTAGAATATTCTTATGTTCTCAATAAAATGACCGGCAGCGAGGTGTATTTAAAGTTGGAGAACATTCAGATCACAGGATCTTTCAAGGCCCGGGGAGCGCTGAATAAAATTCTCTTACTCAAAGATTCAACAGCAAAAATTGTTACGGCCTCCACTGGTAATCATGGTCTGGGTGTGGCCAACGCTTTATCCGTGGTAAAAAAAGAAGGCATTATTTATCTGCCTAAAAATGCATCGACTGCAAAAGTGGAGGCCATTGGAATGCGCGGTGTTCCGGTGGAGTTTTATGGTGACAACTGTGAGGAGACTGAACAATACGTTCGCAAACTCTCTGAAGTAAATAACCAGGTATACATCTCGCCATACAACGATGAAGAAGTGATGGCTGGCCAGGGAAGCATTGGCGTAGAGTTACATCGGGAGCTTCCTGATCTTGATGCTGTTTTTATTTCAGTGGGAGGTGGCGGCCTGATAGCAGGAATAGCCTCGTATTTAAAAGCGGTTAATCCGAAAATAGAAATAATTGCCTGCTTGCCGGAAAATGCCCCGGTGATGTATGAGTGCATCAAGGCAGGAAAGATTATTGATGTGGCGGAGAAGCCCACCTTGTCGGATGCTACAGCAGGAGGAATAGAAGCAGGCTCAATCACCTTTGAAGTGTGCCAGCAATATGTGGATACTTACATCACCGTTAGCGAAGAGGAAATCATTGATTCCATGAAATTGATGATGAAGCACCATCACCTCATTATTGAGGGTTCGGCCGGAGTGGCTGTAGCTTCACTACTAAAGGCAAAGGATCGTTACAAACAAAAAAAAGTGGCCATTATTATTTGCGGAGGCAATGTGAGTGAAACGGTTCTTAAACGTTTAATGTGTGAATAGATGCCGAAGATCATTACACTATCAGAAATAAAAGGCGTCATCCAGAAAAATTCTGTGGTTGATCTTATCCGAACGATAGAAGAAGGATTCGTGATGTACTCACAAAAGAAAGTAGTGGTTCCTCCGGTTGGTTATCTGGGCTTCAAACACCCACCCGGAGACGTTCACATCAAATACGGTTACATAGAGGGCGATGATTATTATGTAATCAAGATTGCTTCCGGGTTTTATAATAATCCTGCCATGGGATTGAATACAGGCAATGGAATGATGTTGCTGTTCAGTCAAAAGACAGGAGAAACACTTTCTATATTATTGGATGAAGGATATCTCACGGATATACGAACCGCTGCAGCCGGAGCAGTGGCAGCTAAGTATCTGGCCCCTTCAAAAATATCTTGTATAGGTATTGTAGGCACGGGTGTGCAAGCGAGATTGCAACTGGAGTATTTAAAAACGGTAACAGATTGTCGGGATGTAATTGTCTGGGGGCGTGGTGAAGATAAGTTAGCTGCTTATAAAAATGATCCTTCCTTAAAAGAATTTTCTATAACCACCACTTCGGATATCCGTTTCCTTACCAGTCGTTGCAATTTGATTGTAACCACCACACCCTCCCGAAAGGCATTATTAATGTCTGCGCATATTCTGCCGGGCACTCATATTACCGCCATGGGTGCCGATGCTGAAGGAAAGCAAGAGATTGATCCGATGCTATTTGCGCAAGCGGATCTCATTGTGGCCGATAGCAAAGATCAATGCATCGATCATGGAGATATTGGGTATGCCGTGACAAATGAAATAATCGATCCCTCAAAGATCATCGAGTTGGGCGAGGTGATAGAAAATAAAAACTTACGAAGAAGCAATGATCAGCAAATAACCATTGCCGATTTAACGGGTGTGGCCATACAGGACATTCAGATCACCAAATATGTACATTTGGCGCTCACAAAATAAAAGATGTTTCAGGGCCTCTCTTAATTAAATACATTGCCATCAACTAATTTTAAAATGAAAAGACTTAGCATACTGATCTGTGCCGTTGTTGCCTTTAATGGTCTTGCACAAACAAATCCTAAACTGAACAGTAAAATTGAACAGCAGGTCAAAGAACTTGAACCGAAAATAATAGAGTGGCGCAGGTACTTCCATGAACATCCTGAACTTTCCAATCGGGAAGTTAAAACCGGGGCAAAAATAGCTGAACATTTGAAAGGCTTGGGTCTTGAGGTGCAATACCCGGTAGCGAAAACGGGGGTAGTTGCTTTATTGAAGGGAGGCAAGCCCGGGCCTGTAGTTGCCTTACGTGCCGATATCGATGCGCTGCCGGTAACGGAAAGAAATTCTTTGCCGTTCGCGTCAAAAGAAAAAGTAAACTTTGGCGGGCAGGAAACGGGTGTGATGCACGCCTGTGGTCATGACGCACACATGTCTATCTTACTGGCCGTAGCCGAAATCCTGACAAAGAATAAAGCCGAATTGAAAGGCACGGTGAAATTTATTTTTCAACCAGCCGAAGAAGGAGTATCTCCCAGCGAAGGACCTGCCGGTGCCGAACTGATGATCAAAGAAGGTGTACTTAAAAATCCTACAGTGGATGCGATTTTTGGTTTGCACATTCAATCACTTTTACCTTCCGGTCAATTGGCCTACCGCAGCGGAGGGCTGATGGCATCGGTAGATGGTGTGGACATAAAAGTAAAAGGCAAGGGTGCACATGGGGCTACTCCGTGGGATAGCGTTGATCCGATTGTTGTCTCTTCACAAATCATCCAGGGGTTGCAGACTATTGTGAGCAGGCAAACAGAATTAACCAAAGCCGGTGTCGTGATTACTATTGGAAGTGTGCATGGCGGTATTCGCAGGAACATTATTCCGGAAACAGTATTGCTGGAAGGAACGATCCGCACATTTGATGATGACATGCAAAAGAAGGTGCATGAAAAAATTAAACTCACGGCTGAGAAAATAGCGGAGAGTGCCGGAGCCATGGCAGAGGTTAATATTCTTGTCATGTATCCTTCAACGGTAAATGATCCTACCCTCACCGATAAGATGGTCCCCAGTTTAATTCGGGCGGCAGGCAAAGAAAAGGTAGTGATCACACAACCCGTAACGATGGCCGAAGACTTCTCTTTTTATCAGAGAGAAGTGCCGGGATTTTTCTTTTTCCTGGGAGCCTATCCAGCTGAGATGAATTTGAAAGTGCAACCCACCCATCACACAGCTGATTTTATGATCGATGAAAAATCAATGATCACCGGAGTGAAGGCATTGGTGAATCTCACGCTGGATTACATGGATATGAACAGCAAAAAATAACTTTTTGATCATAACCTCGGTCTTTGTCCTCACGAAGATGGTGCCTGGATTACAACGAGCAGCAGGCGCATCGAATACAATCGTTATCAATGCGATTACCGGGGCTGAAGACTTTGCGTTTTATCAAAAGAAGGTTCCTGGTTTATTCTTCTTTGGGGGGCAATGCCTCCGGATCAGGATCCAAACACAGTACCTTCTCACCACACACCCGATTTATGGTGGATGAAAGGGCGTTGTAACGGGCGCAAAGGCAATGCTTAATCTTACAGCGGATTACATGTATATGCCTAAGGGAAATAGAAAATCAACAATTAGATTAACAGTATGCGGAGTACTTGTATACTCCTCGTTTGTTTATCCTGTTATCATTTAGATTAGTTCAATGACCCAACACCTGAATAGACCCTTTTAGTATTTTATTTTTTCCATCTTCACAAGAAGAGGGATAAACGAAAATCCAATAGTAAACTCCGTAAGAAACATCTCCATTCCAGGGAGGACTGTTTTCCGTGGCTGAAAAAACTTCTGAGCCATACCGGTTATAAACTTTAAAATTATAGGTGTCTATCGCCTGAGTTTTTATCTCTAAAACATCGTTGAACCGATCATCATTAGGGGTAATAACATTCGGAATAAAGACACTGTCCTTCTTAATTTTAATCACCTCGATAGGTTCAGAAAGAAAGTGGCAGCCCGGTGTTTCGATTTCAACTTTGTAAAAACCAGTTTCAGGATTTGTGAGCTGAGGAGCGTTATTCCCGGCTACATAGGAGTAGAATAACTCTTTCTGTGATGAAAAAAGCCAACGATAATCGGCATTAACAATTTGTTCCGCTTTCAATTGTTGTTCTGAATTCCAACAAAATGAAACCGGACTTGTTGTCGGATCAATTTTAGGCTTAAAGGTTGGGTTAAGAATAAATGGGGGAGAAACCAGTTCACATTTTTCATTCACGGCTTTTACTTTGTACACGCCTTTAAATTCGGCTTGCGCGTCTGAACCAAAAATGGATAAGGATTTAAAATCCCGGTTCGGATCTTCAGCATAAAGCCATTCGTAAAAAGTGTTTGCATATTCCGATGCAGTAAGATTAGCAAATCCCTGAATACAAAAACGACTTGAATCAATAGAGGAAATTTTCACAGAAGGCATCCCACCCACTAACACGGAAAGAGAATCTGTATAATCACACCCCGGGTACAATTGAATCTCGTACAGAAGTTGATGATTACCTAAGCCAGCCTGCAGAGGAGAAAAGTTTGCCGGTTGTGAGGTGGCAACACCAGTGCCGATCCATTGCCCCCCGGAAGGCATGCCAATCAAAGGAGTAGATGGGTAGTTTAAACAAGTTTGGAAATTGAGACCGGCCTCAACAGGTAAATCCCCCACCCAAACCGTATCAGTTTCTGTTGAGCAACCATTTGACAAGGAAAGCTTATAATGACCTTCTGTTTTTGCATCATAAACATTCCGTGAATAATTATCAGGGGCTAACGAGAAGTTATTCTGATCCTTTGAAACAGTCCACTCATAAAAGTGATTTTTTTTGTAGAGTACGGAAAGACGGACGGAATCTTTGCCGCAGAAGAAGAGGGAGTCACTCACTGTAATTTTGAAAGGAGTGACCTTTTCAATGATCCGTATAACGGCTGTATTTGAAGCATCACAATCATCTACTTTGTATGAAATAATATTTCTTAATGAGGCCTGAGAAGGATCGAAAATTCCTGCATTGGCATCCACGACTCCTGAACCTGACCAAAGTCCCCCGGAAGGATACGCTTGCAAAGTGATAGGGTTGTCATTAGCACACATGGGGGACTTAGGTTCTGCGATGTATGGATATTCGGTATAGACGTAAACCGATCCGGCATCAATACCAGTTGAATTATTATCCAAGAGTGCGCCTACAAACATATATCCAAACGTAGAAGCAACTGAACTTCCGAAGTAATCGGAAACTGTGGATTCTGAATCATCTCCGGTAATTACTTTGTCAGGCATTTTGGCTTTCCAACCCTCTTCCGGTTTTTTAAAGAAGTACACTTTGCCGGCACCCGGGTTTTCACTTCCATAGGTAAAGAAAATATTTTGAGGGGCACCGATAATAGCAAACCGCTCTTCGATGCGAACACTGTATCCAAAACAATGATAGGGTATATCTACCCCGGGGGTGAGTCGGGTGGTTTCTTTGATAATACCCTTCCAGCCGTTTTGAGGTTTAGTGAAGATGTATGCAGCACCTCTGAATAAATTAAAGTTTCCAAATACACCTTCCTGGTCAATCCAGCCAGGAGCTCCTGCAATAATATCATCACCAGAAATATCCACAGATGAACCAAACATTCTCCCTACTAAATAGCCATCCATGCCTACATCAGAAGGATATAACAAGGCTGACTCCGTGGTGTCTTTCCAACCTGTCGCAGGTCTTTCATAAACATACGCTCGGTTTCCCTCTTGAAACCAGAATCGACTGGGTCGACAACCAACAACAATTACGCTGTCCTGAATTGCCAGAGAATTTCCAAACCCACTTCCCGGTTGAATATCTTTTGGACTGAGCCTGGCAATCTTTTCCCACCGATTGCCTTTTAGCTCTAAAACAAAAGTATATCCTAAATCTTCAGAACTTCTGTCTTCGTATTGACCGACAACCAAATAAGGCATTTCGATGGAGACAGCCCTACCAAAAGATTTAATGTTAGGATCATCTAACGTTGCCTTATAAGTTTCAGTCATGTCACGCCAACCACCGGAAGGCTTTTGAAACACGTAAACGGCCCCGTTATCAAAACTTATAAATTTTCCGGTTTCATCATACTTGTCATGAAATACAGATGTGACCGCCACGTAGTCACCTTTTATACTTACGTTCCATCCAAAATTATCATAAGGTTGACTGTCAGATGGAGAAAGTTTGGCAACGCGTTGCCAGTTTATGCCATCAAAGGCAAGAATGTAGGCAGCACCAGAAAACATACCGCGCACTTTATCTCCGGGTGCACCCACTACTGCAAACTTTCCATCAACATCAGTGGCTGCGCCATAGTTACTGCCCGATCCGGTTAGTGGAGCAAATTCTATAATATCATCGGGCACAGTTGCAACGTTGCTCCATCCTGAAGCCGGTTCTTTCATTTCGAAAATTTTTGATTCTTCAATGGGTGTCTCGTAAGGAGAAAATAAATGTTGACTTCCCGGATCACCAATAAACACCTTTCCGTTTTGTGCGGATATATCTTTCCCTAACGCAGAAGATGATTCAGCCGGTTTAATATAGGCGTGAGGTTCCAGTAATGACCAGGCAGATCCTGATTTTTTAAATACGATTACAGAATCATAACCTGTAAAGTAAGCATGCTCTCCATCCAGTGAAACCTTGCTGTTATATAAGTTTGCAGTTGCCGTGGAGTCGTAATAAGAAGCGTCTTCAATCGCATTAGCCCAACCACTGCTTGGTTTATTATACACATACAATGCGGGTCCGTAGTAATTGCCCGTATACAATCGAGAGTCGGTGAGAAAAATAGTATTCTCATCAATCGCAATATCATCTCCGAAAAGCGCAGCATATTCTGTATACTTTGATCGGGTTAGCCGTGCCGTTGGTTGCATATCGACCCACCCCGATGCTGGTTTTTCAAATACGTATACAGGGCCGAAAGTCCAGCTGGCATTAACGTATTCATTTTCCGTTGTGACTACGCAAAATGATTCGGTAATAGCTACCGATGCACCGAGGTAGCTTTCTTTATTGGTGCTCAGCTTGGCAAGCTTACTCCAACCACTGGGTGCACGGGAAAAAATATAAGCTGCGCCAACGATTTGTTTATTTTCATTAAGGGTGTTCATCGCTCCGATAATGAGATGATCTCCATGGAGATCCACCGAATTTCCAAAACTTATATTGTCAGACTCAACAGCGGCAATCCGTTGTGTCTCGCTCATGTTAGTCCAACCACCAGAGGGCATTTCATATATGTATACAGCACCTTGTTGAGTATAACCACTTGGCAATACCACACCCGTTGTGAAATAAGAATCTGTTACTGCTATAGTGGTTCCTGAGATAGACACACGCTGTCCGAAAAACCGATTTTGAGTATGGTCAGACTGAAACAGGTCTGCAATTTTTTCCCACCCATTCAATGTCTTTTTAAATACATAAACTAACCCCGCACGGTAGGCAATGCTGTCACTAAACTGAGCTCCCACAACCAGAATATCTCCATCCTGATCTAGCGAGTCGCCAAAACCCTCCATGAAATCTTTCTCCTCCCTTGGCTCACTTTTTTGTAAACGTGGCCAGCATTGGCAAAAGCCATTACTGTTAGATAGGGAAAGAATTAAGAAAAGAATACCAATTGCGTGTGGGCGCATAGTTCGGATTGACTTGATAAAAATATAAATAAAATGGATTTGACCAGAATATTAATAGAAGTGATTTTTTTTATTCAAGTTCAAACCTCTGTAAGTTTCTGACAACCCCGTAGCTTCGTTTCATGAATCGCCTCGACCGATTAACATCTATTCCTTTACCTCGGTCTGTGTCTCACAGACCGAAATCTACACAGATGTAGCCAAAACCGGGGTTATTGCTCTATTGGAAACCGGTAAGCCTGGACCTGTAATCGCCCTGCGCGCTGATATGGATGCACTCCAGAGCGGAAGTTACTATTCGCAGAGGCACACCGGTTACCTATAATGATCCGGCACTCACACAGAAGATGGCTCTAGTTTACAACGAACAGCAGGCGCTTCAAATACAATCGTTATCAATGCGATTACCGGGGCTGAAGACTTTGCGTTTTATCAAAAGAAGGTTCCTGGTTTATTCTTCTTTGGGGGGCAATGCCTCCGGATCCAAACACAGTACCTTCTCACCACACACCGAACTTCATGGTGGATGAAAGGGCGTTTGTTACCAGAATAAAAGCGATGCTCAATCTTAGGGTTGATTACCTTCACATGCCCAAGAGCAGGTAGCATCATTTTGAAATTAATCCATGAAAAGGGAGAATGGCTCCTTTTTTTATGCTACTGATTAATGATCTGAGGATAGATTTGGATCGAGCCTTTCAAAGATGGCCAGCTTTTCAGTGAGCATATTGATTTCTTGCATGCAAGACTTTCGAAATGAATTTAGAATTTGAAAATCAATTCCATCAGAAGAGGGCAAAGCCATTATTTCTTTAATCGTATTGGTAATCGTAATCAGATTCTGGTTGTTGATTAAGATCAGCACGAAATGAGATTGATTAAGTCTCTGATTATAAATTTTGGGTTCATTTTTGATAATGGCTTCGTTAAGACCATTGTAAAGATTGGTTAGATTATTAATAAGTAATCCTGTCATTTCCTTAATAAATCCAGGATGAAACTCATGGCCGTATAAATTATTAGAATGGATCATAATGGGTTGATTTAATAATGGTAAAGTGAATCTCGCTGAAGCCAGTTTGATGTTCCAAATGTGAATGATTTTTCAACTACATGCGACAGGGTATTACTGATTCTAAAAAATCAGGGTTCCCATTAGAGGGCAAAATGGCGTCTTTAACAGCGCAGGGCAACAATTGAAAAACTAAGGGTTTTTCTGATTCGTTTTAAATCAGGAAAATGCTGTTTTAATGCAGCCTGTTGAAGCTCAATTTTGTGATGTCATTTCAGAGTTATCAAGGTCACTTTTAAAAACTTAAATTCAAATGTTATGATTAGCGCATCGCAATTAAGATTCAAAGCCATTTCCGTTGTGGGCTTTCTAGTGCTTTACCTATCCCTCGGCATTTATTCTCTATTTATCTGATTCAAGGATTAAAAATAATGGGTGATTTGTGGAGTTGATTCGAGAGCCAATCGATAAGGTTGGCTCTTTTGTTTTTGTGAGAATTTTCCATTAAACAACCGATCAAAAAAGCGAGAACCGCGATAATAACAATCGTGGATCCCTTCATTCAAATTTGACTCAAACATTCTACCTTCAACCCATGAATCGCCTCGACCGCCTCACCGCTATCCTCATTCAATTGCAAACCAAACGGATTGTTAAGGCGGAGGAAATATCCAAACGATTTGAAATCAGCCTGCGCACCGTGTACCGCGATGTGAAATCGCTCATGGAAGCAGGTGTGCCCATTGGCTCTGAGGCGGGCAAAGGATATTTTATTGTGGATGGTTTTCATCTTCCCCCGGTGATGTTCACACAAGATGAAGCCAGTGCCATGATGCTGGCCGGAAAGCTGGTGGATAAGATGGCTGATAAATCAGTGCGCACAGCATTTGAATCCTCCCTTCATAAAATTAAATCGGTATTGAATGAAGCCGAAAAAGATCATCTTGAAAATCTCGACTCGCACGTGGAGGTGTTCCTGCGTTCACGCTATGAGCATGGTGATAAAAAGGAGTTTCCCGATCATTTCTTAACGGACATTCAGCGGGCTATTGCCAGACACGAGGTATTGAAACTGGATTACAGTAATGCTGAAAATGAAATGAGTCAGCGAGAAGTAGAGCCGGTGGGCATTTACTATTATAGTTTATCATGGCACCTGATTGGTTGGTGCCGGTTGCGAAATGAGTATCGCGATTTTCGTTCCGATCGTATCCGATCGCTTACCAACACTGGAATGAAGTTTGAAAACCGAAGCAAACTTTCGCTGGAAGAATATTTTAAATCGCAATTTCAATCCAATCCGAGTATGATTCGGGTGGTGGCAGTCTTTGAGAAGGCAGGGCTGCGCGGACAAAAGCTTTATGGAAGCCTTTCGCAGGAAGATCTGGGAGATCACATCCGCTCTGAGTTTTTAATGGACAGTCTTGATTACATGGCGCGATGGTTACTCACGTTTGGAACCACGGTAACAGTGGAAGAACCTGAAGATTTGAAAATCATGATGATGGATCTAACAGAGGAATTGTACCATCATCATCACATCAAGGAGCCTATTTAGCGATTTCGCTCTTTGCGGAGTGGCTCTCCTGACATACGGTTGTCACCGATCATAAAAAAAATTTTAAATTATTTTACCCTGCTGTCATAGGGTTGTCACTGTGCATGCGTTGATTGGCATACAATTATGAACAAAACAGAACTTCGCAGTATCGATAACGAAGGCAAGATGCCTCTACCGTTCTGGCTTAGCTTACTTAGCGCAATAGCCGTGGCGGTTTTGGCAATGTATAGCATGACCTCTCCAACAGTATGAATGTGCTTGTATTCAGGACATCCGTAGAAACGTCAGAACACGTAACTCACCTCGCGCCTGTGCTCGATTCGCTCGCTGGGCGCTGAGCCTGGAATTTTGATCTGTCGGATTGTGATCGCATCCTTCGGATTGTATCAGATAAAGTTAACCCCGAAGCGGCTGCGCACGTATTGGGCGGCTTTGGTTTTGTATGTCTTGAACTGGAAGATTAAAATCGTAAATGCACATTAACTAATAAAGTGAACTCAACTATGAGAAAGGTAATTTTAAGCGTAGCGGTAAGCCTTGATGGTTTCATTGAAGGACCTAACGGTGAATATGATTGGTGTCCACCGCCTTCCGAAAATGAGATGAAAGAATTTCTGGATGACATCGATATCATCTTTATGGGAAGGAAGAGTTATGAAATGGCGGGCACTTCCATGTTTCCCGATAAGACTTGTTATGTGTTTTCAAACACACTCAAAAAAGTAAAAGGCAACGCGAAAATAATAGATGGAGATTTTGCGACTGCCGTTGCTGAGATTAAGCATCAATCGGAAAAAACATCTGGTTGTATGGTGGGGCAAGTTTAACGACCGACTTCACTAATCGTCAGTTAGTAGATGAAATGTGGTTAGGGTTGGTACCGATTGTTTTGGGAAGTGGTAAATCACTTTTTCTGAACATCACGAACCGGCAGCTATTTAAGGCTGATACAGCTTTTGTATCGAAAGGATATTTTTCATTGAAACTTAAAAGACAGGAATAAAACAAACGGATTATGACAAACATTGAGCTGAACATTATCACCGAAATAAATGCACCCACAGCAAAAGTGTGGAATGCGTTAATCAATCCCGAGCAAATCAAGAAGTACTTGTTTGGCACCCAGACACATTGTGATTGGAAAGTGGGCAGCCCGATTCGCTTTACGGGTGAGTGGGAGGGCAAATCCTATGAGGACAAAGGCACCATTCTCGCTATTGAAAAGGAAAAAATATTAAGCTACGATTACTGGAGCAATTTTTCAGGCGTACCAGATGTGCCTGAGAATTATCAAATCGTGACGTTCAGATTAGATAATGACAAGGGAAAAACGCATTTGAATTTAACGCAGCAGAATATCCGTTCTGAAGAAACAAAATCACACTCTGAACAAAACTGGAAAATGGTAGTAAGCTCATTAAAGGAATTGGTGGAAAAAGGGTAATTATTTTTTAGGAAGAACCCTCACATCTTTTTTCGATATTGCATCCATTCACGTAACGGTAAATGACGCGCAATACACCCCGGGAACTGCTGGAGAAAAACCTGATCACCGAAGATCAGTTCAAAAGAATCGAATCCATTACATCAGGAAAGATTCTTTCTGTTTTTTTATGAGTTGAGAATAGTGTTGTACCTGGTGTAATGATGTTTACTTCTGGCGAAGGAAAGAAATAAGGAATGGCTTTACGAGTGAAAATATCCTCACCTCAGCATGGGCCAACTTGAATGTAGAGGCATTTATTATTTCTCAAACAAAGGGCGGCAATCAGCCTGATAAAGCCGATGTAACTGAATCGGGTGGCGGGGGTGCCAATTCGTCCTTTTAGCAGTTCTACCACTAGGTAACATCGAAGTTGTCCTATTAATTGTCTAGGACATTTAATTATTTAAAACTAAACTTTAGTTAATTACATCTCTATAAAATTAAAGCCACATCTCACCATTAAAATTTGGGCAAATGAAAGAGTTCTCAAAAACCGGGGTTTGGTTAATCATCCTGCATTTTGTAATGCTGGGATGCGACAGTAAAGAAAATGACAAGGCAAAAATCACCATTAAGAGCACACAACATAATGCTGTTGTTAAAATAAGCCTCTATAATAATTTAGACCAAGTAACGCTTATTGAATCAGAAACAGACTCAGTAGGCAACAGCTTATTTGAGCTAACATTACAAAAGCCAATGTTTACGTATATTCAAATAGGAAATAGATACGGAGAAGTTTATCTCTCTTCTGGTTATAATTTACTTATCGAAGAAGTTGGTCAGGACTATCAAATACCATTACAGTTTTCAGGTAATGGAGCCGAAATAAATAATTATCTCTCGTGGGTTAATTCAAATGTTGAAAAAATCAAATGGGCCAAAGGAAGAGGGCTCCTTGAATTGGATTTTAACGAATTTTTACATCGATTTGACTCTCTCAAAACTACAATTACCAGCTTTCATAAGAGCTACACGGATTCTGTTTCCCTGCCAGCAGAGATAATATCTATGCTCGAATATAAGAACAACATTAAATTTTTAGAGGTAGGGCAAGAATTTAAATTTTATAAGCTGAATAATTCAAATAACGAAAAATGGGAAGCCCAAAAGAATGGACGAGAATATTTGGAAGCCAAAGTTTCAAAAGAGTTTGAAGATTTAACTAATGAAGTTCCATTTGACCCTTCACTTTTAACTGCGGGCTATGCTGACTATCAAATGCTTCTTAATTTCTATTGGCACAATAAAATTAACTTACCCGTTTCAGAGGAACTTCTCGTCACCAAAGCCTCAGGAGACTTGGCACCGCTTATGACAAATGCCTTAATAAAAAAAGGCGATTATCCTGAAGCAATCCGGGAATTCTTAATCGCATTCGACCTTCAATACTGGCTTGCGGCAAATGGGATTACACCTGAAACAGACTCGGTCTTTTCCAGCTTTCAAAGAACATATCAAAAATCTAATTATTTGCCAGTTTTAAACAAAGGCTACAACGAATGGCTTGCTATTGCTCCCGGTAAACCTGCTCCAGAATTTGAGGGATATACCCCTGAGGGTAAAAAGGTATCAATCAAAAATCTTAAAGGAAAAGTAATCTACATCGATATTTGGGCAACTTGGTGCGGTCCTTGTATAGCAGAAATACCAGCTTCAAAGAAGTTGCAACAAGAATTCTCTAATGAGGAGAAGATTCAATTTCTTAATGTCTCCGTTGACAGGAATCAATCTGATTGGGAGAAATTTTTAAAGGAAGATAAAATGTGGAAAGGTCTTCATATCATTATTGAACCTGATAAAATACAAACTCTTTATTCCACCTATAAATTATTTGGGATTCCAGATTATATATTAATTGACCAATCAGGAAATATTGTCAACATGAAGGCACCTCGTCCATCAGAGGAGAAAATAAAAATGGAGATAATGCAACTCTTGGATCAAGAACTTTAAACGTGTTAGAAATGAAATCAACCCTAATCCAAACCTTTCATTCTGTAGATGTTGAAGATAGTTCTTCAAGGCAAGTGATCTTCACAACCTTTCCAACCATGCATATGCTCATGGCATCCGTTATTTCTTCAAAGCCAATGCGAACTTGTTTGCCATCGGTAAATTGAAAATTATAAAGAGGGTCTTCGGTTACTTCTTTAGGCAGGGAAGGTGTGCCGCAATAAAATAATCTTTGAGGCTCCAGCCTTGTGCCATCAGCCAATTCAAAAACAAAGCCACATCCGTCCAGGCCGGTCAGGTCTTTTAGGGTGGCGAATACTGCATTATCGCACGAAGCCCCAATGGGCTCTTCAGCGCACCCCAAAAAAATGAATGAGGAGGAAAGAAATAGTAAGGTTGAAAGGAGGGTTTTCATAATGAAATCATTTTTACTTCTATTTGACACCACTTTAATTCTAAAGGTTGGAACGGCAAAGATCAAAAAATTTTCCGTTCAAGTAAACAGCATTCAGGTCAACCCTATTTTGTTTGATTTCTCTTGCACATTCGTTAATCTCAGGATTCAAAAGAAACCTAAACTCTATGAATAAGCACTCCAAGAGCCTATCAGCGCTATGTGTGGGTCTGTTTACAGCCGCCAGCCTGTTCGCTCAAATGCCATCTCCCGACAAGGCCCTTAAAAATATGAAATGGAGACCGATTGGCCCTGCCAATATGGGTGGGCGCACCACCGACATTGAAGGAATCCCCGGAGATCCCACCACCTTCTACATCGGAGGTGCCGATGGAGGTATTTTTAAAACCACCAACGGTGGGGTCACCATGACCTCCTTGTTTACCGACCAGCGTGCTTATTCCATCGGAGACATTGCTATCGCGCCCAGTGATCATGAGGTAATTTATGTAGGCACGGGAGAGGGCGATCCACGCAACAGTGTGGGTTATGGTTATGGAGTGTATCGATCCAATGATGGAGGGAAAACGTGGCAACACCTGGGGTTGGAAAAAACTGATCGCATCAAGCGAATTGTGGTTGATCCGAGAAATCCGGATGCTGCATGTGTATGTGCGATGGGTCGTGAGTGGGGACCAAATACAGATCGTGGTGTGTTCCGCACCGAAGATGGAGGCAAAACCTGGACAAAGGTTTTATACCTCGATGAAAACACGGGTTGCTCAGATATCGCAATTGAATGGAACAATCCCCGCATCATGTATGCCGGCATGTGGACGTTTCGCAGAAAGCCCTGGCGCTTTGATGATAGTGGAGAAAAAACAGCTTTATATAAAAGTACGGATGCAGGAAAAACCTGGAGTAAGATATCACACAAGAATGGATTACCCGATAAACCAATGGCACGCATTGGAGTGTCAATTGCGCAGAGTCAGCCCAATACGGTTTACTTAATCACCGAATTTAAAGATGGAGGAACACTCTTCCGTTCAGATGATCGTGGTGAAAACTGGAGAATGGTAAATGATGATCGCGATTTGAACTTCCGTCCGTTTTACTATAGTGATGTAAAAGTGGACCCATCCAACCCTGAAGTGGTGTATACTTTATCTGGTGGATTAAATAAATCAACCGATGGTGGCCGCACCTTTAAAGGCATTGCCAACGGCCAGCATGGCGACAACCAGGGATTGTGGATTGATCCAAAAAATGCTAACCGGGTGTTGAGCAGTGACGATGGAGGATTCCGGGTTTCGTACGATGGCTTTCAAACATTTCAAACCATCAACAACATAGAGCTATCACAATTCTATCAACTCTTCCTTGACAATCAGGATCCTTATTTTCTCTATGGAGGATTACAGGATAACGGCACGTGGACAGGCCCGAGTAATTCATTACATCGTGTTGGAATTTTAAAACGCGATTGGAAACAAATTGCCTATGGCGATGGCTATTATGCGGTGCCTATTCCCGGCCAGGAAAATGAAGTGTATGCGAACTTGCAAGGCGGAGTGATCCATCATGTGGATACAAAAACAGGAAATATTCGCACCATTCATCCATATCCAAATAAAATGGGATCGGCAGGTGATGCGATCGAAAACCATAAGTTCCGCTTCAATTGGGATTCGCCCATTCATGTTTCTCCTAATGATGCGAATACCGTTTATACCGGAGGTAATGTAATTTTCAGAAGTAGAGATAAAGGATACACATGGGATCAGATAAGTCCGGATTTAACAACCAATGATAAGGCGAAGCAAAAATCATCGGGCGGAGAAATTTATCAGGACAATACAGCAGCAGAATTTCATTGCACCGTTTTGACGATTGCAGAATCGCCTGTTCAAAAAGATGTGATATGGGCGGGCACGGATGACGGCAATATCCAAATCACGCGCGATGGTGGCAAGACATGGACCAATTTGAAGAACGCTATTGTAGGCCTTCCTCCTTTTGCCTGGGTATCAAAAATTCATGCTTCTGAACATGATGCGGGCACAGCGTTCGTAGCAGTAGATCAACATCGTATGGACGACTACAAAGCCTATGCTTTCATGACCACTGATTTTGGAAAAACGTGGACGAAGATCAGCACGGGCTTGCCGGAAGATTGGTGTTATGTAGTGAGGCAAGATCCACACAACGCTAATTTACTTTATGCCGGCATGGAGCATGGCATCTTTGCATCCTGGGATAAAGGTAAGACGTGGACGAAAATCAACAACAACATGCCTCCCGTTTCGGTGCGTGACTTGCGCGTGCATAAACGCGACCGCGATTTAGTGGCAGCAACTCACGGCAGAGGTCTTTGGATTATGGATGACATTCAACCATTGGAAGAATACAACTCCATTACAGGAAAAGAGGTAGCCGTATTCACCACGCGCACCGCTACACTTTGGAATTATTATTCTTTGATTGAGGAACAGGGAGACCAGGCCTATCGCGCAAAGAATCCGGAGTTCGGTGCTTACATCAATTTCTTTCTGAAGAACGATCCGAAAGAAGCGATCACGATTGATATTACGGATGCCGGTGGAAACAAAATAAGAAGTTTGAAAGACACGTTATCCAAAGCAGGTGTGAATCGTGTAATCTGGGATTTGCGATTTACTGAAGAAGAAAAAATAAGTCATCCAGTAAAAAGTGCCTGGGGTGGTTCGCCAATGCGGCCTTTAGTTGCTCCGGGGATTTACACGGCTACGTTAAAGGCAAATGGGCAAACCGTAGAAACTAAAATTACCGTGCGCGCAGATCCACGCATCAAAGTAAGTGAACAGGACTTGCAGATAAAAATACAAACCACATTGGCTTTACGCGATCAGTTGACGCAAGCACATAAATTAATTAATCGCACTGATGATGCCGTAAAACAATTAACTGAACTGCAGCAACGAATTAAATCAGCCGGAAGTGAATCGGGCGTTGATGGTTCTGTTACCGTGCAAATAGAAGAGGCCATCAAAAAACTCAAAGAATATGAAGATGAGATTTTGCGCAGACCGCCACCGAACATGGGATACCGACAGCGACCAAGATTGAAGGAAGAAATTGGTGATTTGTTTGGCGCGGTTGACGAGGCCACCGCAAGACCTACACAACCTCAACTGAATCGTCTTGACGAATTGAAGCAGGAAACACAAGACGCCACGAACCAATTGAATCGCATCATCAATGAAAACGTACTGCCGATTAATGAAAAGGTGAAGAACCTTCCACAGGTAGTTGTGGACAAAAGCGATAAGAAAATGTAAGAAATCTTATTATTTAAATTAGAGCGGAATAAACTCATCCAAATGAAAAAAATACTAATACTGCTGTTTGTGTTCATAAACGTAGCAGCAATAAGTCAGAAGAAAGCTGTAGTTAATCCGAATAAAACGTATGTGATGCAATCAGTAGATAAGCATCAGCAAGAGTTGATCTCTATCAGCGATAAAATCTGGGCCTATGCAGAGACAGCATTGAAAGAACATAAATCAGCGAAAGAGCTTGCCGATTATGCCGAGGCCCAGGGCTTTAAAGTAAAACGCGGAGTGGCAGGCATGCCAACTGCTTTTACGGCCGAATATGGATCAGGTAAACCAATCATCGGCATCATGGGCGAATATGATGCGCTGCCAGGCATTTCACAAAAAGCGCAGCCCACCAAAGATGCATTGCAAAGCGGTGCTGCTGGGCATGGTTGCGGTCACAATTTATTTGGTGCGGGAAGTTTGGGAGCCGCTGTGGCAGTTAAAGAACTTATCCAGCAAGGAAAACTGAAAGGCACGATTCGTTTTTATGGAACTCCTGCCGAGGAATCAGTAGGCGGAAAAATTTATATGGCACGTGATGGATTGTTTGCAGATTTAGATGTGTGTTTGGATTGGCATCCCGATGTGCAGATTGCCGCCAGCACTCAAAGCTCACAAGCCATGGTGGATTTCATTGTAGAGTTTAAGGGCAAAGCTGCTCATGCTGCGGCTGATCCCTGGAATGGAAGAAGTGCAGTAGATGGTCTTGAAGCTTTTACCGATGGAGTGAATATGTTGCGTGAGCATGTGAAACCAAGTGTGCGCATGCATTATGCGATCATGAGCGGAGGCGATGTGCCAAATGTTGTACCTGAATATGCGAAGGTGTGGATGTGGGTGCGCGACAGCAAGCGCGATGGTGTAGAAGAAGTATTTAAGCGTGTAAAGGAAATTGCCCAAGGTGCAGGAATGGTTGCAGGCGTAGAAGCAAAAGTGACATTGCAAACAGGTGATTATGAATTACTGGTCAATCGCACCGGTGCCGGAGCACTTCAAAAAAATCTTGAGATACTAGGCCCGATTACATACACGGATTATGAAATTGCCTATGCGAAAAAAATACAGGAAGTGCAGGGAGGGAAGCAAGAGGGATTGGATGGGAAAATCTATCCTCTAAAGGAAACACAGGAACATCCTACTGGCGGATCAACCGATGTGGGAGATATTAGTTGGATCGTACCAGAGATTACTCTGGTTGCAACCACTGCCCCCGCAAATACCGCGTGGCATGGTTGGAGTGTGGTGTCATGCGGAGGAATGTCTATCGGGCATAAAGGAATGACGCTTGCTGCCAAATCACTTGCCATGACCATGGTGGATCTTTTTGAAAACGAGCAATTGCGCAAAGATGTACGCGCAGAGTTTGAACAGCGAAGAGGAGGGCATGTATACAAGGCGTACATTCCTGAAGGACCACCACCAATTCCTTCACAGAAATAAGTTGGATTAAAAATGTGGCTAATCCCAATACGTATTTTGTTTCACGCGCACAGGACTCCACTACCGTTGAATTACATGATGATGTTGCTCTGGTTATTGGTAAAATTGAAATCACCCGAAAAGAAAAGGACAAAAACATTGCCTATGGAATCTGGTACATTCGTGTGTACCGAAAGAGAAGCGATCTATGGCAAATGATTTCGCATCGCACCACCCGCGAATGGCATACATAGAGACGGATATTTTTATTTAATTAATTGAGTGATTGCCACCAGTGTAAAACCACTTCATCGTTTAAATTTCTTTATGGTGATTTAGCGTATTAAATATGCGTCTATGAATCGCCTTTTATCCTTCCTGTTCATTTTTACTTGTACGCTCGCTGCCGCACAACATGTTCCCACCTTCGAAGAAGTAATTTCACTTCGCAGCGTTGGAGTAGTAACTCTTTCTGCTGATGGAAAACATATTGCCTATACCGTACAATCGACCGACTGGAATGAAAACCGCTTTGATACAGAGATTTGGTTAAGCAAAAATGGAGAAAAGCCCTTTCAACTAACAAACACAACAAAAAACACCAGTACGAATCCCGCATTTTCTCCTGATGGACAATGGATTGCTTTTTTGGCAGACCGTGGAGCTAAGAACCAGATTCATGTAATGCGTTTGGAGGGTGGTGAAGCGCGGGCACTAACCAGAGAGGAGGAAGGCATATCATCTTTTGAGTGGCATCCATCGGGTAATAAATTATTTTTTTTGAAAACGGAAAAAGAAGACAAGACAAAGAAGGAAAAGGAAAAGCGATATGGAGGTTTTGAAACCGATGATAAAGAATACACACTTTCGCATCTGTGGCAAGTAGACTTCCTGCCTGATATGAAAGACCCTTCCGAACTTCCCTGTTATGAAACGGAAGATTCTCAAAAAGAAAAAGCAGGGTGTATAGAATTACCGAAAGCGGTGAGGCTAACAGAAGGAAATTTCACGGTCACTTCATTTACAACATCACCGGATGGAACCAAAGTGGCCTTTGCCCATCAGCCGGATCCATTGATTAATTCATTTTTGAAATCGGATGTATCGGTGGTTGAATTGAGTGACAAAAGAATCACGCTGATAATTTCAAATCCAAGCTCTGACGGAGTGGAGGATTGGTCTCCGGATTCCAAAGAAATTCTATTTACATCCAACGGGAATGATACGACTTCCAACTTTTACACCAACTCAAAATTGTTTGCGATAAACCTCTCAACCAAAGTCACCCGGCAATTGGCAAAAAGTCTGGATGAAGATATGGGTGGATTTTCGTGGGAAGCATCGGGTATCTATTCTTCGGTTTGGAATAAAACAAAAAGACATCTTTATAGGGTCGATCCTGCAACTGGGAATCATTCTGTGCTGCTAACTACGCCTGAACAGGTACTTGGATTTTCATTTTCAAAAAATGGTGCCAGGGTTGCCTTTGTTGGAAGAAATGGAGATCAGTTGAACGAAGTGTTTGTTGCAGACCTTGCTTCCATGCAACCGGCAAAGATTACGGATATGACAAGCCAGACAGCCGAATGGAAAACCGCACAAAGCGAGGTGATCAGCTGGAAAAGTAAAGATGGGGCAATCATCGAAGGGGTATTGCATAAACCAGCCGATTATGATCCAACAGTAAAGTATCCGTTGCTGGTGATGATCCATGGCGGCCCAACCGGCATTGATACCCCTACTCCTGTGCCCGGTTATGTGTACCCGGTTTTGCAATGGTTGGATAAAGGGTGTTTAGTGCTCCGTCCGAACTACCGTGGTTCAGCAGGTTATGGTGAAGCATTTCGTTCATTGAATGTAAAAAATCTTGGTGTGGGCGATATGTGGGATGTCATGAGCGGTATCGATTATCTCGATAAGAAAGGAATGATTGATAAAACTAAAATGGGAAGCATGGGTTGGAGTCAGGGTGGATATATCTCTGCATTTCTTACTACCAATACCGATGTATTTAAAGCGATCTCCGTGGGAGCGGGCATTTCTAATTGGATGACGTATTATGTTAGTACAGATATCCATCCGTTTACCCGACAGTATTTGAAGGCGACACCCTGGAGTGATGAAATAATTTACAAGAAGACTTCGCCCATGACTAACATTAATAAAGCAAAAACACCAACGTTGATTCAACACGGTGAGTTTGACAGGCGGGTGCCTATTGCGAATGCGTATGAATTGTTACAAGGCCTTCGTGATAAAGGTGTCCCCAGCGAATTAATTGTTTACAAAGGTTTTGGTCACGGCATCACCAAACCAAAAGAAAGACTGGCTGCCACCTGGCACAACTGGCAATGGTTTAATAAATATGTATGGGGAGAGAATGTAGAGATGCCAATGGGTGAGAAGAAAGACTAAAAATTCTACAGGGAGAGTATTTTAATCCTTCCATCGGATTCCACACCCGATTGCTTTTGTTTTTGTAACAGCTACTGCTTTATTTTCCAGCAATGCATCTACGGCATCCGCTACATAATGTTTGGTTGCCGCCTCGGCATCACGGGCATTGTCATCAATGGCGCCAATGTAGACGACCTTTAATTCTTTTGTTAAAACAAAAACATGCGGAGTATTGGTTGCGCCAAAGGCTTTGGCCACATTCTGCGTTTCGTCAAAGAGGTATGGAAATTTATAACTTTTCTTTTTCGCAATTCGCACCATGTCATCGTAAGAATCCCCTCCTCCTTCATTTGCATTGATGGTGATTACTGGAAATCCTTTTGATGAATATTTTTCATTCAGCGCTATGATGCGTTGATTGTAGGCCTTTGAATAGGGGCACGTGTTACAATCAAAAATTATAATGTAACCCTTGGCATTCTTATAATCATACAGAGATACCATTCTGCCATCTGCATTTTTCAATTTGAAATCAGAGGCAGTGTCACCTACCTCATAACCTTTCTTCACCGGATGTGCGGCCACCAATAGGATCAGACACATCATCAAACCAGGTATTCTTCTCATTCTCAAAAAATTTAATTTTCAACTTCTTCGATCAGCTTTTCGAGTTCTCCCTCATGCAGTTCTTTTTGAACAAATTTTCTCTTGCCGGTTTTGGTATTTACAATGAGCGTTGCCGGCAAGGCACCACTCCAGCTTTTGTCAATTTTGTCAATCCAGTCATTGGGGTTTTGTTCGGCCAGAATCACCACCTTAGATTGTAATTTCTTTCGACCAATGAACCGGTAAACTTTTTCTGTGTTGGGGTCCAGGTCGTAATCCATACTTACCAGAGTAACATCAACGCTTTTATTCTCCTGATTCAAAGTTTCAAAAAAGGGAATTTCCTTTACGCAAGGGGCACACCAGGTTGCCCAAAAGTTGATCACCTGCACCTTATCAGAAGGCTTATTGATCAGTTGCTGCAGGTCTTTGAGTTTGATTTGTTCGGCTTGTTGCCCCCTTGCCGATGAGCAGATCAAAAGCAAGAATGTTATGATATAAAAGAACCTCATTTGATTGGGAAGATGTTGTTTAGAACTAATTTGTTTTTCCTTTTTGTAGACAGTAAAGATAGTCATGTAAGGTAATTGAAAGAAGTTATAGTAAAAGGGTAGAATTCAAGCACTTATAAAGATGCAAAAACGGGCTCAAAAAGAATTCCACAAATATAGATAGTTGTCAACATTAGGAGAATATTAGAGTTTAAAAATCTGATTATCAAATAATTGCATGCGTTTTGATACATCGATTCTTTGTGGACAACTAAAACGCACACTGATTGAAGCTTTTAGAAAAGCCTGGTTCTAAATAGCAGATTTTCAAGTTCATAGAGGATGTATTTCAGTCAAAAATAAACTAAAAATGGCATCAGAAAGGGTTCAAAAGTTATTGGGTATTCACATTCCTATCGTTCAGGCGGGCATGGTTTGGTGCAGCGGCTGGCGATTGGCTTCTTCAGTAAGTGAGGCGGGTGGTTTGGGCCTGATTGGGGCGGGCTCGATGCACCCGGAAACGCTTCAGGACCATATCCGGAAATGCAGAGCGGCTACCTCAAAGCCGTTCGGAGTGAATGTACCCTTGCTCTATCCAAAAATTGATAAGATCATGGAGATTCTGGTAGAGGAAAAAGTAAAAATCGTTTTCACCTCTGCTGGCAATCCCTCGTTGTGGACTGGCTTTTTAAAGGACAAGGGGATCACCGTTGTTCATGTTGTTTCAAGTTCCAGGTTTGCCAAAAAAAGTGAACAGGCCGGAGCGGACGCAGTGGTGGCCGAAGGGTTCGAAGCCGGTGGGCACAATGGTCGCGAGGAAACCACTACGCTTTGCTTAATACCCATGGTGTGCGATGCGGTATCCATACCGGTAATTGCTGCAGGAGGCATTGGCTCTGGCCGATCGATGTTAGCGGTTGAGGCATTGGGTGCCGAAGGCGTTCAGATCGGGACACGGTTCGCTGCAAGTGTAGAGTCGTCCGCTCATGAGGCTTTCAAGAAAAAGATCATTGAACTGAATGAGGGAGATACGGCTCTTACTATGAAGCAACTTACTCCTGTGCGCCTCATTAAAAATGAATTTTATCAGCACGTGGCGCAAGCCGAACAACGAGGCGCTTCTGCTGAGGAGTTGCAAAAATTATTAGGAAGAGGGAGAGCAAAAAAAGGAATTTTTGAAGGTGATCTGATCGAAGGAGAACTGGAAATCGGACAGGTGGCAGCATCAATCAGGGACGTAAAGCCAGCGGGAGAGATCTTGAATGAGATCTGGAATGATTATCATGAGGCAAAGAGAAAACTTTGCGCATCATAAATCCAGAGTTTGATCATTTGAGCGCCATATCGAATGAATTTGCATGGACGTCCTCCGCTTTGTTGTCTACAACAGGCAATGCGCCCTGATCAGATTTTCTAAACCACTCATGATAGTCGTGATATTGAATGCAATCCTTTAAGATCACTTCATCCCTTAAAATCTTTATTATTTTCTCTTTCGGAAAAGAGGCATGGATGCGCTCGCTTTGTTCCTTTGTCAAATTTGAAATACGAACAAATTCGATCCCCTTGTAAAACTCTCTCTCTATCATGGCAGTATAGGTGTAGTGTAAATGTTTCTTCGACAAAATTGGTAACCAGAGGTTTAATTTTAATCAGAGATTGAGTTAAGTTTAAATCATTAAATTATACATAGTGAAATACAGCACCTATACACCCGTTTACTGCCTCTTGTCGGTACTTCTTTGGATTTCTTGCAGCGAGCAATCATCGAATGCACCGGGCAAGTCAGCAATTTCAGATGATTTTAGAAATTACTGGTATGCAGGTAAAGCAGAAGTGAACTCATATACGATTAGGCAAAGCCGATATGGGGAGGAGCGGAATGGTAAAGCCATGATGATCTTTGTCACCGAAGATTTATCTATCAATAAACAAGTAAAACTGGATGACCCCGACAAGGCCGGAACAGATAAAGCAAGTGTATTGAAATTAAACATGACGAAAAATTTTGTTACCGGCATTTATCCTTACTCGATGATGCTCTCGACCTTCACACCGATTGACAACAATCATATTCCTCACACGTTAAAAGTCACCATGACCATCCAGGAGTGGTGTGGCCAGGTATTTTCACAGGTGAATTTGAAACATAAAAACTATGTAATCACCGGTCATTCCTACTTTGAAAAAGAGGGAGACGAAAATCTCAATTTAAAAGTGGCCTGGCTCGAAGACGAGCTATGGAATCGTATCAGGCTTGATCCACAAAGCCTACCGATTGGAGAAGTTGAAATGATACCCGGATTATTTTTCTCACGCCTAAATCACATAGGCCTCAATATCGAAAAAACAAACTGCTCGAAAGAAGAGACCTCTGATCTGGTTGTGTATACGATAACGTACCCTTTGCATCAGCGTAGCATTGCGATTGAATTTGAGAAAGCATTTCCACACAGCATTAAAGGCTGGACGGAAACGCAGGAGCAAAATGGAAAGACGTACACGACAACCGCCACGTTGGATAAACAACTCATCACCGACTATTGGACAAAAAACAAAAATGAGTTTCTCTATCTGAGAGATTCACTCGGACTATCTCACCAAAATTATTAATCATGATCACCAATCAACGATCTAAATTTTCTTTGCCTCCAGGCAATGTATATCTGAACTGCGCCTACATGTCGCCCATGCTAAAATCCGTGGAGAAAAGAGGAATAGAAGGCATTCAAAAAAAAAGAAATCCAGCCGTTGTTACCGGTGAAGATTTTTTTACGGATACGGAAAAAGTAAGAAAGGAATTTTCAAAACTGATTAACGGGCAAGCAAATCGTGTGGTGCTGGTGCCTTCCGTTTCTTATGGCATGGCCAACGTGGTGAATAATATTAAATTATCATCTTCAGATAACATCATTGTGGCAGCAGAACAATTTCCAAGCAATTATTATCCCTGGCACCGGGTGAGTCAGGACACCGGTGCGAAATTAAAAGTAATTGCATCGCCTTATGAATTGGTCAATAGAGGAAAGTTATGGAATGAACGGTTGCTGGAAGCCATTGATCCCAACACCAAACTCGTAGCGCTGGGTAATGTTCATTGGGCAGACGGCACATTATTCAATCTGAAAGAAATCAGAAAGCGCACCAGAGAGGTTGGGGCCCTTCTGGTGATCGATGGAACACAATCGGTGGGCGCCTTGCCCTTTGATGTGAAAGAAATTCAACCTGACGCATTAGTGTGTGCCGGATATAAGTGGCTGATGGGTCCCTACTCGTTGGGACTTGCCTACTATGGTGAATATTTCGATCAGGGCAAGCCGGTGGAGGAGAATTGGATCAACCGACTCCACAGTGAAAATTTTGCCGGCCTGGTAAATTATGAAATCAACTATCAGCCGGGCGCATTGCGCTATGAGGTAGGCGAACACAGCAATTTTATTTTACTTCCTATGTTGCTCGAAGCAGTGAAGCAGATCAATCAGTGGAAACCAAAAGTGATTCAGCAATACTGCGCAAGCATTACCCGTAAGCCTATCACTATTCTTCAGGAGGCAGGCTATTGGGTAGAGAACGAAAAATTCAGAGGTCATCATTTATTTGGTGTGCGATTGCCCGCTCATGCCGAAGTGGACAAAATCAAGAAGACGCTGCAGAAAAATAAAATATCCGTCTCCTTCCGGGGCGATGCGATTCGTGTGTCACCTAATCTGTACAATAGCGAAGCAGACTTAATGAAGTTGGTGCGTGTGCTCGTTTCCGGAAAGGCATGACCTCCGCATCGCAGTCGCGCAAATATTTTATGGGGGGCGTGCTTATTGCACTTCTGGGCGCCATCTGTTTTTCCACGAAAGCCATTTTTGTAAAACTGGCTTATCGCGATACTATTGTAGATGCGATTTCTTTGTTAGCGTTACGGATGGTGTTTTCATTACCATTTTTTGTGGTATCGGCCTATGCGTCATCATCCAAACAGACCAACGTAAAATTCACTCCTCGCCAATGGGTGAGTGTTGCTGTGATCGGATGCCTCGGCTACTACATCAGCAGCCTGCTGGATTTTTTAGGATTGCAGTATGTGACGGCTGGCATTGAACGCCTGATACTTTTCATTTACCCTACGTTGGTGATGCTCATGTCATCTTTGATTTTCAAAGAGAGAATAAAACCCATCCAATGGATAGCGTTGGTAATTACTTATGTGGGATTGTTGATTGCCTTTATTGGCGAGGTGGATGTACAATCCGAGCACAGCAGTAATTTTATTTTGGGATCCGTGCTCATTTTCATTTGTGCGTTCACCTATGCAGCATATATCGTGGGCAGCGGACGCTTGATTCCCTTGGTAGGGGCCGCGAAGTTTAATAGTTATGCCATGAGTTTTGCATCTATTGGAGTATTGCTGCATTTCTTTTTGAATTCAGATATTTCCTTAATGAGTTTTCCACCGCTGGTGTATGTGTATAGTTTTTTGATGGCCATCATATCAACGGTAGTGCCTTCCTACATGGTGGTGGAGGGCATTAAAAGAATTGGCTCCGACAATGCGGCTATCGTAGGAAGTATTGGTCCGGTTTCAACGCTGGTGCTTGCTTATTTCTTTTTACAGGAGAAGATTTCTCCTTTTCAAATTGTGGGCACACTCATGATTTTGTTTGGTGTTCTTTTGGTGAGTGGACAAAGGAGAAAAGAGTTGATTTAATTTTTACGCGCTCATTTTTGTTAAACAATTAGTTCCGTAGGAACGACTGAATATTATAACAACGGACTTTAG
>CAZIOY010000037.1:0-8424 GCA_964540915.1 uncultured Ohtaekwangia sp.
ATTTAACTAACCAATATAGGAAAGGTTTCAGAATTTTTATGGGTGGTGAAAAGGGATTGTGAGAATCAAGTGTTAGCTACCTGATATCAATGTGTTAACAGGCCTTCTACCTCGTTTTTTAAAGGGGCAATATGTTTTTTCACAATTGTCCAGATGATCCTGTCATCCACATTATCGTATGAGTGAATAAGCCTGTTTCTTAAACTAATAATATGGGAGGCATTCGTCAAATGATTATCGGCAGACTCACCCAAAAATTTCTTAACGGCTTCACCAACGATACCCAGATGTCGCTCAACGGCTGCCTTCACCAAAAAATTCATTTTGTATTCATCAATTTGATGAAATCCCATCGGGGAATGACTGTATATGATTTATTGAAATCAAAATGTCAGACAAATACTTTTTCGCTTTGTCCGTCATAGATTAACTTCTTGGTAGCTTCTATACTTTTACGCAAATAGGGATTCTGTATCGATTCTTCAGTCAGTAAATCTACTTTTCTGTTAAAGAATGATTCAAGGGTATTCCAAAGAGAAAGCAGTGTTTCTCCATATTCAATGGGATCTTGAATATCTAACTCAACAATTAAATCAATGTCGCTTTTTGCAGGATCAAAATGATCGGTTATAGAAGAACCGAAGGCGTAGATTCTTCCTACCCTATGTGAGGCACAGATCTTGATAAAATCCGCATTGCGTTCCTTTAAGATAGTGATCAGATTCATGGATTAAAGTTACTTAAAATGAATCAGAAATAATCAATTTTAAAGTGACCGGATTTGTTTCCTGATCACCTTTTTATCCACCCAATGCAGCAGAAGGATAAAAGCAATGCCAAACACAACCAAACCTGGATAACCCGATAAGAAAGTAAATACCCCTGCGGTCCAATGAGGGCTGGTAAGAACAAGCGAAACAATCAAAGCGATTACGGTAAGAAAAATTCCGGCAGCCATCCACCAGTAGTCGCGCTGTTCTTCTTTCTTTTCAATCACAGCTAAAATGCGATCGGCAAAGGGAAGAGAAACATGGAAGTCAGGGTCTTTTTTTAACGCGTCAAAAACGCGTTGATAGGCACGTGCATCTTCAGTGGGTTCGTTAACCAACCCCATCTCAATTTGATGTTGCAATTCTTCTTCTGCGCTTTTCATAGTACTTCTTCTTTACCAAGATACAACTTCACTTTTTCTTTTAATAACTGCCGTGCCCGGAATAGATAATTTTTTACGGTTCCTTCCGGCAATCCGGTTATTTCAACAATCTCCGGATAGCTCATCTCCTGCACATGATACAGCGTGAGTATCGCCTTATAGTGCGGAGGCAATTGATCGATCAGGCTCATCACCATGTCATTTAATTGCTGATCCGAAAAATTTTCTTCCACATTTTCAGCAGATACAAATTGCTCCCGTTCGTCTTCTTCGGGCAGTTCGCGTATTTCAATTTTCTTTTTTCGCAGGTGATTGATGCCATGCCGGTAGGCGATGGTGGCAATCCACGTACTCAGTTTTGATTGAAAGGTAAACTCCCCCAGCTTCTCATAGACTTTCAAAAACACATCCTGACAAAGTTCCTCACGGTCCTCGTGCCGGTCGATTAGCCGGGCGATCATGTGCCCCACCAGCCTTTCGTTTTGCTTGATGAGCACACGAAAAGCCTGCCTATCTCCACTTAAAACCTGTGAGACCAGCGCCTTGTCATCGATCATTTTGGGGTTAGACACGCAACTTAATACGGATGTTGCAGGAATTTAGTTAGAAATTGGTTGCAACCAGTTACCGGTTACCGGAAACTGGAGACTGGTAACTTTGCGATTAAAGTAAATGATGAAAAATATTCAATCATGCTGCAACATTGATCGAAGTCCCCGTGTCTCACGCCTCGAAACCAAATTAAAAATCTTTAAACTCAATAACTATGAACGCTGATGTATTATTGCCAATCGCTATTATTGGAAGTTTTGGTACCTCCATTTATTTCTTCACCAAAGTGATGACCGATTATATTCTTAAAAAGAAAATGATCGACAAGGGATTTGTAAATGATGATACGCAGGCCATTTTTAAGCAACATACAGAGAGTAATAAGTTCTCTTCTTTAAAATGGGGCTTGATTACTTTCTTTGCAGGACTTTCGCTGATCATTATGGAATACGTTCCAACCTCGCCAGACTCCCCGTTGCCTTACGGTTTATTTGCCGTATCCGTATCCCTTGGCTTCTTGATTTATTATTTTATTGTGAAGAAAGAAATTGAATCGAAGAAATGAGCATGAAATCTCCAGACACTAAGATTCCACGTGACCTTAAAAAAATAAAAATTAGCACATGAAAAAGTTAATGCTGCTTTCAGTCTGTTGCCTTCTCGCTTTTGCAGGAATGGCACAATCTTCAAAGACAGATCTTCTGGTAAAGAATGTATGGAAAATTAAGTCCGATGAAATGTCAGGGGTGGGAGCTCATACTTCTTTATCGAAAGACATAGAGCTTCAGTTTTTAGCGGATGGAACCTGGAAGTCATCACAGCCCATCAAAGAAGTATCGGTTGGAAAATGGAAGTTAGAAAACAATGATCGGAACCTGGTGATGACCATCGGCAATGAAGAAACGATTTATCTGATTCTTCAATTGACGGAAAAGGAACTGCACTATCGGGTGAAGAAAAATGCAGCAACCTATACGTATACATGGTTGAGTAAATAACAACTGGCTCAACTACCTAAACACACACCTACATCGGATCACCATTTTTAATTAGTAAAAAACTAAACGGCATCGTCATGTTCAGGAATTACATCAAAACCGCACTGCGTAGTTTATTAAGACATCGCTTTTTCTCATTTATCAACATCTTTGGTTTGGCTATCGCCCTCACGATTTGCATGGGCATCATCATGCTGGTCGCTGATCAGATGACGTATGATCGCTACAATACTAAACGTGATCGCATTTATCGGTTGAATAGTATTCCCGTTACGGATCAAGGTGTGCAATATAACGAGACTGCTACCACCACGCTTCCTGTCCACCAGGAGTTGCTGGACAATTATACCTCTGTAGAAAAGGCAGTGCGCATCGTTCGCGGCTTTGGCAATTCTTGGATTGAGTTTGATCAGAATGTAAATATTCCAGTGGCAGGATTTTTTGCTGATCCTGAAATATTGGATGTGTTTGAGTATGAATTGGAATATGGTGATAGTCGCACCGCTTTGACCGAACCTTACTCAGTGGTGCTTACCAAAAAAGCAGCTAAGAAATTATTCCGTCAGGAAAACCCTTTAGGAGAAACTTTTAAAGTAGGGGACTTAGGTACCTACAAAGTAACCGGTGTTTTAAAAGAGACCACCAACAAATCACACATTGTGTTTGATGCGCTCGCCAGCATGGCTTCGGTGAAAAGCCTGGAAGCATTGGGTACGCGCAAAAAGGCATTGGATAACTGGTTTCAATACACGGCCGGATGGGTTTATATATTGATTGAAGCAGGCAAACGGGCGGAAGACATTCAACCTCATTTGGAGAAAATTCAGAAAGCACACTTTTCGCAATTGTCTAATCCGGACACCCAACAAAGAATAAAATATACAATGCAGCCGCTGATGGGCATCACACCAGGGCCATTCATCAACAATCCTATCGGACCCTTTTTGCCTTGGATATTCATTTACTTCTTTGCCGGATTGGCCGGTGTGGTCATGATTACTTCCTGCTTCAATTTCACCAATCTGTCTATTGCCCGTTCGCTTACGCGGGCACGTGAAATAGGTGTTCGTAAAGTGACGGGTGCTATGCGCTGGCAGATATTCACACAGTTTATTTCTGAATCGGTTATTGTTGCCTTGTTCGCTTTGATAGTTGCCCTGATTATGATGATCGCCCTGAAGCCCTTAATGCTGGGGCTGAGTTTTGCACGCGTGATGAACTGGGACATGGAACTCAATTATGCCGTGTATGCGATCTTCATTGCATTTGCCTTGATAGTGGGAATTTTGGCGGGTCTGTTTCCGGCAGTGGTGATGAGTGGATTTCAACCGGTGAAAGTATTGAAGAGTCTGAATTCGATAAAACTCTTTTCGCGCATCGGTTTGCGTAAGGGTTTGTTGGTGGCACAATTTACTTTCTCCCTGATTTTTATTCTCACCGTGATTGTAGTGTTCAACCAATTGCAGATGTTCTTGAAGGCCGATCATGGGTTTAACATGAGTAATAAAATAATTGTGCAATTGAATGACACTTCTCCCGAAACACTGAAGACGGAACTACTCAAGTATAGCAACATCGAAAGCGTCTCAGTTGCTTCGCACATCCCCGCAGCAGGCACCAGCTATGGAGAAAGCTTTAAGCGCTCCCTGGATGAGAAGGATTGGAGCAATATTAATTATTTCAGCGTGGACGAAGACTATTTGAAAAACATTGATGTCTCTCTGGTGGCAGGCAGATTCTTTCAGCCGGAAGCGGGCGAAGTCAATAAGAAATTTATTGTGATCAGTGAAAAGGCAGTAGAGACATTTCATTTTGAAAGCGCAGCCGATGCAGTCGGTCAGGAGATTATTCTGCAACGGGATTCATCCAGGTTTCAGATTATTGGGGTTGTAAAAAACTATAACCACCAGTTGCTGATGGAGCAAATGGCCGCTATGGCGCTGATCTATAATCCTGAAGAATTTCACTTGCTTCAGGTAGCCTATAAAGGCACCTATGCAAAGGCAGGCGAATCAATTGAAGCCGCGTGGGCGAAAGTGAATCCTTCCTTGAAAGTAGACTACAAAGACTTTTATGATGAGGTGCACAAAATTTATGACATCTTCTTTGGAGACCTGGTAAGTGTATTGAGTGTAGTATCTTTTTTGGCAATACTCATTTCGTGCCTGGGCTTGCTCGGCATGGCTACTTATGCAACAGAAACCCGACTCAAGGAAATTTCTATTCGCAAGGTATTGGGCTGCAGTGATGGATCTTTGGTGTATCTGCTATCAAAAGGATTTTTTAGTGTGTTGCTGATTGCGATTGTTATTGCTGTTCCCGCGGCCTATTTTATTAATAATTTATGGCTTGAGAAATTGGCCTATCACGTATCCGTTGATGGCACGGCCATCGTGTTGGGCGTATTGATCCTGATTTTCTTTGGTGTGATTACCATCGGGTCTCAAACGTGGCGCGCAATTTTTGTGAAACCAGTAGAAAACCTGAAGAGCGAGTAAAAAAACAAAGGCGACAGATGTTAACGTCTGCCGCCTTTGTTTTACTGTTAGAGGTCTTATTTAAAATGCTTTAGCATCACAATCTCTTCAGGCTTCAAGAATCTCCACTGCCCGCGAGCGATATCTTTCTTATCCAATCCTGCGTAAGCAACGCGATCAAGTCTCGTCACTTCATAACCAAGTGATTCAAAAATTCTGCGCACAACACGGTTCCAACCGATGTGTATCTCAAGTCCTATAATACTATTGTCATCGCCAACAACTGCGATGTCATCGACCATAGCACGACCTTCTTCCAAATGCACACCTTCTTTGATTTTCAGAAAATCATTTTTGGTAAGCGGCTTATCTAATTCAACCCGGTAAATCTTCTTCACATTGTATGAGGGATGCGTGAGCTTATCAGCAAGTTCACCATCATTGGTAAGCAGCAATAATCCGGTTGTGTTTCTATCCAATCTTCCCACCGGATAAATTCTTTCTTTACCCGCGCCAGCCACTAAGTTCATAACTGTATTGCGATCCTGCGGATCAGCCGTGGTGGTTATGAATCCTTTTGGTTTATTCAATAAGATATATACCGGCTTTTCGGCTTTCAATTTCTTTCCTTCATAGCGAACGTCATCGGTCATTTTTACTTTATGACCCATCTCGGTAACGGTTTCTCCATTCACTGTCACCAATCCCATCTTAATGAGTTCATCTGCTTCTCTGCGACTGCCCACACCGCTGTTGGCCATGAACCTGTTTAAACGAATCATGTCGGGATCAGACTTTTGTTTTGGCTCTGGCTTTGCGCGCCCGGCAGGTTTTTCACTGCGTTCTTTATCGTATGGCTTTCTCTTGTAAGGAAGTCCGAATTCGCTGGTTTTGCGAAAGGGTTTTTCTTCACCTTCTTTTTTTTCAAAAGGTTTTCTCTCACCACCTTCTACATCTTTTTTCTGAAAGGGTTTCTTTTCTCGCGGCTTGTCTCCTGCATTTGCATCGAATGAATGTGTGATGGTTTTTTTGAACGGTTTTTCGTCACCGCCTTCTTCACGCTTTGTGAATGGCTTCTTGGTGAAACCGGCTGGTCTTTCTGGCCTTGTGCCGCGTGAGTCGAATGAACTGGATTCTCTGTTTTTAAAGGGTCTTTCTCCACCTTCATCTTTGCGATCAAACGATTTCTTTTCGAATCGTGGTGCACTGCCTGGCCGTGACCCAAAAGAACTACTTTTTCTAAAAGGCGGTTTATCATCGCCACTGCCTTCACGTTTTGTGAACGGCCTCTTACCAAAACCGGAAGGCCTGTCGGAGCGTGATTCGAACGGACCTGATTCTCTTTTTTTGTAGGGTCTTTCACTTCCGGTTCCTTCCTCTCTTTTTTGAAAAGGTTTCTTTCCAAAACGTGATGGCCCGTCTGTGCGGGATTGAAATGAATCGGATGATCTTTTTCTAAATGGTCCGTCACCGCCTCCTTCTCTTTTTTCAAAAGGTTTTGAAAATCTCTTTGGGCGCTCGCTGGAGTCGCCATCTCTTTTTCCAAATGAAGGCTTTCCGGTTCCGCCAAAGCGTGAAGGCCGTGGACGATCGGAATCACCACCGCGTGAGAAGCTACTAGGTGGACGCTCGCTGGAGTCGCCATCCCTTTTGCCGAATGCAGGTTTTCCGGTTCCGCCAAAGCGTGATGTGCGTGGACGACTTTCAGAATCACCACCGCTACTGCGGGAGAAACCAGCACGAGGATCATCACCTCTGCCTGATCTTTTCTTTTTATCCCGGAAAGATTTTTCTGCTTCTGAACGCTTACCAAAAGAGGTCTTGCTGCTACCGGTTGTTTTTCTTGGACGTGCCATAATGTTTTATGTTAATGAGGTAATCGTTAAGACAATCAGCCTCAGGTTATAAAGTTCAGTGATACTTGATGTGCTATAAGAAAAATTCAAATGAGTCGGAGAACAGTCTGGTCGACTAATTCGAATTATTGATTTTCAGGAGTCTCTCCAATGGTATTTACTTCGTTTGTGAAATCTTTTGGGGTAGGCAGTTCATTGATATCATTAATGCCGAAGTATTCCATGAATTTTGGACTGGTTCCATACAACAAAGGTCTGCCGATGGTTTCGGCCTTGCCCAGTATTTCAATCAGTCCTTTGTCCAGTAATTTCTGAGTAGCGTAATCGCAGTTTACACCACGAATATTTTCTACTTCGGTTTTAGAGATGGGTTGCTTGTAAGCGATAATGGAAAGCGTTTCCATCGCTGATGTTGACAATCTTTTCTTGGATTGTTGCTTCAACATGATGCCAATGCTGGCCTGGTAAGCAGGCTTGGTCAAAAACTGGTAGCCACCACCTGCTTTGTACAACTGAAAGGCAAATTCATCATCCTGAAATTTTTCCTCCAGTCGCTTTAAAGCACTGTCAATATCTTCATCAGGTACATCGGCATTAAACATTTCGGATAAACATGCTTTGATGTCCACCACCTTGGTAGGCATGGGGGAACAAAAAATTAATGCTTCGATGTGGTTCTGTAAAAAATCCATTTAAGTTATCTGGTTACCGGGTTGCCTGTCACCGGTGAACTGGCAACCTGGCAACTAATTTTAATCTTGTTTCATCATTTTAGCCTCGATGGACTGCGTAGTGTGTGGCACGGCAATCAAGCGCTCTTTTGGAATGAGTTTGCCTGTAACAGAGCAGATTCCATAGGTACCATTCTTGATACGCACTAATGCGTTTTCAAGGTTGGTGATATATTTCAACTGACGTGCTGCCAACTGGCTAAGGTTTTCTTTCTCGGCTGTTTCGGCTCCATCTTCTAATACTTTTGTATTTCCACCTGATGTAGCATCGGTGCCCGCATCGTTGGTGCGGTTTAGGGTGTCTTTCAAAATGCGAAACTCTTCGCGGGATTTTCCAAGTTTACCTAAAATCAAGGTCTCAAACTCTTTCAACTCAACTTCGCTGTAGCGTGTCTTGTCTTCAGACATGGTTGATGGTTTGGCTGGCTTGTGGGCAATGGGTCTCTGATTCACAATAGGGAAAATGGTTAACTGTGGAACCGGCTTCGGAGGTTTTACCGTAGTGGCTTCCACTTTTGGTTCTAATTTTTTTGCTTTTGGCGCTTTGGCCAATTTGATCTCTTTAGCTTTTGGGGCTTCCTTATTCACCACCGGTTTTACGGGCTCAACTGCCTTTGCTTTTGGAGCTACTTTAACCGCCTTTTTAGGAGCCGCTTT
>CAZIOY010000037.1:8524-40339 GCA_964540915.1 uncultured Ohtaekwangia sp.
CTTTCTTTACAGCTTGCTTCTTGGCAACCACTTTTTTAGGCTCAGCCTTCTTTTTAACCGTTTTTTTCGGTTTTGCAGGAGCAGCCTTCTTTGCCTTAGCAGCCGGTTTTGCCTTTGCTACAACTTTCTTGATAGGTTTTGCAGCTGATTTTTTATTCGATTTAGCCATAAAAATGTTGCTTTTAAGGTTTGGAAAAAGATGCGCAAAAATACAGGGAAGGGCCTGAAACAAAAAATGTTATCGCATTAATTCCGGCTTTACTTTTATCGGCCAACCACCACTCTTTTCCGATACGTCTTCACCATCCCGCCAAGGTCAAAAACCTCGAACCAAACAAAGTAATAACCCATTTTGGCCTTGCTGCCATCATCGCGATCGCCATCCCAGCGAAAGAACCCTTCGTAACCTAAGGTTTCATTGTTGGCAACTTCCTTGATAAGCCGGCCCTGATGGTCAACGATTTTGATATTCGCGGCCAAAGCACTTTGATCAAACCGATAGCTGATCTGTGCAAAATCCTGGCCGGGCACTGTGGGAGCAAAAATCTCGGGCTCAATGCGCACAGCATTTTCATCGATCGGGCTCTCGGGTCGTGAATTGGAGTTGAGATAGCCGGGTGTGGCATAACCTGATGCCGAGTTGGCCGATTTCCAGTTGTCGGCATGGTTGGTGGGTTCTGTCAGGGTGATTCTTTCAAGGGAAACACCCTCCTTGTCTTTGAGCAACTGCGAGTGATAGCCATCATCATAAACAAAGTAGTCCATCAATGTCCCTTCATTCGAAAGAATAGCGATCGAACCCTCATCATCACTCATTGAAGGTAGTGAAGTGTTAAAAATATTTTCTTCGAGAGCATTTGGATATTCATTTTTTATCACACTTCCATTGACTGTAAAAACGAGATATCCCTGAGGCTCCAGAATGTAGTCGACCTCAGTAATCAATTTCAGGTTAATAGATATTTCTTCTTCGCGGTTTGCCAGCGACCAGCCGTTCAGGTTAATGTATTTGGGCGACAGATTGATAATCTCAACGAAATCGGCTCCACCTGATCGCGGGTTAAATAATACCTCGTTAATCAATACATCACCAGGTTCAGCCGACTCGGGCAGTGCAAAGGAGAGTTGGTTAAAATCTTCTAGTATAAAGTTGCCGTTGCAGTCGCGTAGGTTGGTTATCTCAAGGGTGTAGAGTTGTCGGGGACTCAAGTCTTGCAACAGAACTAATTTTATTTCCCTCAGCGAAAGTGACGTAAATGATGATGATGTCACATCGATTGGAGGTGTGATGTTAAAGGCAACGGTGGTGAGTGGCTTCTCCAACTTTTCATCAAAGCGAAGTAACAGTTCGTTGGGGTTCATCACCGTAACAGACAATAATTTTGGCCCGGTAAGATCAGGCTTGTTGGCGTTGACTGAATTTACTTTTCCCGGTGTTCCTCCCTGGGCATCATCAGAAGCAGCCCAGTTATCTTCTTCACCACAGGGATTATTTGTGTCAATTAATTCCAGTGTCCAACCGCCTTCTTGTTTGTCCTCATCGCGATACCATGCTAACGAATAACTCAATGAATCAATTAAAAGTCCTTCCTTCGTTTTGAGTGTGAGCGACTCTCCACCGTTGTTCAGTGTTGGAAAATTTGATACGCCTTTTGTGTTTGATGAAGAGGAAAAAAAGGAAACATTTGCGTTGGCACAGACAACCCAGTATTGATTGGGCAAAATAATCTGAGAGGTAAAAGTGGCAACGGAATTTCCATCGGAAAATTTCCATCCATTCAGGTCAATTGGATTTGTACTGCGATTGTATATCTCAATGAACTCTGCTTCAGGTAGGCCTACCTGCGGACTGGGGTCTGCAAAAAATTCGGTAAGGATAATATCTTTCGCATTCACCGGCATAGGTTGAAAAAACAGGAACGATTGATTTACCGGCACGATCGTATTTCCAACCAGATCCTGTACCCCGCTAATGCCAAGCACATGGGTGACACCATTGGTAAAGGGTTGTGAGAACGTGAGGAGCACGGTCTTCTCATCAGGTTGAAGTTTGGCCAGCGTGGGGGTTCCAATATTATTGGATCCGCTATAATGAGAGGTAGTCTGTGCCGATGTGGCATTCAATGACTCATTGAAGAGCAACGACAATTGCGTGTTCGATAAAACCTGTAACGAACTTAATAAAGGAGGATCCTTCTCAACCACAATGTCTCCTGCATAGATCTCATCAAAGAAATGCTTATTGAAAAAGGTTGCCGTAGATTGCTGGATGCGAAAGCCAAAAAAATTGCTGGTTGAAAAGGAATTATCCGTCACAGTTCCTTCCAACAGATAATTGGTTCCTCCCAACGCATCGCGTTCGAGCGACCAGTTATTGTTTGCGCTTCGAATTACTTTTATCCGCAAGGGGTTGTTTGAACGATTGGTTACTCCGTCTGTTCCGTTGATGAGTAGGCTGGCAACTCCCGCAGTCATTTTATACAAACTGATTTCATCCGGTGTGCCCCCGATGCGCACAAAGTATCCGTTGTTGGTAGCACTCAGCAGATCAGCTTGCTCCGACATAAGATAAACGTCCACAAAATTGGCGCCCGATGTATTGAATTGTAGCTGCACATAAAAATTCCATTGTGCCTCCATGGCTTTCGCGGAGGGAGTGGTGATATAAAAGGAAGAACTTGCCACGGCCGAGTTTGACCTTAGCTGACCGTTGACAACCGTCCAGTTGTTAGCATTATCGGGTGTCCAGGTTGGGTTGGTTGTGAGATCATCATCCGAAAAATTGTCGGTTACTTGTGCATAGCAAACGAATGCAGAACAAATCAATGAGAGTATGATGAGTATTTTCTTCATCAGATGCGATCAATAAAGTATTTTTACAACTCTTAAATTAAAAAATTAAAATGAAACTAGCAGTAGTAGGTGCAACCGGCCTGGTGGGCCAGGAAATCCTGAAGGTGCTCGAAGAGCGCAACGTTGAGTTTGATGAATTGTATTTAGTAGCCTCCGCCAAATCGGTAGGCCAGAAAGTAAAATTTAAGGGTAAGGAGTATGTAATCATTGGCATGGAAGAGGCAGTAACCATTGCTCCGGATATAGCCATCTTCTCGGCAGGAGGTGGAACTTCATTAGAGTGGGCTCCTAAGTTCGCATCGAAAGGAACGGTGGTGATTGACAACTCTTCTGCCTGGAGAATGGACCCTACAAAAAAATTGGTAGTGCCTGAAATCAATGGCAAAGAGCTTACCAGCGAAGACCTGATCATTGCCAACCCAAATTGTTCTACGATTCAAATGGTGATGGCGTTAGCGCCATTGCACAGCAGGTATAAAATCAAACGCATTGTTGTTTCAACCTATCAATCCGTAACCGGCACGGGTAAAGATGCCGTGCAGCAGATGATGGAAGAACGTCAGGGTATTACCAATGGCATGAAGGTGTATCCGCACAAGATTGATATGAACGCATTACCGCACATCGATTCATTTTTGGATAACGGTTACACCAAAGAGGAAATGAAGATGGTGAATGAAACCAGAAAAATTCTGAATGATCAAACGATTGGCGTTACGGCCACCACCGTTCGCATTCCAACCATCGGAGGTCACTCCGAGGCCGTGAATGTTGAGTTTGAAAATGATTTTGATCTGAAGGAAGTGCGCCAGATTCTGGAAAACACACCAGGGGTGATTGTACAAGATGATGTGAAAAACAATGTATATCCAATGCCCATCAACTCTCAGGGAAAAGACGAAGTGTTTGTAGGTCGTATGCGGAGAGATGAATCACAACCGAATACACTGAACATGTGGATTGTTTCAGACAATCTCCGTAAAGGTGCTGCCACCAATGCCGTGCAGATTGCTGAGTTTTTGATGGAGAGAAGTTTGGTGTCTTAGTAGACGCCTGGAAGGAATACGGAAGGGAAGAAATTGCTAAGCGATTCTTCCCTTTTAGTTTCCAGCCTGTCAGGCTCAGATCGGCACAATTTATTTACCTGAGTTTGCTATCGGTCAAATTTTATCCAAATTTAAATATTTATTTGATTTACAGCCCTGGGGACGCTACCCTTGATGAAGTTACTGTTCCCATCAAGGGGAAGAGGGATTTCAAAAAAAGGCATGTTTGGACATCTAACCTCATCCATTATATGACCGTCCAACGGCCCTTGGATATATTACCCTGGAAGTCAAAATACCCTGATGAGACGGTAATAATCACTCATGGTTATCCTAAAGGCTTCCCGGTCAATTTGTTCATCTAGTATGGGCACCAGGAAGCCTTTACTTTTTACCACAATTTTCTGATTAGCCTGAATAGCCTCATAAAGGTGACTTCCAAATTCAAGCATGCGTTCGCGGCCACGCTGATTCAATATAACGGTATCGGATTTAGATGTGGAGGAATCAGAGATAATGACCTCCAGATAGCCTTCTTCACTAAGCAATTCATTGGTATCGATCAACAAATAGGCTTCATCCTTCAGCCAGTTAATGACAATCACTGGCAGAACGATAGGTCTTTCATTTCCGAGATAACGATCACTAAAACGATAGGCCTGCCACGTACCATCAGGGCTGGATTGGTCGTAAAAAACCTGTCGCACATTTCTGAAAAACAATTCCGAATCATCGCCAATCTCAAATTGAAACTTTGATCGGTCTACCTTTTTGTCATGATCGATTTTGCAGCCCGCCAGCAGGAGAATAAATAGTAATTGACTGATTAAAAATGGTTTCAACATAAATCCTTAAATTTGCCTCCCAAATCAATAACAGAAAATTATGAGTAAAGGATTAATAACAACATTAGTAATTATCGGTATTATCGTTGTGTTCGTGGGTGGATTTTTCATGTGGGGAACGGGTGTATATGACAGCGCGGTAAGGTCTCAGGAAAATGTAAATGAGGCGTTTGGTAACGTTCAGGCAACGTACCAAAGAAGAGCAGACCTGATTCCTAATTTAGTAGCCACCGTAAAAGAGGCCGCTGAAAATGAAAGAGGAATTCTAACTGCGGTAACAGAAGCCAGAGCAGGTATTGTGGGGGCAAAAACTCCGGAGGACCTGGATATTGCCGGAAGAAAAATCAATACCGCGATCAACCTTGCATTTGAAGCATATCCCCAGATTCGTTCTACTGAAAATTTTCAAGAACTTCAGTCTCAACTGGAAGGCACCGAGAACCGGATTAACGTAGCGCGCCAACGGTACAACGAAACGATTAAAGAATATAACTCCTATGTAAGAGGTTTCTTCAAGCGCATGGCACTAAACATGTTTGGCGGAGGAGAAGATTTTAGTCCGAGAAAAGGATTTGAAGCAGCCGCGGGATCAGAGAATGCTCCTAATGTGCAGGATGCTTTTAATAAATAAATCAGGAAACTCTTAAAATAAAAAAGCCCCGATATCTCAGGGCTTTTTTTATGATACTGATTTCGGAATTAAATCTTCTTCACTTCGCGGGTTTCATAGCTTTCAATCACATCACCGACCTCAATGTCGTTGAGATTTTTAATGCTCATACCGCAATCAAATCCTGATCTCACTTCAGCGGCATCGTCTTTGAAACGTTTCAGGGCGGTCATCTCACCTGAATAGACTACGATACCCTGACGTATCAAGCGAATTGGATTGCTGCGCTTGATGTAACCATCCGTTACCATACAACCGGCTACCGTTCCAATCTTTGAAATCTTGAATACTTCGCGCACTTCTGCATTACCAACAATTACTTCTTCCATCTCCTTCTCAAGCATACCTTCCATGGCAGCCTTGATCTCGTTGATGGCATCGTAGATGATGGAATATAATCTGATTTCTATTTCTTCACTATCAGCAATTCTTCTCGCGGCTACAGAAGGTCTCACCTGAAATCCAAGGATGATCGCATCCGAAGCAGAGGCCAACAATACATCAGACTCTGAGATCTGACCAACGGCTTTATGAATAATGCTTACCGCAACTTTCTCAGTTGATAGTTTCAACAATGAATCCGACAAGGCTTCTACGGATCCATCCACGTCACCCTTAACGATCACGTTAAGCTGCTTGAATGAACCGATTGCCAAACGTCTGCCGATTTCATCGAGTGTAATATGCTTTTTGGTGCGAATACTTTGTTCACGGATAATCTGGCCACGCTTGTTGGCAAGTTCTCTCGCTTCGCGGTCGCTCTCCATCACCTGGAATTTTTCACCCGCCTGTGGTGCGCCATCCAGGCCAAGCACCTGTACCGGTGTTGAAGGCCCTGCGGCTAATACCTTTTTACCAGTATCATCAAACATGGCTTTTACACGGCCATGGTTTGAACCAGCTACCATCACATCACCTACCTTCAACATTCCGGCTTGCACCATCAATGTGGTTACATATCCCCGACCTTTATCCAGAGAAGCTTCAATGATTGAACCGATCGCCTGCTTATCCGGATTTGCTTTCAGGTTTAGTATTTCTGACTCCAGCAATATTTTTTCAAGAAGGTCATCAACACCTTGTCCTGTCTTAGCCGAAATGGCCTGGCACTGATATTTTCCACCCCAGTCTTCAACCAGGATGTTGATCTTGGAAAGAGAGTCTTTTACTTTTTCAAGGTTGGCACCCGGCTTATCAATTTTATTAATAGCGATAATAATAGGTACACCAGCCACCTGAGCGTGATTGATCGCTTCTTTTGTCTGAGGCATTACATCATCATCCGCAGCTACCACAATAATAGCAATGTCAGTCAGCTTGGCACCCCTCGCCCGCATGGCGGTAAATGCTTCGTGACCGGGTGTATCAAGGAAGGCAATTTTGTTTCCGCCCTTGGTAGTTACCGAGTAAGCACCTATGTGCTGGGTAATACCACCGGCTTCTGAAGCCGTAACTTTTGTTTGACGGATATAATCCAGCAAAGAAGTTTTACCGTGATCTACGTGGCCCATGATGGTAACGATAGGAGCACGTTCTTTTAAATCTCCTTCTTCTTCTTGTTCTTGTTCCTGAAGCTCTTCTTCCTCAGTAGAGGAGGTGAATTGAACATCATACCCAAACTCATCGGCAATTACAGTGATCGCTTCAGCATCCAATCGCTGGTTGATAGAAACGAACATGCCTAATCCCATACAGGTAGAGATTACATCGTTTACCGATACATTCATCATCGAAGCCAGATCGTTGGCGGAAATGAATTCAGTAACTTTTAATGTTTTGGATGATTCCTGCTCCTGCAACAAGCGTTCTTCTTCTGCTTCAGAAATAGCCTGACGTTTTTCCTTGCGGTATTTGGCGCCTGTGGTTTTTTTCTGTCCGCCACTGAGTTTCGCTAATGTGGCACGTATCTGATCTTGAATTTCTTTATCGGTAGGTTCTGCCTTTGGCTGACGAGGAGCAAATGGTTTTGGTGGCTGACGGTGAGGACCACCACCTGGTGCATGAGTAGGTCGAGGGCCGCCCGGACCTTTCTGTTCATTAAAGTTAGGAAGGCGCTTGCGTGGTCTTTTCTGAGCGGCAGCTTTGCTTAAGTCAGAAGAGGCAACGGGCTGTTCCTTTTTCTTCTCAACAGGAAGTTCTATTCGGTCAACTACTTTAAGGCCTTGCAATCTTCCCGCCCTTGCTTTGATCAACTCAAGTTCTTCAACATGAGGTTTCTCAGGCACTTTCTCTACTACCTTCTCTTTTGCTACAACAATTTCCGGCTTAACTTCTTCAATTGGTTGAACGGGCTCGCTTATTACTTCTGGCTCGGCCTCAACCTCTTTCTCCTTTTCCTTTGGTTTTTTCTTGTCTTTATCAAGTTCAATCTTGCCCAGTACTTTAAAGCCTTCCAGTTTCGGCTTGTCCAGTTCTACTTTTTCCGTTTTGTGTTCTTCTTTGGGTTTTAAGATCTCCTTTGAACCAAGATTTTTGATCAGAACGCTTTCTTCCTCGTCCGTTTTCTTGCGATGTACTTCATGCTCAGATTTGGCGGGTGCAACTTCAACATGTTTTATTCCAATAGTAAGCCCTGAAGCTTCCGCTTTTTCTGAAGCGGAGGAAGCAAACTCCTTCGAAATCATGGCAAACTGCTCTGGAGAAAGCTTTGCGTTAGGGTTATTTTCAACACTAAAACCTTTTTTGGCCAGGAAATCCAGAATGGTATTATGGCCCACATTGAGTTTTCGTGATGCTTGTCCTAACCTTATTAACTTTTCTTCAGCCATGCTCAAATATCGCTATTTAAATTATTTTTACTCGTTTTTATTCGTGTTTGACCTTATTCAAACTCCTTCTTCAACACGTTCAGGATTCCGTCAACGGTTTCCTCTTCCAAGTCGGTTCTGCGAACAAGTTCTTCTTTGTTAAGATTCAATACACTTCGTGCCGTATCCAAACCGATACGTTTTAACTCATCGATCACCCAACTTTCAATTTCATCGCTGAATTCGTCCAGGTCAACATCTTCTTCCTGCAACTCATCCGTTTCTCTGAACACATCGATTTCCATTTCTACCAATCTGCTGGCAAGCTTAATATTCAAGCCCCCTTTTCCGATAGCCAATGAAACCTGGTCGGGCTTTAAGTAAACCGCCACGCGTTTGTTTTCCTTATCAATTTTGATGCTTACAATTTTGGCAGGGCTCAACGCGCGCTGGATATAAAGCTCAAGATTTTCGGTATAGTTGATGACGTCAATGTTTTCGTTTTGCAACTCGCGCACAACGGCATGAATGCGTGAACCCTTCATACCCACACAAGCTCCTACCGGGTCAATGCGATCATCGTATGACTCCACGGCAACCTTTGCTCTTTCACCCGGCTCGCGCACAACTTTCTTAATGGTGATTAGTCCGTCATACACTTCGGGCACTTCCTGTTCGAATAATCGCTCAAGAAATTCTGGAGAGGTACGTGAGAGGATAATCTTAGGGCTTCCATTCACCATATCCACTTTATGAACCACGGATTTCACATTTTCACCCTTGCGATAGCGGTCTTTTGGAATCTGCTCACTGCGGGGAATTGAAATTTCATTTCCTTCCGAATCCGTTAAAAGCACTTCGCGGCTCAATACCTGATATACTTCTCCGGTGATGATTTCACCTACAATGTCTTTATACTTTTGATACTGAATATCTTTTTCAAGGTCTTTCACCTTCTGCATTAAGGTTTGACGCGCGGTTGTTACCGCCCTGCGACCAAAGTCTTCCAGGTAAATTTGCTCGGCAACTTCTTCGCCTACTTCAAAATCGCTTTCGATTTTTTGCGCTTCGGTTAAACTGATTTTATCATGATCCCAAATGTCTTCAGAGTCATCGTCTACGATTTCGCGGAAACGCCAGATTTCAAGGTCACCCTTGTCGGCATTTACGATAATGTCGAAGTTATCATCTTCGATATACTTTTTCCGGATCATGTTGCGAAACACGTCTTCCAGAATGCGGATCATGGTAGGCCGATCAATGTTTTTTTGTTTGGCGAAATCGGCAAACGATTCAATAAGTGTCGATGTATCCATAGCTGTCACTATTTAAAAGAAACTATTACAATTGCTTTTTCTATTTCACTAAAAGGTATTTCTGTCTGAGTAAATTCTTTTTTCTTTCCCTTTTCTTTCAATTCTGTTTCCATCACAATCTTTTCATCGGAAGTTTCTTTTAATAAACCCACTACGATGACTTTATCTTTCCGGTGAACTTTCAGTTCGCGCCCTACATTCTTGGCAAACTGTCTTTTTAATTTCAGCGGTTGATCCAAACCGGGGGTTCCTACCTCCAGGGTGAAATTGTCCTTGATCAAATCGATGTTATCTAAATCTTCGGAAAGAGAACGGCTTAACAAAGAGCAGTCATCAATGGTTATTCCATGATCGCCATCCAAGACTACCGTAACCTTGTATGGTTTGTGCTTGCTCAATATGACATCCACCACAAAATGACCAGGGTCTCTCAGGTGTGATTGGGCCAAATTCTTAATTTTTTCAACAACGTCCATCAAATTTCTATAAACAAAGAGGGGACTTTTGGGTCCCCTCTTTTGAATTTTTCCAAGAAGTGATGCAAAGGTAACGGATTTTTACTTTATAGCAAATTATTATGTTAATTGGATGATATGGTAGGTAAAAGAAGCCTTGGGTTATATGAATCATGGGCTATTCTTATTTTGATGATTGTCAGCTCCTGTACGCTTGAAAAGGAAAAAGTAACAGAGCAATTGATTGAGGTACCGGTGCCGGATTTCAATTCTGATTCGGCTTATTTTTTTGTGGAGAAGCAGGTGAAGTTTGGTCCCCGTATACCTAACAGTCCTGCGCACCGGGAGGCTGGCGATTATCTCGTAAATCAATTTAAAATGTATGGAGCCAGTGTAACGGAACAGGAATTTGCCACCGCCACTTTTGATCATCAAAAACTGAAACTCAGAAATATCATAGCCAGTTTTTATCCGGCAGTATCAAAAAGAATTTTGTTGGCTGCCCATTGGGACACACGTCCGTTTGCAGATAAAGACCTTCAAAATAAAAATGCTCCATTTGATGGTGCAAATGATGGAGCTAGCGGTGTTGGGGTTCTTCTGGAGATAGCGCGGGTTTTAAGTCAAAGTGAGTCGCCTTCAGTAGGTGTTGATATTATTTTATTTGATGGAGAAGATTGGGGCGAACAGGAGAACACTAGAAATACTATTTCTCCACCTGAAGGACTCGACTCCTGGTGGTGCCTGGGGTCACAACATTGGTCTAAGAACAAACACAAGAAAAATTATTCGGCTTCCTATGGAATATTGCTCGACATGGTGGGTGCCAGGCGCTCACAATTTTTTCGCGAAGGAGCCTCCATGACCTATGCGCCTAAAATTGTCGACAAGGTCTGGACCCTGGCAGGTAAAATAGGGTACTCAGATTATTTTGTAAAGAAAAATGTTAACGCCATCAAAGATGACCACATATATGTTAATCAACTCGCCAGAATACCTATGATTGACATTGTGCATTACCAAGCAGGTATCGGCTTTTTTGGAGACTATCACCATACACAAAAAGACAACCTCTCTATCATCAACAAAGAAACGTTAAAAGCCGTTGGGGCTACATTACTTCATGTGATCTATTACGAAGAACCCTGATTAGCGCATGTAACTATCAAAGTTCTTGTGATCGCGTTGATAGAGTACTTCCTGAGGTAATGATTTGAAATATTCGTAGGTGATTTTGAGGCCTTCCGCCCTGGAAACTTTTGGTTCCCATCCAAGAATTTTTCTTGCTTTTGTAATATCCGGTTGACGTTGCTTCGGATCATCTTTCGGAAGATCCTTATAAACAACTTTTTGTTTTGTGCCGGTAAGTTTTACAATTTCTTCTGCAAAGTCTCCAATAGTGATTTCACTTGGATTGCCAATGTTCATAGGCTGCGCGTAGTCAGACAGAAGCAACCGGTAAATGCCTTCAACCAGATCATCCACATAACAGAATGATCGCGTCTGCGAGCCATCGCCAAATACCGTAAGGTCTTCTCCACGCAATGCCTGACCTATGAAGGCAGGTAATACGCGTCCGTCATTTAGGCGCATGCGAGGCCCGTAGGTATTGAATATTCGTACAATGCGTGTCTCTAATCCGTGAAAAGTATGGTAGGCCATGGTGATTGCCTCCTGAAAGCGCTTGGCTTCGTCATACACACCTCGCGGACCTACCGTGTTTACATTACCGTAATATTCTTCCGGTTGCGGATGTACGGTTGGATCACCGTATACTTCTGAAGTGGAGGCGATGATGATTCGTGCCTTCTTCGCCTTTGCAAGACCTAATAGATTATGAGTACCTAATGATCCCACTTTTAGTGTTTGAATCGGGATCTTTAAATAATCGATTGGGCTTGCGGGAGAAGCAAAATGTAAAATGTAATGAAGCTCACCCGGTACGTGAACAAACTTACTAACATCGTGATGATAGAACTCGAAATCCTCTAGTTTAAAAAGATGTTCGATGTTTCTAAGGTCACCAGTGATCAGGTTATCCATAGCGATAACGTGATACCCTTCTTTAATAAACCGATCGCAAAGATGAGATCCTAGAAACCCGGCACCCCCTGTTATTAATACTCTTTTCCTAGCCATAAATAGTTTCTCTTCCAATACTAAAATACGTGTAACCTAGTTCTTTCATGTGGGCAAGGTCATATAGATTGCGCCCGTCAAAAATCACTTTATTTTTCAGAAGAGATGACAATTTATCAAAGTCAGGAGTACGAAACTCCGGCCATTCTGTAGCAATGAATACGGCATCCGCGTTCTGAGCAGCTTCATAGGGCGTTTCACAGAATTGAATTTTGTTGCCCAGTATCCCTTTCACATTCTCCATTGACTCCGGATCGTGTGCTTTAATGATGGCACCTGCATTTACCAACTCTTCGATATTATAAAGAGCGGGAGCCTCGCGTATATCATCGGTATGAGGTTTGAAGGAGAGCCCCCACAGGGCGAATACTTTACCTTTCAGATCACCCCGATAAAAGTCCTTGATGCGCGGAATAAGTTTGGTTTTCTGATCGGCATTAACCGACATCACCGCTTCTAATATTCTAAAGTGGTAGTTTACATCAGAAGAAGATTTTGCAAGGGCCTGTACATCTTTCGGGAAGCAACTTCCACCATAACCGATACCTGGGAATAAAAATCTTTTTCCAATGCGGCTGTCTGTTCCAATACCTTTGCGTACAGAATCCACATCGGCACCAACCAGTTCACACAGGTTAGCAATTTCATTCATGAATGAAATTTTGGTGGCGAGAAATGAGTTTGCAGCATACTTGGTTAATTCGGCTGAGCGCTCGTCCATAAACACCAAGGGATTACCTTGACGCACGAACGGTGCATACAATGTTTCCATAATCTTTCTGGCCTTCTCAGAACTGGTTCCAATCACTACGCGCTCGGGTCTCATGAAATCTTCAACCGCAACACCCTCGCGTAAAAACTCAGGATTAGAAACCACGTCAAATTCCACTTTGCAATTGGCTGCAATTCTATCCCTCACTTTATCAGCCGTGCCAACAGGCACTGTACTTTTATCAATAACGATTGTGTATTGATCCAAAAGAGGCCCCAGATCGCTGGCAACACCAAGAATATATTTTAAATCGGCTGAGCCATCTTCACCGGGAGGTGTTGGCAAGGCTAAAAAAATGATTTTAGCATCTTTAATTCCTTCGGCAAGGTTTGTTGTAAAAAAAAGCCTGCCTTGCTTGAGATTACGCTCAAAAAGGAGCTCCAAACCAGGCTCATAAATGGTTATTCTACCACTGTTAAGTTTTTTTACTTTCTCTGCATCAATATCAACGCAAGTTACCGTGTTACCCGTTTCCGCGAAACAAGTACCAGTAACCAATCCTACATAACCAGTTCCAACTACAGCAATTTTCATAATGAAGATTAAAAATTTGGAGTCAAAATTAACCTTAAATAACAACAAAATGGCCTTTGGTAACTTAAATTAATAGGAAATGAACACTTCCTAACATTCGTTCGGGTAAATTCTATACCTTTGAATCTTTATAACTATTAATTGATATGATGACAGCAGATGTGATTGATTTTGACGTGACAGAAAATCAAAAAATGATTGCCCAAATGATAAAGGACTTTGGGGAAAGGGAGATAAAACCATATATGATGGAGTGGGACGAAAGTCAGGAATTTCCGATACCGCTTTTTCGTAAGCTGGGTGAACTTGGGTTGATGGGTGTGTTGGTACCCCACGAATATGGTGGCTCTGGCTTTGGTTATTTAGAATATGTTACGGCAATCTCTGAGTTGGCTAAAATAGATGGATCCATTGGGTTGTCGATGGCTGCTCATAACTCTTTATGTACCGGGCACATTCTGCAATTTGCCAATGAAGATCAGAAGCAAAAGTATTTACCCAAACTCGCTACGGCAGAATGGATTGGCGCATGGGGTCTGACTGAGCCCAATACCGGATCGGATGCAGGAAACATGCGCACAGTGGCCATTAAAGATGGGGATTATTATGTTCTCAATGGAGCCAAAAATTTTATCACTCATGCTAGATCGGGTGATGTTGCAGTAGTGATTGTAAGGACAGGAGAAATAGGCGATTCGCACGGCATGAGCGCTTTTATTGTCGAAAAGGGAACGAAAGGTTTTAGTGCGGGAAAAAAGGAAAATAAATTGGGCATGCGCGCTTCTGAGACGGCTGAACTCATCTTTGCCGATTGCCGCATTCATAAAAGTCAAATGATTGGAAAGGAAGGCGATGGATTTGTTCAATCTTTAAAGGTGCTGGATGGTGGAAGAATTTCCATCGCTGCTCTAAGTTTGGGCATCGCGATGGGTGCATTCGAAGCCGCTCTCAAGTACTCCAAAGAAAGACACCAATTCAACCAACCCATTTCATCATTTCAGGGTATTTCCTTCAAATTGGCTGAAATGGCCACAAAAATCGAAGCTGCCTCATTACTTACTTATCGGGCTGCTGGCCTGAAAAATAAGGGTAAAAGTGTGAATAAAGAGTCGGCTATGGCTAAACTGTATGCCTCTGAAATAGCGGTGGAAGTTGCCACGGAGGGAGTTCAGATATTTGGTGGTTATGGCTATACCAAGGATTATCCAGCCGAAAAATACTACCGTGACGCAAAATTATGCACCATCGGAGAGGGGACCTCTGAAATCCAGAAACTGGTAATTTCGCGTTCTATTTTAAAGTAGTACTTGCGAATCTGAATACAAGACTGCTATATTTGCAGCCCTAATAGTTAAAAACAATGCTGATTATTAACATTAAAGAGAACGAATCGATCGATAAGGCCTTGAAACGCTTTAAAAAGAAGTTTGAGAAGACGGGTGTGTTGAAAGAATTGCGTGAGAGAACTTCGTTCACCAAGCCTTCAGTAAGAAGAAGAGGCCAAGTTATCAGAGCAGCTTATCGTCAGAAGCAGTACGCTTCAGAAAATTATTGATTTTCTAATCATTTAAAGCATATACAATCCTCCCAGGACTTTTTCCAGGGAGGATTTTTTTTTACATTAGGTCGACACAAGCGAGTGGGATAGTTACTAATGGTTGAGTCATTCATAAAATACATCCAGTTCGAAAAGAGGTACAGCCCGAAAACGGTTATTGCTTACCAGACCGACCTCCAACAATTTGAAGAATATTTAAAAAAAGAATTTGATGGCACGCAAGCGCAGGATGCTAATTATGGTTTAGTGCGTTCCTGGATCGTGAGCCTTGTGGAGGCAAAACTCGATACCATATCCATCAATCGGAAAATTGCCTGCCTGCGGTCGTATTATAAGTTTCTGATGCGACAGGAAATCATCACCAAAGATCCGATGATGAAAATCAAAATTCTGAAGACAAAAAAGAAACTCCCACACTTCGTCAATGAACAAGACGCTATTAAGTTATTGGACAATGTGGAATTTCCTGAAGGACATAAAGGCCAGCGAGATAAACTTATTTTAGAACTTTTTTATGGAACGGGCATGCGACTTGCCGAACTCATTGCATTGAAAGAAAGTGATATTAATCTTGGTGCCCGAACTGTGCGAGTCTTAGGTAAAAGAAATAAGGAGCGGGTAATACCATTTTCCTCCAGTCTCGTCATACTTATTAAGGACTATATCCGGGGGCGGAATAAAGAAGTGGAAAAAAAGGAACATCCGTATTTATTGGTTACCGATTCGGGTGAGCCACTCTATCCGGTAATGGTGAATCGTGCAGTAAAGAAGTATATGAAGTTATTTACCTCCGTTGAAAAGAAGAGCCCGCACGTGTTGAGACACACCTACGCCACACATTTACTTAATAAAGGGGCAGAGATTAATGCCGTAAAAGATTTGTTGGGTCACAGCAGTTTAGCAGCCACCCAGGTTTATACGCATAACTCGATGGAGAAACTTAAAAAAGTATTTGATCAGGCACACCCCAAAGCATGAAAAATACGACAATGAGATTTACCTATGAAATAATCTTATCCACAGGCCGTGCCGGCTGGTCTTTAAAAGCCGGATTAAATTCTATGTTAAACTTTTAAATTATTTTTTATGAAACTGCAAGTTCACTCTATTCATTTTGACGCAGACCAAAAACTCATCGACTTTATTCAGAAAAAGGTAGATAAACTGGAAACTTTTTATGACCGCATGGTGGATGGAGAAGTTTTTCTTCGTATTAATAATGAAGGAATAGAGAATAAAACGGTAGAAATTAAATTGAATGCCCCCGGACAAAATTTCTTTGCCAAAGAACAAGCAAAATCATTTGAAGCGGCTGCGGATTTGGCTACTGAAGCGCTGAAGGCTCAACTTCAAAAGTTTAAAACAAAACAAATGAACGGAAGAGTATAAAGACAGAAACCGCTGTATACGCAAGTACATACAGTGCTGTGAGAGCACGGCAGCCCAATTTAATTATTGGAGCTGCCTCCTACTTTAATTTAGTTAAGCTTAAACGCTTTCTTTATTGCGTCTACATAATCTAGTTTCTCCCAGGGGAATAATTCCACCTTCACTTTCAATTCATTCTTTTTTCCTTTATTGAAAACTTTCTCCACTACTTTCGACTCGCGGCCCATGTGTCCGTAAGCAGCCGTCTCTGAATAAATAGGAGTACGAAGTTTGAAACGCTCTTCGATAAAGTAAGGACGCATATCAAATATCTTTTCGATCTTCTTTGCCAACTCACCATCCGTCATACTTACTTTAGAAGTACCATAGGTGTTCACATACAAACCTACCGGTCTTGCAACACCGATGGCATAGGCCACCTGCACCAACACTTCATCACACAATCCTGCTGCTACCATATTCTTGGCAATGTGACGGGTCGCGTAGGCGGCAGAACGGTCTACTTTAGAAGGATCTTTACCTGAGAATGCGCCACCACCATGAGCGCCTTTTCCTCCATAGGTATCAACGATAATTTTTCTTCCGGTTAAGCCGGTATCTCCATGCGGCCCACCAATCACGAACTTACCGGTAGGGTTCACAAAATATTTTATTTCACTATTGAATAGCTTTTGCACACGCTTAGGTAGTTTCTTCATGATGCGTGGCACAAGAATGTTAACCACATCATCCTTAATCTTTTTCAACATGATGGCATCTTTGGCAAAGTCATCATGTTGGGTTGAGATTACAATGGCATCAACACGTTGCGGCTTATTGTCATCACTGTATTCGATAGTTACCTGAGACTTTGCATCGGGGCGCAGGTACGTCATCACTTTTCCTTCTTTGCGGATGACTGCCAGTTCTCTAAGCAGAAGATGAGCAAGCTCTAAAGGTAACGGCATATAATTATCCGTTTCATTAGTCGCGTAGCCAAACATCATTCCCTGATCGCCTGCACCCTGATCTTCTTTTTTCTTTCGCTCTACACCCTGGTTGATGTCGGAAGATTGTTCGTGAATAGCTGAGAAGATACCACAACTATTGGCTTCGAACATGTATTCACTTTTCGTATACCCAATTTTTCTGATCACTTCACGGGCAATGTCCTGTACATCCAGGTAGGCCTCGGATTTAACTTCCCCGGCAAGCACCACCTGCCCTGTGGTAACCAGCGTTTCGCAAGCCACTTTGGAATTTGGATCGTACGCTAAGAAATAATCAATCAGGGCATCAGAAATTTGATCGGCTACTTTATCTGGGTGACCTTCAGAAACAGACTCAGAGGTGAATAAGTATGGCATAGTTTGAAATTATTTTCAATTAAGGGGGCAAAGATAATAACTAAGATTAAATGACAAGAGGTTAGCCTATTGAATTAATAGGATTAGGACAGGAATAGAAAAACAGCGGGTGTTTTAGGCCAGCTTTCTTTTTGTTTTTTCCATTGCTCAACTTTTAATGTGCGAATGAGTTCATGTTTGCCGGTTACATCAAGCGCAACCGTTAGTCTTGTCTCAGATTGAAGGTTTTTTAAGAGATGATCAAACACTGAATTATTGCGATATGGAGTTTCGATAAAGATCTGAGTTTGATTTTTGATTTTTGATTCCCGCTCAAGGTCTTTGATTCGCTGCGAAGCTTCTTTGGCATCGATGGGCAGATAACCTTGAAATGCAAACTGTTGTCCGTTTAGGCCCGAAGCCATTAGGGCAAGCAATAGTGAGGATGGTCCAACCAATGGAACTACTTGAATATTGTTTTCATGGGCAAACTGAACAGCCAATGCTCCGGGATCGGCTACGCCAGGGCAGCCTGATTCAGAGATCACACCCACATCATAACCTTCTGAGATTGGAGTCATCAACTCCGATAGTTTTGATGGCGGTGTTTCTTTATTCAAAACTTCGAAATGTAATGCTTCAAGGGAAGAATAAACCTTTAGACTACTCAAATACCTCCTCGCTGTGCGAACGTCTTCGGCAAGGAAATGAGTTATTTTTGGAAGAACCTCTTTCACCTGATTAGGAATCACCGCTGCCTGAGTTTCTTCAGAAATCACATTGGGAATCAGAAATAATTTACCGGGGGTGATCATGAATTCAAAAGTGAAAGGGTAGTCTCAGCAAACGCCTTCGGATCCTCTGCCTGCACCCAATGCCCGGTGTTCAGGGTAACAAATTGCGCAGATGGAAAAATACTTAGAATGTTTTCTTCATCGCCTGCAGCGTAATAATTGGATCGGGCACCCTTGATAAAAAGTGTAGGTCCTGCGAATTGTCCTTCGTATTGCATGCCCGCACCGATCTCTTCAATATGCTCATCGATGGCGTGAATATTCACCCTCCATTCAAATTTGCTATCGCTGGTGCGCGACAGATTCTTTAATAAAAACTGACGTACATCCGGCTCAGGGATATGATTGCTCAAAATCTGATCGGCCTCATTTCGTGAAGTAAGCGTTTGCAGGTCGATGGCATGAAGGCCCTCCAGAATGTGATCGTGATGCACCGGATATTGTTTGGGAGCAATATCAACCACGATCAGCTTACCTAGCTGATCAGGATATTTTACCGCGAAGTTCATGGCCGTCTTTCCTCCCATCGAATGTCCGATGATGTCAGGCTTATCAAGATGATGATCATGGATGAACCTGGCCAAATCTTCCGTCAATAATTGGTAATCAAAATCATCACTTTGTGGAGACTGACCGTGGTTGCGCTGATCTACCAGATATACCGTAAAATGTTCAGCAAAAACTTTGGCCAAAGAGAACCAATTGTCGGACGAGCCGAATAAGCCGTGCAGAATGATTAAAGGTGGACCCTGACCTGATTGCCTGAAGAATAATTTCATAGGCGCGAAGATAACAAAGAAAAAAATAGACAACGGGCACCAGCCAGTGAGTAGCACGGAGTATATTTGCTCTTTCAATTTTCTATGGAATTAATAAACAACACCTATCGCATTCAAGACCTTGATGTGGCGGATATCTGCAAGGAGTTTGGTACGCCCCTATATGTATACGATGCTGAAAAAATCATTCATCAGTTACGAAGCATTAAGAGTGCTTTCCGCGATACGGATGTGAAAGTGAAATATGCCGCGAAAGCATTGACCAATATTTCCATTTTAAAGCTGCTGAAGAAATATGGTTCTGGTGTTGATGTGGTTTCTATTCAAGAGGCACATTTGGCATTGGGAGCAGGATTTGCCTCTGAAGACATCATGTTCACTCCTAACTGTATAGACTTTGAAGAAATCGTAGAAGGTGTTGAATTAGGGTTGAACATCAACCTGGATAGTCTATCTGTGTTGGAGAAGTTTGGTAAGAAATATGGCAACTCTTACCCTTGCTGCGTGAGATTGAATCCACACATTATGGCGGGAGGTAATTATAAGATTTCCACCGGTCACGGTAATTCCAAGTTTGGAATATCCGTATACCAGCTTCCGCAGATCACGCAGGTGGCCGAGCATTATAGCATTGTAATCAATGGATTGCATATACACACTGGCTCAGAGATTACAGAGACCGAGGTGTTTCTTAAAATGGCCGAGATTCTTTTTGGCATCGCCCGCGATTTTTCCGCGCTTAAGTTTATTGATTTTGGGGGAGGCTTTAAGGTGGCTTACAAAGAAGGTGATACCGTTACCAATGTATATGACCTCGGTCTGAAGTTAAGCAAAGCGTTCACTGAGTTTTATCGGAGTTATGGTCGCAAACTGGAGCTATGGGTAGAACCCGGAAAATATATTGTGAGTGAGGCCGGATATCTGTTTGTTAAAACGAACGTAGTGAAGCCCACTCCATCGTTAACATTTGTAGGGGTGAACTCCGGATTGAATCACCTGATCCGCCCGATGATGTACGATGCGTATCATGAAATTCTGAACATTTCAAATCCGACAGGATCGCATAAAATGTATACGGTGGTTGGCAATATCTGTGAAACAGATACGCTGGGCTCCGATCGCAGACTGAATGAGGTACGAGAAGGCGATCTGCTGGTCATTAAAAATGCAGGGGCATATGGTTACTCCATGTCGTCCAACTACAACTCGCGATTCAGACCAGCCGAAGTTCTCATTATTAATGGAGAAGCAAAGCTTATCCGCAGACGCGACACGTTTGAAGATCTGTTGCGCGGACAGATTGATGTGATCTGATCACCGAACTGAAAATTCTGCTTTTTAGTCTGCTGACATACTGTTGGCATCACTCAGGATTGCTTTGCAATCTGAACTAAATCATATTCATGAAACAAAAGACTTTCTCAGGATACGAAATATTTGTAGTGGCGATACTCACCATTCTCCAGTTTACACTCATTCTGGATTTTATGGTACTTTCTCCACTCGGCCCTTTTCTCATGCCCGATCTCAACATCACGCCACAACAATTTGGAATGGCGGTGTCAGCGTATGCATTCAGTGCGGGCCTCTCGGGAATTTTAGCTGCGGGCTTTGCTGATAAATACGATAGAAAAAAATTACTGATCTTTTTTTATTCCGGTTTTATCGTGGGCACTCTGTTTTGTGGATTAGCCACTTCCTATTCGTTACTGCTGATGGCACGCATCGTTACCGGAATTTTTGGCGGTGTAATCGGATCGATCACCTTAGCCATCATTACGGATTTGTTTCGCTTAGAAGTGCGTGGTCGCGTGATGGGTTTCGTGCAAATGGCATTTGCTTCCAGCCAGGTATTAGGGCTGCCTATCGGTTTATATTTTGCTAACCTGTGGGATTGGCATTCTCCTTTTATCATGATTGTCATCGTGAGTTTGGTGGTGATGGGCGCGATCATCATGTACTTAAAACCCATTGATGCTCACTTGAAAACCAAATCTGACAGGAATGCTTTTGTCCATCTGGCGAAGACTGCTTCGAACTCCGTTTATCTTAAAACTTTTGCAGCTACCGCGTTACTGGCTACGGGCGGTTTTATGATGATGCCATTCGGTACGGTGTTTGGCGTAAACAATTTGAAAATATCACCCGCTAGTTTGCCGCTACTATATACCGTTACCGGGCTGTGCTCGATGGTTATCGGCCCGCTGATTGGAAAGTTTAGCGATAGCTGGGGAAAGTATCGTACTTTTTTTGTGGGCTCTTTGGTGACGATCGTCATCGTTGTGATCTATTGCAATCTGGGAGTCACACCATTATGGTTGGTCATGGTGATGAACGTGATTATGTTTGCCGGTATCACCGCACGCATGATTTCATCTCAGGCGCTTTTGTCTGCCGTACCTGAGCAATCCGATCGCGGAGCATTCATGAGTATCAATTCTTCTGTTCAGCAAATCTCCGGAGGTGTTGCCGCTTATGCGGCAGGATTAATTGTGGTGCAGTCTCCTTCCGGTGAATTATTGCATTATGATATTCTTGGATATGTAGTAGCGATCACTACTTTTATAACCATCGTGCTTATCTGGTTTGTGAACCAGCGTGTGATGAAAAAATTAGCCATTGTTCCAGTTCCTTTGCATTAATGAAATCTCACCTGCATAATGATGCCTTCAAAGTATGACTTAATTGTAATTGGAGGTGGCGCAGCAGGTTTCTTTGGAGCGATTGAAGCAGCACAAAGCAAGAAAGGCTTTCGCGTTTTGATTCTTGAAAAAACGTCCAAGCTATTATCAAAAGTAAAAGTATCGGGTGGAGGAAGGTGCAACGTAACACATCATTGCTTTGAAGCCACTCCCTTATCAAAGCATTATCCGCGCGGACAGCGAGCATTAAAAAGTTTATTTCAAAAGTTTCAGGCGAAAGATACGGTAGCGTGGTTTGAGAATCATGACGTGGAACTAAAAGCCGAAGAAGATGGTCGCATGTTTCCGATCACGGATAATTCTCAAACTATTATTGATTGCTTTCTTCGCGAAGCAGAGCGATTAAACATTGAAATCAAAATCAGCCAGGAAGTAACGCGCATAGAAAAGATGGGAAAAGTTTTTCATGTGCATTGCCACGAACAGCAATACACCGCGACTCATATTATCGTTGCGGCCGGTGGTTATAACAAACCAGAAAATTACCGTTGGCTTTCCGATCTTGGTCATGAGATCGTTCAGCCGATTCCCTCTTTGTTTACCTTCAATGATTCCTCGAAAGAGTTTACTGACCTGATGGGCGTTGCTGTTCCTGATGCCGAGGTAAAAATAGCTGGATCAAAACTTTCGCAACGTGGGCCAGTGCTCATTACGCATTGGGGACTCAGTGGCCCTGCCGTTATTAAACTTTCCGCGTGGGCCGCAGTAGATCTTCATAAAGTCCACTATACATTCACGGCATTAGTAAACTGGACAGGCAAACCCGAAACGGAAGTGCGCAGCGCACTGATGAAGTTGAAAAATGAAAACAGCAAAAAACAGGTAGTAAGCAATCCGCTCTTCAATCTTCCAAAAAGATTATGGGAATTTCTTTCTTTGAGAGCCGGAGCAGAAGAAGGAAGAACGTGGAGTGATCAATCTAATAAAGTGATCAATCGGTTAATTGAGTTGTTGTTTGCCTGCCCATTTCACATCAAAGGCAAAACCACATTCAAAGAAGAGTTTGTTACCTGTGGAGGAGTTTCATTGAATGACATTGAATTGAATTCCATGGAAAGTAAGAAAGTGTCAGGTTTATACTTTGCTGGCGAAGTACTTGACATGGATGGAGAAACCGGTGGGTTCAACTTTCAGGCAGCGTGGACTACGGCTTGGGTGGCAGCTAATTCTATTGGTGCAGTTTAAAAAGTTGTCACGTCCAACACATAAGAATTACAACTATTTTAATTGACCTGGTGTCTATTGTATATAATGAAGAGCTCGCTAAAAATATTCTTAATACCCTTAGTGTTGTTGTTAACACAGTGCAAAGATGATTGTGTAAAGAGTGAAAAATGTAGCTTAGAACCTGATGCGGGTCTATGCCAGGCCATCTTTACCAGGTATTTTTATGATAAGACTGAAAAGAAGTGCAAACCCTTTACGTGGGGTGGGTGTGATGGCGTTGTGCCGTTCAATACCTTGGAGGAGTGTGAAAAAGGTTGTGGCTGTGATTGAAGAGATAAACAGGGATGAATGAAAAAGCCTCAGATTTCTGAGGCTTTCATTTTTGTGGTGACGGAGGGAATTGAACCCCCGACACAAGGATTTTCAGTCCTTTGCTCTACCAACTGAGCTACGTCACCGACACTTTCTATCTGCTTACGTGTAAACAGGGCCACAAAACTATGGAAATTTAGTTTTGCTGCAAACTGAGTTCGAAATTTTAAGGTTTTGATTCTAATATTATAGGTTCAAACGGTGACGTAAACTAAATTCCCGTCAAATTCTTTCTCTGGTATGCAATATCTGCAACAAATTCTATTCGTCATTACGCTGGGTGTGGCAAGTTACTTTATCCGAAAGCGGGTGTTGCGCATCCGGGCCAACATAAACCTGGGCAAGCAGAACGAAATCAAAGACCATCCTTCTGCGCGGTTGAGCAACATGGTTTTGGTGGCTTTTGGTCAAAAGAAGATGTTTAAGCGCTTTATTCCTGCCTCTCTTCACTTCTTCATATATATAGGCTTCTTAGTGATCAATCTGGAAGTATTGGAGTTTGTGATTGATGGCTTGCTCGGCACACATCGCATATTTGCTCCATATTTGGGTGGTTTTTATAATGTATTGATGAATGTGTTCGAGTTTCTGGCTGTAGCTGTATTGTTGGCTTGCGTCTTTTTTCTGACTCGAAGAAATATTATGAAGATTCCTCGCTTCTGGTCGGCCGAGATGACCAACTGGCCTCGCCTGGATGCTAATCTTATTCTCGTTACTGAAATTGTCTTGATGTCGGCTATCCTCACCATGAATGCCAGCGATCAGGTTTTGCAAACAACGGACGAGCACTATGTAGCCACTGGCACACTTTTTTTTAGTTCGTTCCTGATCCCATTATTCGAAAGCCTGAACACCTCAACACTTATAATCATCGAGCGCTTTGCCTGGTGGTTTCATATCATAGGCATTCTGGGTTTTGCCATTTATGTTACGTACTCAAAGCACCTCCACATCTTTCTGGCATTTCCCAATACCTACTTTGCCAAGCTTGAAGCGCAGGGCCACATTAATAATATGCCCGTAGTTACGCGCGAAGTAAAATCGATGCTGGGCCTTGAAACTGTTGCCGCACCTGCCGGTGAACCCGGAAGATTCGGAGCAAAGGACGTAAACGATCTTTCGTGGAATAATTTAATGGCTGCCTACGCGTGTACCGAGTGTGGTCGTTGTACTTCTGAGTGCCCTGCTAACCTTACGGGAAAGAAACTTTCTCCGCGCAAGATCATGATGGACACACGCGATCGCATGGAAGAAGTGGGCAAGAGTTTAGAAACGGGTGGCCCCGGATTGAATGATGGTAAGACATTATTAAACGACTACATCACCAAAGAAGAAATCAACGCCTGCACCAGTTGCAATGCCTGCGTGGAGTCGTGCCCGGTGATGATTAACCCTCTCGAAATAATTTTAGAGCTAAGAAGATACGTAGCGATGGAAGAATCCGGCTCACCGGCCCAATGGAACTCCATGTTTCAGAATATCGAAACGAGCTTTGCTCCCTGGAAATTCTCACCAGCTGATCGGGCTAATTGGATTCAGAAGTAAGCAAAAGAAGAAGATACGAACAACGAATAACCATCAACTAACCATGACCGCACCCACCGTTGCCGAATTAGTAGCTAAAGGCGAAACACCCGAAATCCTTTTCTGGGTAGGCTGTGCCGGCTCGTTTGACGATCGCGCCAAGCGTGTGACACAAGCCTTTGTGAAAATTCTGAATGCCGTTAATATCAAGTTTGCTGTATTGGGCACCGAAGAAACCTGCACCGGAGATCCTGCCCGCAGGGCCGGCAATGAATTTCTGTTTCAGATGCAGGCCATGAGCAACATTCAGGTGTTGAATGGCTATGGCATTAAGAAAATAGTGACTGCTTGCCCGCATTGTTTCAACACATTGAAAAATGAATATCCTGAATTGGGCGGCAACTATGAAGTAGTTCATCACACCACATTGCTTCAGCAACTGATCAACGAAGGCAAGATCAAAATGACCGAGGGAGGTTCGTTCAAAGGAAAGAAGATTACGTATCACGATTCATGTTATCTCGGTCGCGCCAATAACATTTATGAAGCGCCAAGAGAAGTGTTAAAAGCCCTCGATGCCGACCTGGTTGAAATGAAGCGTTCACGCAAAACCGGTTTATGCTGCGGTGCCGGTGGGGCGCAGATGTTTAAAGAACCTGAAAAGGGCAATAAGGACATTAACATTGCGCGCACAGAAGAAGCGCTCGCAACCGGTGCCACAACAGTGGTGGTGGCTTGCCCCTTCTGCATGACCATGATGACCGATGGCGTGAAAAACAAGGAGAAAGAAGCGGAAGTAAAGGTGAAGGACCTGGCAGAACTTATTGCCGAAGCGCAAGGTTTATAGAAGTAATAGGTGTTAAGATTTAATGAGTTGATGTATGTATATTCCTTTTGAAGAGTTAAGTGCCGAAAGCAGGGTGTGGATTTATCAGGGAAGCCGCCCTTTTACTTCCCATGAGGAGGAACTGGTGAGCAAGGCTCTAAAAGTTTTTTGCGAACAATGGAACGCCCACGGACAGGCTTTGAAGTCATCATTCCGAATTGAAAAAAATCAGTTTGTGATCATGTCAGTAGATGAAGACTTCCATAATCCCAGCGGATGTTCGATAGATAGTTCGGTGGGTGTTTTAAGACAAATTCAGGCAGCCACCGGAGTAGATCTGTTGGATCGTTCCAAGGTGGCATTCTATCTGGATGACGCGGTCACCCTTATTTCGTTGAGCGAAGTAAAGGCCAACTTTGCTTCAGGCCGTTTGCAGGCCTCAACCATAACCTTCAACACACTGGCAACCACCAAGGCAGAATGGGAAACAAAATGGCAGATACCGGCAGAAAAATCGTGGATGACAAAATATTTGTCCAAAACAGCGTTAACTTCTTAGCATTTATTTTTTTGTAATTTTAAAGGATAAGTAAGCCCGCATGAGAGTAAGAGGTATAGTTGTTTTAGGTATCGTCATAGCAATCGCGGCATGCAGCCCCGAAAAGAAGGCGATGAAGTCATTTCGCTACGGTAAGTACGAAAGCGTAATCAGTTATTATAAAGGAGTCCTTCGCAAGCAGCCGGCTAATGGCAGCGCAAACTATTATATCGCAGAATCCTATCGGTTATCCAACCGTATTAAGGAGGCGGAACCATTTTATGCAAAGGCAGGCGGCCGCGGCATCAATGCAGATTCTGTAAAATTGTTTTATGCCAAATCCCTCCAGGCAAATTCTAAATATGATGAAGCACGTGTAGTATTGGAGTCTTTAGAGACGGATGCTAAGGATGAAAAAATAAAAGATCGTGCGCAAAAAGAAATTGACGGCCTCAGTTATCTTGCAAAACTTAACGAAAAGAAGAGCTACTATAAGGTAAAAAACCTGGAATCTATCAACACACCGTTTACCGAATACAATGCGGTATATTCTAACAACGAACTGTATTTCACATCATCGCGGGCCAACTCTAAAATTTATGAGGCTACTGGCACACCATTCACCGACATCTATAAAGCGGAGACCAGTGGCGCCAATGTAAATGCTAGCACCATCACTCCCCTGCCTGCATTGATCAACGAATCAAATATCAACGAAGGATGTATCACCTTCACACCTGACGGCAAGACCATGATTTTTGCCAAGGGCAACACCGGAAAACGCAAAGGCACCAATGATGTGGATTTGTATATATCCCGTTACCGGAATGGAGAATGGTCGGAGGCGCTGCCCATCAATATAAATTTGCCTGATGCGTGGGAATCCACACCAGCACTCAGTGCAGACGGACGCACGCTTTATTTTTCCTCCAATCGCAAAGGTGGCTATGGAGACCTGGATTTGTACTCGGCACAGATGGACTCACGGGGCCGCTTCGGAAAGGTAAAAAATCTGGGAGCAGAGATTAACTCTTCAGGGGCAGAAACATTTCCCTATGTATCTGAAAATGGAAAAATGTATTTTTCTTCCGATGGACATCCCGGCTACGGTATGCTCGACATTTTTGTTCTGAACCGCGTGAATGGAAAAACAGTGGTTGAGAATTTGGGCCAGCCTGTAAACTCTACGGCAGATGATTTCGGTATGTTCTTATTCAAGCCCGATCGCGGGTTCTTCACATCCAATCGCGAAGGCGGTAAGGGCGATGATGACATTTACACCTTCATCAATGAAGATCCTAACCTGAAGGTAGTCAACTATTTTTTGCAGGGTATCACCTATATGATCCGCAAAGACAGCACGCGTGAGATTTTACCAAACACAAAAGTTTCGCTGCTCGACCCGGATGGCGATGTGATGCAGGATTTCGTGACCGGCAATGATGGCAAGTTTCTTTTCCGCGTATACGAAAACGAGAACTATTCACTGCTTGGCGAAACGGATGGCTTTATCACCCGGAGACAATCATATACCACGGTAGGAAAATCCGTGCCCCTTGAATCGTTGAAGGACTTGATTACGAATATCACATTCGACACCATTCTGGTGCTGGACAGAAAAGAGCGCAACAAAGTTTTTGTTCTTGAGAACATTTACTTTGGTTATGATTCTGCCGATATCAGAAGGGATGCAGCCATTGAACTTGATAAGCTGGTAACACTTCTGAACGACAACTCGGACTTAAAAATAGAAATGGGTTCGCACACCGACAGTGTGGCTTCGGATGCCTACAACATTGAGCTGTCGCAGCGCAGAGCACAGTCCACTGTGAATTACCTGATACAAAAAGGCATTGATCCAAATCGCCTGGTGGCGAAAGGGTATGGAGAATCCAAACCGATTGCGCGCAACACCCATCCTGATGGCAGTGATAATCCGGAAGGGCGTCAGCGAAACCGCAGAACAGAGTTTAAGATTCTTGAGATCGGTCAGCTTATCAGAAAAGGAGATGAGGATGAAGAAGACAAGTATTTCAGAAATGAAAATCTGCCTAAAAAGAAGAATGATAATTGACAAGATTCTTGATTAGCAAACCTGAATTAGAAAATAGTACTTCAAAGCGTCCGGTTATTTAATAAAGTAAGGTGGATGCTTATTGTCAAAATCTGTTGATTTCTGAAAAATATAGGCAGCTTCCAGAATAGGGCCTTCATCGTAAAGATTTCCAATCAGAATTACAGCGGTAGGATGTCCTTTCTTATCAAAACCAGTAGGAATAGAAATGGCAGGATGCCCTGTCAGATTTGTAAGCAGCGATTGATTTTTCCCATTTTCCGGCACAACGATGAAATCATAATCCTTCATTAGGGTATTGAATTTTTCAATCAATACTTTTCGATGACGATTGGCTTGCAAATATTCAACAGCCGGTATGAACCTGGATTGGCGTAATGAGTTGGCCCTCGATTCTGCATTTTGCTCCGATAACGCTTGCTCTTTATGACTGCGCACCAGGTCATCAAAATAAGCGCCTGCCTCCGAACGCAGAATAATATCAAACACATCGTAGGGCACTTGGTCAGGGAGTTTCATTTCTTTTAAATCGGCACCTAATTCAATAAGTAATTTAAGGGTCGCAGAATTGTTTACACCCGTGGTGGCGGTGTCTTTATCGAACAATTCTTTCGCATACCCAATCTTGTATTCTTTCAGGTTGTCCGGTGGGTTAAACGAAAAATGATAATCAATTACGGCACGATCTTTTTCACCTTCCGGATTTTTACCACGAATGATTTCAAATACGATGGCACAATCTTGGGCAGACCGGCAAATCGGTCCCGCCTTGTCCATCGACCATGACAACGTCATTGCGCCTGCACGACTCACCCCACCAAATGAAGGACGAAGCCCTGTAACACCGCATCGTGTGGAAGGTGAGAGTATAGACCCTAATGTTTCGGTACCAATAGAAAAGGCAACGAGTCCTGCTGATGTAGAGGAAGCAGAGCCTGCCGATGATCCGCTAGCACCTTGTTTAAGATCCCACGGATTTTTTGTTTTGCCTCCAAACCAAACATCACCGCGTGCCAATGCTCCGGTCGTTAACTTGGCTATTAGTACTGCTCCGGCATCCTCGAGCCTTCTTACTACCTCTGCCTTCTCATCAATTATTTGATTTTGATAGGGCTCTGCACCCCAGGTGGTTTTATAACCGGGAACGGCAAAAAGATCTTTGATTCCATACGGAAGTCCATGCAAAGGGCCACGATATTTTCCTTGTGCAATTTCTTCGTCCGCTTGCTTAGCTTGTTTCAGCGCAAGTTCCTCGGTTATGGTAACTACGGATGATAATGTGTCTTTGAATTTTTTAATGCGTGTGAGATAAATATTCGTTAGCCGTGTGGAGGTTAATTTTTTTTGTTTGATCAATGTGCTAAGTTGTGCAACGGTCATGAAAGCAATCTCTTCATCAGTGGATGGCAACGATACCGTATCCTGATATTTCCAATCAGAAATATTTTCTCTTTTCTTGAATTGAAAATTATCCGGGCGTGGATCAAAGTGCAGCGGGAGTGCTACCTCATAGGATAAAGATAATGAGCGCATAGAGTCATAGCCTTTTCTGTTTTCATTCAGATAAGCCTTCATGGTTTTTATTTCCTCACGTGAGAAAGAGAGCCCATTGATTTTTTGAGCAGCACGTATGTGGTGACTTTTGATTTTGCCACGTGAACTGCACGAAGCAAAAAGAATGAACAGACTAAAACAAGAAATAAAGATAAGGTAGCGCAAAGAATTTTGGGTTAGATAATCACCTTACAATATCCATCATTGCAATTTCTCATGCAACAAAAGTAAATAGCGATCCTCACCAGGTAGGTGCTCACCTGCGAATCTCCCCGAAATTTACTGAGTGCATCATAAAACCGGATGAACACTTCCTGCCCTACATCTTCCACCTCCGGAGTGGCCCCAAGCATGGAACGGATCACTCCTGCCACCTTGCCTTCATGCCGAATCACCAGCATTTTGAAGGCAGCCATATCTCCTGCTCTGGATTTCCCGATTAGTACCTCGTCACTAGGTTGTTCCATATGGTATAAGGTATGAAATCCAATCGAATTTTTATGTTAGACAACCGTGAGGTGTTAAATATTCCCAAAGGAATAGTTTTTTACGATAAAATGTAATGGCAACAGCCTTGCTGACAGTTTTACTGAAAGAATTTCCTAAAACTTAATTATCATTGCGCTCTATGAAGCGATTAATTGTAGACATGGACGATGTGCTGGCAGATGCCACCGGTCAGTTCATTAATTTTTACGAAAAAGAGTTTGGCGTTCGCGTGCCGCGCGAGTCGATGAACCATAAGGAAGAGATGAAACGGTTTCCGGACAATCATGATGCGGTTTACAATTTCACCTTCCGCAAAGATTTCTTCAGAACTATGGCCGTGAACCAACACAGCCAGGAAGTGATGAAAGAACTTAATGAGAAATACGAAGTATTCATTGTGTCATCGGCCATGGAGTTTCCCAACTCGTTGCCCGAGAAACTGGAATGGCTCAATGAGCACTTTCCTTTTCTTCACTGGAAACAATTTGTTTTCTGTGGCAGGAAAACCGTAGTGTATGGAGATTATATGATTGATGATCTTCCACATAATCTCGAAACATTTAATGGGGAGAAGTTGCTGTTTTCTGCTCCGCATAATTTGCAGTTCAATCATTTTAAGCGGGTAAATGGTTGGAGAGAAGTGGGCGAGTTATTGCTTAAGTAGTTTGCTTTTCGTAGTTAAAATCTACTGATATAGTTAGCCCATCACGAATGGTATTTCAAACGCATGCTTCTGGTTCGCCCTTAGCAAGTTTTGTGTGCTCTTATCGCATGATTCATTTCAATTTTAAAAATTCGACATCTATTTGTTCATTAAAAAACAAAGCCACAGATTCACTGAGCTTAAATTTAATCCTACTTTGTCATGTTTCATCCCTATGGGATTCAAAATTTATATTCTACCCAAATTCTACCAACATATAGTCCCTACATTGCATAGAGGCCTTTAGGCATCCGATATCTGTAGAAATCCAGCCAAACGTTTCCAGTCAAAGTGCCATCGGCACGAAATATTTTAAACATGATAATACAGCATTCAAAAACGTCAGATCGGAAGATCTGACGGCACTTCACTTCAGTGTTTCTAACGAAGGCTTGCTTAAGGTGGGCATCACATCAAAAAACCTGCGCAACGTGTTTACGCTTACATTTTTGAGGACATTTGTTTCGATTGATTCCGAGAGTTTGTCACAATCGCCCTTAGTAGTAATGGACTGGCCAAACTGCGCAACAATACAATCTTTGAGATTGTTGATTTCGTGTTCGGGAATATCGCGTTGCGGGTAGGACAAAGTGAGGCCATTTACTTTTCTCAGTTTATTCTTTCCACGGATCCAGGAGAGTAAG